>NZ_CP076326.1:0-663335 GCF_018771565.1 Thermoflexus hugenholtzii | reverse complement strand
CGTTGCTCCAGGACACCCTGCGAGGCCATGGGTTCGAGGTGATCGCCTTCGGGAACGCCCAGGAGGCCCTGGCCTGGATCGAGGATCATCACCCGGATCTCGTGCTGCTCGATCTCAAGCCTGCGGGGCTGAGCGGGCTGGACGCCCTGGCCCGCCTGAAGGCCAACCCGAAGACCGCGGACATCCCGGTGGTGATCATGACCGCCAGCGCCACGGATCCCATGGGCAAGCGCCGGCAGGCGCTGGCCATGGGGGCGGCGGATTTCTTCCTCAAACCCTTCCCGCTGGAGGAGTTCGTCGCCGCCATCCGGCGGCTGCTGGCGGCCCAGCCGGAAAGCGAATAAAGCCCGAGACCCGGAGGGGAATGCGACGATGGCCAGGATCCTGATCGCGGAAGATGAACGGGATATCCGGGAGCTCATCATCTTCACCCTGGAGTTCGGGGGCTTCCAGGTGCTATCGGCGACGAACGGCGAGGAGGCGGTGGAGCTGGCGCGTCAGCATCGTCCGGACCTCATCATCCTGGATGTCCGCATGCCGAAGATGACCGGCTACGAAGCATGCCGCCTCCTGAAATCTCAAGAGGAGACGCGGAGCATCCCCGTGGTCTTTCTCTCCGCCAAGGGCCAGGAGGCGGAGATCCGCCAGGGGATGGAGGCAGGGGCCGACGCCTATATCCTCAAGCCCTTCGCGCCCGACGAGCTGATCCAGCAGGTCCGGGCCATCCTGGATCGCCGGACGCCAACCCCTCGTTGAGGGATCCTGGAGTCGACGGAGCGGGCCGTGAGCATCGCGACGGTAGGAGAGCGCCTGATCCATTACGAAGCCCTGGGCCGTGGGGAGCCCGTGATCTTCCTCCATGGGTGGGTCGGCTCATGGCGCTACTGGCTGCCCACCATGCGGACGCTCTCCCATCGCTTCCGAACCTACGCCTTAGACCTGCTGGGCTTCGGGGATTCGGCCAAGCCTCGCCGGGAAGCGGAGACTGCCTATCGTCTGGAGCAGCAGACCGAGATCGTCCGAGGATGGATGGAGATCATGGGCATCCCCCGGGCCCACTTCATCGGCCACACCCTGGGGGCCATGGTGGCCGTCCGGCTGGCGCTGATGGACCCCGACCGCGTGGACCGGATCCTCATCGTCGGCTATCCGATCTCCCTGGATCCGCCCCGGGGTCTTCCCGCACCAAACGCGCGGACGTGGCTGGCGGAGCGGCTGGGACGCCTCGCCCAGGTCCACGCCGAAGTGCATCCGGATCACGGCCGGGCGGATCCCCAGGCCGTCGAGTGGGGGCTGGAGGAGGCCATCCGCCGGCGGGAGGAGCTGATCGAGTGGCTCCAGCGGATCGACCGGCCGCTGCTGCTCCTTTACGGCGGGCGGGACCCGCTGATCCCGCCGCCCCTCTTCCTGAACGGGGCCCTGGATCCCTCGGCGCGCCTGATGATCCTGGAGGAGGGGGAGCATTTCCCCATGCTGGAGCATCCCGCTCGGTTCCAGCGCCTGGCCGAGGACTTCCTCACCCTGCCCGATCCCTCCCAGATCGCCCTCAAAGAAGAATGGCGCCGCCGGTTCCGGTAAAGACTTGCGATCCCTCCTCCCCACTCCACACTTTCCCTCCGCCGGAAGGGGATCACCCAGGGGCCGCAACCCGATTTAAAATATCTGTGATCTTGCCGGACCGGAGGGGCCCCAATGACGGAATGGCGGGAACGCATCGCCATCGATCCGCAGATCTGTCACGGCAAGCCTACCATCCGGGGAACCCGGATCCTGATCTCCGTGATCCTGGACAATCTTGCGGAAGGATTGTCCCCTGAGGAAATCATCCGGGAATACCCGCCCTTAACACTCGAAGATGTGAAAGCAGCCATCGCTTACGCCTCCGAATTAGTTCGCGAGGAAGAAATACTTCCTTTGTGACTAAATGAAAATGAAACTGAAACTTGATGAAAATTTGGGAATATCTCATCTTCGCTTTTTGAGAGAACTCGGTTATCCAGCGGATCGAGTTCATGAAGAAGGGTTATCGGGTGCTTCTGATGAAGCCGTCTGGAGGCGGGTCTGCGAAGAAGAGCGCTTTTTCATCACTCTGGACCTTGGATTCGCCGACCTCCGCCGATTTCCGCCTGGCTCACATCCCGGCATCCTGGTGCTACGAATCCGTTCCAGAGGTCGAAATGCGGTTCAGGAAATCCTATCCCGCATCACAGCCCGGTATTCCTTTGAAGACCTGAAGGGCTGCCTGGTCATTGCGGACGAAAGGAAGATTCGGGTGCGTCGCCCGCCTTCCCGTCTTGAATGAGCCTTTAGAACCCTCGGCGCGCTGGATGCTCCTGTGAGGAGGGGAGCATTTCCCCATGCTGGAGCACCCCGCTCGGTTCCAGCGCCTGGCCGAGGACTTCCTCACCCTGCCCGATCCCTCCCAGATCGCCCTCAAAGAAGAATGGCGCCGCCGGTTCCGGTAGAAACGGATGGATTGTGGATCCCCTGGGCGCAGGATGAGCCCGGAGGAGAGCGCGTGTCCTCCCATGCGGGGATATCCCTTCGAATCCTGTCCCCTCCGGCTAAAATAGTGATGTTCCATCATCCTGTTCCGGGAGGGGCCGGATGTTCGGATATGCCGGACGCATCCTCCATGTGGATCTCACGGAAGGGCGCCTCTGGGTGGAGGAGCCCGATGAGGCGTTCTATCGGACCTACTGGGGCGGCAGCGCGATGGGGCTGTATTACGTGCTGAAGCACACGCCGCCCGGCATCGACCCCTTCGACCCCCGCAACACCCTCACCTTCTTCCTCAGCGCCACCACCGGCATCCCGATCTCCGGCCAGAGCCGGGCCACGGCCAACGCCAAATCCCCCCTCACCGGCCTGATCGGCGACTCCCAGGCCGGCGGCTTCTGGCCCGCTGAGCTCAAGTTCGCCCGCTTCGACGGCATCGTCCTCTACGGACGGGCGCCCACGCCCGTTTACCTCTGGATCCACGACGGCGAGGCGGAGCTGCGGGATGCTTCCCACCTCTGGGGGCGCACCACCGGCGAGGTGGAGGATATCCTTTACGAGGAGCTGGGGGACGATCAGATCGAGATCGCCCAGATCGGACCGGCCGGCGAACGCCTCGTCCGCTTCGCCGCCATCATCAACATGGCCAGCCGCGCCCACGGCCGCACCGGGCTGGGCGCGGTGATGGCCTCCAAGAACCTCAAAGCCATCGCCGTCCGGGGCCGCTGGCGCCCGCCCGTCTATGATCCGGAGGCCCTTCAGCGCCTGAACCGGCAGGGGCCGGCCGCCTACGAGGCCAACCCGGCCGTGAAGAACCTGGGCGTCTACGGCACCGCCAACATCCTGGCCTACCAGAACGCGGCGGGCGGCCAGCCCACCCGCAACTACACCAGCGGCTTCTTCGAAGAAGCCGACCGCATCACCGGCGAGCGGATGGCTGAGACCATCCTCAAGGAGCGCGACACCTGCTACGCCTGCATCGTCCGCTGCAAGCGGGTGGTGGAGACGGAGTGGAACGGCCGCAAGGTGGAGCCCCGCTACGGCGGGCCGGAATACGAGACCCTCTCCACCTTCGGCTCCTACTGCGGGGTGAGCGATCTGGAGGCCATCGCCCTGGCGCACCAGATCTGCGCCCAGTATGGGGTCGACACCATCTCATGCGGGGCGACCATCGCCTTCGCCATGGAGTGCTTCGAGCGGGGGATCCTCTCCGAAGCGGAGGTGGGCTTCCCCCTGCGTTTCGGGGACGCGGAGGCGATGATCCGCCTGCTGGAGATGATCGTGCGCCGGGAGGGGATCGGGGACCTGCTGGCGGAGGGCTCCGCCCGGGCCGCCCAGCGCCTCGGGCGCGGCGCGGAGGACTGTGTGGTGGCGGTCAAGGGCCAGGAGCTCCCCGCTCACATGCCCCAGCTCAAGCGCTCCCTGGCCCTGATCTACGCCGTCAATCCCTTCGGCGCGGATCACCAGTCCAGCGAGCACGATACCCTCTATATGCCGAAGTCCCCCCGCCTGTTCCTGGACCGGCTGGCCGCCCTCGGCCTGACCGATCCACAACCCCCTCGCGCCCTCAACGAGGAGAAGATCCGCTTCGCCTATGAGACCCAGAAGTTCTACAGCTTCCTGGACACCGCGGACCTCTGCCAGTTCGTTTTCGGGCCCTCCTGGCAGCTCTACGGGCCGGAGGAGCTGGTGGCGCTCATGCGCGCGGTCACCGGATGGGAGGTCACCCTGGAGGAGCTGATGCGCGTCGGGGAACGGCGGCTGAACATGATGCGGGCTTTCAACGCCCGGGAAGGCGCCGGTCGGGATCGGGATACCCTACCCAAACGGCTGTTCGAGCCCCTGAAAGGGGGGAAGAGCGAGGGCCTGTGCGTGGACGCCGCGGAGTGGGAGGCCGCCCTCATCCGCTACTACGAGCGGGCCGGCTGGGACCCCCAGACCGGGATGCCCACCCGGGAGAAGCTGGCGGAGCTGGGGTTGGACTGGATCCTCCTCTGAGGCTTCGGGGCGGGGGCCCTGGAGCGGCCCCCGCTCTAACGAAACGTTAACTCACCGCTTGCGCAACGTTGATCCCACGCTAACGCTCCTCTAAGGCCTCCCGCCTACGATGAGGGCTGGAAACTCCCACAGGGGTGCAGCGAAACTCGATCACGAAAGGAGGTGAGGCCTATGGCGCGCGAGCTGATGCTGCGGGATCCCTTCGATGCGGCGTTCATGACCCTGCGTGAGGCCATCGACCGGCTGTTCGACCAGGCCTTCGTGCGGCCCTTCGACGGGTTCACCACGCTGGGCGTGGCGGCGCCGGTGAACATCTATGAGCTGCCGGATCGCTATCACGTGGCCATCCTGCTGCCGGGCGTGCGGCCGGATTCCCTGGAGGTGCAGGCGCTGGGCTCCTCCCTGACCATCCGGGGCGAGGTGGCCCTGCCGGAGATCGAGAACGAGAAGAACGTAGCCGTCCTGCGCCGGGACTGGACCGGTGGGCGCTTCGCCCGGACCATTGAGTTCGGCGATCCCATCGACGCCGAGCACATCGACGCTCGTCTGGAGAACGGCGTCCTGCACCTGGTGGTCCCGAAGGCGGAGACCGTGCGGCCGCGGGTGATCAAGGTGCAGGTGGCCCGTTGAAGGCCCGAGGCGCTCGGGGGGCGGAAGTTCCTTTCCGCCCCCCGATTTTTTCACTCCCCCAGGCGTTCCCACTCCGCCCGCAGCTGCTCCCGCCGCGCCTTGAGCTCCTCCAGCTTGCGGCGCTCTTTCTCCACCACAGCAGCCGGCGCCCGGACGGAGAATTCGGAGGCGAGCAGGGCTTCCGTCTTCGCGATCCGGGCCTCCAGGTCCTCCAGCTCTCGCTCCAGCCGGGCCCGCTCCGCCGCCCGATCCACCAGCCCGGCCACCGGCAGGTAAATCTGAATGGAGCCCGCCGGGTAGATCACCGCCTCGGGCGGCGGTTCCGGGAACTCCGCTGCCAGGACCAGCCGGTCCGGATCCACGCGGGCCAGCGTGGCCAGGAGATGCCGATGGCCCTCCAGGACCGGCAGCGCCTCCTTTGCGGCGATCCAGGCCGGGATGCGACGCTCCGAGGGCACCCGATGCGCCTCCCGGGCGTTCCGGATCGCCCGGACGGTCTCGATGAGGGCCTGCATCTCAGCCTCCGCCCGCTCATCCACCGGGCCGGGGATGGGCCATGCGGCCACGATCAGGGCTTCCGCGCCGTCCACCGCTCCCGCCCGCTTGAGATAGCCCCACAGCGCCTCTGTGATGAAGGGCATGAAGGGATGCAGCAACCGCAAGATCCCATCCAGCACGTAAACCAGGATCCCACGGGTCCGGGCCGCGTCGTCCTCCGATCCCCGGTAGAGAGGCTCCTTCGCGATCTCAATATACCAGTCGCAGAACTCATCCCATGTGAACTCATAGATCCGCCGTCCGGCCTCCCCGAAGTCGAAGGCGTCCAGGGCCTGGGTGACCGCCGCCACCGTGCGATGGTAGCGGGAGAGGATCCAGCGATCCGGGAGGGTGAGCGTGGGGTCGTCCCAGGACGGGCGGCGCAGGGGTCCGGAGAGCGACCCCAGCACGAAGCGGGCCGCGTTCCAGAGCTTGTTGGCGAAGTTGCGGTTCCCCTCCACGCGCTGGAGGGAGAGGCGCATATCGTTGCCCGGCGTGGAGCCGGTGGCCAGGGTGAACCGCAACGCGTCCGCCCCGTAATCCCGGATGACCACCAGGGGATCGATGACGTTGCCCTTCGTCTTGCTCATCTTCTCACCCTTCTCATCCCGCACCAGGCCGTGGAGGTAAACGATGCGGAAGGGCACCTCCCCGGTCATGGCCAGGCCCATCATCACCATGCGGGCCACCCAGAAGAACAGGATGTCGTAGCCGGTCTCCATCACCGTGGTGGGGTAAAAGTATCGCAGATCCTCCGTGTCGTCCGGCCAGCCCAGGGTGGCAAAGGGCCAGAGAGCGGAGGAGAACCAAGTGTCCAGGACGTCCTCATCCTGATGGATGCGCGCGCTTCCGCAGCGGGCGCAGGCGGTGGGATCCTCCCGGGCCACGGTGATGTGTCCGCAGTCGTCGCAATACCAGGCCGGGATGCGGTGGCCCCACCACAGCTGGCGGCTGATGCACCACGGGCGGATGTTCTCCAGCCAGCGGAAGTAATCCCTCTCGAAGCGCTCGGGGAGGATGCGGATGCGGCCCTCCTTCACCACCCGGATGGCCTCCTCAGCCAGGGGCTTCACATTCACGAACCACTGGAGGGAGAGCATGGGCTCCACGATGGTGCCGCAGCGCTGGCAGCGGCCGGGGGCGTAGCGGTGGGGCTCGATTTTCTCCAGCAGCCCCTCCTTTTGTAGATCCGCCACGATGGCCTCCCGCGCCCGGAAGCGGTCCATCCCGGCGTAGGGGCCGCCGTTCTCGTTGATGGTGGCATCCGGGTTCATCACGTTGACGCGGGGCAGGCCGTGCCGCTCCCCGATCTCATAGTCCGTCGGGTCATGACCCGGCGTCACCTTCACCGCGCCGGTCCCGAAGTCCCGGTCCACGGCGGGATCGGCGAGGATGGGGATGCGGCGGCCCAGGGCCGGCAACACGGCGATCCGCCCCACCTGATGGGCGTAGCGGGTGTCCTCCGGATGCACGGCCACGGCGGTGTCCCCGAGGAGGGTCTCCGGCCGGGTGGTCGCCACCGTAATGAAGTCCCGGGCGCCCTCGGCCCAGCGGCCGCTCCCCCACGGGGCAGCCGGCCCTTCCCAGCCTTCCCCGATCAGAGGATAACGGATGTAGTAAAGGAGGCCTTCCTCTTCCTCCTCGCGCTCCACTTCGAGGTCGGAGAGAGCGGTCTCACAGCGGGGGCACCAGTTGATCAGGTATTCCCCCCGGTAGATCAGGCCCCGCTCGTAGAGGCGGACGAAAGCCTCGCGCACGGCGCGGGAGTAGACCGGATCCATCGTGAACCGCTCCCGGGTCCAGTCGCAGGAGGCCCCGAGCCGGCGCAGCTGGCGGGTGATGGTGCCTCCGTATTTCTCCTTCCAGGCCCACACCCGCTCGAGGAAGCGCTCCCGCCCCATCTGATGGCGGGTGAGCCCCTCCTTCGCGATCTCCCGCTCCACCATCACCTGGGTGGCGATGCCCGCGTGATCCGTCCCCGGCACCCAGAGGGTGGGCTCGCCCTTCATCCGGTGGTAACGGATCATCAGGTCCTCCAGGGTCACGAACATGGCGTGGCCCATGTGCAGCTCCCCGGTGACGTTAGGGGGCGGCATGGAGATCACGAAGGGGCGCCGGGCGGGGTCGATGCGCGGCGTGAAGAAGCCCCGCTGCTCCCACCACTGGTAGATGGGCTCCTCGATCTCCTGGGGGTTGAAAGTCTTCGGAAGCGCGATCATCTCCGTCGCCATCCGTCACCTCCTCCACGCGCTCAATGAAAAACGCCCCCTCCCGTCACAAGGACGAGAGGGGGCGGACCTCCCGCGGTACCACCTTGCTTCAGGGGGTGGAGCTTATCCCCCTGCCCTCAGGCTGCGGTAACGGGCAGCGCCCGGGTCAGGCTCAGGCCGAAGATCCCGGCGTTCACCCGACCGGCTCCGGGGCGACCTTCAGCGCCGCGGACGACAGGGGCTCGCACCCGACCCCCCTCGCTGACGTCGCCGCCCGCGCCTACTCCTCCCCTTCACCGCCTTTCGGAGAATCCGGCTTTATCCGCGCATGGTTTCAAAAGCAATCTGCAAAGACCGCTCCTGCGAGACAGAAGACGAGAAGTTTAGCTTCTCGAATCCAGGGTGTTTCCTATTTCATCGTAAAGAACTCTTATTTTAACCACACCCGTTCTCCTGCTTTCAGAGACGATAATGGGTCTGACCCATATTCATGAAACGGATCCCCCGAACCATAGGCAAGGGATCGATGGATTACGAGAAAGAGGACAGGATCCGGGCGTTCAGATGACCTGGAAGCGGCCGGTGGCCTTGACGATCTTCTCTTTATAGTTCCGGACGTGGCGGAAGAGCTTTTTCTTGAGTTCCTGCCACTCCGGGCTGGCGAGGATGCGCTGCAGGGTTTCCATGTCCTGGGCGATGGCGCCGGTGAGGATCTGGGGGCCCTCCCCATACATCGTATACCAGGCGTCCGTCGGCTCCATCCCCAGGCGCATCATCCCCGGCGCGAACTCCCGGACGATGAACTCGAAATACTCCTGTTCGTGGCCGGGTTTGATGTCCCAGGCCATCAGCAGCTTCACCATCTCGGCCATCGCAGCACTCCCTCCACCGACACAGGGGCTCCCGGATCGAACCCAGGCGCTCTGGATATTTACATTGTAACAGACGGATCGATCCTCTGGCAAAACGGGCCAGACCCGGACGCGCTCTCCGCGGGCTCTATCCCAGACGAAGCACGCCAGCGATGAGGAGGAGCAGGAACCCCAACAGGAACAGGTCCAGGAGCAGCATCCCGAACAGGATCAGGCGCTGGGAGGGAGTCAGCGTGCGCAGGAACGCCAGGCCGGGGAAGACAGGACGCTCCTCCACGCTCTCCTCGATGACCTCCCCCTCCGGGACCTCGGACAGCTGTTGACGGATGTCCTCGAACATGGACACCTCCCCCGTTGCAGGAATCCTTTGCCCCCGGATCCGCAGGGCAACCCACCACGCTCCTATTCGCGGACACCTCCCTTCCCTTGAAACAGCCGCAACCATTGCTCCAGCTCCGCCTCGTTCACCCCCGGCTTCTCCTCCGCTTCCTCCGTCGCCCTCTTCCCCTCACCCAGCTCCCGCTCCATATAAGCCCGGAATTGGGCCGCGGACCACGCGGAAGCGCCCTGTCGCCGGGCCGCCTCCTGCACCGCCCGATCCGAGGAGACCACGATCAGCCCGCGAGGGTTCCGCTCCGCCCGGATCTGCCGGATCATCAGCTCGTCCGCGCTCACGCCCGCAGGGGCGAAACGCACCGTCACCCCACCCCGGGAGAAAGACGTGGCCATCCCGCCCGGAGCCCCTCGATCGAACACCACCGTGATCCGCCGCCCCGTCCGCCAGGCCAGCCGCTGCAACCGCTCCACCAGGCGCGCCTCATCATCCGGATCGTCGAGATCTAAATCCGGCAGCGCCCCGATCAGGTTGTGCCCATCGATCAGGAACGGCATCCTGCTTCCCCTCACGCGTGCGGCACCCGCTCCATCAGAGGGATCGCCTCCGCGGTCTGCCGCTGGAAGATCAACCCCTGCTCGCCCACATCGACCACGATCACATCGCCGGCCCGGAACTCCCCCCGGAGCAGGCGGACCGCCAGGGGGCTCTCCACCTGTTTCTGGAGGACCCGCTTCAGGGGGCGGGCACCGAAGGACGGATCGTAGCCCTCCTCGGCCAGCCAGCGGCGCGCGGCCTCGGTGAGGATCACCTGCAGCCCGTGCTCGGCCAGACGCGCCTGGATCTGGCGCATCTGGATGTCCACGATCTGCATCACGTGCTCCATCGTCAGCCGGTTGAAGATCACAATCTCATCGATCCGGTTCAGGAACTCCGGCCGGAAGGTCTCCCGGAGCGCCCGCTCGATCCGCTGCCGCTCCTCCATGCGCTCCCGCTCCGAGGTCGCCGGGAGGAAGCCCATCGTCCCGCTGCGGCGGAGATGCTCGGTGCCCACGTTGGAGGTCATGATGATGATCGTGTTGCGGAAATCCACCGTGTGGCCCTGGCCGTCCGTCAGGCGGCCGTCGTCCAGGATCTGGAGCAACGCGTTCCAGACATCGGGATGGGCCTTCTCGATCTCATCGAACAGGATCACCCGGTAAGGCCGGCGGCGCACCGCCTCCGTCAGCTGCCCGCCCTCCTCATAGCCCACATACCCGGGCGGCGCGCCGAAGAGGCGGGAGACGGTGTGGTATTCCCGGTATTCGCTCATGTCCAGCCGGACCAACGCGTCCTCGTCGCCGAAGAGATACTCCGCCAGCGCCTTCGCCAGCTCCGTCTTCCCCACCCCGGTAGGCCCCAGGAACAGGAAGGAGCCGATGGGCCGCCGGGGGTCCTTCAGGCCGGCCCGGGCCCGCCGGATGGCATCCGCCACCACCGCGATGGCCTCATCCTGCCCCACCACCCGCTCCCGAAGCCGCTCCTCCATATGAAGCAGCTTCTCCGCCTCCGTCTCCATCACCTGGGCCACCGGGATGCCGGTCCACGCCGCCACCACCTGGGCTACGTCCGCCTCGGAGACCACCTCGTCCAGGTTGCGCTCCCGCTGCCACTGGGCCCGCCGGGCCTCGAACTCCTTCTGCAGCCGGAGACGCCGCATGCGGATCTGGGCCGCCCGCTCGTAATCCCGGTTCAGCCCGGCCTGCTCCTCCTCCTGCAACAGCCGCTCGATCTCCCCCTTCATGGCCTTGAGCTCGGGCGGCAGGGTGTTCAACGCCACCCGCAACCGGGCCGCCGCCTCGTCGATCAGATCGATGGCCTTGTCCGGAAGCCGACGATCCGGGATGTAGCGATGGGAGAGGCGGACAGCGGCGACGATGGCGGCGTCGCTGATGCGGACCTGATGGTGGGCCTCGTAGCGCTCCCGCAGGCCCTGGAGCATCTGGATGGCCGACTCCACCGAGGGCTCCTCCACGAAGATGGGAGCGAAGCGCCGCTCCAGAGCGGGATCCTTCTCAATGTATTTGCGATATTCGTCCAGGGTGGTGGCGCCGATGCAACGCAGCTCCCCCCGGGCCAGGGCGGGCTTCAGCATGGAGGCCGCGTCCAGGGCTCCCGAGGCCGCCCCCGCGCCCACCACCGTGTGGATCTCATCGATGAAGAGGATGACCTCCCCCTCGGCCCGTTGCACCTCTTCGATGACCGCTTTCAGGCGCTCCTCGAACTCGCCCCGGAACCGCGCCCCGGCCACCATGGCCGCCAGGTCCAGCTGCACGATGCGCTTGCCCATCAGCAGCTCCGGGACGTCGTTGGTCACGATGCGCTGGGCCAGTCCCTCCACGATCGCCGTCTTCCCGACCCCCGCCTCGCCGATCAGCACCGGGTTGTTCTTGGTCCGCCGGCACAGCACCTGGATCACCCGCAGGATCTCTGCCTCCCGGTTGATCACCGGGTCCAGCTTCCCCTGGCGGGCCAGCCGGGTGAGATCCCGGCCGTAGCGCTCCAGCATCCGATAACGGCCCTCCGCCCCCGGGTCCGTCACCCGAGCCCCGCCCCGCAGATCCTTGATGGCCTCGTAGATCCGATCCCGCGTCACCCCGGCATCCATCAGGATGCGAGCCGCCGGGGTGTTCCGCTCGGTGGCGATGGCCAGGAACAGATGCTCCGTGGAGATATAGTCATCGCCCAGGCGGCGCGCCTCCTCGTTGGCCAGATCCAGGATGCGCTTCACGCGGGGCGTGATGAACACCTGACCGGTCCCCCCGAAACCGTAGATCGAGGCCCGCGGGCTGGCCCGAAGCACCTCGTCCAGCCGCCCCCGCATCCAGTCCACGCTGATCCCCATGCGCTGGAGGAGCTGAGGGACCACGCCGTCGGGCTGCTCCAGCAGGGCCAGGAGAAGATGCTCTGTGTCCACCTGGTTGTGGCCGTAGCGCTGCAGGATCTCATAAGCCCGCGCGGCCGCATCCTGAGCCCGTTCCGTGAAATGATCGAAGCGCATCATCGTCGGAAGCCTTCCTTATGGCAGAGGATTCCTCTCTGGATTCCACCCCGCATCGGTCTCCGCAGCCCGTGCCCCGCCGGCCCGGGGCGAGTGGGTTTCTCCAGTCTCATTATATAGAGTTCCCGGATTCGCCGCCTCATGGAACCGCAGCGCGCTCGCTGCCGGACCCCGGGTTGAAGGGAGACGACTTGCCATCCCTCGAACCCGGATGCATGATGAACCGGGTTTCGAAGCGCACGGATCATCGCCGGAGGATCCTCCCCGGCCATGCAGGGATCTGAACGGATCATCGGCATCGGCCTGATCGCGCTGGGCCTTCTCACCCTCGGGCTGTTCTACGCATGGGGACGGCGCGGAAGCCCCTTTGCGCCTGCGGGATGGGGATGGCGGATGCTGCCCCTGGGCCTCAGCTTCCTCGTTTTGAGTGTGGGCTACGGGGTCCTCCTTTACCCCTATTTGATCACCCCCACCCCGGCCTCGGCACCGCCCGCGGCCCCCTCCCATCCCACGCCGGTCTCGTTTCCATCTCCATCCCCCTCGCCGACCGGGATCCCCTCCGCGCCCCTTACGCCGACGAGCCCGCGGGCGTCCCCATCGCCCGTCCCTTCTCCATCGCCCTCCCCTACCTCCTCACCGTTTGCGTGTGACCCGGGGGTGATGGAAACCATCGAGCAGGCCAACCATGCCCAGGAGGATTATCTGCTGGGTCGCGGGACGCTGGAGCAGCTGAACGCCGCCTGGGGAGACGCCGCTCCCGAGGCTCGGCGTCAAGCCGATCGCCTGCGACAGGCCGCCCAGGCCAGCGGGGCCACCCTCACGGATGTCCGATGGGAGATCGGCGCATGCACCGTCTCCGCCCGCCCCGGACCCGACCTTCTGGAGGTGCGGACCGAAGAGACATGGACCTATGTGGCCACGCTTAACTGTCCCCCGGGGCGGACGGCGAGGGCGGAGCGGATCGTCACCTACCCGGGTGAGATCTATCGGCTGGCTGCCCGGGAAGGCGGATGGCGGATCCTCCGCTGGACGCCGGGGGAAGGTTCCCTGCGGCAGGACTGGCGCTGTCCGTAGCCGGCTTCCCCTTCCAGCGCAGCAACCGCAGCCCGTTGAGGACCACCAGCAGCGTGCTCCCTTCATGCCCCACCACGGCCAGGGTCAAGGGGAGCCCCACGCCGAAGGTGAGCAGGACCAGGAGGGCGATCACCCCGCTGGCGAAGGCCAGGTTCTGCCACACCGTCCGCATAGCGGCGCGGGCCAGCGCGATGGCCTCCGCCACGCGCCGCAGGTCGTCCTGCAGCAGGACCACATCGGCGGACTCGATGGCCACGTCGCTGCCCATCCGCCCCATAGCGATCCCGACGGAGGCTGCGGCCAGCGCGGGCGCATCGTTGACCCCATCGCCCACCATCGCCACCGGCCCGATCTCGCGGGCCAGGGCCCGGATCCGCTCCAGCTTCTCCTCCGGCAGGAGCCCCGCTTCGAGGCGGGTGATGCCCACCGCCCCGGCCACAGCCCGAGCGACGGCCGGATGATCCCCGGTCAGCATCGCCACTTCGACCCCCAGCCGTCGCAGCGCCCGCACGGCCTCGGCCGCCTCCGGACGCACGCGATCCGCGACCTCGATCACCCCCCGCCAGCGTCCATCGTAGACCAACAGGGCGGTGCGCCCAGCTTGCTCCGCCGCCTTCAGGTGCGCGTGGACCTCCGGGGGCAGCGCGATGCCCTCCTGCTGGAACAGGCGCGGGGAGCCCACCCAGATTCGATCCCCATTCCGCCGTCCGATCACGCCCAGGCCCGGGCGGGCCTCTACCTCCCGGATCTCAGGCAGGGAGAGGCCCCGGGCGCGGGCCTCCTCGAGAATCGCCCGGGCGATGGGATGCTCCGAGCGGGCCTCTACCGCCGCCGCTAACCCCAGCACCTGGTCCGGCCCCGTTCCGTCCAGGGCGTGGATGGCCTGCACGGCCACCCGGTTCTCCGTCAGCGTCCCGGTTTTATCCATCGCCACCACCCGCACGCGGGCCAGGGCCTCCAGGGCCATCCCGCCCTTAAACAGCAGCCCCCGGCGGGCCCCGGCGGCGATGGCCGAGAGGAAAGCCGCCGGCGTGCTGATCACCAGCGCGCAAGGCGAGGCCACCACCAGCAGGGTCATCGCGCGATAGAAGGATCGATCGAAGGGCTCCCCGAACAGCCCGGAGAGGAGAAGGGTGAGGGCCGCCCCGCCCAGCACCGCCCAGGCGTAGCGTTGCTCGAACCGATCGATGGCCTGCTGGGTGCGAGCCCGCTGGGCCTGGGCCTCCTCCACCAGCCGGATGATGCGTGTGAGCATCGTGTCCGAAGCCGGGCATGTCACCTCGATCTCCAGGGCCCCATAGCCGTTCAGGGTGCCCCCGAAGACCGGGTCTCCGGGCCCTTTGGGGACCGGGATGGACTCCCCGGTGAGCATGGATTCATCGATGGCGGAGAACCCGGCCACCACCTGCCCATCCGCCGGGATCCGCTCCCCGGGTCGGACCAGCAGGCGGTCCCCGACCCGGATCTCCTCCACGGGGATCTGCTCCTCCCGCCCTTCCCGCAGGCGGCGGGCCATCGCCGGGCGCAGGTCCAGCAACTTGCGGATGGCCTGGCGGGTCCGCTCCAGGGCCATGGTCTGCAGGGCGTTGGAGAGGGAGAAGAGGAAAAGCAGTGTGGCTCCCTCCTCGGCGTGGCCGATGAAGGCCGCCCCCAGGGCGGAAAGAAGCATCAGCAGGTTGACGTCGAGCCGCCCGCTTCGCAACGCCGCCGCCCCATCGATCACGCCGTAGAAGCCCCCGGCGAAATAGGCGATGACCCAGAAAGCTCCCGTTAGGGACGGAGCCAGGAAACGGGAGAGCAGTCCTCCGAGGAGGGCGGCAAGGGTCACTCCGACCAGGGGGAATTCAAGCCGGCGCTCCTCCAGCACCCAGCGGCGGATCCTCTGCCCCATCGCTTACGCCTCCGGGGATGCAGCAGTCTGCGCTTTGCGCTGGCACTCCGGGCACAGGCCGTAATACACCAGGCGGGCGCCCTTCAGGGCATAGCCGGAGCGGGCGGCCACCGTCCGATGCAGCGCCCGCACCGCCACGCCCTCGAGATCCTGCACCCGATGGCAGGAGAGACAGACCAGATTGATGTGGGGCTCTGTGTCCCCATCGTAATGCACCATTCCGTCCCCGGCGTCGCCCAGGGCGCTGACCAGGCCCAGGCGAACCAGGGCGTCCAGGGTTTTGTAAACCGTAGCCAGGCTCATGGTGGGGAACCGCCGGCGCAACCGGCGGTGGATCTCATAGGCGGTGGGATGGCTCCGGCTGGTCGCCAGCACCTCGCAGATGGCCACCCGCTGGGGCGTCAACCGCAGCCCGGACGCCCGCAGGCCCTCCAGCATCGCCTCCAGTCGCTCCCGCTTCCGTCGCATTTGAAAACGTCTCTCTGGAGAGAATGATTTTCTAAATCAGTGGGAATTTTACCCAACGCGGAAGGCCCTGTCAAATCGGGGCGGGGGCGAGGGCGGGCCCCCATCTCGCCGGGGCCGGCCGCTTTGCAGGACAACGGCTCGCAGTTGTCCTGCGATTTTTGGGACACACCCCGGGAGCGAAGGAAGAGTGGGGAAAGCCCCTGTGGGGTCCTCCCGGTGTGGGACCGGGCTCAGAGGACTTGCAGGGCCCGGTAGATGGCGGCCCGCTGGTCCGGGGCCAGCGGGGGGAGATGTTCGATGTGGAACAGCCCGGACCCGGGAAGCGTGGGGTCCGGGCGGGGCTCCTGGGTCAGCCGGCAGGCGTAGCGCAGGATCAGCCGCCAGCGGTCCCCCTCATGCCGGGAGGTTGCCTCCAGGATCACCGGCTCCTCGACCGCTACGCCGGCCATGCGGGCGATCCACCGCCGGGCGCCGTGGGCGGGCTCCTCCCCTTCCTCCAGCGGACCTCCCGGCAGGCTCCAGTCCCCGGAGGGGGTCTGCACCAGCCAGATCGCCTCATCGGCCAGGGCCACCACTTCGATGTAGACCTCTGCCGGCATCGCTCCCTCCTGGCTCCGTTCGTGAAGCCAACATCCTCTCTTCCCTTTCTTTTGGTCTTTTGGCCGAAATCCTCCTGCGCACGTTTAAGGGGCGCCCTCCTGGGGCATCGGCGGGGCCGGCTCCGGGCCTGCGGTGGAGAGGACCATGCGGTCCGGATCCAGGTATTTCCGCACGACAGCCTGGATCTCCGCGGCGGTGATGCTGCGGATGATCTCCGGGAAACGCTCCAGGTAATCCAGGCCCAGCTCGAACAGCTCCATATCCACCAGCGCCCCGGCGATCCCTTCATTGGTCTCCAGCCGGAGCGGAAGGGATCCGATCAGGAAGGATTTATTGTCCTCCAGCTCCCGGGCCGGAACGCGCCGCTCCTGCATCCGGCGGATCTCCGTGCGGATCCCCTGGATCGCCCGGGGGAGATGTTCCGGAGCCACCCCGGCGATGACGCTCCACGGACCGGGGGCCAGTCCGGCGTCGAGCCGGCTGTAGACGTAGTAGGCCAGCCCGTCCCGATCCCGCACGTGATCCCCCAGCCGTCCCATCATCCCGAACACCCCCAGGATGGAGTTGGCCAGGGCGGCGGCGTAATACTCGGGATCCTTGCGGGCGAGGCCCACGGTGCCCATCACCAAATCCACCTGGGTCTTGCCGGGGATCGGGGTGTGCACGTGGATCCAGCGCGCCGGCGGGGCGGCCGGCGGCAGAGGGGGCGGCTCGGGCCGACGGGCCTCCCAATCCCCCAGAACCGCCTGCACGGCCCGGACCGCTTCCTCCGCCCGGATGGCCCCGACCACGGCCACGATCATCCGGGCCGGATGGTAGAAGGTGCGATGGAAGGCGAGCAGATCCTCCCGCGTGATCGCCTGCACGGTCTCCGGGTATCCATCCACGCTCCGTCCGTAAGGATGACCCTGAAACAGGGTCTCCCGGAAGCGCAGTCCGGCCATCCGCCGGGTGTCGTGCTCCCGCTCCTGCAGATCCGTGAGGATCTCCCCTCGCACCTTCTCCACCCCCTCCTCGGGGAAGGTGGGGTTCCGCAGGACATCGGCCAGGATCTCCAGCATGGCGGGCAGATCCTCCGCCAGGGCCTTCAGGGTGAAGCCGGTGGTGTGATAGCCGGCCCCGATCTCCAGGCTGGCCCCGACGGATTCGATGGCCTCATAGATCTCGTGGAAGGTGCGGTGGGATGTGCCCCGGGTGAGCGCCTCCGCGGTGAACGACGCCAGACCGATCCGATCCGGAGGATCGTCCAGGGCTCCGGCCCAGAGAAGGCCGGAGACCACCACTGAGGGACTGCTGAAGTTCTCATAGGCGAGCACCACGATCCCGTTGGGCAGCACCTCCCGGGCGATGGTGTGCGGACCCGGGACCGCCCATCGACGTCCCGACGAACGGAGAGGGCTCTGCGTGTTCGCTTTACGGGCCATGCGTGGCTCCTGAAGTGGGATGGGCCCGCCGGCATGCGGCGGCCAACCTGGGTTATAGTATAGGCGTTCGGTCCCTGCCGGGCGACGCGCCCTGAATGGAAGGGGCCGTTTCCCTGGTTCATCCCGGTGCGGAGAGGACAGCGTGATCGGTGAGGAGATCCTTTCCGAGCTCATGATCCTGCTCATCGCAGGGCTGGCCGCCCTCGTGCTGACGCTGGAGGATTGGCGGGGCTGGCTTCTGGCCTGGGCGTTGATGGGCGCGGGGGGCGGCTGGCTGCTGCAACAGACCCCCGGGGTACCCGGCCAGCTGGCAAGCATCCAGGTCCTCACCAGCGCCCTGCTGGCCCTGTTGCTCTATCTGACCGGCTGGCAGGCCCGGAAGGCGGCTCCGAAGACCCTGACCTCCCGCCCGCCGGTCCACTGGCGCTTCCGGGCTCTGGCGGCGCTTTTCTTCCATTACCTGGCCCGGATCCTCGCCGCCCGCTTCCCGATCCCCATCGCGCCCGCTCCCATCCTGATCACCACCTATACCCTCATCGGGATCGGGTTGCTGATCGCCACGCTGGGCCGTTCTCCGCTGCAGGTTGGCCTGGGGATCCTCACGATGTTCAGCGGCTACGGGCTTTTCTATTTCTCCGTTCAGGACAGCCTGCTGGCCATCGGGCTGATGGCGGGGATGAACCTGGTGATCGCCTTCCTCACCGCCGCCCTCACCCTGGTGCGCCAGGAGGCCTCTGCATGAACATCCCGTTGCTCCTCGTGCTGGCGATCCCTTTCCTGGCCGCCCCGCTGGTGTATCCGCTCCGGCGGACGCCCCTGGCCGCCCCGCTCGCGGCGGGCGCAGCCCTGGGCATCGTGGCGCTTCTCTGGGCGGTCCCATGGCCCCCGGCGGCCCTTTCAGCGGATTCGAGCACCCTGGGCCCCCCGGTGGTCCTCCTGGGGCGATCCCTGCGCCTGACGGCGACGGATCGCTGGGCCCTGAGCACGCTGTGGGGAAGCGCCGCATTGCTGTTCCTGAGCGCGTGGCCTTTCCGGTTCGAGCGCCGTCTGTATCCCATCGGCCTGGCCGCCGGAGGGCTGTGGGCCCTGGGCCTGCTCACCCGTCCCATCAGCCTGGGAGCCTTCTTCATCGGCGCCGCCGCCCTCCTGCTGACGCTTACGCTCCTGGGGGAAGGACACGGCATGGAGGGGGCCGCCCAGTATCTCATCGCCGCCAGCCTGGGCTTCCTGGCCTGGACCACCGCGGCCTGGGCGGCGGAGCAGGCCGCCCTCAACCCCGGCCAGCCCCTCTGGCCCACCATCGCCTTCACGCTGATCGGAGCCGCCATGGTCTTCTGGCTGGGCGTGTGGCCGGCGCATCGCTGGGTGCCGATGCTGTTCGCGGAGGGCGCTCCCATCGGCGCCGCTTTCACCGTCCTCCTGATCCACTACGGGACCTGGTTCTGGCTGGCGGCGTGGGCCCAGGAGTTCCCCTGGCTCCCCCGCCTTCCGGGATGGGGGATCGTCCTGCAGGCCCTCGGGATGCTGATGATGGGCAGCAGCGCCCTCCTGGCCCTGGCGGAGCGGGGCTGGGGAACCATCGGAGGCTATAGCTGGCTGGCGTCCAGCGGGCTGGCCTGGCTGGCCCTCAGCCTGGGGACGGAACCCGGGATCCATCTCAGCGCATGGGCGCTCTGGGTGCGGGTGGTGCCGCTGCTGGGCATGGCCTTCGCCCTGGCCGCTTACCGGCGCATGGCCGGCACCACGGAGCCCGGCCGGGTCTCGATGGCGCAGGGCCCGTGGGTGATCGGGCTGTTGCTGGGCAGCGGCCTGGCGATGCTCGACGCGCCGCCGTTCCCGGGGTTCGCGGCGCGATGGGCGATGACCCGGCTGCTGCTGCCGGCCCATCCCCTCCTGGCCCTGGGGTTGATCAGCCTGCCCGGGCTGCTGGGATGGGCGCTGTTGCGCAACCTGCTGGCCCGGGAGCCTCTGGACCGTCCGCTGCGCCCCATGCCACGCGCGGCCATCGGGTTCGGGATCGCCTGGTGGACCGCCGAGCTGCTCCTGCTTCTCGCCGCCCCCTGGCTGGGCATCCCGCTGGAGTCCCTCGCCCGCGCGTGGATCCGAACGCCGTAGCCGGGCGCGCCCCCTCATCCGGATGCGATCCATTTTGGATCACCATATTAGGACTTACGCCGTTTTCTGCGTATTCCGGTCGTGGCCTTGGGTTTTAGCCCAGGGCCAGAGGACCGGCCACGGGGGTCGCCCACCGACCCCTGCCCCGAGGGTCTAAGCCCTCGAGGAATTCCACCCCCCTGCGGGCGATGTTCACTGCCGCCGCCTCGTGACGGCCCATCCTCACCCCGCAAGGGCACGCCAAGACGTGCCCCCTTAGCCTTTCACCCACCCTGCCGCATACCGGACACGTCTTGGACGTGTTTTGCGGATCCACAAAAATCAGCGGGACGCCGTAGAATCTTGCCTTGTGCTCCAGGATGCGGTGGAACTTCATAATCGACCAGAAGTTGAGCAACCGTTGCCGCATCCTCCTGGACTTCCCCTCCCCAATCCGCTCCTTCATTCCCTTCAAGTCCTCCAGCACCAAGGCCGCCTTCATCCCCAGCGCCCAGGCGATCAGTGCCAGGGCCAAATGATGCCAGAAGTTCTCCGTCTTCTCCTGGCGGATCCTTCGATGCTTGGAAGCGATCTTCTTCCTGGCTTTCGGATTCTGCTTCCCCCTTGTCCCCTTGATCTCACGCCGCAGATGGTCCCGGTTGACCTTCCCCACGTAGCTGGTGTCAATCTCCCGGATCTCTCCAGTGGACGTCGCGAAAGCCGTCAGATTCCCCTCGTTGCTGTCAATCCCGATTACCCCATCCGGCTTATAGGGGGTGGGATCTGGGAACTTCAGGGGGATGGAGAGGGAGTGGGCCGTGAGCATCGGCTCCCCCATCTTTGCCCGCCCTGCCTTCCACTCGTCCAGCAGCCGGCGATACTTGTGGTGAGGGCGAAAGGTGAGGACGATGGGCTCCGGATCCCGGGGGGAGACCGGGATCGTGACGGTCAGGATCTCCCCGTCCCACTCGATCTTCACCGTCTGCCGGACCAGATAGATCGAGGGGCGCCGGATCTCCGGCCGGTCCGCCCGGGTCTTCCCCTTCCGCTGCTGGTTTCGGAAGCCGTGGACGATCCGGGCGCCGGATCGGATCGCTCCGTAGATGAGGTTGGAGTGGAGATCCGGATGCTGCGCGCGCAGGGAGGGGTAGAGGGCCTGGATGAGGGTGAAGGTGGCGGTTTTGCCGTTTTCCAGGGCGTAATCGACGGCCTGCCGCTGGATGTCGGCGCAGGCCTCCATCAGGGCGCGGATCCTGGGATGCTCCTCGAACCGGAACCGCAGGCAGACCGTCGGCATCGTCGCCGCCTCCATCATGATGATAGCCCCGTCCGTCGCATGGGGAGAAGGACGGATCCAACTGCGTAACTCCTACATATATGACGTATAATGAAACGCGGGGCCGGGTCTTCGCGTGTTCCCCCTGCTCTACCCCGGCTTTCTGAGCTCACCTCCGGAGGGGCCAGCGATGGGAGGGGTGCGGAAAGCGGTGCGATGGCCGGCCCGGCGGCCGATGCCATCCCTGTGGGCCAGCTGGAAGCCGCTGGGGATCGGGGAGCAGCGCCCGAACAACTACCTGGAGATCCTGCGGGCCATCTGGGAGAACCGGGACCGGCTGGGCTACGCCTGGCGCGTTTTGAATGACGGGGTATGCGACGGCTGCGCCCTGGGCACCATCGGGATGCGCGACTGGACCATCACCGGGATCCACCTCTGCAACATCCGCCTCCGCTTGCTCCGCCTCAACACCATGCCTCCGCTGGACGTCCGATTGCTTGCGGATGTGGAGGCCCTGCGATCCCGATCTGCGCGGGCGTTGCGGGCGCTGGGCCGGTTGCCCTACCCGATGATCCGGCGTCGGGGCGAGCCGGGCTTCCGCCGGATCTCCTGGGAGGAGGCGCTGGACCTCATCGCAGCCTTCATCCGCAACACCTCTCCGGGGCGCCTGGGCTTCTACCTCACCAGCCGGGGTCTTCCCAACGAGGCCTATTACGTGGCCCAGAAGGCCGTGCGGGCCATGGGGACCAACTCCATCGACAACGCCGCCCGGATCTGCCATGCCCCGAGCACCCTCGCCCTCAAGGCCGCTCTCGGCGTGGCCGCCACCACGTGTTCCTACACTGATCTCATCGGGACCGACCTCATCGTCTTCTTCGGCTCGAACGTGGCCAACAACCAGCCGGTGATGATGAAATACCTCTACTACGCCCGCAAGGCGGGGACCCGCGTGGTCCTGGTCAACCCCTACCGCGAGCCCGCCATGGAGCGTTACTGGGTCCCCTCGGACCTGGAGAGCGCCCTCTTCGGCACCCGCATCACCGATCGCTTCTTCCAGGTCCGAGTGGGCGGCGACATCGCCTTCATCTACGGGGCGATCAAACACATGATCGAACAGGGGTGGATGGATGAGGCGTTCATCCGCAACCACACCGCAGGCTTTGAGGAGCTGCGGGCGATGCTGCAGGGCCTCTCCTGGGAGGAGCTGGAGGAGGGCGCGGGGCTCTCCCGGGAGGAGATGAGGGAGTTCGCCCGCATGGTCGCGGAGGCGGACCGCGCGGTTTTCGTCTGGAGCATGGGGATCACCCAACACACCCATGGCGAGGACAACGTCCATGCCATCATCAACCTGGCCCTGATGAAGGGCTTCGTCGGCCGGGAGGGTTGCGGCCTGATGCCCATCCGGGGCCACTCGGGGGTCCAGGGCGGAGCGGAGATGGGCGCTTACGCCACCGCCTTCCCGGGCGGCCTCCCCATCAACGAAGAGAACGCCCGCCGCCTCTCGGCGCTCTACGGCTTCGAGGTCCCCGCTACGCGCGGCCTCACCGCCCCGGAGATGATCGAGGCGGCCCATCGCGGGGAGCTGGACCTCCTCTTCAGCGTGGGCGGCAACTTCTATGAGGTGCTTCCGGATCCCGATTTCGTCCGCGAGGCCCTGGAGCGGATCCCCCTGCGGGTGCACATGGACATCGTGCTCTCGCCCCCGATGCTCTTCGAACCCGGAGAGGCGGTGATCCTGCTACCGGCGGCCACCCGCTACGAAGGCCCGGGCGGGGTGACCGAGACCACCACCGAACGCCGGGTGATCTTCAGCCCGGAGATCCCGGGACCGCGGATCGGCGAGGCCCGTCCCGAATGGTGGGTCTTCGGGGAGCTGGCCGCCCGGGTCCGGCCGGATCTCGCCGACCGGGTTCGCTTCCCGAACACCCAGGCCATCCGGGAGGAGATCGCCCGGGTGATCCCGATGTATGACGGGATCCAGCACCTGCGGAAGAAAGGGGATCAGTTCCAGTATGGCGGGCCGCTGCTTTGCGCCGGCTGGCAGTTCCCCACCCCGGATGGGAAGGCCCACTTCAAGGCGGTGCCGCTGCCGCGGACGTCCATCCCGGAGGGAGCGTTCCGGGTGGCCACCCGGCGCGGGAAGCAGTTCAACAGCATGATCCACGAGGACATCGATCCCATCAATGGCCTCCCGCGGGACGCGGTGTTGATGCACCCCCACGACGCGGCCCGCCTGGGGCTACGCCCCGGAGATCCCGTCCGGCTTTGGAACCCTTACGGGGAGCTGCGGGGCCGGGTCTTCCTGGCCGACGTGAAGCCCGGCACCCTCCAGGTGCACTGGCCCGAGGGGAACGCCCTGGCGGCCCCCGAGGCCCGCTCGCCTCTGGCCGGCATCCCCGCTTACAAAGGGATCTTCGCCTTTGTGGAGCGCGCGAACGGGGATGCGGCTCCCTGAGCGCCGCGCGGGAGGAGAGGCCTGTGGATCGCGATGGGATGTGGAAGCTGTGGCCGGTCATCGGCCTGCGCCCGGGGCGACGGGAGCGACAGGAAGACGCTGTGATCGCGGAGGAGCCCCTGGAGATCCAGATCGCCCTCCCCAATGCGGAAGGCGCGGAGGTCCTCCCCGTCGCGGTCACGATGCGGACCCCGGGGGACGATGAGGACCTGGCCCTGGGCTTTCTCTACACGGAGGGTCTGATCGACGATCCTCGATGGATCCGCGCGGGGCTGTCCTCGGAGCGCCCAACCCCTCACACCGTCCGGGTTGTGCTCCCTCCGGGTCACGGGATCGACCGGCAGCGGCTGACCCGTCACTTCTATATGACCAGCAGCTGCGGGGTATGCGGGAAAGCGGCCGTTGAAGCGGTATTCGTCCAGGGCTATCCCCCGCTGCCGGAGGATGAGCCGGTGATCCCGCTCTCGCTCCTTGTGGATCTGCCGCGGCGGATGCGCGAGGCCCAGCGCCTCTTCCATCGGACCGGTGGGCTGCATGCGGCGGCGATCTTCGACCCGGCGGGCGAGCTGCTCTGGGTGCGGGAGGACGTGGGGCGACACAACGCGGTGGACAAGGTCATCGGGGCGGCGCTGCGGGCCGGGCGGATCCCCCTCTCCCACGCCATCATGCTGGTGAGCGGGCGGGCCGGGTTCGAGATCGCCCAGAAGGCCCTGCGGGCCGGCATTCCGATCTTGGCGGCCCTCGGCGCCCCCTCCAGCCTGACGCTGGAGCTGGCCCACGCCGCCGGGATGACGGTGGTCGGCTTCCTGCGCCCGGAGGGAGCGAACGTCTACACCGCCCCCTGGCGGATCGCCGGATAACAGGGGTCCTCCTGGCCTTTGAACCAGGCAACTTCCGCTTCATTCGACCTCCAACCCCCTCGCTTTCCGGTGAGGAGACTTCTCTCCACCCCATCCCAGCAGATCGTCGGATCACAACACGGCCGGGCGGGCCGTTCCCTTCCGCGCCATAATTATAGGAGCTACGCAGTTGGATCCGTCATTCTCCCCACGCGGCGGACAAGGCTATCATCATGATGGAGGCGGCGACGATGCCGACGGTCTGCCTGCGGTTCCGGTTCGAGGAGCATCCCAGGATCCGCGCCCTGATGGAGGCCTGCGCCGACATCCAGCGGCAGGCCGTCGACTACGCCCTGGAAAACGGCAAAACCGCCACCTTCACCCTCATCAAAGCCCTCTACCCCTCCCTGCGCGCGCAGCATCCGGATCTCCACTCCAGTCTCATCTACGGGGCGATCCGATCCGGCGCCCGGGTCGTCCACGTCTTTCGGAATCAACAGCGGAGAGGGAAGACCCGGGCGGACCGGCCGGAGATCCGGCGCCCCTCGGTCTACCTGGTTCGGCAGACGGTGAAGATCGAATGGGATGGCGAGATCCTGACCGTCACGATTCCGGTCTCCCCCCGGGATCCGGAGCCCATCGTCCTCACTTTCCGTCCCCACCACAAGTATCGCCGGCTGCTGGACGAGTGGAAGGCGGGGCGGGCGAGGATGGGGGAGCCGACGCTCACGGCCCACTCCCTCTCCATCCCCCTCAAGTTCCCCGATCCCATCCCCTATAGGCCGGAGGGGGTGATCGGGATCGATAGCAACGAGGGGAATCTGACGGCCTTCGTGACCTCCACCGGCGAGATCCGGGAGATCGACACCCGGTATGTGGGGAAGGTCAACCGGGACCATCTGCGGCGCGAGATCAAAGGGACGAGAGGAAAGCACAACCCGAAGGCCAAGAAGAAGATCGCCTCCAAACACCGAAGGATTCGCCGGGAGAAGACGGAGAACTTCTGGCATCATCTGGCCCTGGCCTTGATTGCCTGGGCGCTCGGGATGAAAGCGGCTCTGGTGCTGGAGGATCTCAAGGGGATGAAGGAGCGGATCGGGGAGGGGAAGTCCAGGAGGATGCGGCAGCGCCTGCTCAATTTCTGGAGCATTATGACTTTCCATCGGATTCTGGTTCACAAGGCGAGGTTTTATGGGGTTCCGGTGATTGGGGTGGATCCGCAGAACACGTCCCGGGCGTGTCCGGTATGCGGCAAAGTGAATGAAAGGCTAAGGGGACCCGTTCGGGCGTGCCCTTGCGGGGTGAGGATGGGCCGTCACGCGGCGGCGGCGGTGAACATCGCCCGCAGGGGGATGGAATTCCTCGGGGGCTTAGACCCTCGGGGCAGGGGTCGGTGGGCGACCCCGGTGGCCGGTCCTCTGGCCTTGGGCTAAAAACCCAAGGCCACGACCGGAATACGCAGAAAACGGCGTAAGTCCTAAATTATTTGGGCGGAACCCCCGTGCTGCCGGAGGCTCCAGTGGGCTTCCGGCGTAGATCCGGGATCTGTGAGATGATGGAGCCGCCGGTCCGACGCATTCTGGGCGTCCGGGTGCACGATGTCACCCTGGCCGAGGCCTTAGAGCTCGTGGAGGCCTTCATCGCCGAGGGAGGGCCGCATCAGGTCTGCACCGTGAACCCGGAGTTCGTGATGCACGCCCGTCGGAACCCGGACTTCTTCCGGGTCCTGGAGGGATCCAGCCTGAATGTCCCGGACGGCGTCGGGTTGCTCTGGGCCGGGAGGATGCTGGGACAGCCCCTACGGGAGCGGGTGGCGGGGGTGGACCTGATGGAGGCCCTGATCGCCCGGGCCGCGGAGCGGGGATGGCGGGTGTTCCTGCTGGGCGCTGCGGAAGGGGTCGCTGAGCGCGCGGCAAGGGTCCTGCAGGCCCGCTACCCGGGCTGGATCCTCGCCGGGACCTTCGCGGGCTCCCCCCGGCCGGAGGAGGCCCCGGCGATCCGGGAGCGCTTGCAGGAGGCCCGGCCGGATCTCCTCTTCGTCGCATACGGGGCCCCGCAACAGGATCTCTGGATCGCCCGTCACCAGCCGGCGCTCCGGATCCCGGTCGCCATGGGGGTCGGCGGGGCCTTTGATTTCATCGCCGGCGTCGTGCCCCGGGCCCCTCGCTGGATGCGGGAGGCTGGCCTGGAGTGGCTCTACCGGCTGATCCGTCAGCCGTGGCGGTGGCGGCGGATGCGCGCCTTGCCCCGCTTCGTGCTCGCGGTTCTGGCGGCCCGCTATGCTTCCCGGTGAGGGAAGAAGCGCCCGCCCTAATAGGGGACGACGGGTTCGGTGGCGCAATGAGGAAGCGAAGGATGGGCCCTGTGTAGGAGGGGCTTCAGCCCCAAACTCTCGGTCTTCGATGACGCGGGGTCGCGGCTTCGTGCAGTTTGTGGCCGAAATGAATTTCGGTCTACAGATTGAAAAGGAGCGGGGATGACACGCTTTGAGCTGGTGGCGCCTTTCGAGCCCACAGGGGATCAGCCGCAGGCCATCGAGAAGCTGGTGGAGGGCCTGCGCCGGGGCTATCGCTACCAGACGTTGTTGGGGGCCACGGGCACCGGCAAGACCTTCACCATCGCCCACGTCATCGCCCGGGTTCAGAAGCCCACCCTGGTCATCAGCCACAACAAAACCCTGGCCGCCCAGCTCTACGCCGAGTTCCGGGAGTTCTTCCCCCGCAACGCGGTGGAGTATTTCGTCAGCTACTACGATTACTACCAGCCGGAGGCCTACATCCCCCAGACGGACACCTACATCGAGAAGGAGACCAGCATCAACGAGGAGATTGAGCGGCTGCGCCTGGCGGCCACCCAGGCCCTCTTCACCCGGCGCGATGTGATCATCGTGGCCTCCGTATCCTGCATCTACGGCATCGGCAACCCCCACGACTGGGGCCAGGTGGTCATCCGCTTGCAACGCGGCCAGGTCCGCCGTCGGGACAACCTGCTGCGGCATCTGGTGGACATCCAGTATACGCGCAATGACATCGACTTCCGGCGGGGGACCTTCCGGGTGCGGGGGGACACGGTGGACGTGTTTCCCGCTTATCAGGACACGGCCATCCGCATTGAGTTCTGGGGGGATGAGATCGACCGCCTGGTGGAGTTCGACCCCCTGACCGGGGAGGTGCTCCGCCTGCACGAGGCGGTGGAGATCTACCCGGCCAAGCACTTCGTGACTCCCGAAGAGAAGCTGCGTCGGGCCATCGCCTCCATCGAACAGGAGCTCCACCAGCGCCTGGAGGAGCTGCGGGCCCAGGGCAAGCTCCTGGAGGCCGAGCGGCTCCGCCAGCGCACCCTCTATGACCTGGAGATGCTGCGGGAGGTGGGCTACTGCCACGGCATCGAGAACTACTCCCGGCACCTGGACGGACGGGCCCCGGGGGAGCCCCCGTGGACGCTGCTGGATTACTTCCCCGACGATTTCCTGGTGGTGATCGACGAGTCCCACATGACCATCCCCCAGCTGCGGGGGATGTATCACGGGGATCGCTCCCGCAAGGAGACGCTGGTGGAATACGGCTTCCGCCTCCCCTCGGCCCTGGACAACCGGCCCCTCACCTTCGAGGAGTTCGAACAGCGGGTCCGCCAGGTGATCTTCATGTCCGCCACCCCCGGTCCGTATGAGCTGGAGAAATCCGAGCAGGTCGTCGAGCAGCTGATCCGGCCCACCGGGATCCTGGACCCCATCGTGGAGGTGCGCCCGACGAAGGGGCAGATCGAGGACCTCATCGGCGAGATCCGCCGACGGGTCGCCCGGGGGGAGCGAGCCCTGGTCACCACCCTGACCAAGCGCCTGGCCGAGGAGCTCTCGGATTACCTCAACGAGATGGGCATCCGCACCCACTACCTGCACGCGGACATCGACACCCTGGAGCGCGTGGAGATCCTGCGGGATCTCCGCCTGGGGGTTTACGATGTGGTGGTGGGGATCAACCTGCTGCGGGAGGGATTGGACCTCCCGGAGGTCTCCCTGGTGGCGGTGCTGGACGCGGACCAGGAGGGTTTCCTGCGCAGCGAGACCGCGTTGATCCAGACCATCGGGCGGGCGGCCCGCCATGTGAACGGGACGGCCATCCTCTACGCCGACCGGATCACCGAATCCATGCGCCGGGCCATCGAGGAGACCAACCGGCGACGGGCGATCCAGGAGGCTTATAATCGCGCCCATGGCATCGAGCCCCGCTCTATCGTGAAGGCGGTGCGGGACCTCACGGATCGGGTTCGGGAGATGGTGGCGGAGGAGGCCGGGACGGCCGGACGGCCGCCGGCGATGCCGAAGGAGGAGCTGCAGCGGCTGATCCGCGCCCTGGAGAAGGAGATGAAGCGGGCCGCCCAGGCCCTGGAGTTCGAGAAAGCCGCCGCCCTGCGGGACCAGATCTTCGAGCTGCGGGAGCAGCTGCGGGTGATCGAGCTGGCGGAGACCCCGCCGGAGGCGAGGATCCGGCGCCTGGTGGAGATGGAGCAGCCGGAGGAGGAGCCGGATTCCGAAACCCCCGTCGCGCCCGCGCCGCCGGGGCGGCGCAACCGCCCCCGCCGCAAGGGATAGCCCTGGGAGAACACCCGATCTTTTCACGCCGATTGAAATCGGCCTCCTCAGGCGCTGGCGCGCCGGGCGTCGGCCTTCGCCGACGCAAAAGGATTTTCCCGGTCGGCGCAGGCCGACCATCGGCCGAAGGCCTCTCGAGGCCGAATTCATTCGGCAAATCAGATGGGAGTTCCCGGATGCAGCCGCCTCGACGGGTGATGATCATCTACAACCCGGCCGCGGGCCCCCGGGAGATGACCCGGGAGATCCAGGCGGTCGCGCGCAGATGGGAGGGCCGGGGATGGTCCGTGATCATACGGATCACCGAGCGCCCCGGGATGGCCACGGAGCTCGCCCATGAGGCCGCCCTGGAGGGGTTCGACTGGGTGGTGGCCGCCGGCGGAGACGGCACGGTGAACGAAGTGGCCAACGGCCTGGTCGGGTTGCCCAGCGCCCTGGGGGTGCTGCCCGTGGGCACCGGGAACGTGTGGGCTCGACAGCTGGGCCTGCCCACCTATCCCCTGGTGCATCCATTGCGCGTCCAGGTGGCCGCCCAGCTCCTGGAGGCCGCGCGGATCCACCTCATCGATGTCGGACGGGCGAACGGGCGCTACTTCCTGCTCTGGGCCGGCATCGGGCTGGACGCTCAAGTGGCGCAACAGATGGAGCCCCGGGATCGGGGCACCAAGCGCCTGGGGGCCCTGGCCTACCTGATCGCCGCCGCCCTCATCGCCCGGGATTTCCCGGCCATGCGGGCCACCGTGTTCATCGACGGCCGTCGCCGGATCCGAGGCCGCACCCTGGTGGTGCTGGTGGCCAACGCCCAGCTCTACGGCGGGCTGGTCCGCATCGCCCCCCAGGCGTTGCTGGACGACGGATACCTCAACATCTGTGTGTTCCGGGGGATGGGGCTGCCGTGGGCCCTGCGGCACTTCATCAATGTGTTCGGAGGACGCCATCTCCAGGATCCGGCCGTCAAATTCTTCACCGGGCGCCAGGTCCTGGTCGAAACCCGGCCGGTGGTCCCGGTGCAGGTGGACGGGGAACCCATCGGCCACACCCCTATGGTCTTCGAAGTCGTCCCCCGCTCCCTGCGTATCCTGGTCCCCCCTACCGCCCCGGCTTCGCTTTTCCGAGACCTCGCCGGGACCTCGGATGTTCCTGCTTCCGCACGCTGATCTCGCGGCGCCGTCCCCTTCTCCCCTTCCCCAATTCTCAGCAAAATCTCATGACAAGGCCCCTTCGGCTTCCACGCCCGGGAGGGATTTCGCGGAAACCATGGATGGGAGGAGCGCCGATGTCCGGATGGATGGGACGTCTGCTGGTGCTGAGCCTTTTCGCGGCCGCGATGGCCTACGTGGAGAGCGCGGTGGTGGTCTACTTGCGGCACGTCTATGGGATCACGGATCTGCTTCGAGACGCGCCGACCCAGCCGGATCCGCTCACCCCCATCGAGCTGGGACGGGAGATCGCCACCCTGGTGATGTTGGGAACGGTCGGAGCCCTGACCGGGCGAACCCCCGCCGCGCGCTGGGGGTTCTTCCTTTACGCGTGGGGGCTCTGGGACATCCTGTATTACGCTTGGCTTCGGGTTTTCATCGGCTGGCCCGCCTCGCTGCTGGACTGGGATCTCCTCTTCCTGATCCCCCTGCCCTGGTGGGGGCCGGTCTGGGCTCCCGTCCTGGCCGCGGCGATGATGATGGTGGTAGGAGCCCGGATGGCCCGGCGCAGCGAGCAGGGGTTCGTTCTCCGCATCGACCGGGCCGCGTTGCTCCTCGGCGCGCTGGGATCTCTCCTGGCGCTGTATACCGTGCTGGCCCCGGGCCTGCACGCCCTCCCCGGCGGCCTCGAGGCGGTCGCCCGAGCCCGTCCCGCCGCCTTCCCCGCATGGCTTTACCTGATCGGATGGGGGATGGTGGCCGCCGCCGGCTGGCGGATCAGCGGGGGGACCCCCGCGCCCGCCCGCCTTCCGGAAGAGCTCCGCCCGGGTTAAGATGGGAAGGGGCCGGCCGATGGGCCCGCCCGGAAGCTCACCTTCAACAGGAGCGCAGGTCGCGTGATCCGCAAACCGACAACGCGTTCGAAACCCTCGCTGCCGCCCGATCTCTATGGGGAGGAATACTTCCTCTCCGCCTGCGAGGGCTATGAGGAGTTCCTCCGCACACGCGGGGAACATCTCTCCCGGCGCCTCCAGGCCGCCTTCGCCGTGGCGGAGGTCCGCCCCGGCATGCGGGTGCTGGACGTCGGCTGCGGGCGTGGGGAGATCGTCCGTCATTGCGCCCGCCTGGGCGCATGGGCCATCGGCGTCGATTACGCCGCCGCCGCCGTGCAGCTTTCGGCCCGCCTGCTCCGGGAGGCCGTCGACCTGCAGGCCCCGGCCGCCCTGGCCCAGGCCGACGCCAAATACCTTCCCTTCCGGGCAGGGGTCTTCGACCGGGTGCTGATGTTCGACGTGGTCGAGCACCTCTTCCCATGGGAGCTCCGCCTGGCGCTGCGGGAGGCTCACCGGGTGCTGAAGCCCGGCGGGATGCTGGTCATCCACACCGCTCCGAACCGCTGGTATGACGCCTACGCCTATCCCCTCGTCCGCCTGGTCCGCACCCTTCAGGGCCTGGGCCACCTCTACCCGCCCAACCCGCGCGCCCTCAACGTCCCGGTCAACGAGGCCGTCCACGTGAACGAACAGGGTCCCCTCGGCCTGTGGTGGGCCCTGCGCCGGGCAGGCTTCCGCCCGGTGCGGGTCTGGCTCTCGACCCCCCCGCAAAACCGCCAGGAGGGACCCTTCTTCCGCATGCTGCGCCACATCGCCTTCCACTGGATCCCCTTTCGCTGGTTCTTCGAGCGAGAGGTGTTCGCAGTGGCGGTCCGGCCGTGAGCCTCAGGAGGTTCGCCCGAATGGAGCTGAAGAGCTTCTGGCTGGGGACTGCGGATCCCTACACGCCGAACCCGCCCCTGACGGGGGAGGTGCGCGCGGACGTGGCGATCATCGGCGGGGGGTTCACCGGCCTCTCCGCCGCCCTGCATTTGAAAGAGGCGGAGCCGGGCCTCCAGGTCGCCGTTTTGGAGCAGGCTTACATCGGCTATGGGGCCAGCGGGCGCAACGCCGGCTTCGCCATGACCCTCTTCGGGCTCACCCTCTCCCTGACGGCGCTTCGCTTCGGCCGCCAGGCCGCCGCGGAAGCCCATCGCTATATGGAGCAGGCCGTCGACTATGTGGGGGAGCTCATCGCCCGCTACGGCATCGCCTGCGATTACGAGCGGCCGGGGTTCCTGCGCGTGGCCACCTCCCCGGCTTACGTCCGACGGATCCGGGAGGAGATCGAGCTGGCCCATCGCCTGGGGCTGACCGGGATCGAGTGGCTGGACGCCCAGGCCGTGCGGGAACAGGTGAACTCGCCCCGCTACCTGGGGGCCTGGTGGGAGCCCCGCTGCGCCCTCCTCAACCCCCTCCGATATGTGCGGGGGCTGAAGCGGGCCGCCGAGGGCCTCGGCGTCCACATCTATGAGCACACCCCCGTTCGGGCCATCGAGCGCTGGCCGGGCGGCTTCCTCCTGCGCACCCCTCAGGGGATCCTGCGGGCGGAGAAGCTGGTGTTCGCGGCCAACGCCTACTCCCACCGACTCCCTTTCATCCGCCGCAAGCAGGTCCCCGCCTTCACCTACATCGTGGTGACGGAGCCTCTCTCCCCGGAGCGATTGGCCCCCATCGGCTGGCGGAACCGGCAGGGGATCGAGGATGCCCGCAACCTGGTGCATTACTACCGCCTGACCCCCGACAACCGTCTGCTGATGGGCGGAGGGGATGTCGGCGTCCCCTTCGGAAGCCGGATGGATCTCGACGAGAACGAACGGATCTTCCGGGAGCTGGAAGCCTACATCCCGGAGGTCTTCCCCTCCCTGAAAGGGGTGCGGATCGAATATCGATGGGGCGGGCCGGTCTCGGTCACCGTCGATATGGCCCCGGCCCTCGGGTATGTGGGGGACCGCCGGGCGGTCTACGCCCTGGGTTGCATCGGCCACGGCGTGGCCCTGACGACCATGAACGGCCAGATCGTGCGCGACCTGATCCTGGAGCGCCGGACCCCCCTCACGGAGCTTTTCTTCGTCAACCGCCGGGTGATCCCATGGCCGCCGGAGCCGCTGCGCTTCGCCATCGGACATCTCATTCGGGGGTATATGCGCCTGGAGGATCGGATCCTGGATCGCGGGCCGGCAAGCCCATGAGGGAGGTTCGTTAAGGGATGGGCAAGGAGCCGAGCCTGGAGGACCTGGAGCGGGCCCTGGCCCTGAAGCGCCGCGAGGTCCGCTTGAAGCGATGGATCCGGGAGGGACGCCTTCCGCTGGAGGCGCCGCCCCCCGCCGGGGAGCCCACCCCCCCGGAGCCACCGGCGCTTCCCCCTGACCCTCACCTCCATGCGGAGGTGGAGTGGGAAGCTCCCCGATGGCGGTTCCGGCTGCCTCGCCCGCGCATCTCGTGGGCAACCTGGCGGGACCGCCTCCTGCTGGGGGTGGAGATCGCGGCCCTGCTGGGGGCCATCCTTTTGCTGCTCTCCTCCTGGCAGGCGATGCGCCCGGCCGCCTCCGGCGAAGGGCCCCGGGCGACCCCCACGCCCACGCCGCTGATCCCCGTCCTCGTCCTGCCGGGCGGGCATCGACCGCCCACCGCCCCCGGGGAGCCCGCGCCGAACCCGGAGGAGATCCCGGAACACCTGCGGGCCCTCGTGGCCTCCCTCCCCACCCCGGTGCCCATCACCCCGGGCCCGCGAAGCCCCACCCGCATCGTCATCCCCGCCATCGGGGTGGACGCCCCGGTGGTCCCGGGGACGGATTGGGAAGCCTTGAAAAAAGGCGTGGGACATCACCCGGGGACGGCGAACCCCGGGGAGCCCGGAAACATGGTGCTGGCCGGCCATAACGACATTTACGGGGAAGTGTTCCGGGACCTCGAGAAGCTCCGCATCGGTGATGAGATCTGGGTCTACGCCGGAAGCCGGGCCTATCGCTACGTGGTGGTCCAGAAACAGGTGGTCCTCCCTACCCAGGTGGAGGTGATGGCCCCCACCCGCGATCCGGTGGTTACCCTGATCACGTGTTATCCTTATCGGGTGGACACCCACCGGCTGGTGGTGGTGGGGGAATTGCGATGAGGGAGGCGATGGCGGAGCTGGACGTCGGGGTGGTCATCGTGAACTACAACACGCGGGAGCTGTTGCGGCGCTGCCTGCAGACGGTGCAGGCCAGCCGGGGCGTGACCTTTGAAGTGTGCGTGGTGGACAACGCCTCGGAAGACGGCAGCGCGGCGATGGTGGAGCAGGAATTCCCGCAGGTCCGGTTGATCCGCAGCCCGGTCAACGGCGGCTACGCCTATGGGAACAACCTGGGGCTGCGCGCTTTCGGCTTCGGGGAGCCGGGGCGGACGCCCAGAATCCGTTACGCCCTGCTTCTCAACCCGGACACCGAGGTGCCGCCGGACGCCCTGGCCCGGATGGTGGCCTTCATGGACGCCCACCCGGAGGCCGGGGCGGCAGGCCCGAAGATCGTTCGCCCCGATGGCTCCCTGGACCTGGCGTGCCGGCGCAGCTTCCCCACCCCGGAGGTGGCCTTCTACCGTTTCTCCGGCCTGAGCCGGCTCTTCCCGAAGAGCCCTCGCTTCGCCCGCTACAATCTGACCTTCCTGGACCCGGATCAAACCTATGAGGTGGATTCCGTCGTCGGGGCGTTCATGATGGTGCGCCGCGAGGCCATCCTGCAGGTGGGGCTGCTGGACGAATCGTTCTTCATGTATGGGGAAGATCTGGACTGGGCGTATCGCATCAAGCAGGCCGGCTGGAAGATCTATTACTACCCGGAGGTGGTCGTCCTGCACGTCAAGCGCGCCTCCAGCCGGATGAGCCCGCGGGCCCGCTACGAGTTCAACCGGGCGATGTGGATCTTCTATCGGAAGCACTATCAGGCCACCACGCCGGCCTGGCTGGATCTGCTGGTGCGGGTGGGGCTGGTGCTGAAGGGAGGCTGGCGGCTGTGGCGGGAGATGCGCCGGGACCTGCGGGAGCGCCGCGAGGCCCCCGCCTTCTCCGCTTCAGAGCGGTGATGGGAAAAGGAGGTGCGGGATGAACCGGAAGCGTGCCCGGTGGCTGCACAGCGCCCTCCTGTTGCTGAACGATCTGGGGATGACGGCCCTCGCCTTTTACGCCGCTTACGCGATCCGCGCCCGGCTCCCCTGGCCCTATCCCCCCCAGAACCTGCCGGGCTTCCCGGCTTACCTCCCGATGCTGGGGGTGCTGCTCCTTTACGTGGCCATCCTGTTCTTCCTCCACCGGCTCTATCATCTCGGCCGGGCCACCTCCCGCCTGGACGAGCTGTCCCGGGCTGCTGCGGCCTTCTCCCTCGCGGTGATCTTCACCGTGGCCACCGTCTCCCTGGCGTTCAAAGACACCCTGTTCGGCTTCGATTATCCGCGGGCCATGGTGCTGTATGCCTGGGGCCTGGGGATCCTCCTCGTCGCAATCGGCCGTCTGCTGGTGCGGGGCCTGTGGGGCGCCCTGCGGGCCCGGGGCTGGGACCGCAGCCGTATGCTGATCGTGGGGACGGGCGAGGCGGCGGAGGCGGTGATCCGTCGCATCCAGAACGCGCCCGAGTTCGGCTACGAGCCCATCGGCGTGGTGGCCCTGCGGGGCAACGGCGCCACCCATGTGGCCGGGGTCCCGGTGATCGGAACCGCTGAGGATCTCCCGGATTTGGTCTACGCCCGGGACGTCGATGAGGTGTTGATCGCCGTCCCGGAGGCCCCCCACAGCGAGGTGCTGCGCCTGATCTCCCTGTGCGAGCGCAGCAACCTCTCCATCAAGATCTACCCCGATATCTTCCAGCTGATCGCCACCCAGCCTTCCCTGGATGACCTGGGAGGGTTGCCGCTGCTCACCGTGCGGGATGTCGCCCAGCGGGGCTGGAAGCTGGCTCTCAAGCGGGCGATGGACATCGTAGGGGCCGCGGTGGGATTGATCCTGCTCTCGCCCCTTATGCTGCTCATCGCCCTCCTCATCAAGCTGGATTCCCCCGGGCCGGTTTTCTACGTGCAGGAGCGCATGGGGCTGGACGGGCGTCCCTTCCTGATGCTCAAGTTCCGCTCCATGCGGGCCGATGCCGAGAAGGAGGGGCCGGGCTGGACCCGGCCGGATGATCCGCGGCGAACCCGGGTGGGAGCGATCCTGCGTCGGCTGAACCTGGACGAGCTGCCCCAGCTGATCAACGTGCTGCTGGGGGACATGAGCCTGGTGGGGCCGCGCCCGGAGCGCCCCGTCTACGTGGAGCAGTTCCGCCGCGTGATCCCCCGCTACATGGAGCGCCATCGGGAGAAGGCGGGGATCACCGGCTGGGCACAGATCAACGGCCTGCGGGGAGACACCTCCATCACGGAGCGCACCAAATACGATCTCTGGTATGTGGAGAACTGGTCCCTCTGGCTGGACATCAAGATCCTGCTGCGCACCCTGGTTCAGACCCTGACCTTCCGAAGCCCCAACGCCTATTGAACCGGAGGACCGATCCCGTGCGCCGGAGGCTGGAGCAGGATGGCGATCCCCGAGCTCCATAAGAAGGCGGCCCAACGCGGGTTGCCCAGCCTGATCTGGGGGCCGGGACAGGCCCGACGTCTGGAGCTGATGCGGCGTTACGTCATCCTGGAGGGGGCCCGCATCCTGGTGGACGGCTGCGGGATCGGGATCTATGTGGAGGCCCTGCGGGCGTTCTCCCCGGAGGTGCACGGGCTGGACATCGACGCCGACTACCTGCGGGAGGCCCGCCGGCGTGGCCTCGGATGCCTGGTGCAGGCCGCCGCCGAAGCCCTCCCCTACCCCGACGAGAGCTTCGATGTGATCCTTTCCCACGAGGTCATCGAGCACGTGGCCGATGACCGTCGGGCGGTCGCGGAGATGGTGCGGGTGCTGCGCCCCGGCGGGCGGATCCTCCTGTTCTGCCCGAACCGCTGGTTCCCTTTTGAAACCCACGGGCACTACTGGCGGGGGCGGTATTACTTCGGGAACACCCCCCTGATCAACTACCTGCCGGATCCTCTGCGCAACCGTCTGGCTCCCCACGTGCGGACCTACAGCGGGCGGGCCTTGCGCCGCCTCTTCGCCGGCCTCCCGGTGCGCATCGTGCACCACACCCGGATCTTCCCCGCCTTCGATCGGATCGCGGACCGGCATCCCCACCTGGGCCGCTGGCTGCGCCGCCTCGCCAACCGCCTGGAGCACACCCCCCTGAACCGGTTGGGGCTCTCCCACTTCCTGGTGGTGGAAAAAATCCGGTAAGGGCGACTGGCCAATCGCCCCTCGTTTCGTTGATCCATCCTGCATCCGGAAAAACCGGAAGGTCCTGCCCCTCCCCGGCTCCCCTTGCTCTCCCCATGCCGCCGGGTGTAAGATGAATCCTGCAATTATCCGCAGGCGCATCGTTTTCATCAGTGGAGGATTCATGGATTTCGAGCGCTTTCTCCGCCTGATCGGCATGGTGGTGCTGGGGATCGCCGGATGGCGCCTGGGGATGGACGCCGCCCGGATGGGGCTGGACTCCCGGCCGGCGTGGCAGTTCGCCCTTGCCTTCGCCCTGGCCGGCGCCATCCTGGGCCTGGTCCTCACCCCCTGGCTGACCATCCGCCCGGCGGCCATGATCCGGCAGGTGATCCGTCCCATCCCGTTGCAGCAGCTGCTCGCCGGCACCGCCGGGCTCATCCTGGGCCTGATCATGGCCGGGCTGGTCTCCTACCCCCTCTCACTGCTGCCCGACCCGCTGGGCCGGGTCCTGCCCTCCCTGGGGGCGGTGTTCTTCGGCTACCTGGGCCTCACCGTGGCCGGGACCCGCTACAAGGATCTCCTGGCTCTGCTCCCCCGCCACCTGCGGGAGCGGGACGGCGAGCACGCCATCCTCCTGGACACCAGCGTGATCATCGACGGGCGCATCGCCGACGTCGCCCGCACCGGCTTCATCCAGGCCACCCTCCTGGTGCCGCGCTTCGTCCTGAACGAGCTGCAACACATTGCCGACTCCCAGGATCCCCTGCGACGGAATCGGGGGCGGCGCGGCCTGGAGATCCTCAACCGCATGCAGAAAGAGGGCCACGTCCCCATCCGTATCGTGGATATGGAGGTGGAAGGACGGGAGGTCGATGAGAAGCTCATCGCCCTGGCCCGGCGGCTGCGCTGCCCGATCATGACCAACGATTACAACCTCAACCGCGTGGCGGAGCTGCAGAACGTCCGGGTCCTGAACATCAACGAGCTGGCCAACGCTGTGCGCACCATCCTCCTGCCCGGCGAGACCCTCACCCTCCCCATCATCCAGGAGGGGAAGGAGCCCGGCCAGGGTGTGGGCTATCTGGAGGATGGGACGATGGTGGTGGTGGAGGAGGGGCGGCGCTACATCGGCCGGGAGATCCCGGTGGTGGTCACCAAGGTGCTCCAGACCGCAGCGGGGCGGATGATCTTTGCCCGCCCGGAGGAGCCGGCCCGCAGCGCTTCATAAGGATAGGAGTTACGCAGTTGGATCTGTCCTTCTCCCCATGCGACGGATGGGCTATCATCATGATGGAGGCAGCGGCGATGCCGACGGTCTGCCTGCGGTTCCGATTCGAGGAGCATCCCAGGATCCGCGCCCTGATGGAGGCCTGCGCCGACATCCAGCGGCAGACCATCGACTACGCCCTGGAAAACGGCAAAACCGCCACCTTCACCCTCATCCAGGCCCTCTACCCCTCCCTGCGCACGCAGCATCCGGATCTCCACTCCAACCTCATCTACGGGGCGATCCGATCCGGCGCCCGGATCGTCCACGGCTTCCGAAACCGGCAGCGGAAGGGGAAGACCCGAGCGGACCGGCCGGAGATCCGGCGTCCATCGGTCTACCTGGTCCAGCAGACGGTGAAGATCGAATGGGATGGCGAGACCCTGACCGTCACGATCCCGGTCTCCCCCCGGGATCCGGAGCCCATCGTCCTCACCTTTCGCCCTCATCACCAGTATCGCCGGCTGCTGGACGAGTGGAAGGCGGGGCGGGCGAGGATGGGGGAGCCGACGCTCACAGCCCACTCCCTCTCCATTCCCTTGAAGTTCCCCGACCCCATCCCCTATGAGCCGGAGGGGGTGATCGGGATCGACAGCAACGAGGGGAATCTGACGGCCTTTGTGACCTCCACCGGTGAGATCCGGGAGATCGACACGGGATATGTGGGGAAGGTCAACCGGGACCATCTGCGGCGCGAGATCAAAGGGACAAGAGGGAAGCACAACCCGAAGGCCAAAAAGAAGATCGCCTCCAAGCACGGCCGGATCCGCCGGGAGAAGACGGAGAACTTCTGGCATCATCTGGCCCTGGCGCTGATCGCGTGGGCGCTTGGAATGAAAGCGGCTCTGGTGCTGGAGGATCTTCGGGGGATGAAGGAGCGGATCGGGAAGGGGAAGTCCAGGAGGATGCGGCAGCGTCTGCTCAACTTCTGGAGCATTATGACTTTCCATCGCATTCTGGTTCACAAGGCAAGATTCTACGGCGTTCCGGTGATTTTGGTGGATCCGCAGAACACGTCTCGGGCGTGTCCGGTATGCGGCAGGGTGGTAGACCGGCTAAGGGGACACGCCCTGGCGTGCCCTTGCGGGGCGAGGATGGGCCGTCACGAGGCGGCGGCGGTGAACATCGCCCGCAGGGGGGTGGAATTCCTCGGGGGCCTGGGCCCTCGGGGCAGGGGTCGGTGGGCGACCCCCGTGGCCGGTCCTCTGGCCTCGGGATAAAACCCAAGGCCACGATCGGAATGCGCAGAAAACTGCGTAAGTCCTAAAGGAAAAACCATCGGATCCAGCACATCCAGCGGAGGGAGATCGCCCGATGAGCCTGGTCGTCTATAACTTCCTCACCCGCCGCAAGGAGCCCTTCATCCCGCTGCATGAGGGACGGGTCCACATGTATGTGTGCGGGCCGACCGTCTACGACCACGCCCACGTCGGCCACGCCAAGCTCTATGTCTCCATGGACGTCATCGTCCGCTACTTCCGCTACCGCGGCTACAAGGTCCGCTACGTCCAGAACATCACCGATGTGGGGCACCTGCTGGACACGGGTGAGGACCGCATCTTGAAGGGGGCGGCGCGGGAGCGCCTGGAGCCGATGGAGCTGGTGGAGAAATACATGCGCAGCTACTTCGAGGATATGGACGCCCTGGGAGTGGTCCGGCCGGACATCTCCCCACGGGCCTCATGCCATATCCCCGAGATGATCGAGATGATCAAGGTCCTGATCCAGAAAGGCCATGCCTACGAGGTCAACGGCTCCGTCTACTTCTCGGTGGAGTCCTGGCCGGAATACGGGAAGCTGTCGGGCCGCCGTCTGGAGGAGCAGGAGGAGGGCGCGCGGGTCCCGGTGCGGGAGGAGAAGCGTCATCCCGCCGATTTCGCCCTCTGGAAGCGCGCCGAGCCGGAGCACATCCTGCGCTGGCCCAGCCCCTGGGGCTGGGGCTACCCGGGGTGGCACATCGAGTGCTCGGTGATGGCCACCAAATACCTGGGCCAGCCCTTCGACATCCATGGCGGCGGCATCGATAACCTGTTCCCCCACAACGAGAGCGAGATCGCCCAGGCCGAGGCTGCCAACGGGGTGCCCTTCGCCCGCTACTGGCTGCTCACCGGCTCGCTCACGGTGAACGGCGTCAAGATGAGCAAAAGCCTGGGGAACGTGGTGCGCATCAAGGACGCCCTGCAGCGCTACCGTCCCCAGGCCATCCGCCTCTTCATCCTCTCCAGCCATTACCGCTCGCCCATCGATTACAGCGAGGAGGCGATGGAGGCGGCCGAGAAGGGCCTGGACCGCCTCTGGAACACGGTGATCGAGGTGCGGGAGCGGCTGGCCCGCGGGGACGCCCCCGAGTCGGCGGAGCCGGAGGCGTTTATGGAGGAGATCCAGCGGGCGCGGCGCGCCTTCCTGGAGGCGATGGACGACGATTTCAGCACGCCGGAGGCCCTGTCGGTCCTCTTCGAGTTCTCCAAGGCCGTCAACGGCCTCCTGTTCGGCGGGGCCACCGTGGGCCGTCCCGTCCTGGAGGCTATCGACGCCGTCTACCGGGAGCTCGGCGGCCAGGTCCTGGGCCTGATCCCCGATGAGATCCGGCCGGACGTCTCCTCGGACCTGGTGGCGGGGCTGGTGCAGTTGCTGATCGAGCTGCGGGCGGAGGCCCGCCGCCAGCGCGACTTCGCCCGGGCCGATCAGATCCGCGAGCGCCTGCGGGCCCTGGGGATCCTCCTGGAGGACCGACCCGACGGCACGGTCTGGCGGATGGGACGGGCGGGATCTTAGAGGAGGAATCCATGGCTGATGTCCTGATCAAAGAAACGATTCTGCACGAACTGGAAGATCTAAAGGAGAACCAACTTCCGGAGGTCCTGGATTTCATCCGCCTCCTGAAGTCCAGGGGAGGCAAGGAGCGGATTATCCTCATGGACGCCGCAGACTATCGCATCCTGCGAGCCGTAGCGGCTTATCGGACGAGGCCGCCGCATCCTTCTCCCCTCGCCGAACCGACGCTGGAACCGGTCGGGTTGAGCGAGGAGGAACTGAGGCCGGAGGCGGAGGAAGCAGCCGATGGATCCCAGGCCCGATGGAATCAAATCATTGCCGCTTATCTGGACGGTCACATTAATCTCGGACGTGCGGCTCGGCTGCTGAACCTCCCCGTCGATGATCTCAGGGAACGCTTCCTGCGGCTGGGCGTGCCTTTGCGGCTTGGGCCGGAAACGATGGAGGAAGCCCAGGCAGAGATCACGGTCGGCCTCTCCATCGAGACCCCTTAGTTGGAGAGCGCAGTGATCCTGCTCGACACCACGGTTCTCAGCAATTTCGCCCGCATCGGCCGATTGGATTTGTTGCGTGCAGTGTTATCCAACGCCGCAACCACACCATATGTGATAGACGAATTAAAGGCCGGCGAGGTTTCCGGCTATCTGTTCGATTGTGACTGGGAATGGCTGGAAATCGTGAAATTAAGCCCCACAGAGGAAGACCATCTTACTCGCATTCGCCGAATCCTCGGGGAGGGCGAGGCCTCCTGCATCGCGGTGGCTCTGGAGAGGGGAGGCATCCTGTTCACGGATGACGGGGATGCGCGCCGTTACGCTCTTCGCCTTGGCATCCCCGTTTCCGGCACGTTGGGAGTGCTGGCATTGCTGGTCAAGAAGGGCTACCTCACCCTAAGCGGACGACTGCTTGATGAAGATGATCAAAGCCGGTTACCGGTCGCCGGTGAAGAGCGTGTCCGAGATCCCGGGTTTCCCATCGTCCCGGGAATAAGGGATCGCCCGGTCGCTCGAAGGAGCTGAGTGCGGAAAAGGGCGGCGACGTTTCAGGTTTAATCCGGAGGCCTCGATGAGCCGGGATCCCTCGCCCCAGGAGCGCCGCCGGTTGCTGGAGGAAGAGCTGCACCGGTTGGTAGAGATCCTGCGCCGGGAGGTGGATCCGGAGCGGATCATCCTCTTCGGATCCCTGGCGACCGGGGAGATCGGGCCATGGTCGGATATTGATCTCGTCATCGTCATGCGGACGGACCAGCCGTTCATCGAGCGCCTTCACACCATCCGGCGGCTCCTTCAGCCCCGCGTGGCCACTGATCTGCTGGTCTACACGCCGGAGGAGTTCGAGCAGCTCGCTCGGGAACGGCCATTTGTGCGAGAGGAAATCCTGGCCAAGGGGGTGCTTCTCTATGCACGAGGCGGCGAAGCCGTGGCTCGATCTCGCCTGACGCTTTAGAGCCGGTTGCTCGTAGTCCGCCGCGGCGGCCTCAGGATCCCCTGCGCCCAATACCATTCCAGAGTGCGGCGGGCTCCCTCCTCAAAGGGCGTGGGCTCGAACCCCAGCTCCCGCCGGGCTTTCTCCGAGGAGACCACCCAGTCGTAGAACACATACGTGGCCAGGGTCAGCGGGTAATAAGGCTCCCGCCCGGTGAGGTCTGCCAGCTTCGTCCAGGCCCAGGCCAGAGCTCGCATGGGAGCCGCCGGGACGTTGATCCGCCATGCGGGAACCCCGGCGAGGCGGGCGACGATCTCGTAGATCTCCCCGTGGGTCCGGCTTCGATCGGCCACGTTGTAAACCTCCCCCACCCGCCCCCGATGCAGCGCCGCCTCGATCACCCGACAGAGGTCCGGCACGAAGATAGGGAACGTGTAGCGGCGGCCGCCGTGGACCTGCAGGCGCAGCCCGCGCAGGAAGTCCTCGAAGAACAGCCGGTTGAAGGCGTAGCGCCCCCAGGGGCCGTAGAAGGCTCCCGGGCGCAGGATCACCGCCGGGAGCCCTCTCCCGACCGCCTCCTGAACCAGCCGCTCGCCCTCCCACTTCGTCCGCTGATAATCATCCACCGGCCGGCAGGGATAGGTTTCATCGATCACCGCGCCCGGACGCGGCCGCCCCACCACCGCCACCGTGGAGATGTGGACGAACCGCCTCACACCTGCGGCCAGGGCCGCCTCCGCCACGTTCCGCGTCCCCTCGACGTTGACCCCCCAGTAGCGCGCCCGCGGACCCCAGAACCGGAAGTAGCCCGCCGCGTGGATCACGGCGTCGCAGCCCTCCACCGCCGCCCGCACGGAGACGGGGTCCTGGATATCCCCGAAGGCGATCTCCACCCCATGGGCGGCCAGGAACTTCCAGTCTGAAGTCGGGCGAACCAGGGCGCGCACGCGATATCCCTGCTCCGCCAGATATGGGCAGAGGTTCCGCCCCAGGAAGCCCGTGGCGCCGGTCACCAGGATGCGCATGGCCGGCTATGGGGAGCGCTCGAGATCGTCGGCCGCGAACGCCAGCCCGAGGCGCCGCAGGGTCTCCGGCCTCGGCCGCCCGGTCTCCGGGTCCCACCCGCGGACCTCGTAATACTCGCGCAGCATGACCTCCAGATCCGGGACGAAGCCGGCCGCCCCGCCCTCCCCCAGCGGCTCCAGCAGCCGTTTCGGAAGCCGGTCGTCCGCCCGGGTCGCCCCCAGGCGATGGTTGAGGGCCCGCTTCAGCTGCCAGGCCCGTTCCCCCACCTCCAGCATCCGCCCCAGGTCCCAGTCCCATCCCATCGCGGCGTTGAGCAGGGCCAGGGCCGTAGAGGGAGCCACATGGGCGAAGTAACAGAGGACCAGGCTGTTGCACACCGTCCGCCAGTTCTGGTGGATCGCCACATAGCGGGCTTTGCCCTCGCATTGATGGCGATCGAGATAGGGGATGCCCAGCTCCTCATCGGATTGGCCCAGCTCCACCATGAAGAAGTCGCTCTGGTTGTGGCACGCGCCGCGGGGGGACGTGGCGTAGCTCAGGGCCATCCCCGCCACCCCGCGCGGATCGTGATAGGGGACCTCCAGGCCTTTCACCTCCACCGCCAGATCCTCCGCGCCGAAGGCCCGTGCCAGGCCGCGGGCCCCCTGGGCCAGCAGCGCCCCGAATCCCTCCCGCCGGGCCGTCTGGGCGATGAGGATCTCCGCCGGCCGCGCATCCCCCCAGCGCAGGGCCAACCCCCCGGTGTCCCGTTCCGTGAGGACCCCGCGCTCGAAGAGCAGATAGGCCAGGCCGAGGACGTTCCCCATGCTGATGGAATCCAGCCCGTAGCGATCGCACAGATCCCCCAGATGCGTGATGAGGGCGAGGTCGTCGTTCAGGAGGTTCGAACCGAAGGCGGCGATGGTCTCGTATTCGGGGCCCTTCGCCTTCGTCCGGGCATAGGGGCCTTCGGGGATGGTCACCACCCGCCCGCAGGCGATCACGCAGGCGTGGCAGGCCGAGACCCCCGAGAGGATCGTCTCGGCCATGGCGGCCCCGCTCACCTTCGACGCGCCCTCCCAGGCGCCCTGCCCGTAATACCGTTTGGGCATGCTCCCCAGCAGCTCGAAATACTCCGCCGCACCGGCCGTCCCCGTCTCCCGGAACACCCGGGTCAGGTTGTCCTCCCGCAGCGCCCGGTTGGCCTGCGACCGCAGCGCCCCGAACTCCTCCGGGCGGGCCAGGGGCAACGGCTGGTTCCCCCGCACCGCGATGGCCTTCAGGTTCTTGGAGCCCATCACCGCGCCCATCCCGGTGCGGCCCGCTACCCGACCGTGGTCGCACAGGATCAAGGCGAAGGGGACCTGGTTCTCCCCGGCGACGCCGATGGCCGCCACCCGGGCCAGGGGATCCCCCACCTCCTGCCGGATGGCCGCCTGAACGGCGTAGGGATCGCGGCCCCAGAGATGAGCGGCGGGGCGGATCTCGACCCGACCGTCGTGGATCCAGAGGTAGACCGGTTCCGGGGCGCGTCCCTCGATCCATAGCGCATCGTAGCCGGCGAAGCGCAGCTCCGGCCCCCAGAACCCGCCGCAGTTGGACTCCCCCCACAGCCCGGTGGCGGGGGAGCGGGCGCACATCGTAAACCGTCCGACGGCCGGGCCAGCGGTGCCGGTCAGCGGGCCGGTGAGGAACAGCAAGGGGTTCTCCGGGCCCAGGGGATCCACCTTCGGATGGAGGCGCTCCCACAGCATCCGCGCCGCCAGGGCGCTGCCCCCGATGAAATCCTCCACCCACCCCGAGGGGATCTCCTCCTCCCGGATCCGCTGCGAGGAGAGATCCACCCTCAGCAGCCGACCGAAACGCGTCATCGGTTTCCTCCCTCCTTCTGTAACGCAAAATTTATTTCGCGAAAACCGCCTCGCTCCTCCCCGACCGGGTGGGACGCCGCTTCCGGAGGACTTCCCGGCTCTAATCCGGGTAATCGGCCTCCGGATCCGTGTAGATAGGGGGTGGATCAGGAGTCCGTCGGACGCGCCACAGGCCCCGCAGGTCCTCCAGGGCGGTGCGCAGGATCTTCACCCGGGTGTCGGGGTCCTCCCGCCAGATCACCGGGACCTCCCACACGGTGTAGCCGCGCTGCTCGGCGCGCAGGAGCAGCTCCGTGTCGAAGAACCAGGATTGATTGGCCACCCGGGGGACAAGCTCCTGGGCCGCCTGGCGGGTGATGGCTTTAAACCCGCACTGGGCATCCCGGAAGCGGCGGCGGGGGAAGAGCAGCCAGACGATGAAGTTATAGATCCGGGAGATGATCTCGCGCTTGAGGGAGCGGGTGATGCGGGATTGCGGGTGCAGCCGGCTGCCCGTGGCCACGTGATAGCGGCCCTCCACCAGGGGTTGGATCAGCGGCATGAAGGCGCTGAGGTCAGTGGACAGATCGACGTCCATGTAGGCCATCACATCGGCGTCGCTCTCCAGCCAGGCCTTGCGCAGCGCCCGTCCCCGTCCCTTCCGGTTCAGCCGGATGTAGGCCACCTCCTCCGGCCACTGGGCCGCCAGCCGCCGCCCGATCTCCGGCGTGCGGTCCACCGAGGCGTTGTCGGCGATCACGATGCGCCAGCGGTAGGGGCAGTTCGCCTGCAGGAAAGCGCGCAGCTTCTGAACGCTGGGCTCCAGGTCCCGCTCCTCGTTGTAGACCGGGATGACCACATCCACCCGAACGGACCGATCCATGAAGCGGAGGCCTCCAGGGAGACGTCTTCCGGGGATATTTTAGCCGAAGGGCGCGCTTTGCCCCTCCGCGGATCCACCTCCCGCGGTGGCGAGAGCATTGTCCCCCTACGCAGGGGACAGACAGATCGGAGAAGACTCACTATCATGCCGAACAGAAATTCCTTACGGAGGAAGATGGAAATGGAGGAGCGAGAGCGATCTCGTCATACGGATCGCGCGACAGGTGTCCGGGTGGCCCAGGGATCCCAACGCTTTCGCGAAAGTCGATGGCTGATCGTATGGGTCAGCTGTCTATTGCTCTCCCTGGGCGGGAGCCCTGCATTCGGTGAACGGATGCAAAGTGTTTCCCCTACTCCGCCTCAGCCGCAATGGTGGGCAAACGTGACCGCCTCTTACATTGCGGTGGCCTTCTGGACCTATTGGCCCATTCCGGAACCCCATTTCGGAGCCTTCTTCCAGGGCCGCTGGGGGCATAATCCGCACGATCTGGGGCCCGGCGGCGACCCGGCGACCTGTAGTTCCAGCGCCGGCTGCATTTCCAACTGGAACTGGTGGGGGGCCGATCGAAATGTGTTGCTGTTGCCCAAAGGGGGATGGCTAGCAACGGAGCCTCCGTGGGGGCCGAAATGGCAACCCAGCAATTACTCAGCTCGAGTATGGTTCGATTGAGGAGGCGGCCATGAAGCGCATCGCAATTGGCGTGGGCGTTCTCATGCTGGCCCTGGGCGTGGCGGCGGCTCTCCATCGGGCCCTGGCGCAGCCTTCCACCCCCTCCCCGCTAACGGCGCAAGCGTTGCCTGCGGAGGCCTTCCCCCAAAGTTATCGCCTGGAAGAGGGCCCTCTCTCCCCCCAGGCGCTCAATCATCCGCTGAATTCAGAGAACCTCGCCAGCATGGGGATCAAGGAGGAACCCCTCCGGTTCCGGGAAGGCTATGGGGTGGGGCTCGCCGTTTATGACGGTCAGCAAACCGGCCTGGTGTTTCACTTCCTCTATCGCTATGCCGACCCCGCCCAGGCCCGCCGGGCGGCGGAAGCGCTGATCCGCGCCTGGGGGCTGAAGGAGCGACCGGAGGTCGGAGGCTGGGAGGTCTCGGGCCGGGACTCCGAAGGGGGCGCCCTCCGGACCCTGGTGCAGGTGCGCGGCGAGGTCCTCAGCCTTCTGATCGTGAACGGGACGCAGGAAGCCGCCACACGCCAGCTCCTGGACCAGGCCGTCCAGGCCCTGGCCGCGCGGTGGGGGCGCTGAGCCTTAGATGGCGGGGAACCTCCCGCCCAGGGAGAGCAGGGGTCCGAAGATCCCTGCCCCCCTGATCGCAAAGCGTCAAACCGCTCTCTCTTCCGGAGCCCATGTTCGATCGATATGGCTTCGATGGGGGACGATAAACCCACGGTGAGGCCTCTGCGGGCCGACATGCCTTGCCCTCAATCGGTTGGCCTCCTATAATGTGATCAGGCGTTCTCCTCCGAAGGGGGGCGATGGCAGTCGGGCTGGTGGATAGCGATTCGATGCGCCGGGCTGTCTGGGCCGAGCGCCTGAGCGCCTGGGGCTTCTCCATCGCCTGGGAGGCGGCCACCGCCGCCGAGGCCCGGGTCGCCCAGGCCCGCCATCCCCCTTCCGCCCTGCTGGTGGCCTTCGAGCTGCTGGACGGCAGCGGCGCGGCGCTGCTGGCCGCCGCCATCCAGGCGCAACCGGAATGCTCGGGACTGCTGCTGGTGGAAGTCCCCCACCCTGCCCGGGAGGCCCTGGCCTGGAAGGCCGGCGCCCGGGGCTGCCTGTGGCGGGGGCAACCGTGCGAAAGGCTCCTCGCCGCCGTCCGGCAGGCCCTGGCCGGGACGTCGCTGTGGACCCCGGGGGCGGTGCGGCAGGCCCAGCGCTGGTGGGCGAGCTGGGGCGATCCGTGGGCGGCCCTCAGCCCGCAGCAGCGGGCGGTGGCCTGGGCGGCGGCCCACGGCCTGAGCAACAAGGAGATCGCCCGCGTGCTCGGCATCGCGCCGGAGACCGTCCGCACCCATCTGGCGCGGGCCCTGGCCCGCCTGGGGCGGGTGGATCGGGTGGACCTGACCCGCTGGCTGGCCCAGGGCGGCCTCCTGGACCCCCGCTGCGCGGCGCTGCTGGAAGAGGATCCCTTGCCGGACTTCCGGCAGCTGATCGAGGCCCTGATGGGCCTTGGGTAGACGGGGACCGCCCGCGGAAGGTCTGTCCCCCGACGCGGGGGACAGACAAGAAGCGGGGAGTGGGCTAGGATGAGAAGCGGAAGCCCAGGCAAGGGAGGTCTGCGATGGGGACGCGGTGGCTGCTTTACGATGCGGGGTGTTCCATATGCGCCGCCCTGGCCCGGGAGGTGGAGGCCCTCAGCGGCGGGCGGCTGCGGGTGCGGAGTTTGCGGGAGCCTGAGGTCCAGGCCCTGCTGGACCGCGCCCGTCCCGGCTGGCAGTGGGAGCCGATGCTCGTCGAGATCGAAGGGGAGCGGGTGCGGGTCTTGGTGGGCCTGGCGATGCGGGCGCGCCTGGTGCAGGTTCTGGGCCCGGTGCGGGCGTTGCGGCTGGCCCAGGCGGTGGCCCGGATGGGAGGCCCGGTGCTCGGTGTGGATTGGGGAAGGCGGCGGTTGCTGCAGCAGGGCGGCGCCCTGGCTGCCCTGGCCCTCCTCCGTCGCCTCCCCGGAGGCTCCCCAATGGCCAGGCCTGAGAAGGCCCCGCCCACCCCGCCCGCCACCGGAGCGGGCGAGGTCTGGGAGGGCTTCGTGCTCCTGCCGGAAGGTGCCCCGATTCCTCCCTTCGTGACCTGTGCCCCCGCCCCCATTCTATGTCAGACCGATGGCCGCCCGGAGGCCGAGGCCCTGCGGGGGGAGGTCCTTCCGGTGCAGGATCTTAATGAGGCACGGGCACGAAGCTCCCTCCCTCTGTATCAACCGGTCGGGATGCCCCTTCATCAGGGACGGATCATTCGCTTCCAGCAGGGAGGATCTGTGTTCTCCGTCATGCTGGATTTCGGCCTGAAAGAGCCGGAAGTCCGCTTGTGGGCCCGTCCGATCTATCCTCGACCTTACCCCATCTGGCCCGTGCGGCATCCGGACCAACCCGAGCGCCTGATCCAGCCGGAGAAAATTTCCTTCACTCCTGCTCCCGGCGTGCTGTTGCCCACCGCCGATGGATATATGGTCCAGTGGATCGAAAGGTCGATCCTGTATACCCTCCTCACCCATCACGATCCCGATGGCTCCTCGATTTACAAGATCGCACAATCACTAGCTCGACTTTAATCGAAAGGAGGATAGACATGGCGTATGCGTATGTTTATGCGCCCATTTCCGGAACAGTGACCGGGCGGGATTCCTACTGCAGCTGCCCTTGCGGGAACTGCAACGGATGTGGCAGTGCCCACGGTCGCTGCAAGAATTGGGCTTCCCCCATCGATATCGCGGGAACCGGATCCATCTACCTCTACGTTAACTATCCTACTGTTCGCCGTGTGCAAACATGGGTGGAATACAAATGTTGCTGCCAGGAGACCAACAACAGCTACGCGCGCTCTATCACGGTCGATTTGTATGTGTATGATAACGGGAAATATTGTTATGTGGGCTCGGTAATGTATGGCCATATCGCTAACCCCACCGTAAACAATGGACAATGGATCGATTTGACCTCAAGTTCCCTCAAATTAGGAGACGTAATAGGAGGCACATATACGTGCACTTTCACTTGTTATTCTGGAGCTCACGTGCATCTTGAGCGAAACCTGGGAGAAACCGTGGCGCCGTGTTGCTGTGCGAGCGTGACCGCAGGCACCACCGCGATTTACCGCTTTTACTACAACGCTGGATCTGCTTGCTAAGGAGGAGGCAACGATGAACAGGATCCTCCGAAAGCTGGCTCGGGCATTGTGGATCGCCTGGCTCGGAATGGCACTGGGATGTGGGGGACCTCTCGGAACTCCGGCGCCCTCTGGCAGGGAGGCACACCCCCCTGTTCCTTCGCCATCCATCCCAACCGCGTCGCTGATCCCTTCCCCCACGATCCCGAAAACTTCAACGGCGACCGCCTGCCGGCGTCTGGAGCCAAACCTGGAAACCCCGGAAGCCGCTTACTTGCCGGATCTGGCCGGGTGGTCCTGGGAAGAACTTCCCCTCCCAGGGACGCAGATCCGCCAGCTGGCCGGATTCCCTTTCCCTCCCATTCTGGAAGAAAGCTCCCCGGATGGCCGCTGGTTGAAGGTGCGCCTGGAACTCCATCCTCAGATGTTCGGGGCGATCGCGGAGGCCTTGATCGATCGGGAGGGATCCCAGCATCGCTGGCTGGTCCGGCCGCCTGATGAGCGCATCCTCTACACCTGGCTACCCGATGGGCGGCCGGTGTGGGGATACGGAAAGTCCCTCTTCCTCGGCGAGCCGCCCCAGGCCCAATCCTTGAACCCCCCCACAGAGATCACATGGGTATGGAGGGCAGCCAACGGGATCCTGTTCGCGCGGGATGGAGAAGGGGAACTGTGGCGCATGGAGATCCGCTCTGGACGCTGGGAACGCGTGATCAGCCCCCGTCCCCCTCAAACCGGCAAACTGGGCAATGCCTTTACGCTGGCCCCCAACGGAACCTACGGCCTGGCTGTGCAGCCAGAGGAACCCGGGATCGTGCGAGTCTGGCGGATCCCAGCGCGGATAGGCGCCCCTGCAGAGCCCCTTCCCGAGCTGAAACTCCGTTGGGTCGGTCGGGAGGGAAGCCCCGAAGAAACCCAGACCCAGGCGTTAGGAGATGGCCCATACTGGTATGTTTTCATGCCCAATGAGGAGCTGGGAGAGGGCTTTCTGCTGGATCTCCGAACCGGTCGCGTGATTCGTCCGACCGATTTGGGACTTCCCCAGTCGCTCCGATTCTGGAAATATTTTGTGCACCCTTCCGGGGAATGGGTGGCCATCGCGCTGCTGCCCGCGGGACACACCCCTCAGGGACCGGAGGATCCGACCCAAATCCTTTATCTGACGCCGGTGACGGATCTCCGAGCCGGGATCCAGCAGCCCGGCGCCCTGTTCGTTGCCTGGCTGGAAGATCCGGCCGGTATTGTCCTTCGAGAAGCGGGTGCCGAGACGCTGCGGGCTATGCGCCTGGAGCGAGGAGGGCGGATCACCGAGGTGCCCCTGAAGGGAGTGGGGCTCCCCCTGGGGAGCGCACGAGGCGTATGGCTCGGGGTGGAACGCGGCACGCCGGCCCGCCTCCTTCAGCTGACGCCGGAGGGGCAAATCCGGGAGCGGCTGGATCTGTCTCCTTTCTACGCCCGCATCGAATGGATCCGGGGTCAGGGCAATCGGGTCTATCTGGGGGCCGTTCTGAAAACGCCCGGGCCGGATGAAACGTGCCGCTATGCCCTGGTCGAATGGGCCTCAGGCCCCTGAGGGTGGGCGCAGCTGCCTGCCCCCGAGTCGGAAAACGCAGAATGCGCGCCTCGTCTGATGTCTAAGCAACATCCGCTCCGGCCAGCCCGGAGGATCGCCCAGGCCCTCCGCTACTCACGGAGGATCGCATCGAAGCGGGGTTCCTCCAAAAACGAGGAAGCGCGCCGAGGGCGAAGGGGATAAGACGAGAAGGGGAATCCCTCCCGGGGCGGCGAGGCCATACCAAAACGGTATCTTCCCTTTGACAGCGGGTGTTCCGTGTGCGCGGCCCTGGCCCGGGAGGTGAAAGCCCGGAGCGGCGGGCAGCTGGGGGTGCGAAGTTTGTGGGAGCCCGAGGTCCGGGCCCTGCTGGACCGCGCCCGTCCCGGCTGGCGGTGGGAGCCGATGCTCGTTGAGATCAAGGGGGAGCGGGTGCGAATCTTTGCGGGCCTTTCCCTGCGGGCGCGCCTAGTGCAGGTCTTAGGCCCAGTGCGGGCGTTGCGGGTGGCCCAGGCCGTGGCCCGGCACGGCGGGCCGGTGCTGGGCGTGGATTGGGGGAGGCGGCGGTTGCTGCGCCAGAGCCTGGCCCTGGCCGGGCTGGCGCTGCTGCGGCGGATCCCCGGAGGGACCCATACCCCTCGAACCGCCGGTTCGGCCCCTCCTCGTCTCGGCCCAGGGGAGGGGGAGCTCTGGGAGAGGTTCGTGCTGCTTCCGGAAGGCGCCCCGCTGCCCTCCTTCGTGAGCTGTGCCCCCGCTCCCATCCTATGCCAGACCGATGGCAGCCCCGAAGCCGAGGCCCTGCGCGGGGAGACCCTTCCGGTGCAGGATCTGGCCGAGGCACGAGCGCAGATCCCCTTCCCCCTCTACCGGCCAACAGAGTTGCTCTTTCAACAAGGGCAGGTGATCCGGTTCCGAGGAGGCGGTCGAGTGTTCATCGTGATACTGGACTTCGGGCGGGCCTCTGAACCCGAAGGGAGCCTGTGGGCGCGTCCCATTTATCCTCGTCCTTATCCAGTGTGGCCGGTGCGGCATCCTGAGCAGCCAGAGATTCCAGTCCCACCGGCAAAGGTTTTCTTCACGCCGGCCCCTGGGGTGCTGCTTCCGACCGTGGATGGCTATATGGTGCATTGGATCGAACAAGATGTTCTTTACACCCTCGTGACTTATCAGGATCCTGAGGGATCCTTGATGCCCATCATTACAACCTCATTAACAAAATTTTAAGCGAAAGGAGGTTTTCCATGGCGTATGCATATGTTTATGCACCGATATCGGGAATCGTGACCGGGCGGGATTATTATTGTGATTGCCCAGCTTGCTACGGGAATTGTAGCGGATGTTTAAACGCTCATGGTCGTTGCAAGAATTGGTCTTCACCAATTGACATTGCAGGAACTGGATCAACATGCCCAACACCCGGATCGATTTGTCTATATGTCAATTATCCAACGGTTCGTCGCGTGCAAACATGGGTCGAATATCTGTGTTGCTGTAAAGAACCGAACAATAGCTACGCTCGTTCAATCACAGTTGATTTGTATATATACGATAACGGAAAGTATTGTTATGTTGGTTCAGTGATGTATGGTCATGTCGCTAATCCTACTGTAAGCAACGGACAGTGGATTGATTTAACTTCCCGTTCATATAAACTTGGCGATATTGTTGGAGGATGCTATCTCTGCAAATCATGGCCAAACCCATCCGATCAATGCAATTGTCCAACATGCTCTTGCTCAAATCGTGATTGCAGGTGCACAGTTTGTTATAGTGGATCCCATGTTCATCTTGAAAGATACTTAGGCGAGACAGTAGCTCCTTGTTGCTGTGTTGATGTCGCTCAAGGGACCACGGCCATCTATCGCTTCTATTACAATCCTGGTTATACTTGTTAAACAAGGAGAATGTGATGTGTGTTCTGTCTAAGCCGGGTCGGATTGCGATCATGATGCTGATGGTGCTAAGCCTGCTGAGCTGTAGGATGCCGCGGGCTCCTGGACCCCGGCCCACGTTGGAGAAGGGGTTCGGTTCACCCCTCTCTACCCCTCCTCCGCCCACACTCCCCACTTCCCCCTGCCTTCCTCCACCGGATATTTCGAGCGGGGAGACGCCCTCGCCGCTCCTGGACCTTCGGGATCTCCGCTGGGAGGAGCTGGCCCGACCCGACCGACGCCTGCGCCACCTCCCGGGTTCTCCGTATCCCATCTTCCCGGAGTCGATCTCCCGGGACGGCCGCCGCCTTACGGTGGTGTGGCGCTGGCCCCTGGAGCCCCCACTTCAGAATGCAGGTTTCCTGGCCTCCGCAGAACTGGATACGGAAGGCAATACCCACCACTGGCTCATCCAGGACGGGAGCGCCATCCGTGAGAAAGAGACCGTGGAGGAAGTCTGCTGCTGGACCCTTTCGGATGGCCGACGGCTCAGGGCCACCCGCACCCATGTCGGCCTCATTCGCCTGATCCTGGAAGAGGATCACCGCTCCCGCGTTCTGGAGCCGCCGGAACCGATTCGTGACCTTCTCCTGGCCCGGGACGCAGTGGCCCTCGCCTCCTCCCCAAACGGGACGGTGTGGCGAGTAGATCTGAACACCGGGACCTGGGAGAAGGTCCTGGAGAGTGAGCGGGGACTGTGGGGGGTGATCATGGCCCGGGATAGCGCTTACGGGTTGGCGCTGCAAGAGGTGGAAACCCCGGATGGGCTGCCGCGGATCCGGATCTGGCAAGTCCCCGCCCGCATGGGCGCGCCAGCCCGCCGGATCGATCTGCCGCTTCACATCCTTGGATCAGACGACCCGAACATCCCACCGACCAGGGAGATCGGAAACGGCCCTCACTGGCTCATCGGGGTGCCCAACGATGCATTCGGGAAGGGCTTCCTTCTGGACCTCCACGCCGGCCGGGTGGTGAGGCCCGCCGACCTGGGGCTTTCAGATTGGAACTTCTTCGACTACGCCCTTTCCCCGGATGGACAATGGCTGGCGATCGCCATGGTGCGCGTAGGCCAGCACCTCAAAGGGCCCGAAGATCCCGCCCGAGTCCTCTACCTTGCCCCGGGAGCCCATCTCAAAGCCGGCCGGCTTCTGGAAGGGGTCTCCATAATGACCTGGGGGGTCGATCCCCCTGCCGTCTTCCTGAAAGATCTGCAAACCGGTGAGCTGCGTGTGTTGCGCCTGCCCGCAGCTCCGGGATCCCTTGGAATTCCCCTCGCCGGCGCGCGACCGCCCCTCGTTCCTGTTCCAGACGGCGTGTTGGCCGTAAGGGGGGAGCATGGGGAACAGGCGGTGTGGCTGAACCTGGAGGGAGTCCCCCAGGCGACCCTGGATCTCTTCCCCTTCTACCAAGGCATATATGCGTTGCTTCCTGAAATCCAAGGGCGCCTGCTGAAACGGGTGTGGATCGGCGCCCAGGCGATCTCCCCTCGTTCGGACGGACGGTGTCAGTGGGGGTTGATTGAATGGATCCCCCCGCCATCGCCTGCTTCACATCCCGGAACAAACGAATCCGGCGATCCGGCCGCCGATGACGATCAGTCGAGAGACCTTTCCCTCCAGCTGGGATCTGCATCGCCCGTGCGGTTGGTCGCTCGGGGACGGGATCCAGACCCGGGAGCTCGAAGGGGGGTTCCATAAGGCGGGTGGGATGGTGGAAGCGATGGGGATGGATGTGGGACAATGGCCCTGACGCTGGGGGCGTGCGGGAGGGGCCGAGGAACCGCTCCCGCCCCTCCCCGGCCGGTGCCGATTCCGCACCGCAAGCGGGGGGAAGCGATGAGCGAACGATGGCTCCCTTACGATGCGGGGCCTGAAGGCAATTCTCCTAAGGGAACAGCCATGATGAAAACACCTCTTCTCCAAGTTCTCCTGATGCTGAGCTTTTTGGGGTTGCTGGGAGGATGCATAGGGGCATCCCCGGATCGGCCCGCGACCTCCGCGCCCGGGGCTTCGCCCTCCCCGACACAGCTCCCCACTGCAACGCCGGCTCCCACGGCCGCTCCCGAGCTCATCCGGCTGCTCGGCCTCGGAGATCGGCTCCGTCTGTCCGCCGACGGCCGCTGGGGGGTGGGGATGGACCGGGAGTCCCTCTTTCTCTGGGACGCCGGGCGGGGGGTCTTTGAGCCCCTACGCGTGGGCCCGGAGGGGCAGCCAGCCGCCGGCCTCGGCCCGGCTCTCTCGGCCGACGGCCGCTTCCTGGCCTTTTTCGCCCGTTCCCCGCTCCCCGCCTCCGCTGCCGATCCCGATTGCTACCCCCTGGCCGTCTATGACCGCCTCACCGGCGGGCTGGAATGGCTCCCTGGGGGCGTCTCCCGTATGGGGCTGGCCGGCCACGCCGGCCCTGCCCTCTCCGCCGACGGCCGCTGGATCGCCTGGGCCAACGACAGCGCCTGTAACCCCGGCCCCGGGGTGTATCTCTATGACCGCTACAGCCAGCGGCTCCATCGGGTTCATCCGCCCACCGAATCCCCCGCCGCCTCCGGCGGCGCCCTCGTGGCCCTTTCTGCCGACGGCCGCTTTCTGGCCTTCGTCACGAACGACGACGGCGTGGTCCCGGAGGACCGCAACGGCCAGTTCGATGTCTTCCTCTACGACCGGGAGACGGGGAAGACCGTCTGGGTCAGCCGGCCGGTTCGGCCCGAGGATCCTCCCCAGCCCAGTGGCCTGCAGCTGGTTCCCGGCACCGATGGGGCGTGGGAAGGGGGCATCGCCCTCTCGGCCGACGGCCGCTTCCTGGCCTTCGCCGCCGCGGCCCGGCTGGTGGATCGCCCGCTGAAGCCCTGCGCGCCCTGGCCCGGGGCGGAGCCGTTGCCTTTCTGCCGCCACATCTACCTGTATGACCGGGAGACGGGGCAGATGGAGCTGGTGGATGCGAACGCGGCGGGGGAGCCGGGGGATGGGGCGGCCGAGGGTCCGGCGATCTCGGGGGATGGCCGCTGGGTGGTCTTCGCCACCCGGGCGCGCAACCTGGGGTCGGTGGGCGCGACGGAGTGTCCCGCCCGGCCGGTGTGGGGGCGGCCCTGCGACCTGTGGCTGGCGGTGTGGGATCGGGCGACGGGTCGGATGACGATCCTGAGCCGGGGCGAGGCCGGTCGGCTGGCCGGGCCGAGCTACAACCCGGTCCTCTCGGCCGATGGGCGGTGGCTGGCCTGGGTCTCGGAGGCCCTGGAGTGGGTCGCCACGCCGCCGCCGTTGCCGCAGGGCCGGCCGGCCGATTTCCTGTATCTGGCCGAACGGGAGGCGTTGCTACGCCTTTCCGGCGGACCCTAAGGCGGGGCCCGGGATCCGGAACCGGGCGGGCGCAGGAGATGGATGCGCCCTGCGGTCGAGGAGGCCCGCGCTGCAGCCGCACGGTCCACCCTGTGCCGCATCGGTGCGGTCCGGAGAGCGGGGGCGCTCGGGTGGGGTGGCGGGGATGCGGGGCCGTGGGCGGAGGCGCTGCGCGTGGCCCCGGAGGATCCGAGTCCGCGGCTTCTTCAACGGCCTCCGGCGGCTTCGGGCAGCCCGGCCCAGCTTAGACGAAGAGATCGCCCAGGCCCTGTCGATCCGCCGGAGCCCGCGGCGCGCCCACCTCCAACGGCTGTTCGCCCGTCTGGGACTCCCCGGCCGACAGGCCCTGCGGGCCGGCGGGCTGGAGGACCCCGCCATCGCCGCCGGGCTTCGGGGAGACCCCCTGGCCGCCCGGGACAGAGGACCCCGATGGCCGCGCGGTGTCCTCCCTTTTGGAGGACACCACCCGAATTGGTCCTCCTTTTTGGAGGATCACGGCTTCCGCTGGCTGGATCGCATGAAAACCGAAAGCCGATCCGCGAGCGGAGGGGGAAGCGAGGAGCGAACGATGGCTCCTTCACGATGCAGGATGCTTGGAGATGGAGGGCAGGCTTATCGGGCCTATTTCGCATGCGAGGCCTCCGTAAGCGGAGGATCAACGGTGCTTTACTGGTGGGTCCGATGATGCGCGAGAAACCGTGGTGGCTCAGTTACTTCTGGATCGGCATTGCACTGGCGATGGGCGCGTGCGTCAAAGGGGAAATGACCCCCCGGACGCTACCCGAGCCGGTGCAGGTGTGGACGCGCGGCATGGGAAGCCTCACCGGGCTGGCCTTGCTGGAGGAGCCCCCGGCCCTGGCGGTGGGGCTTACCACCGGCCTCCTGCTTATGGACTTGACCTCCGAACCACCTCAGGGGAAATGGGTATCCCGGGGATGGATCGCCCACCTGGCCGCACGGCCCCACGCCGTCACCCTGGCCATCGCCTGCCTTCGGGGTTGTCCCTCCCTGGCCCTCTACGACCCTCCCTACGAGCAACCGCAGCACGTGCTGTTGCGGGAACCGGAACCGGTGAACGACCTGGCTTTCTCTCCAGACGGGCGATTCCTCGCCGCCGTGACCGACGTTCATGGGTTCCTCTGGCGTTTGGAGCCGACGCCCACCCTGCATGGGACCTTCCCCCTTCCGGATTTTGAGGATGCACGCGCTGGGGAGGCCATCGCGTTCACGCCGGATGGACAGGAGGTGCTGGTGGATGCAGGCGTTGTGCTCCGGCTCTCGGTGGAAACCGGCCAGCAGATTGGGGCCCTGAACACAACGGGGGATGTGAAGGCACTGGCGGTGTCGCCCGATGGCCGGTGGGCAGCGGGAAGCGACGCGGAGGGCATCACGATCTGGGATCTGAGGACGGGTGAGGTGGTTCAGCGGTTGGCCGAGAGGAACCCCGGGGCCCTGGCCTTCGCGGACGGGGGACGGGTGCTGCGCTCCCAGCACGGGGAGTGGGAGGTAGCGACCGGGCGCCGCCTGGGAGACCGACAGGAGCCCCTCACGGTGTGGCAGGCTGCCCGGCCTGGGGGAACCGCGCGGCTCTGGCAGGAAGGCGAGACGGTGTGGATGGAAACGGCGACCGGGGATCGGCGGCAGCTGCTCGAGACGGGAGCGGCGGCGCCCGGACTGGCCTTCAGCGCCACCGGAGAGACGCTGGCCTATCTGGGGCGCGATGGCACGATCCGGGTGCTGGAGGTGCCAGGGGGACAGGAGCAGACCCGTATCCCCTTGGGGGAAGGACAGTGGCAGCCGGCTTGGCCAGATAGGGAGCTCTTAAGGGGGGAACAGGCCGGCGAGCGGTGGGTTTGGGATCTCCGGACGCTCCGGTCGTGGAAAGTTCCCCCGGGTCCACGGGGAGTCTACAGTCTGGCAGTGGCTCCGGATCGTTCGCGGTGGGCCGTGGGGACCGAGGATGGGACCATATGGGTGGGGGAAGTGGACAGGGAGCGCTGGCAGTGGTGGGCGCAAGGAGGACCCAACCCGATCCAGGCGCTGACCTTTTCCCCGGACGGACGATGGGTGGCCGCCGGCAGTTCCCAGCACGGCCCGGGCCCGGCGATGGATGAGACTCCTTTGCGGATATGGGAAACGGCCAGTGGACGGCTGGTCTGCGCGACGGATCTGGGGTGGGGAGCCCAGGATCGGCTCGGGCAGGTGGACGTGATGCGACTGGCTTTTCATCCGGATAATCAGCGATTGCTGGCCCTGGGCGTAGCCACGAAGCCGGAAAACACACCGGAGTTGATGAAAACCCAGTGGCGCGGCCGGTGGGTGGAGGTGCCGGGATGCATGCTTCGGGAAGAGTTTCCACTGACTGGATGGCCCGGAGCACTGATCACCTCTCCCGATGGACGATGGTTGGTCATCCAGATCGGGGAGGAATGGATGTGGTGGGATCTCCGGCGAGATCTGCCGGGGGATGGGAAGCCCGGCGGCCGTTTGAACGGATGGGGGGCAAACGCGGTCGCCACCTTTAGTCCGGACGGGCGATGGCTGGCCGTAGTCCTGGAGGATGGCCGGGTAAGCCTCTGGCAGATGCCCCCATAAGCGCGGAGAACCTGGCTCGCCTCCGGAGGATGGAGAGCGATGAGAGGAGCGCAACCCGCAGAAGCCCGAGGTCCAGGCCCTGCTGGACCAGGCCCACCCCGGCTGGCAGTGGGAGCCGATGCTCGTCGAGATCGAGGGGGAGTGGGTGCGAATCTTTGCGGGCCTTTCCCTGCGGGCGCGCCTGGTGCAGGTCTTAGGTCCGGTGCGGGCGTTGCGGGTGGCCCAGGCGGTGGCCCGGATGGGAGGCCCGGTGCTGGGCGTGGATTGGGGAAGGCGCGATTTCCTGCGCCGGGCCGGAGGGGCTCTGCTTGGCCTTCTAACGCTACAAGGCCCGGGAGCTCCGCTTCGCTCTGGGACAGCCGGACCCCCCATCCCCTCCCAATCCCGGCCGCCCTCCCGCCGACGGGTGCAACGGGGGGAACCCCTCTACAGCGCCCTCTTCCAACAGGCTCAGAAACAGTTCCGCCTTGAGACCTGGAACGCTGAGCCCGACTGGAAGGAGGTGTGGCTATATTCTTTTTCTTTTGAGAGGGGCTCCGCCCTGGTCGCCCCGCTGTTCCCATCGGGTTCATCGCATCGCTTCCTGACCGCCTCAGTTCGCGGGACGGAGATCCTAGTCCTGTATGTGGTAGAGATCGAGTGGGAGGAGAGCGCCTCAATGACAGGGCGCATGCGGCTTTATCATCCAGATGGAAGGATCCTGCTGACAGCCGACCTCCCCAAGGGCGAAGGGGAAGCATCACGATCTCCCCAAAACCGCCCTCCGGGTCACCCGAGGCCTTCCCAAGCGATTTGCTGCCACCAGCCCGAAATATGGATTTGCATTGCCGAGGGACTGGGCCTATGCAGTGTATGCTGTTGTTATACCCCCGCTAGCTGCGCTGCTTGCGCGGCCGGAGTTGCGGCGTTCTGCGCCGCTGTTTTGTGTTATTTCTGCTAAACTTGCTTGGAGGTCCTAAGATGAAGGTGGATCTCCTGGACCTATTGGGGATTCTGATGCTCCTGATCCCGGTGGTGGCACTGGGCCTTTCCCTGGAGCTCTTGAAGATCGAGGCCCTGACCCTGGGTTTCCTGGCCTACGGGCAGTTGCGCTCCCCCTTGCGTCCATCCCCCCGCCCTCGCCTGGCCCTGGCTTTGATCGGGCTCAGCTTTGCCTTGGCCCTGGCAGCCGGGCTTTCCGGCCAGGCTCGCTCCCTCTTCGATGCCCTGGCCCTTATGATCCCCCTGGGCATCGCCTTCGGGGAATGGGGGCGGATCCGGCAGGCCAGGTCCCCTCATCTGACCTGAGGTCATACGAGTTCAATTGGAGGCGATCCTCCCGGTGCTGGCCGGCACCCTCCGCTTCGCCATCGTGTTTGCCCTTGTGCGCTCTCTGGCTTTCTTCCGAAAACGCTGACTTGCTGCTTGGAGAAGCGATACCCCCGGGCTGATGGGATGGACCCGCCGCAACAGGTCGAAGCCGGAGCAAATAGGGGGGCGCTCCCTGTGGGACCCCCGGTTATCGCTCCACCTCCCAGGGGGCGGGCCGCGGGGCGCCTTGAAGGGAATCCCGGATGAGCGGGGCGAACTCGGGATAGCACGCGGCGAAGGCGCAGAGCAACCCGAAGCAGCCCGCCAGCATCATGTCCCCATAGGGGACCGCAAAGTAAACCGGATGGCGGGACCCCCGCAACAATCCGCGGCGGGGCCCGACGACGGCCACCCCCTCCGGCCGCATCGGCGCGGCCTCGAACACCAGCGCCCCGTGGCCCATGTCGTCGAACACCTCCTCAAAACCCAGGGCGCCCTCCGCCAGCCGGCCCAGCAGGCGATCCAGCTTCTCCCCATCCAGAAAGCCTGTGTGGTGCTCAAAGAGCCCCTCCACCTGCCCTTCCCGCAGCCGAAAGGCCAGGGTGTGGAAGTTCCCGATGTTCACCACCAGGCACTGCCGCCAGGCCGCCACCCGGGGATCCAGGGTGGCACCCAGGGCCGCCGCGGGGGCGGTGTCCATCCCCACCACAGGGCCGTCGAAGGCCTCCCGCACTGTGCGCACCACCGCCTGCAACCGGGTGAGGGGGGCAGGGATCTCCTCCCCTCGATGGGCGAAGACGGTGAGCGCCCGATGCTCGGCCAAACGCTGGGCCAGGTAATCGAACCGGAACTTGCGGTCGGAGTAACCGGGGGGCGCCGCCCCGTGATCGAAGACCGCCACGGCGACCCCGTCCGGCCGGAAGGGCACTCCGAAGGCCTCGAAGGCCTGCCGCAACGCCTCCCAGTCGAAGTCCCGCAACACCAGACGAACCACCCGATCCCCCATGCGAGCGGCCTCGTCCTCGCTGACGAGGCGCACCCCCATCGCCTGCACCACATCCAGATCGTCGTTGAAGGTCCGCGCCGCCTCCGGCGTCGCATACACCGGGAGGCCGGCCCGCAGGTGGTCCTCCACCGCCCACTGGCATGGCCCACCGCCCATCAGGACGCCGGTTAAGAGGATCGGCCGGCGCTCCCGGGTGGCCTGCCGCACCGCTCGCGCCACCCGCATGGTCGGCGAAGGCAGAACCAGCTGATAGGCGTTCTCCAGCTCCTTCTCGCTGTCGTAGAGAAGGATGTCCTGGGTCCCGGTCCCGATGTCCACGCACAGGATCTTCATCGCCGCTTCCCTTTTCGAAACGATCTCAACCTCGCGGCCCCGATCCCACCGGCGTCCCTTCCGCCATCATGGCCTGCAATCGAAGAACCGCCTCCCCCACGCTTTCCACCACCTGCAGCAGGCCCAGGTCCTCCTCCCGGATGTAGAGGGGATCGTGATAGGCCTCCAGCAGGCGACGCCAGCGCGTCCCGATCAGGAGAAAGGGCCGGGGGGCCAGCTCCCGGGTCTGGAGGAGGCTCCAGGCCATGGCCATCTCGCTCAGCGTCCCGATGCCGCCGGGCAGGGCGACCATGGCGTCGCCGGCGGTCACCAGGTAATGCAGGCGCTGGAAGAGCGTGGGGAACTTGATCTCCACATCGAGATAGGGGTTGGCCTTCAACCCCCAGCGGTCGAACAGGTCCACCGTGACCCCGATGGCGAGCCCGCCGGCTTCCCGCGCCCCGCGGCTGACCGCCTCCATCGTCCCCCCATACCCGCCGCTCATCACGATGAAGCCGGCCTCGGCCAGGCGGCGGCCCAGCTCCCGGGCCATCTCGTAATCCGCGGATCCCGGCGCCGGGGCGTGGCCGCCGAACACCGCAACCACCCGCTGCCGCATCCCCTCCTCCTTTAGAACGTCCCGATCCCCTGGTAGCGGAACCGCTCGATGAGAAGGATACCGAGGAAGGTGAGGAGGAGCAACAGCGTGCTCATGGCCATCGCCTGGCCCAGGTTCAGCTCCCCGGGCTGGCTCAGGAAGCGGGCGATGGCCAGGGGCATGGTGGGCATGGTGGGCCGGGCGATGAGGGCGGTGGCCCCGAACTCCCCCAGGGAGACGCAGAAGGCGAAGACGGCGGCGGCCAGCCACGCCCGGCCCAGCAGGGGCGCCTCCACCCGCCACCAGACCTGCGCCGGCGAGGCCCCCAGGGTCATCGCCGCCTCCCGCCAGCGCGGGTTCATCCCCTCCAGGGCCGGCAGGAGGATGCGCACCACGAACGGATAGGCGATCAAGGTGTGGGCGATCACCACCAGCAGCGGCGAGGTGCGCAGGGCCTGCACCGCCGCCACGAGCCCCGGCCACGCTTTCAGGAACCCAGGCGGATGGCTGAAGCCGACCAGGAACCCGAACCCCAGGGTGACCGCTGACGTGGAAAGGGGAAGCATCAGCAGCGGATCCAGCCAGCGGATGCGACGCCGGCCCGCCAGCCCGTAAGCGGCCAGCCCGCCCAGGGACAGCGAGAGGCCCATGGTCGCGGCGGCGAAGAGCAACGAATTGCGAACCGCCTCGATGGGCGCCACGTAAGTGACGGCGCCGCGCCGGTTGATCCAGAGCTCCCGATAGTAGCCCAGGGTGATCCACCCGGTGTAGTAAGCCGGCTCTCCGGGCTTGCGCAGGGTCATCGGGGTCACCGAGCGCAGGGCCAGGGCCAGCAACGGCATGCCGATCCAGAGGAAAAGGATCGCCAGCCCCAGGCCGGCCATCAGGCGCTCCCTCCACGTCCGCAACGGGCGACCGGTGGAAGCCTCCGGCCGCCATTCCAGAGGAACCACCCAGCGGGCCTGAAGCCGCGTGTAAAGATAGAGGAGCGCGAAGTTCAGGGCCAGCTGGACCAGGGCGAGGGTGGCCGCCGCCGGCAAACGGAAGAGGCCGACGGCCTGCCGGTAGATCTCCACCTCCAGCGTAGCATACTGAGGACCACCCAGCAGCAACACCACCCCGAAGCTGGTGAAATCGAACAGGAACACCAGGGCCGCGGCGGCCAGGATGGCCGGGAGCAACAACGGCCCGGTCACCCGCGTGAGGACCCGCCAGCGATCCGCCCCCAGGGTCCGGGCCGCCATCTCCAGGGTGGGATCCAGATGGCTCCAGGCATTCCCCACGATGCGCAGCACCAGCGTGAGGTTGTAGAACACGTGGGCGACGACGATCGCGGTCAGGGTGTTCACGAAGGGGATCGGCGGTTCCGGGAGGCCGAACAGGGCCATCAGGGCCTGATTCACCCAGCCCCGAGGGCCCAGGAGGGCCGTGAAGGCCGCCGCCACCACCACCGTGGGGAGCACGAAGGGGACGGTGGCCATCGCCTGCCACAGGCGGCGGCCCGGCAGCTGATAACGGGCGAAGAGGCCCGCCAGGGGGAGCCCCAGGAGAAGGGTCACCGCCGTGGAAAGGGCCGCCTGCCCCACCGTGAACCCCAGGACCTTCCGGAAGGACGGGCTTCCCAGGGTCCGGAGGATCGCCTCCCCTTCCAGGACGCCTGCGGGCATGAGGCTCAGGCGCAGGATCGAGATGATGGGATATGCGTAGAAGAGGGAAAAGAACAGAAGCGGCAGCGCCAGCAGGAGATCTCGTCGGCCCACTTTTCCCATGCGGGTTCGCATCCTGAGCAGGCAGCCCCGATCGATCCCCGACAGACGCCCGGTTTACCCGGACGCCTCCAGGATCTGCCGGAGACATTCCAGAGCAGCGGGGAGCGGATCCCGCCATAGCCATTCCGCTTCGATCCAGAACCCCGGGACCGCCGTGGACGGGATCCGCCCCTGAGAGATCTCCCCCACCCGGTAGCCGGGGTGATCGAGCCGGTGGATGGTCACCACCCGGAGCTCAGGATCCACCACCCAGTATTCCCGAACTCCGCCCTCCTCGTATATCCGGGCTTTCTCTTCGAGATCATAGCGCCGGGTGGATGGAGAGACGACCTCCACCACCAGGTCCGCCGGGCCCTCCACCCAGTCAGAGCGGCTCCCCGGGAGACGATCCCGATGCACGAAGAAGAGGTCCGGCTCTTTGACCGCCCCCGGCCGCAGGCGAAGAACCGCCGGCCCATTGAAGACTTCTCCCAGCCCATGCGCTTCGACGTAGCCCCGCAGCAGAAAGGATAGAAATCCCACCAGGCGCTGGTGGGAGAGCGTGGCGGGCGAGTGCACGATCACCTCCCCGTCCTCAAACTCCCAGATGTGGTCCTCCGGCGCCTCTTCCAAGTAACGGGCCTCGGTCCATCCTCCCAGACGGAGCAGGAAAGCGCCCCGGATCTCCTCGCCGCTTTCCGTCATCAACCGAACCCTCATCGCCGGACCTCCCGCACCCCGGTTCGGGCGAGCCGGATCTGCGTTCTTCACATTTTCCTCGATCCTCATCGCAACATCAAATCCGTCCACTCCTGAATCCACCGCTCCCGGTTGGCATCGATCCGGGCGGGATCCAGGCGGGCGGGCTCCCTCGGGACCTCTGCGAACTTCTGGAAGAAGTCCGGGAGCTTGGCCTTCGGGTGGACCGGGAAGACGAACATCTGGAGGGGGATGTCTTCCTGGAAGCGCAGGCTGATCATGTAATCCATCCAGCGCTCCGCCAGGTCCCGGTTCCGCGCCCCTTTCAGGATGCCGGCGAACTCAATCTGGCGGAAGCAGGCGTCCTTCCCCAGGACGTTCCCGGTGGGGGGCTCGGAGAGCTGGCCCTGGCTGAAATACACCTCCGCCGCCGGGCTGGTGGCGTAGCTCACCACCAGCGGGCGTGTCCCCGGGCTCCCCGTGGCCCCGCTGAACTCTTTGTAATACGCGTCCTCCCAGCCCTCGGTGATCTTCACATCATTGGCCTTCAGGGCCCGCCAGAAATCCAGCCAGCGCTCCTCCCCGAAGTGGGCGATGGTGGCCAGCATGAACGCCAGGCCCGGGGAGGAGGTGGCCGGGTTCTCCACCACCAGCAAGCCCCGATACTCCGGCCGCGCGAGGTCCTCCAGGGTCTCCGGCGGCTTCAGTCCCTTCTCCCGAAAGTATTTCTTGTCGTAGTTCACGCAGACGTCGCCGTAATCGATGGGGATCAGCCGGAGCTCGGGGTCCAGGATGAACTCCGCGGGGATCTCCTCCAGGCCCTTCGGCCGGTAGGGTTCGAAGAGGTCCTCCCGGATGGCCCGGCTGAAGAAGGTGTTGTCGACCCCGAAGAACACATCGGCCAGGGGCGCTCCCTTGGCCAGGATGGCCTTGTTGAGAGCGGCCCCCGCATCGCCTGCTTTGAGGATCTGGACCCGCGCGTTGTAGCGCTGCTCGAACTCCCGCAACACCTCTTCGCTGACGGCGAAGCTGTCGTGGGTCATCAGCACCAGCTCCCGCGGGCCCGCCGGTGTGGCCGTGGGGGCCGATGGGCTCGGGGAGAGCGTGGGGGCCGGCGTCGCCGGAGCCGGCGAGGGCGCCGGCGGCGCCGCAGGCGTGGTGCAGGCCGCTGTGAACACCATCAGCACGCCGATGAGAATCGCTCGGCGCTTCATCGTTCCTCCCTCCGGATGGGAAGATCTGAAAGCCGCTTCACCCTACAACGGCAGAAGGGGCTTTCGCTTTGGCCCATGTCCTTGAACGATCGGAGAGGAGCAGAGGCCAGCCTCTCCCCTCCCGTTGCGCCCTGCGGTCCAAGCCGAGCAACTGCGGGCAGTTGCCCTCCATCCCATCTGCGATCATCGGAGAGAAAGCGCCGCGATCCTTCGACCCGAACCTCCGGTTCTCGATGACACGAAGGTCGCGGCGAAAGCCGCTCCTACAAAAACGTGCTTCTGTAGGAGGGACTTTCGCCCCGAACTCCCGTCTTCGATGACACGATGGTCGCGGTGAAGGCGACTCCGGCAACCCCGAGCCCTGGTTCTCGATGACACAAGGGTCGCGGCTGAAGCCGCTCCTACAAAAACGTGCTTCGGTAGGAGGGACCTTCGCCCCGAACGCCCGTCTTCGATTTGATGACAGGATGCGGGCCGAAATGAATTTCGGCCTGCTTTGTGGGTCGCGGTAGTCACTCCTTTTGGTATTGATAATGCTTGAAGGTCAAGAACTCTTCCCAGGTCCAGATATGATCGGTCAACCCGATGGCCATCGCCGGCGTCCGCGGCCGATACCGCCGCCCCTCCGGCAGGCCCTCCCCCGCTTCCCGCAAGGCCCGATGGGGCCGCAGCCAGTTGTGCTCAAACAAACAGAGGATCACCAGCGCATCCCAGGTCCCTGTCGTCTTCGCAAAGGCATGGGTCTTACGCGTCAGCGCATTCAACCGATCGCGCAACATGCCATTCAACCGTTCCTCATGCACCGGATAGGGGCAATCCACCGCCTCCCCAGAACCTGACGCACCTCCACGCGCACCATCCGGCCCTGATGACGACGCTTGACCGCTTGCGTCAACCCCACCCCAGGCGTGAGCACCAGGGGCGGACGCCCCCGCTTTCCCGTCGGTTGCGCGTCCCGATAGACCTGACGAACCGCCCGTCGGTAGACCGGCCGTCCATCGCTGATCCAGATCACGCCCCCCTGCCAGATGTGCGCTGGCGGGTCTGCGCCACCACCTTCGGCGCGACCTCATCCTCCGAAGACCCAAAGCCCCACGCCACCACAAAACGAGTCGCCCGGTCCTGGCTCAAACATCCCCAACGCGGGCCCACCCCGCCCGCCGAGGCGTCTGGATCTCCAGCCTCTGGACACTTTTTTTGACAAACGACCAGAAAGCATCCACCTCGACCTCGCTCAAATGCAGGTCGTGGACCAGGACCTCGGTGAGGGCCTCAGCGTGTTGGGCGGCCATCCGGAGCCATCGGCCAATGGTTTCATATTTGTGGCCGGTGATCTCCTCAGCGGCGCTCAGGCTCCCCCGACGCATCACCACCAGCAGGGTGCGCGCCACTTCCGCAGGGGTCACACGCAAGCGATACATCGCCGTGCCCAGGGTAGGCCCAAACGAGCGCCCGCAGTTCCGACAGACCCAACGGGGCCGCCCACCCTTACTGCCGTTCTTTACCACATGGGTGGCCCCACAGCGAGGGCAGGGGGGGTTCTGGGAATTGGGCTTTCGATTCATCGGGCCCACCTCCGTCGGAATCTGGCCCCGATTATACCACCGAGCACTACTCAGGGGGGTGATTACCTGGGTCGCGGCGGAAGCCACTTTCGTCCCGAACCGGCGGTCCTCCATGATCCTGTCGGCCGGTTGCAGCCATCCCCGGTTGCGGGTTTAACCCTCTCCCCGCTCGTGGATCACCAGAAGGAGGCCCCGTCGGACCCGCACCCGGGCCCGGGGGGCGATCATCCGGTTGCTCACCCCCAGGGTGACTCCAAAGGGCAACGTCCCCTCTGTCAGAGGGTAGAACAGCCCCTCTAACGTCACCCCCTCCGCGTCCCCGATCAGCGGGATCAGGGAGACCCGATCTCCCGGCTCCCCCTCGATCCAGCCCTCCTCCCGGATCACGAAGGCCTCCCGCCCCGCCCCCACGAAGCGGACGTCCCAGCCTGCCCATCGCGGGTGGGCCAGAAGCAGCAGCGAGGCCAGGGTCTGATCCAGCCGGGAGCCCCATGCCCCGAACACCCGGATGGTCGTCCCCAGGGTTCGGGCGTAGTCCAGGGCCAGCTCCAGATCCGTGGCGTCTTTATCCACCGGATGACGCTCGATGGAGACCTCGTGGGCCTCCAGCCAGGCGAGGGTCTCCGGATCCATGGAATCCAAATCCCCGATCACCCGATGGGGGAGGACGCCGATGGCCCGCAGGTGGGCCGCCCCCCCATCCGCGGCCAGGATCCAACGCGCGCCGGAGGTCGCCCGGCGCAACGCCTCGCCCTCAACGTCCCCGCCCGCCACCACCACGATCATCCCCGCGCCCCCATGGTCCGAGATGAAGGAAGAAACGCTTCGCATGGACCCCGCCGGATGGGCTGCGGCTTGCCAGAGGAATCCGCACCGGGGGCAGAGGCGAAAGCGTCGAAGGGGCCCATCGCGCTTGAAGAGGAGGCATCGCTCCCTTCCCTCCGCCGGCATGACCCGGATCCGGTTCAAGGAGTCGGCGCCGGGCCTTCGGGGAATCCCCTCCGGAAGGCGCCCTCTCAGCCCGCTTCCCCGCGGACTCCCCCGGGAATCCGCCTGCTGCAGCGAAAAGCGTTACACGCTCCAGTCTATCCGTGATCTTCGCTCCTCGTCAACCATCGACCCCGCGACCGCTCTTCCCAATCGAGAGCAGATGATTCCCCCCACATCCGCAGGGGGTTCCAGGGCCTAAGAGATGAGCGGTTTCAGCGTTTTTCAGGCCCTAATGCTTGACAAGCAAACAGATTCAAAATAGGGCCAGGGTTCCTCGCGGCCGAAGGCTCTTCCCTTCCTGGCCGGAGGGAGTGGGCGGCATGGATTCCCCCGCGCGGCATCCCGGAGAGGTCCTTCGGATGGGATCCCCAGCGGGATCTGGCGCTGCGCAAGGCGTTCATCACCGCCGAACCCCTCCCCGCCTCCCTGCGTCAGGACCTGCAACGATTCGGGCTGTCCGTGCGCCAGGGCTACGGCACCGCGGAGTGCGGCTGCCTGGGTTACGAATGCGAGCGGGAGGAAGGGCTTCACGTGCCGGAGGATGCTTACGTCGAGCTGTGCGACCCCCAGACCGGTGAGCCGGTTCCCCCGGGCGAGCTGGGGGAGATCGTGGTCACCCTCTTCCATCCGGCCTACGCGCTGATCCGCTTCGGGACCGGGGATCTCTCCCGCTGGCTGCCGGAGCCCTGCCCCTGCGGGCGCGCCACCCCACGCCTGGCCGGGATCCTGGGCCGGGTGGGCGAAGCGGTCAAGGTGCGGGGGATGTTCCTGCACCCCCGCCAGATGGAAGCCGTCTTCGCCCGCTTCCCCGAGGTCCAGGCCTACCAGGCCGTGATCGACCGGGAAGCCCACGTCGACCGCCTGACCTTCCGGGTGGTCCTCCGGGAGCCGCCCTCCGATCCGGAGGCCGTGCGGGCGCGCCTGCGAGAGGCCATCCGGGATGGGTTGCGCTTCCAGGCGGAGATCCTCCTGATCCCTCCTGAAGAACTCCCTCCGGGAAGCCCGCGCCTGCTGGATCTCCGACGCTGGGATTAGGGCGCGACGCGCTCCGGGCTGGCCTCATATCCCTCGACCGCCCCCGCGTCCATGCGCAACGCGCAGGCGATGATCCGCGTTTTGTGGTAAAAACATAAAGCAGGAGCCCGGCGCTTCCACCTCCGGTGATACCCAAGAGCAGGCTCAGGCTGAATCCGTGGGGGGTCGGACGTGAAAAAGATCCTGCTGATCGAAGACGACGTGGAGCTCGCCCGCTTCCTGGCCTGGCAGCTGGAACAGAACAACTACCAGGCTCTCGTCGCCCACAGCGGCCCGGAAGGCCTCGCTCTCCTGCAAGCGCAGAGGCCCGACCTGATCCTTCTGGACCTGATGCTGCCTGGCATGGACGGCTGGGAGGTCCTGCGGGCCATCCGCGCCACCTCCGAGATCCCCGTGATCATCATCAGCGCCCTGGGAGCGGAGTCCGATATCGTGCGCGGCCTGGAGGCCGGCGCGGATGATTACCTGACCAAGCCCTTCGGCCCCCGCCAGCTCCTGGCTCGCGTCCAGGCTGTCCTGCGGCGCTACGAGTCCACTACCGCCCGCGGGGTCTACGACAACGGCCGCCTCTACGTCAACCTGATCACCCAGGAGGTCCGGGTCGACGGACGCCCGGTGGAGCTGACGCCCACGGAGTTCCGGCTCCTCTCCACCCTCGCCCGCTTCGCCGGCCGCCCCCTCACCCACGACTTCCTCCTCCGGGAGGTATGGGGGGAGGAGCACGTCCAGGACCGCGGCTACCTCAAGCTCTACATCTGGTATCTCCGCCAGAAGATCGAGCCGGACCCCGATCACCCGCTCTTCATCCGAACGGAGCGGGGGATCGGCTACCGGCTCGTCGGCCCGGACGAGCTGGGGACGGTGGAGTAAGAGGAGGAGGGCTGTGGGATTCCCCGGCGCATGGCGCTTCGATCCCCTCTCCGCCCTGATCGGGGCCATGCTGGCCCTGCTCGGCGTCGGATTGCTTTATGCGGTCCGGCGTCCCCTGCAAGCCCGCTACGCCGCGCTGAGAGGCCGCCTGGAGCAGGCCGGCCAGCGCCTGCGCCTCGCCGCCGAGTCCCAGTATCGCCAGTGGCTGGCCGAACAGCTCCCCCACTGGATCGCCTGGTCCGCCCTGGATCCCCGGCTCGCCCGTTGCCTGATCGAGCCCGCCCTGCTCCCGCCGCCCCCCTATCCCTCCACCCGCATCCAGACGCCCCCCTCGGAGGATCCCATCCCCCTGCGGCAGGCGCTGCGGGCAACCCGACGGCTCTTCATCTACGGCCCTCCCGGCAGCGGCCGCACCGGCGCCCTCTGCTACCTGATCTGGGAGGCCCTGGCCGGGCGCCCAGATGGGGAGGCGCCGCTTCCCCTCTACGTGCGCCTCCCGCTCATCGAACCCGATCCCACTGCCTCGCCCGAGGCCCTGCTCCTCAGGTTCCTGGGCCGGATAGTCCCCCTCATCCTCCGACCCCGCCTGGACGGGATGATCCGGACCGCCCTGAAGGATGGAAGCGCCCTCCTGCTCCTCGACGAGCTGGAGGAGGTCCCTCCTCCCCGCCGGCCGGAGGTCATCCGCTGGCTGGGACGGCTCGTCGAGGCCTATCCTGAGCTTCGCATCGTGGTGGCGGGGGATCACTTCCCCACCCAGCCCCTGGAGGCAATGGGCTTCGTCGCCCTCCCGCTGGCTCCCTGGTCCAGAGCCCAGGTTGAGCGATTCCTCGAGGGATGGGCGGAGGCGACGGGGATCCCCCTCCCGGATCTCCGGGAGCGATCCGCCGCATGGCGCCAGGATCGGACGGGACGCTGGCGTCCGGCGGATGTGGCGGCTGCCCTCGCCCTGGGATCCGAACGCCCAGGGGATCCGGGGCTCTACGACGCCATCCTGGAACGCCTGCTCCAGGGGATCATCGGGAAGACCGCGCTGACCATGCCCGGCGCCCGGCTGGTCCTCGGGCGGGTGGCTTTGCGGCTCCTGGAGGAGGAACGCTTTCCGATCACCCTGGAGGATCTGGAAGAGACCATCCGCCAGACCCTCCCGGAGCTGGCGGCCCCGGCCGCCCGACGTCAGATGGACGCCGCCATCGAAGCCCTCACCGCCCCCGGCCGGCCCATCGTCCCCATCGATGAGGAGCACGGACACTTCCGCCATCCCCTCCTCCAGGCGTATCTGGCGGCGTGGGCAATCGCCCAAGCCGGCGATCCGGCGCCCCTTGCGCGCCATCTCGATGATCCGCGATGGGAAGCCGTCTTCACGTTCTACGCGGCCCTTGGACCGATGATCGGGATCGTCGAACGCGCCTTGTCGGAGCCCGACGACGCCTTCCACACGCGGCTGCTGCGGGTAGCCGAGTGGATCGCCGTGGCCTCGCCCCAGGCGCCATGGCGCGCGGACGGGATGGCCGCCCTGGCCCGGGCCTTTCTGAAGCCCGGCCTGCCCCCCACCCTGCGCCGGCGCCTCGCCGAGGCTCTGGTCCGCACCGGCGACCGGGGGGTGCCGGTGCTGTTCCGCAAAGCCCTCCGCCACTCGGACCCTGAGATCCGTCTCGCTGCGGTCCGCGGGCTGGGATGGCTGGGGCAGGAGAGCGACCTGCCCTTCCTGGAGCAGGCCCTGTCGGATCCCGATCCTGAGGTCCGCCGGGCCGCGGTGATCGCCCTGGGGGAGCACGGCACCGAACCCGCCATGCAACGGCTGGTTCTTCTGCTCCTGGAGGCCGAAGAGGAAATCCGGATCCTGGCGGCGGAGGCGCTGCGGAACTACCCGGAGGGCCCTCAGCTGCTCCAGGAGGCGACGGAGGAGGCGGACTGGCGCGTGCGGCGGGCGGCCGCCTTCGCCCTGGCTGGCTTTCGGGAGGAGTGGGCGAAGACCCGGCTGGAGGCCCTGGCTCGAGAGGATCGGGAGTGGCTGGTGCGCTCGGCCGCCCAGGACGCCCTGGCCCGCTGGGGGGCCGGCCGGGAGCCCGCCTCGCCCGACCTGCGCCCGGTGGTCCTCGAGCAGCTGGGGTGGCTGATCGAGTGGGCGGTGCGGGAAGGAGAAGGAGTTGGGGGCGGGTCGGCCCGGCAAAGCCTGTATCGGGCGCTGGAACGAGGGGAGCCAGAGGTGCAGCGGGCGGCGTTGCTCACCCTGGCCCGGATCGGGGAGGCCGACGACCTGGCCGCTATCCGGGCTGTGGCCTTCGATCCCCGGGTGGACGCGCTGACCCGCGATCTCGCCCTCCGCGCCCTGGAGGCCATCGCCCGCCGCACCGGCGCCCGGGTGCTGTAGCCCCTTGAACCCGAACACGGCGAGATCTCCTCGAAGGAGGGAACCGTCTATGGCGGATCCCGCGCTTCCGGACCTTCTCTCCCTGAAAGGGAAGAGAGCGCTCATCACCGGGGCGGCGTCCGGGATCGGGAGGGCCATCGCCCTCCGGTTCGCGGAGGCCGGGGCGAACCTGGAGCTCGTGGATCGGGACGAAGAGGGCCTTCGACGCCTTCGCGAAACGCTCCGGGAGAGCCGGGTGGAGGTCCACATCCATCGAGCGGATCTCTCCCGCAAGGAGGAGATCGAGGCCCTGTGGGCGCGGCTCAAAGGCCACTCGGTGGAGATCCTGGTGAACAACGCAGGGGTTTACACGTTCCGGCCTTTCGAGGAGATCGATGAAGCCTTCTATGACGGGGCCATGGCGGTGAACCTGGACGCCGTCTTCTGGATGTGCCAGGCGTTCATCCGCGCTTTACCCCGGGGACGAGGGGGTGCTATCGTGAACATCAGCTCGGTGGAGGCCTTCCTGCCCTTTGCGGAGGGGCTCGTTCACTACGACGCCGCCAAACTGGGCGTGGTGGCCCTGACGCGCGCCATCGCCAGAGAGTTCGGCCGCCGGGGGATCCGGGCCAACGTCCTGATCCCTGGGGGGATCCGAACAGAAGGCGTGCGCCGGCTCCAGCGGGAGACCCTCCGAAGGCTGAACATCCGGCGGATGATCCTCGCCTTCCACTTCAACGCCCGGCTTCCCATGGGCCGGTTCGGGGATCCGGATGAGGTGGCCCGGGCCGCCCTTTTTCTGGCCAGCGATCTGGCCAGCTATGTCAACGGAGCGGTCCTCGCCGTGGATGGTGGATTCCTCTCGAGTTAGCGATCATCCCGGGGGCCGGAGGCGTTTATGCCCCACTGGTTTCTGGCCATCGAAGGCGTGATCGGCGTCGGCAAGACCACCCTGGCCCGCATGCTGGCCCCTGCCCTGCAGGCCCGTCCCTTCCTGGAGCGGTTCGAGGAGAACCCGTTCCTCCCCCACTTCTATCAGGACCGCGCCCGCTATGCCTTCCCCACCCAGATCTTCTTCCTGCTCAGCCGCTACCGGCAGCATCAGGAGCTCGCCGCCCACCTGGAGCACGGGCCGGTGGTCAGCGATTACATGTTCGCCAAGGACCGCCTGTTCGCGCGCCTGAACCTGACCGGGGACGAGCTGGCCCTTTACGAGCAGCTCCACCAGGCCCTGGCGGAGAAGATCCCCACGCCCACCCTGGTCCTCTATCTTCGGGCGGATACCGACACGCTGATGGCCCGCATCGCCCTGCGGGATCGCCCCTACGAGCGCGGGATGGACCGCGGCTACATCGAGCGCCTGCGCCTCGCTTACGAGTCCTTCTTCGCCGCCTACCCCGGTCCCTTCCTGATCATCGACGCCACCCGCAACTTCGTCCAGGACGAAACGGTCTTCCAGGAGATCCTGGATCAGGTCCGCGGCGCCCTGGGCCTCGGCCCCGCCCCCCAACCCCTCCCCATCTTCCCAGCCCCCCGTCCCGCCCCACCCCCCAGCCCGGATCCCCTCCTCCAGGCCTGGAGCGACCTCACCCGCACGCTGGACGCCCTCCAGCAGGCGCTCTGGAGGACCCCCCGCGACCCCGTTCGGATCACCCAGCTCATCGAAACCTGCCGGGCCCAGCTGGAACAGATCTCAGAAAAATTGAGTCCTGGGACCTGAAATCCTCAAAACGCTTAGAAACCGATCTCCTGGTCCGAGACTCCTTCTCCCGGGATCCGGGCCTCCAATTCGCCGGAGGGGAACCGGCCGATGTAAAATAAGGTTAGAAAACGGGCGATGGATGACGGGAGAGGGTGGTGAGGTTCAAATGGTGCTTCGGATCACAGAGCGAGCCCAGCGCGCGCTGGAAGAGCTGCATCCCAAGCATCGGGAGCAGGTCATGCGGCGGATCCGTCAGCTGGAGCGAGCCCAGCGCCCCCTGCTGACGAAGATCCGCCATGATCGGGGAGAATTATTGTCTTATCGGGCAGGCGAGTATCGGATCTACCTGACCTGGGACGAGCATACGCTTTGGGTTGAGGACATCCGCAAGCGGAACGATGCCTATCGTTGAGAGCCGCCATGCCGGAACGGCATCCGTCCGGTAACGCAGGAGGATCGGCAGGCCCTTCCCGAAGCCCAACGCCCGGGTTTCCCCGGCCGGACCGGTGGATCAGAGCCTCTGCCTCCGGTTCTCCGTCCGCGAGCGCTTTGGGACAACTGCGCGCAGTTGCCCCAGGCCTCCTGTGGCCACAGAACCTCCAGGCTCCAATCGGGACCGGGCGGACATCGCCGCGGGATGAAACGCGCCCTGGAAGGAGGTGATCTTCTTTGCCGCGCTCCATCGAAGCCATCCGCATCGTCCAGGAGCCCCTATCCGGCTCCGCGGATCTGATCGATCTCTACTTCCGCGCCTATCAGCCGCTGGGGGACTACTTCTACCGCCATCGCGCAGAAGTGAAGGCCTACCTGAAATGGCTCCGCCACCGCGATCCCACGGGCTCCTTCATCGCCTACGATGGCCCGCGCCCGGTCGGCTTCATCGCCACCGACTCCCACTGGGACCACGGGACGGTGGGGGCGATCCATGAGCTGGTGGTGGACCCCGAGTATCAGGGCATGGGGCTGGGGCGCGCGCTGCTGCTGCGGGGGATGGCCTACCTGCGCGCCCGGGGCTGTCGGGAGTGCGAGCTCTGGGTGGGGGAGCGCAACGAGCGGGCCCGGGCCCTCTACCGGAACCTCGGCTTCCAGGAGAACGGCCGCTGGGGGAAATGGGTCCGGATGACCCGTTCCCTCGACGACCTGCCCGAGGTCCTCGCCCCCGAAGCCCTGACCGCTCGCCCCGCCCCACCCGATCTCAGCCCGTGACCCGCGATCGGAGGGCCCACCGCGAACCTTCATCTAATGAAAGACGGAGCCCGGGAGCCGGCGGATGCGGCACCCCCGGTCGGAAACGGTTTCTCCGGGGCAAGTGTCTATCATCTTTACAGAGCAGACACTCATCCGGAAAGAGGAACCCGGGGATGCACCGCGTCCGCCGCCTGATCCTCTCTCTGCTGCTGGGCCTGACCGGCGCCCTCATCGCCTTCCTCGTCCCGCCCCGCGCCTTCCAGGCCGGCCGACCTCCGGTGTGGATCACCGCCGTCCATCCGGACGGCGTTTTCTCCGGCGAGCCCGACGAAGCGGTGCAGCTCACCGTCCTCGGGACGGAACCCATCGATCTCAGCGGGTGGACGCTGCGGGATCGCATCACGGGGACCGGTGGGGTGCGCTTCCCCGCGGGCTTCCTCATCACCCCGCCCGCCTCCCTCTGGATCGCCCACCACGCCCTCTCGTTCACCCTCGCCTTCGGCCGTCCTCCGGACGCCGCGGTCTTCCCGGACGGGCTGGATGGGGTGCGGCCGATCAGCGGGACGTGGCCGGGCTTCGCCAACGCCGGCGATGAGGTAGTCCTCCGCGACGCCGCCGGCACCCTGGTGGACGCGGTGCTGTATGGAGAGGGTTACACGGAGACCCTGGGCTGGCAGGGGCGCCTCCTCCAGGTTTACGGCGTCCCGGGCACCCGCACCGAAGGGCGTCTCCTGGTCCGACGGACGGATCCGGCCACAGGACTTCCCCTGGATACCGACACCGCCTCCGACTGGGCCAGCGATCGGGAGGATCCGTGGACCGGGCGCCGCATGCGGTTCCCGGGCTGGGCCCCGGAGCGCTTCGGGACCCCGTTCCGCCTGAGCGGGACCTTCCCGATGACCCTGATCATCGCCCCGGATCACGCCTTCGAGGCGGTCTCGGCCTGGATCGATGCGGCGCAACATTCCATCCGGGGGGAGCTCTTCACGTTCGAGCATCCCCGGTTGGCGGAGCGCCTCGCCGCCGCCGCCCGCCGCGGGGTCTCGGTCACCCTGCTGCTGGACGGCACGCCTCCGGGCGGCCTCACGGACGACGCCCGCTACGCCTGCCGGCTCTTGCGGGAGGCCGGTGGCCAGTGTCTGATCATGCGCAACATGCCCGCGGCCAGCCCGCCGGCCCTGCGCCGCTACGCCTACGCCCACGCCAAATTCCTGGTGGCAGACGACCGGCGGGTGCTGATCGGGACGGAGAACCTGAGCCCCCGGGCGATGCCCGATGATCCGAAGGACGATGGCACGCTGGGCCAGCGCGGCGTCCTGGTGGCCTTCGAGTCCGCCGAGATGGCAGGCTTCCTGACCGATCTCTTCCGCTTCGACACGGACCCCGTCTTCCGGGACGTCGTCCCCCTGATGGAAGATCCTCCCCTCACCTACACCCCGCCCCTCTCCCTGGGCGGGACCGCTTACCCGGTCCGTTTCCGGGAGCCGATCCCGATCACCGCCACCGAGGTCGCCCTCATCGTCGGACCGGAGGGCATCCTGGATTTCGAGAACCCGATGTGGCGTCCGCTGCGTTCGGCCGGCGCGGGGGACGTCCTCCGGGTTCAGCAGCTGGCCCTGCCGCCCTGGTGGGGGCCCAGCGCGGCGGATCCCGGCATCGCCCCGGTGATCTCCCCCAACCTGATCCTGGCCACCCTCATCGAGGCCGCCGGGCGCGGGGCATCGGTGCAGATCATGCTGGATCGCTTTTACGATGATCCGAACGCCCCACGGGGGAACAGCGCCACCGCCGCCTATCTGGAAGCCCTCCGAGCGACGAGCCCGACCCTCTCCGCCACCCTCCAGGTGCGTCTGGGCAACCCCGGCGGGGGCGGCCTGCACAACAAGATGTTCCTCCTCCGTCGAGGGGAAGAGCCCTACGTGATCCTGGGTTCGGCCAACGGGACGGAGACCTCCCACAAGCTGAACCGGGAGCTGATGCTGATCTTCCGGTCGGAGGAAGGGTTCCATGCCCTGGCGGAGCTGTTCCGGTTCGACTGGGAGCTCGCCCGGCCGAAGATCTACCTGCCCCTGGTCTTTCGGGATCACCGCCCGCCGCATCTGTTGATCAGCGAGGTGCTGGTCAACGCCTTCGGGATCGACCCCAACGAAGAGTGGGTGGAGATCTACAACCCCGGCGGCGAGCCCCTGGATCTCTCGCTGCATCGCATCGGCGACGCGGCGACGCCGGGGGACTATGAGGGGATGTATCGCTTTCCGCCCGGCGCCACCATCGCCCCCGGCCAGGTCCGGATCATCGCCGTCTCCGCCCAGGCCTTCCGCATGCGTTACGGGATCCCGCCGGACTTCGAGCTGGCTGGGACCGATCCCGAGGTCCCGGATCTCCTTCCCGATTCGACCTGGGGACGGGGAACCTGGAACCTCAACAACACGCAGGATGAGGTGGTCCTGCTGGGGCCGGAGGGAGAGGTGGACCGGGTGGAATGGGGGAGCGCGCCCCGCTGCCCGGCTCCGCCTCGGGGGCAGAGCCTCGAGCGCTACCCGGCGGGGCGAGACACGGACACCTGCGCCGACTGGCGGATCCAGCCCTTCCCCTCCCCCAGGACGGTCCCCGGACCCTAAGGGCCGTCAGGGGGCCACCCGGATGCGCGCGGCCACGGCGGGATCCAGGGCCAGGGTCATGCCGTCCACCTCCACGATCAGCGCGGGGCGCCTCCGGAGAACCCGGACTTCCGCGCCGGGGAGCAAGCCCATCTGGGCCAGCCGGGCCAGCCGTTCCCCCTGGATCTCCTCCACGTCCGTCACCACGGCGGAGCGGCCGGGCGGGAGGTCGGCCAGCGTGGGGACGGAGACCGGCCCGGACGGGCGGAGCCGGCCCAGCAGCCCCCGCAGCCACCGCGCGCCGACCGAGCGCTCCAGGTCCGGCATCTGGTAGCCGCACTGGGGGCAACACGTCAGGGCGCATCGCGCGCCGATTGGACACGCGGTGTGGCACTGCAGCTCGGCCGGATCGAAGACGTGACCGCACATCGGACAGCGCGTCCGCATCCGTTCACCCCCATCCCAGCCATCGCAACGCGTGATGGATCACCCCGCCCACCAGGAAGGCGAAGGGGAAGACAAAGGCGGAGATGGCCGCCGCTGTGCGCCAGCCGTGCTCCTTGATCATCATCATCACCGTGGCGATGCACGGGACGAACAGCGTGACCACCACCAGGCTCACCAGGATCTGATGGGGCGTCAGCGCGCCCTCCCGGGCGAGATCGAACAGCCCTGCCGCGCCGTAATCCCGTCGCAGGAAGCCGAGGAGGAACATCCCGGCGGTCTGCGGCGGCAGCCCCAGCCATCCGGTCACCAGCGGCGCCATCGCCCGCTCGATCCCCCCAAGCAGGCCCAGGCGATCCAACGCGAAGAGGATGGCCGTGCTGAGCATAAACAAGGGCACCACCTCCTTGAGATACCACTCGATTCGGGCCAGGGTCTTGAGGGCCAGGTTCTCAAGGCGGGGCGCCCGCAGCGGAGGCAGCTCCAGGATGAAATCCGAGGGCTCCCCGGGGAGCACCCGGGCGGCCAGGGCGCCCACCAGGCCCAGCACCGTCGCCACCACGGCGAGCCAGATCCCCAGGGCTCCCGGGCCGGCCATGGCGATCATCCCGAAGATCACTCCCAGCTGCGCCGAGCAAGGGACGGCCAGGGCCAGCAACAGGGTGACCAGCACCCGTTCCCGCCGGGTCTGCAGCACCCGCGTGGTCATCGTGGCCATGGTCACGCACCCCAGGCCCAGCACCATGGGGAGGACCGCCCGGCCGTTCAGCCCCAGGGCTTTGAAGGGACGGTTCAGCATCACCGCCAGACGGGGAAGATATCCAGAGTCCTCCATCAGGCTGAACATCAGGAAGAACGTCCCCACGATGGGGAGCACGATGGCCAGCCCGTAGGTCAGCGCCATAGAGATCTGACCGTAGGGCCCGAGGAGGAAATCCCGAACCAGTCCCCACGGGATCCATCGCTGGGCCAGCGCCGTCAGCGCGGGAAGGATCCAGGCTCCGAACACCGTCTCCTCCAGGAACCCTACCAGCACCTGGGCGCCGAACACGCCGACGATCTGATACGTGAGCCAGAGGGCGACCGCGATGACCAGCCAGCCCCCGATAGGGTGGAGCATCAGTGCGTCCAGCCGCTCCCGCAGCCCCTGACGGACGCCCGCCGCACGAGGCGTCCGGCGCACCAGGCCGTCCAGCAACCGCTCCGCCCACTGGTAGCGCTGCCGGGTCAGGACATAGAGCAGGGGCCGTCCGTAATGGGCCTCCAGGGCCCCCCGCAGGGCGGCCGCCTCCTGACGGAGCCCCTCATCCGGGACCTGCTGGCAGGTCCAGGGATCCCCCAGCAACAGCCCGATGGCCCGATACCGGCGGCCGGGGGCCGGAGGCAGGCGCTCCTCCAGTCGTCGCAAGGCCTCCTCCAGGGGCGCCTCATAGGTGGGACGAACCCGAGGGATGCGGGCCTCCGGGATGAGGGCGCGCAGGCGGTCCAGCCCATGCCCGGAGACCGCCACCGTGGCGGCCACCGGGATCCCCAGGCGGGCCGCCAGCCCCTCCAGGTCGATCTCGATGCCCTCTGCCTGCGCCTCGTCCATCAGGTTCAGATCCAGGACGAGGGGGAGCTCCAGCTCGGCCAGCTGGAGAGTGAGCAGGAGAGCCTGGCGGAGATGCCGGGCGTCCGCCACCTGGATCACCGCCTGAGGCTGGGCGCTCAGGATCAGCGCTTGCGTCACCTGCTCCTCAGCGGAGAGAGGGAACAGGCTGTGGATCCCCGGGGTGTCCAGCAAGGGGGCCCCCTCCGGGAGGCGCCCCATCAGCAGGTCCACCGTGGTGCCCGGGTAGTTGGAGACGGTGGCGTAGCGGCCGGTGAGCCGGAAGAACAACGCCGATTTGCCCACGTTCGGCGGCCCTACCAGCACCACCGGACGCCGGGGAAGATCCTCCATTCGCTCCATCAGCTCTAAATGACAGGACGCCACAGCCGTCCTTTTCTCCGTTCGAGATCGTTCGAATCATCGCTTTCTACATTAAAGTGAAGGTTACGAGAGGAGCAGTGAGGAACTTCACGAAGCCCGGGTGATCATCTGCAGCCACCCATCCGGGTGGGCCCACCCGATGGGGTGCTGAAATTCATTTCGGCATCCTTTTTGTTGCAGGAGCGGCTTTCGCCGCGACCTTGGCGTCATCGAGAACCAGAGGTTCGGGGCTGAAGTCCCTCCTACAGAAACCATTTGTAGGGGCAGCCTCCGCCGCGATCCACCGTGCATCCCCTCAGGATTTGCGCGAAGCCTTCGAACAGGGGCACAATGAACCCTGATTCCTTCCTCGAACGGGGTGCGGCAAGATGGCAGAGATCCGAGAGAAAGCGACCCTCCAATTCGGCCGGCGGATCTCCTTTGATGCCCGGACCTTCCGCTGGGAAGGCGTGGAACCGGAGGCCTACAAGTTCAGCCTGGGGGATGCCCGCGGGATGGGCTGGCGGGGGATCACCCGCTTCACCCTGGGGGGGCCGCCGGACATCCCCTGCCGGTTCCAGATGCGTTACTTCGAGCTGGCCCCCGGCGCCTACTCCAGCCTGGAGAAACACCAGCACATCCACCTCATCATCGTCATCCGGGGGAAGGGGAAGGCCCTGGTCGGGCCGGAGGTCTTCGAGGTCGCCCCCTTCGACATCGTCTACGTCCCCCCGGAGGTCCCCCATCGCTGGATCAACGACGGCGATGAACCCTTCGGGTTCCTCTGCCCGGTGGACGCGGAGCGCGATCCCCCACGCCCGGTCGATGAAGAAGAATGGAAAGCCCTCAAGCGGAATCCGAAGACCGCGCCCTACGTGTTCTGAGATCAAATTTCACCGGAACGGATACACCAGGACCTTCAACGCCTCGTAGGAGCGCATGGCCTGATATCCCTGAGGGGCCTCCTCCAGGGACAGGCGGTGGGTGATCAGGGATTCCACCGGCAGGCCTTCCGAGAGGAGGGCCAGGGCTTCGCGCATATCCGGAGGGCCCGCGGAGTAGCTGGGGACCACGCGGATCTCCCGGAAATAGAGCGTATGGACATCGACCGGCCAGCGGGCCTCGGGAGGCGTGGGGGTGAACAGCAACAGCGTCCCTCCTGGCGCCGCGAGGGACCATCCCAGGGCGATGGCCTCCACGGAGCCCGGGCCGATGACGACCACGTCCGCCCCCCATCCCTCGCTCTCCTCCCGGATCCGTTCCGCTGCCTCCTCGGGAGAGAGCGGGCGGATCCCGAACCGGGCGGCGATCTCCCGGCGCGCGGGAAGCCGCTCGATCCCCCACACGCGTTCGGCCCCCCACCGCAGGGCCACCATCCCGTGCAACAGCCCCATCACCCCCAGCCCGATCACCGCCACCCGATCCCCCTCCCGCAGCCCGGCCCGCCGCAGGGCTTTCACCACTGTGGCCAAAGGCTCGGTGAAGGTTGCGACCTCATCCGGGACATAGTCGGGGATCGGAAGGAGATCCCGGTCCACCACCGGCGGGGGGACGATGGCGTAGGTGCTGAGGCCGCCGGGGATCAGGCGGGTGGAGCGCCAGGTGGGGCAGTGCACGTAATCGCCCCGCCGGCAGAACCGGCACGCGCCGCATGGGGCGTGGTGATGCACCACCACGCGCTCCCCGCCTTGAAAGGCGGTGACCCCCGGGCCCACGGCCACCACCTCGCCGACCAGCTCGTGGCCGGGGGTGAAGGGGGCCTTCTTCGCCATATACCAGTCCATGATCTCCCCGGGGCACAGCCCGCAGACCCGGATGCGCACCAGCACTTCCCCCTCCGTCAGGGGCCGCAGGGGGACCTCCGCGATCCGCAGATCCTCCCGGCTGTGGTAGATCAGGGCCCGGGCATGGGAGATCATCCCTCTTCCTCCGATCGCCGTTCTTGCAACAACGCCTTGTTCGGGATCACGCAGAGGAAGCCGAAGGGCTCCTCGCCGATGTTGACGAACTGATGGATCTCCTGGGGGGCGATATAGATCACGTCCCCGGGCCCCGGTAGTCACTCCTTTTGGTATTGATAATGCTTGAAGGTCAAGAACTCTTCCCAGGTCCAGATATGATCGGTCAACCCGATGGCCATCGCCGGCGTCCGCGGCCGATACCGCCGCCCCTCCGGCAGGCCCTCCCCCGCTTCCCGCAAGGCCCGATGGGGCCGCAGCCAGTTGTGCTCAAACAAACAGAGGATCACCAGCGCATCCCAGGTCCCTGTCGTCTTCGCAAAGGCATGGGTCTTACGCGTCAGCGCATTCAACCGATCGCGCAACATGCCATTCAACCGTTCCTCATGCACCGGATAGGGGCAATCCACCGCCTCCCCAGAACCTGACGCACCTCCACGCGCACCATCCGGCCCTGATGACGACGCTTGACCGCTTGCGTCAACCCCACCCCAGGCGTGAGCACCAGGGGCGGACGCCCCCGCTTTCCCGTCGGTTGCGCGTCCCGATAGACCTGACGAACCGCCCGTCGGTAGACCGGCCGTCCATCGCTGATCCAGATCACGCCCCCCTGCCAGATGTGCGCTGGCGGGTCTGCGCCACCACCTTCGGCGCGACCTCATCCTCCGAAGACCCAAAGCCCCACGCCACCACAAAACGAGTCGCCCGGTCCTGGCTCAAACATCCCCAACGCGGGCCCACCCCGCCCGCCGAGGCGTCTGGATCTCCAGCCTCTGGACACTTTTTTTGACAAACGACCAGAAAGCATCCACCTCGACCTCGCTCAAATGCAGGTCGTGGACCAGGACCTCGGTGAGGGCCTCAGCGTGTTGGGCGGCCATCCGGAGCCATCGGCCAATGGTTTCATATTTGTGGCCGGTGATCTCCTCAGCGGCGCTCAGGCTCCCCCGACGCATCACCACCAGCAGGGTGCGCGCCACTTCCGCAGGGGTCACACGCAAGCGATACATCGCCGTGCCCAGGGTAGGCCCAAACGAGCGCCCGCAGTTCCGACAGACCCAACGGGGCCGCCCACCCTTACTGCCGTTCTTTACCACATGGGTGGCCCCACAGCGAGGGCAGGGGGGGTTCTGGGAATTGGGCTTTCGATTCATCGGGCCCACCTCCGTCGGAATCTGGCCCCGATTATACCACCGAGCACTACTCAGGGGGGTGATTACCCGGGCCCCACCTCGAAGCGCTCCTCCCCCAGCTGCACCCGGGCGCGGCCCCGCAGGACCACCACCCCGTGGTCGTGGAGATGGCGATCCAGAGAGGACCGGCAGCCGGGTGGGAGCTCGAAGTAGCGGATCACGAAATAGGGCGCGCGCTCCCGCGGGCCGATCAGCACCCGTCGGGAGCCGCAGACGCCTCCCGGTCCTCCATAAGGGACGACAGGCACCCCCTCCCAGTCCCATCCGTTCGGCTTCCGACGATGCACGACACCCATCTCAAGGAGCCTCGGTTTAGATTGCTGAATCTCCGGAAGGCTCGAGTTCCATATTAGGCAACCAGGGGGTTGGGCGATCACACCCCAACCCCCTGGAGCTATCATATAAAAGTCAAGGCCTGATCATCCCTCAGCCGGAGCTCCGGCCGCGATCTCCCACGCCCTCGCATTACGCTGGTAGAGGAAGAGCGCTACCGCCAGGAGGACCAGCAGGATCAAGAGCCCCACCACCCCTGCCAGTCGCACTGCGGTGACGAAAACGAAGGGTGGCCAGAGGAAGCCATCAGCAATGCTGGTGATGCGCACCGCCCCCTCTGGCATCTTGAAGCCCGATGCCACGGCAGCCGCAGTGAACAGATCCGCCATCCCGGTGGCGATGTAGAAACCGATAGCCAGGGTGATCGTGCCTGCGATGATCATCCGGAAAATGTTCCCCCGCATCAGCGGAGCGAACATCGCCACCACAAAGGGAATCACCGCGAGATCTGCGAAGAGGATCACCCGGTTGCCGGGCAGGATGGCGCTAAGCAAGATCGCCACCGGCACCAGGACCAGGGCGGTCGAGATAGCCGCCGGATGGCCGATGAGAATCGCGGAATCGAGCCCGATGTAGATCTCTCGACCTCCGGCCCGCCGTTGCATGAAGTCCCGAGCCGCCTCCGAGACAGGGATCAGGCCTTCCATCAGGATCTGGACCATCCGCGGCAGAAGCAGCATCACCGCCGCCAGGTTCATCGCTGTCTTGAGAACCTTCACCACCACCGTCTGGACGTCGCCGGCATTATAGAAGCCCAGGATCCCAAGCACCAGCCCGATGATCAGGCCCAGGATCACCGGTTCCCCGGCGATGCCCAGCCGGCGACGGATCGCCTCCGGATCCGCCTGCACCTCGCGCAGGCCAGGAATACGATCGATGATCCAGTTCACCACAATGGCGATAGGCACACCAGGGGCAGTGGTCAGATGTGGGATGGAGATCCCGGGCAAGCCGTAGAAGCGTTGAACCGCAGGGGCCGTCCAGTCCGCGAAGAAGAGAGCCAGCGCCGCCGCGATCGCCGCCGCCAGAAGGCCCAGGAGCAGGTTGCCTGTGGCAGCGACGACGAGAGAACCGATAAACGCGAAATGCCAGTAGTTCCAGATATCGATATCCAGCGTCTTGGTGAGACGGGCCGCCAGCATCAGGATGTTAATGGCCAGCGTGAGTGGGATCACCCACAGGCCAACGGCCGAACCGAAGGCGATGGCTGCTGCCGACGGCCACCCCACATCCACCACATCCCGCTGGATGCCGGTGTTCTTCACCATCGCCTGGGCGACCTCGGACAGATTCGTCCACATCAGCCCAATGACCAGGTTGATTCCGATGAAGGCGATGCCGATGGTCACGCCCGCCCGGAAAGCACGACCGGGCTGCGCCCCCAAAGCGACAGCGAACAGGAAGATGATAATCGGCAACGCAACCGTAGCTCCCAGATTGTCAATAATCGCCTTCAACGTGCTCAGGAAGACCTCCATGGCTACCTCCTTGGTTAAGAATATGGAGATTAAACTTATATACATCCTTATCACGAACACCAAGATCTACAAAACCCGCCCCACTCACCTCCTTTCTTGTGCGGGGGAACTAAAAGTGAGGGCGCTTCACGTGCACATGGACCGAAGCGCCCCAAGAAAATCCACCCCTACCCGGAGCGGCGCAGGATCTCGGCGATCTGATCCAGCACCTGATCCTTTCCGATACCGGTCAGGAAGGCCAATGTCTGGATCACAGGAATCCCGAGATCTGTGGGCACGGGAGTGGTGGTCACCACCAAATCGAAATCCTTCGCCAGCGCAGGGACCTCCGCCGCCTTGCATTGACGGGTGATCACCTGGATGCCCCGCGCAGCGAGCCCTTCCTCGATGGCCTTCGCCACAACTGTGGATGTGGCGATCGCGGTGCCACATGCCACCAGCACACGTTTGGGTTGAGCCATAGCCACCTCCTTGCTTTAAGCGAGGATGTCAAGCGCCTGAATCAGATCCTCAGCTGTTCGAGCTTCGTAGACCTTGCGTACACGCTCGGGGTCTTGAAAAAAAGCTGCCAGACGCTGCAGCATCTCAATCTGAGAATGCGGCTCATCCAGGGCCATCAAAATAACAATAGAGACCGGCACGATCTCATCGGGATTCACCATATTCCGGAAACTCACCGGACAGGCAAGGGTTGCAACGGCCAGGGCCGGCGCGATCACATGCGTCACATCCGCGTGAGGGATCGCCGCATGCAGGTCCCCCGCCAGCGGAAGCCCCGTGGGATGGGTCCGCTCCCGCTCCAGAACTGCTTCCACGAAGGAAGGGCGGACCACTCCTTCCGCCTCCAGAAGGGCCGCCAGCCGGCGGATCACCTCCTCCGCCGAAGCCGCCGACACACGCAATAAGACCCGCTGTGGCGTTAGAAGCATCCCCACGCTTCCTCTCACCCCAGCAGCAGCCCTGGCCGCTCCAGGACTGCCCGGAGGGTCTCCATGAACTGAGCCGCCTGCGCGCCGTCGATCACCCGGTGGTCCGCCGTCAGGGTGAGGGTTGCCACCGGGCGCACCACGACCTCATCTCCTTCCCCGACCACCGGCCGCTTGGCCACCCGTCCCACCGCCAGGATGCCCGCCTGAGGCGGGTTCAGGATCGCCGTGAAGCGATCGATCCCATACATCCCCAGGTTCGATAGGGTGAAAGTCCCTCCCTGCACATCCTCCGGCCGTAGCCGCCCCTCCCGCGCCCGTCCGACTTTCTCCTCCAGCATGCGGGCGATCTCCCACACCCCGCGCCGGTCCGCCTCGGGGATCACCGGCACCACCAGGCCCTCGGGAACGGCCACCGCCACCCCGATGTTCACATCCTCCCATTCCAGGATCTCCTCGCCCTCCAGCGTCGCGTTGAGGGCCGGATGCCGCCGCAGGGCCCAGGCGCAGGCCTTCACCAGCAGCGCCGTGAGGGTCACCCGGGGCCCTCCCTCCCGCTCCGCCCAGGCGGCGAGATCCTCGACGATGGCCATCGCCCGGCCCATCTCCACATCGATGCTGACCGTGAATTGCGGCGCCTCTCGGACGCTCCGGCTCATCCGCTCCGCGATGATCCGCCGCATCCCGGCCAGCGGCACCCGACGGCGGATCGCCGGGCGGGCCGGGGCTTCGAGGGCCTCCGGGGAGACGCCCGCGCGCAACGCCTCCGCCGCCCGCCGCACATCCTCGGATTGGATCCGCCCGCCCGGGCCGGTCCCCTTCACCTGCTGCAGATCCACCCCGAGCTCCCGAGCCAGCCGCCGCGCCGCCGGGGCCGCCTTCACCTTCCCCTCCGCCGCGCGCTGAGCCAGAAACGCCTCCACATCCGCCTTGGTCACGCGTCCTCCCGGGCCGGTGCCCGGCACCGCCGAAAGATCCACCCCGTGGGCCTGGGCGATCCGCTCCGCCACCGGCGTCGCCCGCGGGGCGCCGGCCGGCGAGGCAGCCGGCGATGCGCCCGGCGCGCCCTCCCAGACCTCCCCGGGCAGGAGGATGTAGGCGATGGGCTGGCCGATGGGCACCACCTCGCCAGGCCCCGCCCGGATCCCCACCAGGGTTCCGCTGGCCGGCGCCTCCACCTCCATCGCCACCTTGTCGGTCTCCACCTCCAGGATCGCCTCGCCTTTGGTGACCGCTTCCCCTTCCTGCTTCAGCCAGCGGAGGACCTTCCCGCTCTCCTGGGCCATCTCGAATTTGGGCATGATCACCGGGACTGGCATGCGTTTCCGAGCCTCCCCCATCAGATCTCCAGGCGCGCCAGCCGCCGGGCCGCCTCGACGATATCTTCCACCTGGGGAACCGCCGCCCGCTCCAGGCGCGGATGATAGGGGATGGGGACATCCGCGCCGCCCAGGCGGACGATGGGGGCCTCCAGATAGGCGAAGGCCTCGCTCTGGGCGACCGCGGCCGCCAGCTCCCCGCCGAAGCCGCCCAGCAGCGGCGCCTCGTGCACGATCAGCAACTTCCCCGTCTTCTTCACCGAGGCGATCACCGTCTCGGCATCGTAGGGCTTCAGGGTGCGCAGATCGATCACCTCTGCTTCGATCCCTTCCGCCGCCAGCCGTTCCGCCGCCTCCAGGGCCCGCAACACCGCGATGGAGTAAGCGACGATGGTGAGATGGCGCCCCGGCCGCCGCACAGCCGCCTTCCCCAAGGGGACGAGATAGGGCTCCTCCGGCACCGGCCCGCGGGTTCGATAAAGGAGCTTGTGCTCCACGAAGATCACCGGGTTGTCATCGGCCAGGGCGGCCAGGAGCAGCCCTTTGGCATCATAAGGCGTGGCGGGCGCCACCACCTTCAACCCCGGCACGTGCACGAACCACGCCTCCAGGCTCTCCGAGTGCTGGGCCGCCGCCCCCGTGCCGGAGCCTCCGGGGAGCCGCAGCACCAGCGGAACCCGGGCCTTCCCCCCGAACATGTAGCGGACCTTGGCGGCCTGGAGGACGGTCTGCTCCATGGCCAGGGTCACGAAGTCCATAAACTGCATCTCCACGATGGGGCGCATCCCGGTGAGGGCCGCCCCGACGCCGGCCCCCACGATGGTGTTCTCCGAGATCGGCGTGTCCCGCACCCGCTCCGGCCCGAACCGCTCGATCAGCCCCTGGGTGACCCCGAAGGCCCCGCCGTAGACCCCGATGTCCTCGCCCATCAGGAAGACCCGTTCGTCGGCGGCCATGGCCTGGGCCATCGCCTCCCGCAGGGCCTCCGCGTAAGAGAGCTCCCGCGTTCCCGCCGGCGGCTCCACCGGGACCTCGGAGCCGAAGGCCTGCCGGATCCAGCGAGGAGGGAAGAGCGGGTCCTCGGCGTAGACGCCTTCGGTCAACTGCGCCACGTCGGGCTCCGGATCTCCTTCGGCGGCCCGGAGGGCCTCCGCCACGGCCTCCCGGGCCCGCTCCTCCAGCGCCGCCGCCTCCGCCTCCGAGAGCCACCCCCGGGCGATCAGCGCCTCGCGGAGCCGGGCGATGGGATCACGAGCCATCCAGGCCTGCACCTCGTCCTTCGTGCGATACACCTGGCGATCGCTTTTGGAATGCCCCCTGTAGCGATACGTGATCGCCTCGATCAGCGTGGGGCCCTCCCCGCGCCGGGCCCGCTCCACCGCCGCCCGGACCGCCCGATACACCGCCACCACATCCATGCCGTCCACGGTCTCCCCGGGGATTCCGTAGGCCACCGCCCGATCGGCCACCCGGGGCACGGCCATGGCCCGTCGGACCGCCATAGACATGGCGTATTGGTTATTCTCGCAAAGGAAGACCACAGGGAGCCGCCAGATGGCGGCCATGTTCAGGCCCTCGTGGAAGTTGCCGTGGTTGGCCGCCCCATCGCCGAAGAAGCACAGCACCACCCGGTCCTGCCCCTGCATGCGGATGCTGAGCCCCGCCCCCACCGCGATGGGGATCCCCCCGGCCACGATGCCGTTGGCCCCCAGATTGCCCCGCTCGAGATCGGCCAGGTGCATCGAGCCGCCGCGGCCGCGGCACACCCCCGTCTCTTTCCCCAACAGCTCCGCCAGCATCGCCCGCAGGTCCTGCCCTTTGGCGATGGCATGGCCGTGGCCACGATGGGTCGAGGTGATGTAGTCATCGGGGCGCAGGGCGGCGATGGCCCCCACCGCCACCGCCTCCTGGCCGATGTAAAGATGCATGGTGCCGTGCATCTTGCCGGCCGCGTAGAGCTGCTCCACCGTCTCCTCGAAGGCTCGGATGAGGAGCATCTGGTAGAGCCAATCGATCAGGCGCTCCCGGGGGAGATCGAGCGTCGCGTCGAGAAGAGACGTCGTCGGCGCTTCACGCATAGGCCAGCGCTCCCTCCATGGCGAGGACGGCCGCCGCCGCCTCTGCGTCGGTGACCAGCACATCGACATAGCCGCCGCGCAGCGCGGCCCGGATCGCCGGGGCCTTGGCCACGCCCCCGGCCACGGCGATCACCGTGGGGATCCGGCGCAGCGCCTCGAGCTCCAGGCCGATCACCCGCCGGTTCAGAGGATGATCCAGGGGATTTCCCTCCGCGTCCAGCGCCCGGGCCAGCACATCCCCCACCGCCCCGGCGGCCCGGAGCGCCTCCAGCTCCGCCTCCGTGAGGTAACCTGCCCGCCGCAGGCTGGAGAGTCGAGGGTCCACCGAGCCGATCCCGATCAGAGCCACATGGACCTTGCGGGCCAGGGCCAGGGTCTCGGCGATGGTCCGCTCGTGCCGCAGGGCCTGGGCCACCGCTTCGCTTTCCACCAGCAGGGGGGCGTGGAGGTGACGGACCGGGGCCTCCAGCTTCTCCGCCAGCCAGCGGGCGAGCTCCGGCCCATCGATCATCGGGTCGCCGGCGCCCAGGGCGCCGATGATCTGGATCACCTGGGCGCCCTTCAGCGGGATCTCGGGCATCGCCCGCACCACCTCATAGACGGCCGTGCCCCAGCTCACCCCGATGCGGATCCCCGGGCGCAGCCGGCGTTGCAGCGCCCGCGCCCCCAGCTCCCCCAGCCGGCGCAACCGCAGGCGGTCATCCGCAGGAGGGTTGCCCAGCACCCAGGCCTCCCGCAGGGAGAAGGCCGCGCGCAGCGCTTCCTCCAGCCGGGGATCGGTCTTCAGGGGATGCCGGATCCGGATCTCCACCAGGCCCCGGGCCCGGGCCTCCTTGAGGTAACGCGAGACCATGGAACGCGAGCACCCCAGCCGCCGGGCGATCGCCCCCTGATCCAGCCCCTCCTCGTAATACCAGGACGCAATCTGGGCCAATCGCTCGTCATCCATGGGGATTCACAAAGTTGAGCACGGAGTCACCTTTATTATATGGGCTGGACAGGGGTTGTCAAGGGGGAGCAGCGGTGCGTCCCAAAATCGTAGGACAACTGCTCGCAGTTGTCCTACAAGGCGGCCAGGCCCGACAAAATCGGGACATACCCGGGAGCAGCGGTGGGCGTGGCCGAAGCGATCCCAACGGCCTGTGGCATAATGTGGCATAAGTGGCATAATGTGGCATAAAATGAAAGGGGTCGATGCGGAAGGGAGAAGGAGATGTCGCAAGGCTGCGAACGATGCTGCGTGGACGTCCCGGAGGAGGCGGGAAAGGCACGTGAGGGCCGCCCAGGAGCCGGCCCTGTGATCGCGGAGGTGGGCGCCCGGGCCTCCGCGGCCTTCGCGGGCCTTCTGATGCTGGTCCTCCTCATCGTCGTCGGGGAGCGACTGGGATGGTTCCATCTTCTGGAATCCCGGATCCCGTGGCCCTTGTGGGCCAGCGGGACGCTCCTGGCCGGCTTCCCGGCGTTCCGGGATGTGGCATGGGCGGCCCGCCGGGGGCGGGTGACTCCCCACACCCTGATGACGGCAGGGGTCCTCGCCACCGCTCTTGTGGGGGAGTGGTCGAGCGCCCTCGTGCTGGCGCTTTTCATGCGGATCGGCGAGGAAGTCGAGCGCCTCACGGTGGAGCAGGCCCGCCGCGCCATGCGGTCCCTCCTCGCCCTGCGGCCCCAGCGGGCGCGGGTGCTCCGCGCCGGGGAGGAACGCGAGGTCCCGGTGGAGGCGGTGCAGCCGGGCGAGGTGGTGGTCGTGCGGCCCGGCGAGCGGATCCCGGTGGACGGCGAGGTGATCGAGGGACACGCCACGGTGGACCCGAGCGCCCTCACCGGGGAGGCGATGCCCGTAGAGGTAGGGCCGGGGGATCGGGTTTGGGCCGCCTCGATCTGTCAGCTCGGGAGCCTGCGCGTCCGGGCGACGTCGGTGGGGGCGGATACCACCTTCGGTCGGATCCTGCGCCTCGTGGAGGAGGCGGAGCGGAGCCGGCCCGAAGTCCAACGGCTCGCCGATCGAGTGGCGACATGGTATCTGCCGGTGGTGGCAACGGTTGGGCTCCTCACGCTGGTGCTGCGGCGCGATCCGCTGGCCATGGCCGCGGTGTTCGCGGTGGCCTGCACGTGCGCCTTCGCCCTCGCCACCCCGGTGGCGATGCTCGCGGCCATCGGCGCCGCCGCCCGCCGGGGCCTCCTCATCAAGGGCGGTCGCTTCCTTGAAGTCCTCGCCCGGGTGGAGGTGCTCCTGATCGACAAGACGGGGACGGTGACCCTCGGCCGCCCGCAGGTGACCGACGTGATCCCCCTCGACGGGTGGCGGGAGGAGGAGGTGCTGGCCTTCGCCGCCGCGGCCGAGCGGGACTCCGAGCACCCGCTGGCCGAGGCCGTGCGCGCCCTCGCCCGGGAGCGGGGCGTCCAGGTTCCGGCGGTCGAAACCTTCGAGGCCCTGCCGGGGATCGGCGTGCGGGCGCAGATCGGCGGCCACACGGTGACGGTGGGCCGGATCAAGCCGGACGGAGAGGACCGCCTCCAGGCCCTCGCCGCCCGCCTGGCGGCCGAGGGGAAGACCGTGGTCGCCGTCCGGCTCGACGGCCGGCCGATTGGGCTTCTCACCGTGCAGGACACCCTCCGTCCGGAGGTGCGCGACGTCCTCCAGGAACTCCAGCGGCTGGGGATCCGGCGGATCGAACTCCTGACCGGGGACCGCCCGGAGGCGGCGGCGGCCGTGGCGAGGTCCCTCGGCATCCCCTTCCGGGCCGGGCTCCTCCCGGAGGACAAGATCGCAGTGGTCCGGGCCTACCAGGCCCAGGGGCGGGTCGTGGGGATGGTGGGGGACGGCGTCAACGACGCCCCGGCCCTGGCCCAGGCCGACGTGGGGATCGCCATGGGGAGCGGCACGGATGTGGCCCTGGAGGCCGGTCACATCGTCCTGCTGCGGGACGACTGGCGGCTCCTGCCCGAGGCGGTCCGGATCGCCCGGTCCACCATGGATGTCATCCGGTGGAACTTCGCCCTCGCCACGGTCTACAACGGGCTCGGGGCGCTGCTGGCCGCCCTGGGGATCCTCCCGCCGATCCTCGCGGCGGCGGCCCAGGTGGTGCCGGACGTGGGCATCCTCCTGAACAGCGCCCGCCTGCTGCGGCGCTGAGCCCATCTCGGGTCGCTGCGCCGCAGCGCCCCTCATCGCTTCGGCCCCGGAACCGGGGGCTCCGGACGGCGTCCGGGGGGGCCTGGGGGGATGGGGGCCTTCCGGATCACCTCCCGAGCCCGCTCCGCCCGCTCCAGGGCCCGCTCCAGGGCCGGCCGCGCGGCCGGCGGGACCCGATCCCGCAGGGCCAGAAGGACCATCCGATGCCTCTCGATGGCCTGCAGCGCGCGCTGCCGCAGGAGCGGATGATCCGGATGCCGCTCGGCCAGGATGATCAACCGGATCAGCAAACGGGTGGAGCGCTGCAACGCCGCCGGATGCACCGGGCGGCCCTGGCGCTGCAGGGCCTCGATCTCCTCGGAACGGCGCTCCAGCTGATGGATCAGGGCCGGCGCGGGATCCCCCTGCCACTCCGCCCAGGTCAGCTCCGCGGATTCCTTCAGCAGCTTGAGCGGATAGAGGGGATCGCCCGGCAAGCTGGCCTCGGCGGCCCGGACCCCCAGGGCGCCTCCTCCGAAGAGCAACGCCAACAACAGCCCGGCGGTGAGGAGGGCGGACACCCACCGGCGGGCTGTGAGCCCGCTTCGGGTCGCGGAGCGCATCCGGCGAGCGGCCGCCACCGCGCGCATGCGGCCGCGCCGGACCGCCTCCTCGCGCGGGGGCGGAAGTGCAGCCCCGCGAAGTCGGAGGGCGGTCTCCAGCAAGGGGCGGAGCTCCGCCGCGTAGGTCGGATACCGGGCCACCACGCGCTCCACATCCGCGCCGGCCGCCACCTCCTCCAGGCAGCGGGCCAGCGCTTCCTCGAACGAGGGTTGCTTCAACGACATCCCATCTCCTCCATCCGCCGCCGCAGGGCGGCCAGGGCGCGATGCTGCAAGGCCCTGATCGCGCCGGGCTGTTTGCCCATCAGCTGGGCGGTCTCCTCCACCGAGCGCCCCTCGAAGAAGCGGTGGAAGAGCACCTCCTGCTGCTCCGGGGTCAGCTGCCGGAGGGCCCGCCACAGGCAGTCCTGCTCAGCCCGCGCCTCGATCCGCTCCATCATCCCTTCATCCCCTCGCCCTCGCTCCGGATCCGGAAGATCCAGCGGAGCCCAGCGCTGGGAGCGGTAATAGTCCGTCAGCAGGTTGCGGGCGATGGTGTAGAGCCAGGCGAGGAAGGGGCGCCCGCGGGACTGGTAGCGGGGCAGATGCTCGATCATGCGCACGAACACCTCGGCAGCCAGATCCTCAGCGGCCTCCTGGTCCTCCACCCGGACCCGCAGGTAGCGGTAGATGGGCAGGTAATAGCGATCGTAGAGCCACCCGATCGCCTCCGGGTCGCCCGCCTGTGCCCGCCGGATGACCTCCGCCTCCACATCCCCGGAGGCGATGCGGGCCTCCATCGAAGGGGCTCGCGCCGAAGATTCCCCCATCGCAATGTTCCCAAATCATTTAACGGAAACGTCGCCTCATCGTGATGGCCGACCCGGCCGCCGTCCCCCGCTCCGTCGAGGTGGCGAGATCCGGATTTGTGGTTTAGACTGGATCTGGATCCGCCCCGTTCACTTCAGATGCGAAAGGAGGCCTCCCATGGCGATGAGCCAAGCCCTCCGCGATGCGATGAACGATCAGATCCGGCATGAACTCTACTCCGCCTATCTCTATCTTTCCATGGCCGCTTACTTCGAGGCCCTCCATCTACCCGGGTTCGCTCACTGGATGCGGGTCCAGGCCCGTGAGGAAGTGGGCCACGCCATGAAGTTCTTCGATCACCTTTGCGATCGGGGGGAGCGGGTGGTCCTGCAGGCCATTGAGCAGCCTCCGGCCGATTTCGCCTCGCCGCAGGAGGCCTTCGCCCAGGCCCTCCAGCACGAGCGGCGGGTCACCGGTCTGATCCAGAACCTTTACCAGATCGCCGTTCGCGAGAACGATCCCTCCAGCCTGCCCCTGCTCCACTGGTTCCTGGAAGAACAGATCGAGGAAGAGAAGACCGTGGAGCAGATCCTGGAGGCGCTCCGGCGCATCGGCGAGGATGGGGCTGGGCTGGTGATGATGGACCGCGAGCTGGCCCGTCGGGAAGCGGAATAAACTCCATCCCGCTATCGAAAGGGGACAGGCCATCTGGTCTGTCCCCTTTCGATTACCCAGCGCCCTTCAGGTGGCGATCGAAGAACGCCCTCATCGATCTTTGCAGGAAAGGCTTCAGCCCCGAACTCTCCATCTCGGATGACGCAAAGGTCGCGGCGAAAGCCGCTCCTACAACGTAGATGCCGAAATGAATTTCGGCTTACGGAGGAGGGGCTTCAGCCCCGAACCTCCGCCTTCGATCCCGTGAGGGTCGCGGCGGAAGCCGCTCCCGCAACATATGCCAGGGCCCGGCCGTGGATCCAAGGATGGCTTTCCGCCTGCGCCATTCGATGCCGGAGGCTTCCCATGCGAAAAGCGTTGCCGCTGATAGGACTTGCGCTGCTCTGGATGGGCGCGTGCGGTCGGGGGCCCGCTTCGCCCGCGCCGAGGGCTTCCCCGACCGGGATCTCCTCCCCTGCGCCCCGCCCATCGCCGACGGCGACCCCGCTCCGACCTTCTCCTGCCCCCTCCACGCCCAGCGCCTCCCCCTCTCCGTCGGCGGCCTTCCAGCCCCGGGTGGAGGTGGTGGCGACCGGCCTGGAGGTGCCGTGGGCCCTCGCCTTCGCGCCGGACGGTCGGATCTTCGTCACCGAGCGCCCCGGCCGGATCCGGGTGATCGAGAACGGCCGGCTGCGCCCGGAGCCGGTGGCCGTCCTCCCGGTGGCCGCCACCGGCGAGGGCGGGCTGATGGGCCTGGCCCTGGATCCGGACTTCCCCCGCAACGGCTATCTCTACGTGATGTATACCTATCGGGCCGGGGGCGCCCTGCGCAACCGGATCTCCCGGCTCACCCTGCGGGGGGAGGTTGCAGGGGAGGAGCGCGTCCTCCTGGACGGCATCCCGGGAGCCGGGATCCACGACGGCGGCCGCCTCGCTTTCGGCCCGGATGGCAAGCTCTACGCCACCACAGGGGACGCGACCCAGCGCGATCAAGCCCAGCGACTGGACAGCCTGGCGGGGAAGATCCTCCGCCTGAACCCGGACGGCTCGGTGCCGGCGGATAACCCCTTCCCGGGCTCCTATGTCTATTCGCTGGGCCACCGCAATCCCCAGGGCCTGGCCTGGCACCCGGAGACCCAACAGCTCTACAGCACGGAGCACGGCCCCAGCGGCGAGATGGGCCTGTGCTGCCGCGATGAGCTCAACCTCATCCGGCCCGGCGCGAACTACGGCTGGCCCATCGTGACCGGCATCGCCGGCGACCCTCGCTTCACGGATCCCATCCTGTATAGCGGGGAAAGCACCACGTGGGCACCCGCCGGGATGGATTTCGTGACCGGGGACCGGCTGGCTCCGTGGAAAGGGCACCTGTTCTTCGGCGCCCTGCGGGGGCAGCATCTCCATCACGTGATCCTGGGGCCGGATGGGACCACGGTGATCTTCCACGAGGCGCTGTTCCAGGGCGTCTTCGGGCGCATCCGCGAGGTGAAGATGGGGCCGGACGGCTATCTCTACTTCACGACCAGCAACCGCGACGGCCGGGGACGCCCGGGTCCTGAGGACGATCGGATCCTGCGCATCGTGCCGGGGCCTTAAGTTCATCCCACCAGCTGGAGGAAGCCATGAAGGTTCGCGGTAAGGTCATCGTGGTCACCGGCGGGGGTAGCGGCATCGGCCGGGAGCTGGTGCTGGGCCTCCTGGCTCGGGGCGCCCGCGTCGCTGTGGTGGACATCCGGGAGCCGGCCCTCCGGGAGACGGCCGCCCAGGCCGGAGCGCCTCTCGATCGCCTACCCCTTCACGTCCTGGACATCACCGATCGGGAGGCCGTCCGTCGGCTGCCCGAGCAGGTCATCGCGCACCACGGCACCGTCGACGGCCTCATCAACAACGCCGGGATCATCCAGCCCTTCGTCCGCGTCCAGGATCTGGATGAGGAGGCCATCGAGCGGGTGAGGCGGGTGAACTTCTATGGGACCCTCTACATGGTCCGGGCCTTTTTGCCCTACCTTCTCAAACGTCCCGAGGCCCACATCGTGAACATCTCCAGCATGGGAGGCTTCCTGCCGGTCCCCGGCCAGACCATCTATGGGGCATCCAAGGCAGCGGTCAAGCTGCCGACGGAAGGGCTATACACCGAGCTGCTCGGCACCCCGGTCCTCGTGACGGTGGTCTTCCCAGGGGCCGTGGCCACTGACATCGCCGCCCATTCGGGCGTGGAGATCCATTCCCCGGTGAGCGCCCCGCGTTCCATCCGGGCGCTGCCTCCCCGGGAGGCGGCGCGGATCATCTTGGATGGGATGGAGCGGGACCGCTACCGCATTCTCGTCGGGTCGGACGCGGTGTGGATGGACCTCCTTTATCGGGTCAGTCCGAAACGGGCTGCGCACTTGATCTTCAACCGGATGCAGTCCCTGCTGGAGGCGGGGTCCGGACAATGAGCCTGTCAAACGAGGACGAAGGGAGGGACGCGATGAGCCGGATATGGGAGGTTCTGGCGATGATCGGGCTTCTCGGGTTCTGCGAGGCGGTTCGAGGGGGGAACGGCCCTCCGGCACCCCCTGCCCCCACGCCCATGGCCATCCTCCAGGAAACCTCGCCGCCTACACTCTCCCCTACTGAATCCCCTTCCACTCCGGAGCTGGAGGCCTGCGTTCCTACCCCGCCCGACGCCCTGGGGCCGTTCTACCGGCCGGGAGCGCCGGTCCGCTCCAAAGTCGGCGAGGGATTCCGGCTGGAGGGTGTGGTGCGCTCCAGCCAGGGCTGCCGGCCGCTGCCGGGCGCGCGCATCGAGTTCTGGCTGGCGGGGCCAGACGGGCGCTACGCCGACGCGTATCGGGCCACGGTCTTCGCCGACGAACAGGGCGCTTACGCCTTCGAAAGCCACTTCCCCCCCTCCTACGGCGGCCGCCCGCCCCACATCCACATCCGGGTTACTGCGGAAGGGCATCGGGTGCTGGTGACCCAGTATTACCCGCAACCCGGCCAGACGCGGGGGCAGTTTGATCTCGTGCTCGTTCCGGAGGAGAGCTCCCCCTGAGCGAGCTCAATGGAAGAAGGAGCGGAAGGCCACGAGGAAGCCGATCGCGACCACCGTGCGGCGCACCCAGCTCCGATCCACGCGCTGGGCAATGGTGGAGGAGGCGTATCCGCCGGCCATCGCCCCCACGGCCATCCACAGCGCGTCCCCCCAGAGCACGGCGTGGGATTGGATGAAATACAGGGCCGCGATGCCGTTGATGGTGAAGGCCAGCACGTTTTTGAGGGCGTTCATCTGATGGATGTCCTCCAGGCCCATCAGCTCCAGCGCGGCCAGCATCAGGATGCCGATGCCCGCCCCGAAATAGCCGCCGTAAAAGCCCACCAGGAGCTGGAAGAACGCCAGAGCCGCCCACCGCCACGGAGAGATCGGTCCGGCGGGGCGGGGGACCCAGCGCTGCAACCGGGGGCCGACCATCAGGAGGATGGTGGCGAACAGCAACAGATACGGGATGATGCCACGGAAGAGGCGCTCCGGGGTATGGAGCAGGACATACGAGCCCAGGAAGCCGCCCACCAGGGAGGGCCAGAACAGGATCAGGAGCCAGCGGCGGAGCTTCGGAAGCTCCCGCCGGAAGCCGAAGGCCCCGGCGATGGAGCCGGGCAGCAAGGCCACGGTGTTGGTGGCGTTGGCCAGGACCGGCGGACGGCCCAGCCACACCAGGGTGGGGAAGGACACCAGCGTCCCCCCGCCGGCGATGGCGTTCATCGCCCCGGCGATGAAGGCCGCGATCCAGACGATGGGCACATCCCACATCGAGCGCCTCCCGGGTTACGACGGAATCCGCGCCGCGCTCAAGGCCCCTATTGTATCGAATCCCGGCTCGCCACGGTATCCGGGTGGATCATAGAACCGCGGGGCGCACCCGGGGCCACAGATGGATGACGAAGGCGAGGACCCCCAGGGTCTCCAGGGCCGACCCGAGGGCAAGCCCGGGCCCCCAGCCCATCGCCCCCGCCGGGCCGGCGCACAGGACCCCGGCGTTCAGCAGCACCAGGGAAGCCCAGGCCCATCCCGCCCGCCCCCGCGGATCTCCCGGCCGCTCCAGGGCGAACCGCGGGAAGATCCAGTAAGCCACCCCAAAGGCCAGCTGGATCGTCCAGCCGATCAGCAGGCCGTGGATGTGCCAGGGGAGCAACCGCATCGCCCACGGCGCGATGGGGAAGGCCTTATGCGCGAGCATCAGGCCGCCGAAAAAGAAGCCGAGGGCCAGATGGAGCAACGCCAGACGGACCATATACCGGCTCAAGGGCGGCATCTCACCTCCCCTTCACCCGGGGCCAGAGCAGGCCCACGAAGATCCATCCGGCTGCCACCAGGGCCAGGGCGCTCAGGAACAGCCCCCCGCGGGCGATCGGCTGCGGATCCACCGCGACCCATGGTTCGCAGATCGCCCGCAGGATCAACCCGCCGTTCAGCAGGAAGAAGACCGCCCAGGCCAGGGCCTCGTTCCCCCGGGGACGCTCCTTCGAAAGCGGCGGGAACATCCACCAGGCCACCCCGATGATGAACTGGGCCACCCCGCCCAGCATCAGGAGATGGAAATACACCGGGGTGGCCGCCGTGAGGATCGGCGGCAGGGAGATCACCCGCCCCCATCCCAGCAACGCCCCCAGAAGCAGGGCGACGAGGAGATGCCCCAGCGCCGCGCGGATGAACCATCGGGTGAGCCGCGGCATCCTCGCCTCCTCCCCGCCTTACGGCCAACCGCGGACCATGAAGACGGCGAAGATCAACGCCCCCAGGCTGGCCAGCAGCGTCAGGCGGGCCAGCCAGGAGGCGAGGCGCCGCCAGCGCGCCGCCTCGACCCCCTCGGGATCGACCGCGAGGGCCCGGGTCGCCCGGGGACCGGCCCAGAAATCGTGCAACGCGTTCAAGCCGATGACCAGGGCCACCGTGAGCAGCTTCCCCGCCAGCGCCCGCCCGAAGGCGCCTCCCCAGAAGGCGGGATCCATTAGGAGCGCCGGCGTCACCCCCCGGGCGAGCAGGTTGATCAGGCCCGTGAGGACCAGAACCCCCATCGCGATCCAGCCCAGGCTTCGAAACCGCAGGCCGATGGCCTCCAGAAGCGCGGGGGAGAGCGCGCGGAACGCCGGCCGACGGACCACCGGGACCACCGCCAGGGCCAGGAAGAGCAGCCCGCCGATCCAGAAGATCGCCGTCAGCAGGTGCAAGCCCACGGTGATGAAATACAGCGTCCGCATGCGGGATGCCTCCGGCCGGAGATCCAACGAGAGGATGCCCGGATCCCTCCGCCGAGACGTTGCGTTGGGTCAAAGTCCTCCATCGCCCCGGGCCCCCTTCGCCGGAAGAAAGCCTTTCCTCCCTCCCGGAGCCCTGGAAGAACCCTCTCAGGGAGAGGATGCGCGAGAACGCCGGAGATAAGCGGTGACAGCGCGAGCGAAGGCCTCAAAATCTCCAAGATGCTTCTTGAGGATTCCATAGGCGATCGCATCGTCAACCCGGACGTAGTCGTGCACAATGACGTTCCGGAAGCGCGCCATATCGATGAGACGGGGCAACAGGTCCGGCGGCACGATTCCATGCTCCGCCAGCACCCGGAAGACGTCGGCGTTATCCTCCGGATATCGAAACCCCTCTCGGGCGATCAGGCGGCGGCCGATATCCAGGCATGCCCCGATCGCCACCTGAAGGCTGCGTTCGACCGCGCGTTTCAGGCGAGCATCCTGGACGTATGCCTGGAACGAGCGGATTTTATCCCTTTCGCTTTTTAGATAGGCGATCTCGCTTCGAAGCCAGCGAAGCCTTTCCCGGATGACCTCGTCGGGGCTCCCCAAAGCGGCCCTCCTCGAGCTCCTGCTCCAGGATCCGATCGAAGAAGTCCCACATCGGCCGGAGATCGGCGTAGATCTTTCCTGCACGCACCTCGAACTCGATCCGGGCCTCCGGATCCCGCTCGTAGATCCGCTGGCCTTCCCGCAGCACCTGATGGCAGAGCAGCGGAGGAGCCCGGTTCAGGATCACCACATCCACCGGGCGGCCGACGATCCGGCTGAGGGCCTTCGACAGGGCTTCCCGGCGCTCCCATTCCTCCTGGGGGGACGTGGGTGCAGGCGCCAGCAAGACCGCCATGTCCAGATCCGAGCGCGGCGTGGCCTCCCCGCGGGCCGCGGATCCGAACAGATACGCCGCCGCCACGTCCGGCTGGTCGGCGAAGAAGGCGATCAGGCGTTCCCGCAGGGTGTGCAGGTCCATCGGGTCATTCCCCCTCTGCCAGCCACTCGGCGAGGTGCAGGGCGCGGACCGGCAGGCCCTGGCGGTGCAGCCCGCCGCCGATGTGCATCAGACAGCTCCAGTCGCACCCCAGGACCACCTCCGCGCCGGTGGAACGGATGGCCTGGATCTTGCGGGCGAGCATCGCGCCGGAGACCTCCTCGAAGTGCACGGAGAAGAGCCCCCCGAAGCCGCAGCAGGCGGTCGCCTCCGGGAGCAGGCGATATTCCGCCCCGGCAGCCCGGATCAGCCGCTCCGGCGCCTCCCGCACCCCCAACATCCGCAGGAGATGGCACGAAGGATGATAAGTCACCGCTCCCGCGCGCCGGATCCCCAGGTCCTCGATCCCCAACACGTTCACCAGATACTGACTGAGCTCATAGGTGCGGGCCGCCAGGGCCTCCCAGCGTCCGTAAAGGGGATGCCCCTCCAGGAGCGCCCGGTAGCCGTGGCGGATCATCGCCACACACGAGCCGGAGGGGGCCACCACCGGGAGCTCGGGGTCGAAGGTCCGCACCCAATGTTCGGCCATGGCCCGGGCCTCCCCCCAGCGCCCCACGTTGAAAGCGGGCTGTCCGCAACAGGTCTGGGCCTCCGGGAAGCGCACCGCGACGCCGGCTCGCTCCAGCAGCCGCACGCTGGCGATCCCGATCTCCGGCCGCAGCCAGTCCACCAGGCATGTGACGAAGAGCTGGACCGTCGGGCTCATACGGCCTCCTCGATCAGAAAGGCGATCACCTCCCGCGGCCCGTGCACCCCCAGCGTCAGCGTCTTCTCGATGTCGGAGGTCCGGCTGGGCCCCGTGATGGCGATCAGCGCGCTGCTTTCCTCCACCCATTCCATCAGCGCCCCGGAGGCCCGGGCCTCCGCCAGCCAGGCGGCCAGACACGGATAGACCTGGGCCCGCCGGACCAGGGCGACGTGCAGCGGCGGCAACAGCGAGGCGCAGCGCATCCCTCCCGCGCCCCCGGCCACCCACAGCGTCCCGGTGTCCGCGAAGGCGGCCACCACCTCGGTGATGCCGGCCTCCGCCGTCGCCCAGCGCCCCAGCCCCAGGTAGCGCGGTCCTTCCTCCCGGAGAAGTCCGCCGCTCATCACCGTCAGCCCCGCGTCCTCCAGGGCCTCCCGCAGGCCGGGATACGCGTGGTCGGTGCGCGCATCCATCAGCACGTGCCGGACCTTCCGTTCCCGCAGCCGGGCGACGATCTCCCGGAAGGCCGTGGCCTCGGTGGGGCAGTGGACGAAGGCCACGCCCACCGCTGCCCATGCCGCCTGAAGCCGCTCGAGGGCGGCCGCGCTCCCCCGCGGCGCGTCCAGGGGCCACCGCGGGACCGGCCCGGAGGGCACGGGCCGTCGGGTGACCTGCCGACGGACGCGTTCCAGCACCGGATGGGTCATGGGACACCTCCTCCCCGGGAGGCCCACCACTCCCGGAAAGCCGGACGTTGCGGGACGGGGAGATCCCGGATCGCCGTCCAGGCCCGCAGGGGCCCGGGGCCCCACCGCAGCCATCCCCCTCGCCCCAGGCGACGCAGGAGCGCCATCGCCCAGCGGCCGAGCCGCGCCCAGGCCGCGGGGTGGCGGGCGATTCGAGCGTAAGCCCAGAGGGCGGCCCGCTCCCAGGCCGGCAGGAGGCGGCTGGCCTCCATCTGACGCCAGCGGATCAGAAGATCGGGGATGGCGATGCGCACCGGGCAGATCTCCTGGCAGGCCCCGCACAGGCTGCTGGCGTAAGCGAGCTCCGCGCCGGCTCCCTCCCCCAGCATCGGCGTGACGATGGATCCGATGGGGCCGGGATACACGCTGCCGTAAGCGTGGCCCCCGATGGCCTGGTAGACCGGGCAGGCGTTCAGGCAGGCCCCGCAACGGATGCAGTAAAGCGCCTCCTCCAGCGGGGTGCCCAGCCAGCGGGAGCGGCCGTTGTCCACCAGCACCACGTGCAGCTCCTCGGGTCCATCGGGCTCCTTGGGTCGACGGGGGCCGGTGAGGAACGACGTGTAGGCGGTGAGGGCCTGGCCGGTGGCGCTGCGGGCCAGCACCCGCAGCAGGATCTCGGCGTCTTCCCACGTGGGCACCACCCGCTCGATGCCCATCAGGGCCACGTGGATCGGCGGCAGGGTGGTCACCATCCGGCCGTTGCCCTCGTTGGTCACCAGCACCAGGGTCCCCGTCTCGGCGATCCCGAAGTTGACCCCGCTGATCCCCATGCGGGCATCCAGGAAGACCTGGCGCAGGGCCTGGCGGGCCGCGGCGGTCATCGCGGGGATCTCATCCGTGGGGGGCATTCCGAGATGCTTCTGGAAAAGCTGGGAGACGTCCTCCCGGCGCTTGTGGATGGCCGGGGTGATGATATGGGAGGGACGTTCCCCGGCCAGCTGGATGATGAACTCTCCCAGGTCGGTCTCCACCACCCGGATCCCGGCGGCTTCCAGGGCGGCGTTGAGGCCGATCTCCTCGCTGACCATGGACTTGCTCTTGGCGACCAGGGAGATGCCCCGGGCGCGGGCCAGGCCCAGGATGTAATCGCACGCCTCCTGTGCCGTGGCGGCCCAGAAGACCTTTCCGCCGTGTCGCTCCACCTCCCGGGCGAACTGCTCCAGGTAGCGGTCCAGGTGGGCGATGGTGTGGGCGCGGATGGCGCGGGCGCGGTCGCGGACCGCCTCGGCGTCCGGGAGGTCGGCGAACGCCTTCTCGCGGCTGATCTGGAAGGATCGGGTGGCCCGCTGCAGCGCCTCCTGGAGGACGGCATCGGAGAGCCCCTGGCGGATGCGCGCGCGAAAGGCCGGGCTGGGGACGCTCATCGTCTCTCCTCCTCTGGGCGGATCAGGCCGCCGAATCACCGCCGCTTCCCCAGTTTACCTCATGCAACACGCCTCCATCGGGCGCACCGGGAAGCGGCGATCGCCGTTCGATCCGGCAGGGGCGACCTGCTGGGTCGTCTCTATCCTCATTTCCTTCCAGCGGGAAGGATCCGGGTGACAAAGCGCTGGTAAGCCTCCTCCCAGGTGGAGGAAGCGCGGGGCTCATAGAGAAGCGGAGCGAAGGAGCGCCGGATCACCGCGCGAGCCTCCTCGAGGTTGGAGAGATGGCCCAGGGCCATCGCCTGCACGATGAGGTTGCCCAGCGCTGTGGCTTCGGCAGGCCCGGCCAGCACCGGGCGTCCGGCGGCGTCCGCCGTCCACTGACAGAGGAGGGCATTGCGGGATCCGCCGCCGACTACGTGGATCAGCGGGATGGGGCGTGCGAGCAGGGCCTCCAGGCGCTCGATCACCCATCGATACTTCAGGGCGAGGCTCTCCAGGATACAGCGGACGATCTCTGCGGGTTCCTCCGGGATAGGCTGGCCGGTCTCCTGGCAGAACGCCTGAATCCGTGCGGGCATCTCTCCTGGAGGCAGGAATCGCGGATCATCCGGATCGATAAGCGATCGGAGCGGAGGGGCCGCTTCCGCCAGACGAACCAGAGCCTCATAATCCCATTGCTGTCCCTGGGCGGCCCACGTGCGCCGGCACTCCTGAAGCAGCCACAGCCCCATCACGTTCTTCAGCAGCCGGAAGGTCCCTCCCACGCCCCCTTCGTTGGTGAAGTTGTCCGCCAGGGCCTCCTCCCGGATCACCGGGGCCCTGACCTCCACGCCGACCAAGGACCACGTCCCCGAGCTGATATAAGCCGCATCGGGATGCTGAAAGGGGACAGCGGCCACCGCGGAGCCGGTGTCGTGGCTGGCCGGCGCGACCACCTGAGTCTCGGGAAGACCCAGCTCCTGCGCCAGCTCCGGCTGGAGCGGCCCCAGGATGGTCCCCGGGGGCAGGATCTCGGGGAAAAGGTGAGTGGGGATCCCCAGACGTCCCAGCAAATCCCGCGCCCAATCCCCAGCCAAGGGATCGTAACATTGCGTGGTCGTGGCGTTGGTGAACTCGCAGGCCTTCACCCCGCTCAGCCAGTAATGGAAAAGGTCAGGGATCGTCAGGAAAGTGTGGGCGATCTCCAGCCAGGGATCCTCCCGCGCCACCATGGCGAACAACTGATAGAGGGTGTTGATCGGCATGAACTGGATCCCGGTGCGGCGGTAGATCTCCTCGCGGGGGATGCGCTGGAAAACCCGCTCCATCATCCCTTCGGTGCGGCGATCCCGATAATGCACCGGGTTCCCGATCAGCCGGCCCTGGCGGTCCAGCAGGGCGAAATCCACCCCCCAGGTGTCAACCCCCACCGAAGCGATGCGCCCTCCGGAAACCCGGGCGGCCCGGAGCAAACCTTCCCGGACTCCTTCGAAGAGGCGAAGGATGTCCCAATAGAGGGTGCCCTGAACCCGAACCGGGACGTTCGGGAAACGATGGATCTCCTCGACGGACAGGCGTTCCCCATCGAACGTCCCCAGGAACACCCGTCCGCTCTCCGCCCCCAGGTCGATGGCCGCCAGACGAAGCATGCGCCAACCCTCCGTGCCCTGTGCCGTCGGTCTGAGCAACCTGAGCGCCGGCCATTTCCGGTTTGGAAGATGTGCCCCTCAGCGAACGTAGGCCGCGGGAACCCCTCCATCCACCGTCAGGATCCCGCCGGTGGTCTTCGCCGAGCGATCGGAGGCGAAGAAGAGGATGGCCTCGGCCACGTCCTCCGGATACACGTTGACCTTGAGGGTCGTGCGCTGGCGGTAATATTCCTCCAGCTGCTCCGGGGCGATCCCATACGTGCGCGCCCGCTCCTCCCGCCAGCGTGTGTCCCATATGCTGGAACCCCGGATCACGGCATCGGGACAGACCACGTTCACACGAACCCCGATCTCGCCTCCCTCCTCGGCCAGACAGCGGGCCAGATGCACCTCTGCGGCCTTGGCGGAGCTATAGGCGGCGGTGTTCTTCCCGGCGACCAAAGCGTTTTTCGAAGCGACGATGACCATGCTCCCCCCGATCCCCTGCGCCTTCCAGATCCGGAACGCCTCGCGGGCCACGAGGAAATAGCCCCGCACCAGCACGTGATACAGGCGATCCCAATCCGCCGTCGAGGTCTCCGTAACCGGGGCTGAGTGGGCGATGCCCGCGTTGTTGATCACAATATCCACCCCTCCATATGCCAGAACCGTGCGGCGGAAGGCTTCAGCGACCTGAGCCTCATCGGTGACATCACAGGGCACGGCCATCCCCCGTCCCTCCCCATAGCGGGAGACGAGGTCGGCGGCCACCGCTTCCGCGCCCTCCCGGTTGATGTCCAGGATCACCACGTGGGCCCCTTCCTGGGCCAGGCGATACGCCGTCGCACGGCCGATGCCGGAAGCCCCTCCGGTGATCACTGCCACCCGGCCCGCCAGCTCCCGCTCGGGAGGACGGAGGGTCAGCTTATACAGCTCCAGCGGCCAGTATTCCACCGCGAAGGCTTCCGCCGGCGTGAGGGAGACAAAACGATCCAGGGCGGTGGCGCCACGCATCACCGCGATGGCCCGGTGATAGAGATCCCGGGCCACACCGGCCATAAACGCGTCCTTCCCGGTGGCGATCAGCCCGAGGCCCGGGATGAGGATGATGCGTGGGGAGGGATCCATCATCGTGTCCTGGGGACCCCGGTGCGCTTCGAAGTAACGGACATACTCTTCTCGATAGCGCTCAACTTCCCGGACCAGGGAGGCCTTCAGTCCCTCCACGTCAGAGCCATCCCACTCCACAAACAACGGCCAGTGCTTGGTGTGCACCAGATGATCCGGGCATGCGGAGCCCACTCGAGCGACCTCCCGGGCCCCCTCGCTGCCCACGAAATCCAGAACCTCCGGGCTGTCGTCGTAGCGCAGGACATGTCGGCGCTCCCGGCTCACCGCGCCCCGCAGGATCGGCAGCAGCTCCGCCGCGATCTCCCGGCGCCGACGCTCCGGCAACGCGGGGAGGCGCACCCCGCCGAAGACCCGACGGCCCATCGCCCGCTCGGCGATGTAATCCTCCGCCTCCTGGATGATCCGGATGGTGTTCTCGTAGCAGGAACGGGCGTCCTCCCCCCAGGTCACCAGGCCGTGCTTGGCCATCACCACGCACTCCGCCTGCGGGTTGGCCCGCACCGCCTCGGCGATCCACTTGCTCAGGGTGAACCCCGGCCGCACATAGGGAACCCAGACCGCGCGGTCGCCGAAGAGACGCCGCACATGCTCCGGTCCGTTCTCCGACGTGGCCAGACTCACGATAGCGTCCGGGTGGGTGTGATCCACGTGGGGGGCGGGGATAAAGGCGTGCAGCAGCGTCTCGATGGAGGGGCGAGGCATCCCCGGCTTCAGATAACAGTGGGAAAGATACTCCACCATCTCCTCGTCGGAGAGGCTCTCCCGCTCCATGAGGGGCAACACATCGTCCAACCGCAGCGCCGCGAAGCCCTTCAGCGTGATCGTGGCCAGATCCGATCCGGAGCCCTTCACCCACAGCGTGCGAATGGGGCGGCCCCGGAAGTCCAGCTCGATCGTCTTGGCCGATGTGTTGCCCCCGAAGATGTTGCACACGCTTCGATCGGCCCCCAGCAGGCGGGAGCGGTAGACCAGAAGCTCCAGCTCGCTCAAGCCCGCCGCTTCCTCTTCCTTCCAGAGGTTGCGCGGCATCCTCCATCCCTCCTGAGGCAAATCCAGATGAAGCCGAGAGCTCAGGGAGCGGCCCTGAATTCCAAGGTTAAGATGCGCCGGGGTAGCCGCTGGCCGCAACGGCGATCCCCCGTTCCCGGGCCACCTTCTCTGCGTATCCGCTCCGTCGGAAAGCGGCCACCGGGTCCGGATCCAGTCCCATCTCCAGACGGACCTGGGCCAGCAGCGGACGCACATCGGTCTCGTAGGCTTCCAGGAGAACCCGGTGGGCCTCCAGGACGTCGCCCGCCTCCTGCGCCTCCCGCAGCCTCCGTCGATCCACCAGAAGTGCCTTCGCGTAGGCCGTCTGGATGTTCACCACCGACTGGATCATCGCTTCGATCTTCGGCTCGATGTTGTGGGACTGATCGATCATGTAAGCCACCGCCCGGGCCGTCTCCGCCGTCCGCGGGTCCTGCTCCGCTGCAACCAGCTCATTGAAGATCAGGAAGAGTTCGAAGGGATTGATAGACCCGACGATCAGGTCGTCGTCGGCGTATTTCCGATTGTTGAAATGGAAGCCCCCCAACCGGCCCTCATCCAACAAGAAGGCCACGATGTGCTCGATGTTGGTCCCCTGGGGATGGTGACCGGTGTCCACCAGGACCTGGGCCTGGGGCCCGAGGTGGGTTGCGATGACATAGGCCATCCCCCAGTCTGCCAAATCGGTGTGATAGAAGGCCGGCTCGAAGAACTTATATTCGATCAGCATCCGCATCCCCGGCGGCATCCGGCGGTAGACCTCCAAGAGAGCCTCCAGCATGCGATGTTTGCGCGCCCGGAAGTCGTCCTGACCGGGGTAGTTGGTGCCGTCGGCGAACCAGAGGCTCAGGATGGAGGAGCCGACCTTTTCGGCGATCTCGATGCACTCCAGCATGTGCTCCACCGCCCGACGCCGAACCCGGGGATCCGGATGGCAGACGCTGCCCAGCCGGTAATCGTCGTCCTGGAACAGGTTGGGGTTCACCGCCCCGATTTGAAGCCCCAGGCTGGCGGCGTATTGCCGCAGGCCTTCCCAATCTTCCACTTTATCCCACGGGATGTGGATGGCCACCGTGGGACACACGCCTGTGAATCGATGCACCACCGCCGCGTCCGCCAGCTTCTCGTAGATGTTCCGGGCTGCCCCCGGCCATGGAAACACCTTAAAACGAGTGCCGGAGTTGCCATAACCCCAGGAGGGCGTCTCGATCCGCTGCCGCTTCAGGGCAGCCTTCACCGCCTCCACATCCACGCCCCGGCGGGCCAGGGTTTCCGTCAGGGCCTCATATCCAGGCACCCCCGCCATGGCTTCCCCCCTCGTCTGAGCGAACGGAAAGCCCTATCGAGCCGGGGGAGGGCCTCTTCGGCCCTCCCCCATGCTCGCGCATTTAGAAGTTGAACTGATCGATGTTGTTCTTGTCGAACCGGAAGGGCGGGCCGAGCAGGATCACGTTGTCCGGGCCGACCTCACGCTCGCCCAGCCGGCCGGCCTTCACCGTCTTATCCGTGGGCTTGATCTCGCCGGTCAGCAGCCCGTGGGTCACATACATCGCCAGGTAACCCAGGTCCACCACGTTCCACAGGTAGAAGGCCTCCAGGGTGCCCCGCTTGACGTAGGCCCGCATCCCGTTGGGGGTGGCCAGACAGGTCATCTTGATCTGGCCCACCTTGCCGGCCGCCTCCAGGGCGTCAGCCACGCCGGGGCAGCCCACCGAGGTCGGGACGATCAGGAACTGCACCTCGGGGTGGGCGGCGATGAGGTCCGTGGCCTGCTGACGGCTCTTGGCCTGATCGTCCTCCCCGTAGCGGATGTCCACCAGCTGCATCTTGGGGTAGGCCTGGGCCATATACTTCTTCATCTCCTCCACCCAGCGGCTCTGGTTGGGGGCCGTGGGGAAGGTGGAGATGATGGCGATCTTGGCCTCCGGGCCGACCTGCTTGGCCGCCTCGTCGATCAGGGCCTTGCCGATGCCCTCGAAGGTGGCCTGGTTGATGAAGAAGACGCGGGCCTCCGGCAGCACGTCGGCGTCATACGTGACCACCGTGATGCCGGCCTCGCGGGCCCGCTTGAGCACCGGCACCAGGGCCTGAGGATCGTTGGCGGAGACGATGAGGGCATCGGGCTTCTTGGTGATGATGTCCTCCAGCACCTTGATCTGCTCCTCGGCGCTGGCGTTGATGGAGCCCTCATAGTGGAGCTCGACGTCGCCGAACTCCTTCGCCGCCTCCTCCATGCCCTGATGGGCCGACTTGAAGTAGTCGATGCCCACCGCCTTCGGCACATGGTAGATGACGAACTTCTTCGCAGGAGCCGCTGTAGGAGAAGGAGCCGCGGTGGGGGAAGGCGCCGCAGCGGGCGCGGTGGCGGGCGGCTGGGCCGCCGGCGTCGGCGAAGGCGTGGGAGCCGGCGCGCACTGGGCCAGGATCAGGGCCAGGACCAGACCGACGATCAGCAAGGGCAACGGACGACGCTTCATGGCAACCTCCCTCCTCCTGAGATTTGGGGTTCTGAATTACAGTCGCAACAAGGCGAAGAATCGGGCTTCTGGATGCTGCGGTCTCACCTCCTTTCATGGGGAGACGGGTTCGCCGCGGGTGCCGGCTCCGCCTCATGCGCGGGCACCGGCGTTGCCGGGCGCACCCATCCCCGGATGCGCACGCGCAGATTCTCGTTCACCAGCACCGTCAGGATCAGCAACGCGCCGATGATCATGGCCTGAATCGGGGAGGGCACTCCGATCAGGTTGAGGCCGTTCCGCAAGGCGGTGACCATCACCACGCCCAGGAAGCTGCCCCAGATGCTCCCTTCCCCGCCGGAGATCGCCGTCCCCCCCACGACCACCGCCGTGATGACCTCGAACTCCAAGCCCAGGCCGGCGGTCGCCCGCGCCGTCCCCAGGCGCCCGGCCATGAAGAGCGCGCTCACCCCGCTGGCCAGCCCGGAAAGGGTGTAAACCAGCAGGCGGATCCGGTCCACCCGTATCCCGGCGAAGCGCGCGGCCGTCTCGTTATGCCCGATGGCATATAGCGACCTCCCCCAGGCGGTCCGGTCCAGCACCAGCCCGGCGATGAGCACCACCGGCAGGAACACCCATAGCCCTACCGGGATCCCCAGGATCTGTCCCTCCCCCAGAAAGCGCATGATCGGATCCTCATACAGGTAGACCCGCCCCCCACCCCCGAGGCCCTCGGCGATCCCCCGGTAGATCGCCAGGGTCGAAAGGGTCACCACCAAATCCGGAACCCGCAACCGGGTGATGGCCAACCCGTTCAGGAGGCCGCAAAGGGTCGCCACCGTCAGGGCCAGGGCGATCGCGGCGACCATGGGGATCCGATACACGCTCCACGAGAACCCCAGGACGATGGTGGCGAGGGCGACGATGGAGCCCACGGAGATGTCGATCCCACGGATCAGGATGATCATCGTCATCGGGATGGCCACCAGGCCCACCTCCACCAGATAGCGGGAGGTGATCTGCAAGTTGGTGGCCGTCAGGAACTTGGGCGTCAGCAGGGCGATGGCGATCAGCAATCCCGCCACGATCCCCAACAGGATCCCTTCCCGGGTCCATCCCCGGGCGATCGCTCCCGGCCGCCGGATCTCCCTCATGCCGTCCCCCCTCGCCACGCCCGCGCCCACGCCCGCGACCGGGCGATGTCCAGACCCACCGCGAAGAGCAGAAAGGCGCCGTAAACGGCCTGTTCCCAGAGCGCAGGGATACGGAAGTAAATCAGTGCCGAACGAACCAGCGCCAGGAACAGGACCCCCAGGAGAGTCCCTCCCACGCTCCCATAGCCGCCGAAGATGCTGGTCCCTCCGATGACCACTGCGGTGATGAGCAGCAGCTCAAATCCCTGCCCGATGTTGTTCTGGATCACCCCGAAGCGGGAGGCGTGGACGGCGCTGGCCAGCCCGATGGCAAATCCGTTGAAAAGAAGGACGGTGAACCAGATGCGGTGGGGGCGGATCCCCACGATGGCCGCGGCGTTCGGGTTGCTCCCCACGGCATAGACCTCCCGTCCCCAGCGCGTGTAACGGGCGGCCAGGGCCATCGCCAGGGCGAAGGCCGCAGCGATCCAGATTGAGGTGGAAACCCCCAGCGGCCGGGCCAGGCCCACCCCCTTGAAGGCATCGCTGGTCGCCACCCAGCCCGCCGGGACCAGGTGAACCACCAGGCCGCGCAGGAGGGTCATCATCCCCAGCGTCACCAGGATGGCGTGGATCCGCCCGTAGGCGACGATAGCGCCGTTGATCAGTCCGATGAGCGTCCCCACCAGGATCGGAGCCAGGAAAGCCAGGGGAACCGGCCATCCCATCTGGGAGACCTGGGCAGCGACCACCGCACACAAGGCCAGGGCGGAGCCCACCGAGAGGTCGATCTGGCCGGCCAGGATGACCAGCGTCATCCCCACCGCCCCGATGAACGTCGCCGCGTAGTTGTCCAGTAGCAGGCGCAACGCGCTCAGGTCCAGCACGCGGCCGCCCGCCGCGTCCGGCCGCACCATAAAGGGCGTGGTGGCCGCCAAGATCACGATCAGCAGCGCGTTAACGATCAACAGAAACGGCTCCCGTCCTTTCCACCCCATCGGGCTCCCCCCTCAGCGCACCTCCGGGGCCTGGACCCCGCCATTGGAGGTCAGGCCCATGGCCAGCGCCATCACCTGCTCCGGCGTGGCCTCCTCCCGCCGCAACTCGCCCATCAGACGGCCGGCCCGCATCACCAGGATGCGATCCGACATCCCCAGGATCTCCGGCAACTCCGAGGAGATCATCAGGATCGCCATCCCCTGCCCCGCCAGCTCATCCATCAGCCGGTGGATCTCCGCCTTGGTCCCCACATCGATGCCCCGGGTGGGCTCGTCCAGGATCAGAACGCGGGGCTGGGTGGCCAGCCCACGAGCCACCACCACCTTTTGCTGGTTGCCACCGGAGAGGGTGCCCACGGGCTGCTCCGGATCCGCCACGCGGATCCGCAGGCGCTCCCGATAGGCGTCCACCAGCGCGTCCTCCGCGCGGCGATCAATCCAGCCGAAACGGGCCAGCCGGCGCAGGATCGCCAGGGTCAGGTTGGCCCGCACTGAGAGCGGCGCGACGATCCCCTGCCGGTGACGGTCCTCCGGGATGTAGAAAATCCCCGCGGCCATCGCCTCCCAGGGCGCCCGGGGGACCATCCGGCGTCCATCCACCTCGATCCAGCCCTCCTCCGGGGGGAGGATGCCGAAGATGGCCTGGGCAACCTCCGAACGACCGGCCCCCACCAGACCGGCCATCCCCACGATCTCCCCTGCCCGCAACTCAAAGGAGATCCCCTCGAAGAGGCCAGGGCGACCCAGAGCCTGGACCCGCAACCGGACCTCGCCGGGGGGATGGGGCGTATGGGGGAACATCTGGGTGAGCTCCCGGCCCACCATGCGGGCGATCAAGGCCTCCGGCGTGACCGCGGAGATCGGATAGGTCCCCACCCACTGGCCATCCCGCAGCACGGTCACCCGATCGGCCAGCGCGAACACCTCCTCCAGACGGTGGGAAATATAAAGAACGCCTACCCCACGCTGGCGCAGGCGCCCGATGATCCCGAAAAGGATCTCCACCTCTTTCTGGGAGAGGGACGAAGTGGGCTCGTCCATGATCAGGACCCGCGCGTCCTGAAGGAGGGAACGGGCGATCTGGAGCAGCTGTTGCTGGGCGGCGCTGAGCTCCCCGGCCGGGCGATCCAGCGGCAACGAGATCCCCAGCTCCCGGAACACGCCCTCCGCCCGCCGGGCCATCGCCCGCCAATCCACCAGGCCCAGCGGCCCCCTGCGCGGATGAAAACCCACGAACAGGTTCTCCAGCACCGAGAGGGTGGGGAAGAGATAGGGCTCCTGATGGATCACTGCGATGCCCAGGGCCGTCGCATGGCGGGGCCCCTGAAGCCGCACCGGCCGCCCTCCGATCAGGATCTCCCCGGCGTCCGGCTCATGAACCCCCGCGGCGATCTTGATCAGCGTCGATTTCCCCGCTCCGTTCTCCCCCACCAGGGCGTGCACCTCCCCCGCGTAGAGGTCCAGGGAAACCCCGGCCAGCGCCTGAACCCCCGGGAAAGCCTTATAGATGTTCCGAAGGGCGAGGAGAGGCGCATCCATCTCCCGCTCCTTCATTCCGCTGGATAGCCCATCGTGGTCATCAGGGCGAGGTTCGGCTGCGTCACATCCATGCGTGAGAGCTGCACCACGATGGGCACATCGCTCTCCACCTTCAACGCGTAGGGGACACCCCGGGGGATCATATGGCCGCCCAGCTGCTCCGGCCGATCCAGCCGGACATGCCAGGTGCGCTCGGGCGGCACCTTCAGGGAGATCCCGCGAAGGGGATCGCGATCCTCAAAGTAAACCGTGAGGGTGACGTGAGCTTCTTGCGGGGAAGGGTTCAGCAGACAGAGAGACTCATGACTGACCAGCTCGGATGGCCCGGAGGACAGCGGGGGCAGATAGCCGTCCGGGATATACCAGATCCTCCGCCCATGGTTCTGACGAGAGCGCCGCCGCGCCATCGCTGCCCCTCCGTCACAAGGATCACGGGCTCAGACCTGCCAGACCTCCACTCCCCGTCGCCGAACGGCTTCGACCAGCTCGGGCGGTGCCTGCACATCCGTGATCACCAACCGGATTCGATCCAGAGGACAGAACGTCGCGAAAGCCACCCGGCCCCACTTGGTGTGATCCACAATGGCGATCACCTCCTTGGCCGCCTCCACAATCGCCTGCTTGAGGCGGACCTCCTCCGGATTCACATCGGTCAGCCCTTCCTCCAGAGTCAAGCCTTTGGCGCCGACGAAGGCCTTGTGGATGTGCATCCGCCGCAGGAGGTCCTCGCCCCACGTTCCAACCAGGGAGAAAGCTTCCCAGCGCAACATGCCCCCGGGCATCAGCACGGTGATCCCCGGCCGCCCGGCGAACTCCATCGCCACCCGGATGCCGTTGGTGAGCACGGTGAGCTCCCGACGATCCCGAAGGAACCGCGCCAGATACATGGCCGTCGTGCTGGCATCCAGGGCGATGCTGTCCCCATCCTGAACCAGAGACGCCGCCGCCTGCCCGATGCGGATCTTCTCCTCCCGGTTCAGGCGCTCCCGCACTTCAAAGGCCAGTTCGGCCGGGTTGCGATCCGCCGGCAGGGCCCCCCCATGCGTGCGGATCAGCAACCCCTGCGCCTCCAGCCACGCCAGGTCCTTCCGAATCGTCACCTCCGAGAGCGCAAACCGGCGGCTGAGATCCGCCACCGAGACCCGCCCCTCAGCCTCCAAAATCCGCAGGATCGCCTGCCGCCGCTCATACGGATACCGCATGGGGGGTTTCGAATGGTTTCGAATTCTTTGGCTCCAATTGTATTCAAAATCAATCGCTTGTCAAGGGGGCGGAGGGGGCTGGGCCTTCCGGCCTTGCCAGGCGTGGGATGGATCCGGACGCTGAATGGGTTCTGGATCTATGGGTCCGATACGGCCCCCGCCCTGAAAGAGCGGGAGAGCCCGAGGAAGAGCGGAGTTTTCCGGTCTTCAATAAGCGCCCTGGGCCTCGCGCTGGTCAGGCAACGGCTCGCAGCAGCCCGACCCCTCAGCTCCGGGGATCGGGATCCGGCGAGGACGTCTGGGGCTCCGGATCCCGGTGCAGGGGGAGTCGCAGGAGGACTTCGGTGCCGCGGGGGGTGCGGGGTCGGATGTGGAAGGCGCCGCCGTGGGCCTCGAGGATCGCCCGGACGGCGGCCAGGCCGATCCCCATCCCGCCGAAGCGGCGCGTGGTTCCCCCCTCCACCTGATAGAACGGTTGTCCCACCCGCGACAGATGTTCCGGCGGGATGCCGATCCCTTCATCCCACACCCGCAGGAGGATCTCCCCACCCTCCACCGTGAGGGCGATCCCAATCTGACCCCCCGCGGGGGAGAACTTCACCGCGTTATCCAGCACCTCCCCGAGGGCGCGGGCCAGCCCCTCGGGATCCCCCACCATCCACACGGGTTCCTCAGGGATCTCCACCTGAAGCGCGTGGCGGGCCGGATCCAGGCGGGCCTGAAGGCGCCGCGCCGCCTCCCGGACCAGATCGGCCAGGTCCAGGGGCTGCCGACGCCCTTCCCCTGCCCGCGCCACCTGCATGGTCAGCAGCAGCTCCACATACCGGTGCAGCTCCTGCAGGCGCCCGCGGCTGATCTCCACAGCCTCCCGCTGGGCCGCGTTCAAGGGGCCCAGCGCCCCCTCCGCGAGCAACTCCAGATAGCCCATGGCCACCGTGAGCGGCGTGCGCAGCTCGTGGGAGACGTTCTGGATCATCTCCTCCCGCAACCGCAGCGCCTCCCCCAGGGCCCGGTTGAGGGCGGCCCGCTCCGCCGCCTCCCGACGCGCCTGCTCCAGCAGCTGGGCCCGATGGAGCCCCGTGGCCAGCAGATCCGCCAGGCTCTGCAGCAGATCCCGGATCTCCGGATCCAGCGCGCGGGGCCGACGCCAGAGCACGTTGAGCACCCCCAGGATCTCCCCCTGATGGCGCAAGGGCAGCGCGGCGTGGGCGCGGATCCCTTCCCGCTCGATCAGAGCCCGGGTCTCCGGCGGATACGGATATGCCGCGCAGTCCTCCACCCAGAGGGCCTCCCCGATCGCCCCGACACGGCCGGTGATCGTCCCGGCGTCCTCCCCCTGCTCCACCCAGGGCATCGGGGAGAACCCTTGGGCGGCCATGCGCCGGAGCCCGGAGCCCGTCGCCTCCCTCCCATGGACGCTCACCGCATCAGCCCTGAGATGGACCCGGATCTCCCCCAAGACCCGGTCCAGCAGCTCGGACACCTCCTCCCCGTGGGCCAGCGCCCGGGCGGTTTGATACAGTATGTGGAGCCGCTCCGTCTGGGCGCGCAGCCGCTCCAGCAGCTGCAGCCGTTCCATCACGGCGCCGAGCTCCCGTCCCACCGCCTCCATCAGCGCGATCTCCTCGGGCCTCCACACCCGGGGCTCCGGAACGGCCAGGCTGAGGCCGCCGAGGGGCGCCTCCGCCCGCCCGATCGGCACGGTCACCGAGGCCCGAATCCCCAATCGCGCCATCACCGGCCCCAGCGGCCGCGCCGGATGATCCGACGGGAGCGCCTGCCAGTCGCTCACCGCGATGGGCTCCCGAAGGGCCAGGCCCGCCGCCCGCGCCGCCTCGGCGAGGAGCCGCCTCGCTTCCATCGGGAGCCCGTGCACCACCGCGCGGCCGGGCAGATAGATCGCCCCCATCGGGGCCTCCAGGGCCCCGCGAAGCTGCGTGAGGGCCCGCTCCATCAGCGCGTTCAGATCCGGCGCGGCCGTCGCCTCCCGGAGCACCGCGTGCAGGACCTCCAAATGGGCCGCCCGACGCTGCGCCTCCGCGAGCAGCCGCGCGCGCTCCACCGCGCCCGCCACCTGGGCCGCGACGACCTGGGCCAGCTGCTGCTCCGCCTCCGTGAAGACACGAGGGCGCCCCACGCTGTCCACCCCGATGGTCCCGATGACCCGCTCTCCCACCACCAGGGGGACGATCAACAGCGAGCGGATCCCCATGGTCCCCAGAACCGGCCCGACCGGCCCCAGGATCGGATCCCGGACGTCCGGGATGGCCAGGGGCCGGCGCTCCCGCAGGATCCACGCCATCGAAGGGTTCCCCGCGATGGGGATCTTCACGCCCAACCCGGAGGGCGTGCCCGCCGGGTTGTGTTCGGCCACCACCACCAGGTGATCCCCTTCCTCCGCCATCAGGGCGATCGCCCCCCGATCGCCCCGGAGCAGCTCCACCAGCTCCCGGACGATGCGGGCCAGCAGGGGCTCCAGGGCGATCTCCTCGTTGACCATGCGGGCCAGACGGTTCAGTCCGACCATCAGCGGCCCGGCCGCTCCAGCGGCGCCCGCCTGCAGGAGCCCGGCCAGCCGGCGGGCCAGCAGGAGCAACCGTTGCTGCGCCTCCGCCGTCCGCAAGGCGGGGGACCCCTCGGCGGTGAGCACGCCCATGGGCTCCCCGTCCTCCCGGGCGCGCAGGGGGAGATTCAGGCGGACGGCCGGCATAGCCGAGGCGTCAAACGTCTCGATCGAGGGCCGGCCGGAACGATAGGACCACACGGCCCCGCAGGAGGGCTCGCCGGAGAGGGGCCGCTCCAGGATCCCGGCGGCGGCCGCCAGCGCCCCCGTCCCGATCACCAGCCGGAGACGGGCCCCCTCCGGATCCGGGAGCCACAGCCCCAGGGCGACCGCATGCCCCGGGGAGCCCAGCGCCGCTGCCGCCTCCCGGAGCACCTCCTCGGGATCCGCCGACCGCAGGAGGCGGTCCACCCACTCCAGCAGGGGATCCCGGATCGTCGGAGGGATCTCCATCGGCTGAAACCCCCAGCTCGCCGGAGAAGGCTCCTGTATCACCATTCCCCCTCCCTAAGGTTTCCAGGATCGCCCCTTCGGTGCCCCCCTCCACCCGGATCCCCGACGTCGGGGGGCGGCACACCGCTCCCTCTGAGATACCGCCAGGGGATTCAGGAAGATGCCCCCTGCATTCCCGAAGGGGCTCGGAAAGCGCGGGGAAGCCCACCGGGATCGCCCGGGCAAGCGGGGACCGCCACACCTGACGAGGACGTCGGAGGGCACGAAGGGAGGGCGATTTACCCCCCCGGGGAGGGGGTAAGTTTAAATCCGATCCGGCGGACGAGGCCTTCGCTCCAGGCAATCCGAAGCGAGGGAATCCGAAGGGCCTGCCCCTCCATTCTCAGGGGATGGATCCGGCTACGCAGCGCCACGCCTTCCATCGGGGTCCCTTCCTCACATCCCTTCCGAAACCGTTAATGTTATATTAATTCTTACCGGTCGCGCGGTCAAGCGTTCAGCGATCGCCCCGTCTCCCGAATGGGAAAGCCCGGGGCGAGGCGATTCGCCGGGCGCGCCGGGTTGACGGAGCGGCCTCTTCCGGGTAGAATGAAAGCGGTTGCGGGGCTGGGTGTAAACTTCCATCCCGAACCCGACGGTTCCCGGAGGGCCAGCATCGGCTGGCCCTCCGGAATTTATGAGCATCCGTGCGCAAGGAGGGGTTATGGGAGGCGATCGCATGGAAGCGCCGATCTACAGCCCATCCCATTCTTACGCTTCCCCGGAGGCCATCCGAAAGGGGCTGCAGGCCTGGCAGGCCGCCCTGGCCCAGTTCGACAAGGCCGCCCACATCCTGGAAGCCTCCGGCCACCCCCTCAAGCGGGGGCTGATCGAGTTCCTGCGCCGCCCCAAACGGGAGCTGATCGTCAACTTCCCCGTCCAGATGGACGATGGCTCCATTCGCATGTTCACCGGCTACCGGGTGCACCACAACGCCGTCCGCGGCCCCACCAAGGGCGGCATCCGCTACCACCCGGACGTCACCCTGGAGGAGGTGCGGGCCCTGGCCATGTGGATGACCTGGAAGTGCGCCCTGGTGAACATCCCCTACGGAGGCGCCAAAGGCGGCGTGGCCGTGGACCCCAACTCCCTTTCCCCGCGGGAGCTGGAGCGCCTCACCCGCCGCTACGCCACCGAGATCAGCCTGCTGATGCACCCCGGCGGGGACGTCCCCGCGCCGGACGTGGGGACCAACCCCCAGGTCATGGCCTGGATCATGGACACCTACTCCACGCACACCGGCTTCACCCAGCCCGCCGTGGTCACCGGGAAACCCCTGGAGATCGGGGGGACGGTGGGGCGGGTGGAGGCCACCGGCCGCGGGGTGATGATGGTGGTGGCCGAGGCCCTGAGGGTGAACCGCATCCCCATCGAGCAGGCGACGATCGCCGTCCAGGGCTTCGGGAACGTGGGCTCCCACGCCGCCCTCACCGCCCACCAGATGGGAGCGAAGGTGGTGGCCGTCAGCGACGTCCACGGCGGCGTCTACCACCCGAAGGGGCTGGACATCCCCCGGCTGATGGAGCACGTCCGCCGGAACCGGACCGTGGTGGGGTTCCCCGAAGGGGAACCTATCTCCAACGCGGTGCTGCTCACACTGAAGGTGGATGTGCTCATCCCCGCCGCCCTGGAGAACCAGATCACCGCGGAGAACGCCCCCTCCGTCCAGGCCCGCATCCTGGCCGAGGGCGCCAACGGCCCCACCACCCCGGAGGCCGACGAGATCCTAATCGAGAAGGGGGTTTTCATCATCCCGGACATCCTGTGCAACGCCGGCGGGGTGATCGCTTCCTACTTCGAGTGGGTGCAGGACCTGCAGTCGTTCTTCTGGACGGAGGAGGAGATCAACAGCCGAATGGAGCGGATCCTGAAGCGGGCCTTCTACGAGGTGCTGGCCAAGGAGGAGGAGCTGCGCCCCTACGGCCTCCAGCGCGGCGACTACCGCACGGCGGCCCAGGCCCTGGCCATCTGGCGCGTCGCCCAGGCCACCCTCATCCGGGGGATCTACCCCTGAGGCCAACCCCACCGACACCCGCCCGGAGGACGGAACGGTCCCTAACCCCGCCCTCCGGGCGGGAACCGAAACCGCCCCACCCCTTCCCCCCGCCCGGAACCCCGAAATCGATGGTTGGATCCGTCCGCCTCAAAAGTAAAAATTCCATAACTTAGGTTATATAATCCATAACCGTATCCTTCGAGCGGCATCAAACGGTATTTCAGGCAGAAAACGCCTCAGCAATGGAGAGGAGGTGACCCATGCGAAGCGGATGGTTGAGGCTGACCGTCGTGATCGGCGTGGCGGCCCTGGCCCTGGTGGCCTTCGGCACCGCGATGGCGGCGGCCGGAAGCTCCTCTGGCCTCGCCGCCGTGGTCTCCGGATGGACAGGAGGTCGGGAGATCGCCCCGCCCCGCGCGGACCCCCAGCAGGACCAGTCCGGCACCTCGATTGAGGCCGACAAAACCGCGGAGGGCTTCTGGACCCGGATCATCACCTATGACTGGTCCCTCACCAAGTCGGTGTCTCCAGATTCCCTGACCCTCGCCCGCGGGGAGAGCGGCGAGGTGACGTATACCATCGCGGCAACCCGGCAGAAGGTCGGGGAGCACGAATCCGCCGGCGTGCGCGGCACCATCTGCGTCACCAACACGGGGGAGGTGGCCACCGAAGGCCTGGCGATCACCGACGTCGTGGAATACAAGAATCCTCCTGCGGTGACGGACTTCACCCCCTTCCTCACGGTGACGGTAGACGTCAGCGAAAAGCCGGTGCTCGAGCCCGGCAAGTCCCACTGTTATGCCTACGAGATCCCCTTCACCCCGATCCCGGGCGCCCTGTATCGCAACCACGCCATCGTCACCATCACCAATCACTCCGGGCACCTCGGCGAGCCCTTCGGGCCGGAGCCCAAGGAGGGCTTCTCCCTGCCGAATTCGCCCACGGTGGTCGAGGTGGACGAATCCGCCTCGGTGAGCGATGAGGAGCACTGCCCTGCCGGCTTCACCTGCGCGCCCAGCGAGACCGGGCCGTGGACCTTCCACGACTCCGGCTCCGTCTCCTTCCACAAGACCATCACCAACGAGAGCGTCTGCGACGCCACGGCGGAGCTCCACAACGTCGCCACCCTGACCGAAGGGGACACCCATGAAACCCGCACGGCGGAGGCGGTGGTGCACCTGACGGCCCCACCGTGCCCGGTCGGCTGCGTCCTCACCCAGGGCTTCTGGAAGACCCACCCGAACGCCTGGCCGGAGGGCCACTCCCCGAATGATCCCTTCTTCTCCAGCGGGAAGACCTGGCTGGAGGTCCTCTGGACGGCGCCTCGCGGGGACGCGTATTACATCCTGGCCCATCAATACATCGCGGCGGTGTTGAACGTGGCGAACGGGGCGACGCCGCCTCCGGCCGTGGCGGCAGTGATCAGTGACGCCACGGCCTGGTTCGGGAGCCACAGCCCCGGCGTCCCGGCCTCGTCGCCGGAGGGCCAGACCCTGATCCATTGGGCGGAGGTCCTGGCGGCCTTCAACGAAGGGATGATGGGCGTCCCGCATTGTGAGAACGTGGAGGCCGGGCCGGCGACGCCGCTGAAGAAGGGCCTCGGACGGCCCGAGACCCCGCCCGGGCTGGAGAAGCGGCCGGAGATGCCGCCCGGGCTGGAGAACCGGCCCGAGAGCAAGCCCAACCAGGAGCAGCGGCCTGAGACCCCGCCCGGGCAGGAGAAGCGGCCGGAGACGCCGCCCGGCCAGGAGAAGGGAAAGGGCAAGTGAGCCTCGCGAAACGCCGGCGGGGGCGCTGACCGGGCGCCCCCGCCGGTGAGGTTACCCGAACAGCCACGCGGGCAGCTCGGCCACGGAGCCTAGCACGGCGTCCGGGCGGATCGATCCCTCCAGGTCCGCCGGGCGGAACTTGCCGGTCCGCACCAGGAGGCCCCGCATCCCAACCCCCTGGGCCCCGCCGACGTCGATCTCGATGTCGTCCCCCACCATCGCCGCCCGCTCCGGCGGCACCCCCAGATCCTCCAGGATCATCCGGAAGAAAGCGGGGTCCGGCTTCCCCAGGATGAGGGCCTTCCGCCCGGTGGCCTCCTCCAGGGCCGCGAGGAAAGGCCCCACGTCCAGCCGGAGCCCATCGGCCGCCCGCCAGTAGCGGGTCCGTCCCAGGCCGATGAGGCCGGCGCCCCCCTCCAGGATCAGCCGGAAGGCCCAGTTCAGGCGCTCGAAGGTCCAGTCCTCCCCCAGATCCCCCACCACCACGTAATCCGGCCGCTGGTCGTCCTCCGGGACGCCCGCGAAGTCCTCCCGCGCGCTCTCCGGCACCAGCAGGAAGGCCCGGGCGCCCCGGGCTCGCAGGAAACGGCCTGCCGCCCAGGGCGGGCTGTAGATCTCCTCCGGGGCGGCCGGGAAGCCCATGCGGTTCAGCCGCTCCGCCAGGGCGCGGCGGCTGCGGGTGGTGGTGTTGGTGACGAAACGGACGGCCACCCCGCGCGCCCGGAGGGCCCGCACCGCCTCGGCGGCGCCCGGGATCGGTCCCTCCGCGGTGTAGAGGGTGCCGTCGAGATCGAGGAGGACCGCCGCGATCTCCGGGGCCCGCGGCGCGGCGCTCATCCGTCGGCCTCCTCCGGGGCCAGGGCGGCGTGGGCCTCCAGGACGGCGGCCCGGAACCCGGCGAAGCGTCCTTCGAGGATGGCCTGCCGCATGTCCTCCATGAACCGGAACATCGTGTAGAGGTTGTGCAGGGTGGTGAGATACATCGCCAGGGGCTCCCCGACGTTGAACAGGTGGCGCAGGTAGGCCCGGGAGAAGCGCCCGCAGGTGGGGCAGCCGCACGCCTCATCGATGGGCCGGGGGTCCTCCGCGTAGAGGGCGTTGCGCAGGTTCAGGCGCCCCGTTCGCGTGATCGCCGTCCCGTGGCGGGCCACCCGGGTGGGCATCACGCAATCGAAGAGGTCCACCCCCCGCGCCACCGCCTCCACGAAATCCAGAAGGGTCCCCACGCCCATCAGGTAACGGGGCTTCTCCTCCGGCAGCAGGGCGTCCATGAGCTCCAGGACCCGGTAGGTGAGGGCTTTGGGCTCGCCCACCGAGAGCCCGCCGATGGCGTAGCCCGGGAAATCCAGGCCGATCAGGAAGCGGGCGCTCCGGGCCCGCAAGTCCTCGAAGACCCCGCCCTGCACGATGCCGAAGAGGGCCTGATCCGGGCGGGTGTGGGCCGCCCGGCACCGCTCCGCCCACCGGTGGGTCCGCTCCAGAGCCCGCACGTTGTAATCGTAATCCATGGGAGGCGGGCACTCGTCCAGGCACATGATCAGATCCGCCCCCAGGTTCTCCTGGATGCGGATCGCCTTCTCCGGGGTGAAGCGGTGGAGGGAGCCGTCCAGGTGGGAGCGGAAGGTCACCCCGTCGTCGTCCACCTCCCGCAGCCCCTGGAGGCTGAAGATCTGGAAGCCGCCGCTGTCGGTGAGGATGGGGCCGTTCCAGCCCATGAAGCGGTGCAGGCCCCCCAGGCGGGCGATCCGCTCGTCCCCGGGCCGCAGGTAGAGGTGATAGGTGTTGGCCAGGATGAGCTTCGCCCCCAGGGCCTCCAGGTCCCACGCCGGCACCGTCTTGACCGCCCCCTGGGTGCCCACCGGGGCGAAGCACGGCGTCGGGATCCGGCCGTGAGGGGTGTCCAGGAAACCCGCCCGCGCCCGGCCGTCCCGGGCGAGGAGGGTGAACCGGATGGGCTCCACGCGCATCGCCTCGTCCCCCGAGCTCCGTCAGGTTTCCGGCTGGGTCGATCTCAGGCGCCCGGATCCTCCACCTTCGGCCCCAGGTAGGCCATGGCCTCTTCCTGATCGCCGTCCATCACCAGGTGGAGATACCGGCCGCTGGCCACGGCGGGGATGTCGATGACCTTCACCACCCCCGCATGGGAGGCCTCCTCCGGCAGCAGCGCGGCGAGGATGTTGGGCGCCCGGAGGAAGAAATCGGCCCGGAAGGCCGCCCGCTCGTCGTCCGGGATCAGGGCGAGGGGATAGATCTGCGCCTCGATGAGATCGCGGAAGAAATGCGTGCCGTAGGAGGGCTCGGGCGCCCCCTGAGCGCCCCGCAGCCCGATCTCCACCAGGGCCCGGGCGTTGTAGATGTCCGCGTAGCCCACCTTCACCCCCAGATACGGGTTCACGCTCCCCCAGCGCCCGGGGCCGATGAGGATGAACCGCTCCCCCGCCAGCCGACGGTTCAGCCGCCCGATCACCCGGGCGATCTCCAGACGCGCGCTCAGCTCCGGGATGCGGGTGTAGGCCATCGGGTCCACGTAGACGACGTAGCGGATGTTATACACCGCCCCGTGGGGCACCATCTGATACGAAGTGAACAGGACATCCTCCGCCGGGACGTCCCGGGGGATGCGGGGGCGGGCCGCCTGCTCCCGGTCGGTCTGCGGGCGGCACTGGAGCAGCCGCAGCATCGGCCGGGGCGGCCGGCCCTCCCCCAGAAGGACCGCGAACTCCACGTCCACCGGGCGGCCGTAGTAGCGCTCCAGCTTGCGCAGCACCGCCCGCATCAGCGGCGCGAAGTCCGTCTCCTGGAGCAGGCGATCGAAGGTGAGCACCAGGGCGCGGGGGTCCACGTTGCGGCCGATGAGGGGCTGGAGGTAGTCCCCCTTGTGGACCACGGCCAGGTAAGCCAGGCCGGGGTAATCCCCTGCCAGCACCTCGTGGACCGGCAGGGTGCGGAAGGTGTTCTCCTCCAGGTCGATGACGTCGATGAAGTGCTGGGCGTAGCGGGCGATGGCCTGGGGGTCCTTCTCCGGGCGCAGGCCCGGGTGGCTGAGGGCGACCATGCGGGGGTAATCGTGGGCCACCCGCTCCACCGCCCGGGTGCCCAGGCCCACCACCATCCGCACGAAGCCATCCTCCCGCCGGATGCGCGGGCTCCAGCGGAAGGGGTTGCGGGAGTAGGCGACACCCGCGACGGGCGGGAAGAAGTAGCGCCCGTAGCGCATCCCCTCCACCTTCTGGAGCAGGATGGCCATCCGCTCGTCGTAATCCAGCAGCCCCACGTGCCGCCGGTAGATCAGGGGGTCCGGGTGGAAGACGCTGGCGTAAACCCGTTTGATGGCCGTCAGCAGCGCCTCCAGGTTCTCCTCCAGAGAGCCCTGGTTGGGGCAGAAGTGGCTCTCGTATTTGCCGGCGAAGGAAGCGCCGAAGTTGTCCTCCAGGAGGCTGGAGGACCGCACGATCAGAGGGTGCGGCCCGATCTCCCGGAGCAGGTCCCGCAGCCGCTGGACGAACCAGCCCGGGAAGCGGCCCTCCAGGAAGGCGTGCTGCACCTCGGGGAACTCCGCCCGGATCTCCTCCTCGGTTTTGTATTTCTGGTTGAGGTAGGGGAGCAGCCCGTTGCGCTCCATGAACTCGTAGAAGACGTCCGCGCCGATGAACCAGGAGTCCGGGATGCCCACCCGCTCGGCCAGGGGGAAGGGATCCTCCGGGTCAGGAGTCTGGAGCACCCGCCAGGCCAGCATCATCCCCGCCGCCTTGCCCCCGATCTTCCCCTGCCCGATGCGCCGCTCGTAGATGGCCCGCAGGTCCGCCGACGTGAAGTGCTCCCGGGCGATCCCCACGAAGGCCAGCTGATCGCTGATGATGCTCTTGATGAGCACCACGCGGATTTCCTTCAGATGGGGGAGCACGGCCTTGCGCTGCTCCGGGGGCGCGGCCTCGTAGGCCTCGGCCTGGGCGAAGAGGGCCTCCACCGGGGCCAGCTCCGGGTTGAAGGTCAGCACCGGGCGGTGCCCCGGCGCCCGCTCCTCCAGCACCGAGCGGACGATCTCCACGAACAGGCTGTGGGGGAGGTTGTAGGCGAAATAGAACTCCGTCAGCTGGTCCCGGATCTGGGCCAGCCGCTCCTCCCATTCCTCCGCCGACTCCTGGCCGAAGGGATCGGTGAGCCCCTCCAGGCGCTGGGAGATCAGGGCCTTCTCCCGGACCTCGGCCTCGAAGGCCTCGGGGGTGATGATGCCGCGGGCGAAGAGCTCCTGGCGCATCCGCTCCCGGATCCGGCGGGCCAGGATCGGGTAGCGGAGGATCTCGAGATGCAGGGCCAGGGCCGGCGGCAGATGCCAGGGATACCCGCGCTCCCCATCCATGGCGGCGTCCCCAACCGACGGGTTTTCGAGATCTGAGCATACCGCGGGGGCGACGAACGGTCAAAGATGTAAGATGTAAGCCGAAATTCATTTCGGCCTGCCAGCAGCCTACCGGGGCCTCACCGGTCGCGGCGGGCTGTCCACAAATAGAGACACGAGCACACGAATGCGTCCGACCAAGGGCGAATTCCTTCGGCGTGCTCCGCGCCCCGCGTCGGCCTTTTCACGCCGATTGAAATCGGCCTCCCAGGGCGCTCCGCGCCAGGCGTCGGCCTCCGCCGACGCAAAGAACCCCCTCCCGGTCGGCGCAGGCCGACCGTCGGCCGAAGGCTTCTGTGCCGATTGAAATCGGCCTCTCAAGACGCTCCGCGCCAGGCGTCGGCCTCCGCCGACGCAGGGAACGCTTTTCGGTCGGCACAGGCCGACCGTCGGCCGAAGGCTTTTGGCCGATTGAAATCGGCCCCTCAAGGCGCTCCGCGCCAGGCGTCGGCCTCCGCCGACGCAGGGAACGCTTTTCGGTCGGCACAGGCCGACCGTCGGCCGAAGGCCCCTCGAGGCCGAATTCATTCGGCGCACAGGCCGACCGTTGGCCGAAGGCTTTTGTGCCGATTGAAATCGGCCTCTCAAGGTGCTCCGCGCCAAGCGTCGGCCTCCGCCGACGCAAAGAACCCCCTCCCGGTCGGCGCAGGCCGACCATCGGCCGAAGGCCTCTCGAGGCCGAATTCATTCGGCGCGCAGGCCGACCGTCGGCCGAAGGCTTTTGTGCCGATTGAAATCGGCCCCTCAAGGCGCTCCGCGCCAAGCGTCGGCCTCCGCCGACGCAGGGAACGCTTTTCGGTCGGCACAGGCCGACCGTTGGCCGAAGGCTTTTGTGCCGATTGAAATCGGCCCCTCAAGGCGCTCCGCGCCAGGCGTCGGCCTCCGCCGACGCAGGGAACGCTTTTCGGTCGGCACAGGTCGACCGTCGGCCGAAGGCCCCTCGAGGCCGAATTCATTCGGCGCACAGGCCGACCGTCGGCCGAAGGCCTCCCCAGGTCAAATTCATTCGACCCCCCGGGATCGCAAAAACGAGGGGACTCCGTTTAAAATGAGAACACGCGCGGCGGGACGACCAGGCTCCCGGGATGTCACGCGCCGCAGGGATCTGCATCCAATCCGCATGGGATCAGGAGGGAACGAACCGATGGCGGTGCGGCCTATCGTGATGGCGGACCAGCCCATCCTGCGGCGGAAGGCCGAGCCGGTGACGCGGATCACCCCGGCCCTGCGCCGCCTCATCGCGGACATGGTCGAGACCATGCGGGCGGCGGAGGGGATCGGCCTGGCCGCCCCCCAGGTGGGAGAGCCCCTGCGGGTGATCATCGTCGAGGTCCCCGAGGACGAAGAGGTGCCGGGCAGCGGGGTGCTCTACGCGGTGATCAACCCGGAGATCGTCGAGGCCTCCCCGGAGATCGAGGAAGGGGTGGAGGGCTGCCTCTCCATCCCCGGATGGTATGGCTGGGTCCCCCGCGCCCGGTGGGTCATCGTGCGCGGCCTCAACCCGGAGGGGCGGCGGGTCCGCATCCGGGCCGAGGGGCTGGTAGCCCGGGTCTTCCAGCACGAGATCGACCACCTGGACGGCATCCTGTTCCCGGACCGCATCCAGGATCCCACCCGGATCTGGCGCGCCCAGCCCGTCCCGGAGCCGGTTTCCTGAAACCGAAAGGGGGAGAGAATGGCGCGCGCGGCCGTCGAGGGCCTGCGGTTCGAACGCTACGAGGACTTCCGACGGTGGACGGAGACTCAACCCGGCTACTGGATCCTCGTCCGGGGGGTGCCCATGCCGAGCCCATCGCCGTCCCGAAGGCATCAGGAAGTCTCCCTGCGATTAGAGCTCTTGCTCGTCGAGGCCGTGCGTCGAACCGGGATCGGATGGGTCTACGACGCGCCCCTGGACGTGAAGCTGCGGGAGGACACCGTCTACCAGCCCGACCTCCTGGTCGTCCTGAGGGAACACGCGGACCGCCTGCGGGAGACCCATATCGAGGGGGCGCCGGACCTCATCGTGGAGATCCTGTCCCCTTCGACCGCCCATCTGGACCTGCTGGAGAAGCGCTACGACTACGCCCAGGCCGGGGTGCAGGAGTATTGGGTGGTCGATCCCGACACCCGGCGGGTGGAGGTTTACCGTCTGGAGGGAGATCGATTCGTGCTGGCCGATACCGCCCGGGAGAGGGGTCGGGTGCGCAGCGGCCTGATCCCGGGCCTGGAGGTCGACCTGGAGGACTTGTTCCGAGATCTATGAGAAACGGAGGGTCACGATGGAGAACCTGATCATCCTGGGCGCGGGGCCGGCGGGGCTGACGGCGGCCCTCTACGCGGCGCGGGCGAACCTCTCGCCGCTGGTGATCACCGGCAACAGCGTCGGCGGGCAGATCGCCACCACCGACATCGTCGAGAACTTCCCCGGCTTCCCGGAGCCCATCGGGGGGGCGGAGCTGGCTGAGCGCATGAAGCAGCAGGCCGAGCGCTTCGGGGCCCGCTTCGAGTTCGACGAGGCCGTGGAGGTGGATTTCCGACGGCATCCCTTCCGGATCCGGACTTATGGAGGGGAATACGAGGCGAAGGCGGTGATCGTCGCCACCGGGGCCACCCCGCGCCGCCTGAACGTCCCCGGGGAGCAGGAGTTCTGGGGGCGCGGCGTCTCGGTGTGCGCCACCTGCGACGGCTTCTTCTTCACGGACAAAGACGTGGTGGTGGTGGGCGGGGGCGACAGCGCCTTCCAGGAAGGCCTCTTCCTCACCCGCTACGCCCGTCGGGTGACCATCATCCACCGGCGGGATCAGTTCCGCGCGCAGCCCATCCTGCAGGAGCGCGCGCGTCACAACCCGAAGATCGGGTTCATCACCGACACCATCGTCACCGCCATCCTGGGCGAGGGCCGGGTGCGGGCGGTGCGCCTGCGGAACGTGAAGACGGGGGAGGAGCGGGAGTTCCCCACCGACGGCGTGTTCATCTTCATCGGCTACGAGCCCAACACCGCCCTGTTCCGGGGGCAGCTCGAGCTGGACGAGGCGGGCTACATCCGGGTGAACGAGCGGCTGCACACCAGCGTCCCGGGGGTTTTCGCCGCCGGCGAGGTGCACGACCGCTGGTTCCGACAGGCCATCACCTCGGCCGGCTTCGGGGCCATGGCCGCCATGGAGGCGGAGAAGTTCCTGGCCGAGCTGGAGCACCGGGGGATCCCCACGGCGGCCACCCCCCGCTGAACGCAGCGCGCCCTCGTGGGGGCGGGGCGGATGAGCGGTCCGCCCCGCCCCCGCTTCCCCTCCACCCCTCCGATCTCCCCCCGAGTTCATCCGCAAGCCTCACCTTTAAGAGAGCGTCATGGATTCTCTTATAATCCATCTGGTTAAAGCGTCTTAACCTGGCATATTAGGACCAAAGTCCTATTCTCCTGTGCGGGTTTCGAGCGTATATTTAAGTGAGAATTCTGAATCAGGAGGTGCGCGATGGTCCGGTTGCTTCAAGCGTGGCTGTGGTTGCGGGAGAGGGGCCAGGCGCTGGTGGAGTATGCCCTGATCCTGGTGCTGATCGCCGTCGTGGTCATCGTCATCCTCACCGTCCTGGGCACCCAGGTCAGCCAAGTGTTCAGCACGATCGCCAGCACCCTGCAGGGCTCGTGAGCCCTTGATCCCGGCCTCGGATCGAGAGGAAGGTCCGGCAGGCCCGGCAGCCGCCGCCCGGTTCGAATTCCAGAGACCCCCAACGCATTCGTGGAGGATCCCGGCGCAGAGGCCAACGGGCTCCCAACCCCCCATGACCAAAGTCCTACTCCCCTCCGGGCGCAAACGGCTTACACTATGGGTCAGAAACCTTAAACCCAAGGAGGTGCACAATGGTCCGGTTGCTTCAAGCGTGGCTGTGGCTGCGGGAGAAGGGGCAGGGGCTGGTGGAGTATGCCCTGATCCTGGTGCTGATCGCCGTCGTGGTCATCGTCATCCTCACCGTCCTGGGCACCCAGGTCAGCACCGTGTTCTCCCGGATCGCCAGCGCCCTGGGCGGTTCGTAAAGCGCCCTTTCTCCCCTCGAGGGCCGGGATCCTGTTCCGCCATGAGAACAGGATCCCGGCCTTTTTCTGAAGTCCTCCACGTCCACGCTCGCAGGTAGAATCAAAAAGGCACCCCACGAGTCATCAAAGCTTCCTGAGAGTAAGGACTTCCGCCGCGCGGGGAGCGGATGGGCATGCCGGGAGAGCCTTCGGCCCGAAACGCCCGGGCCTTCCTGACCCGATCCCAGAACCCGGACGGGGGATGGGGCTACCGGCCCGGATCCCCTTCGGCGACGGAGCCCACCGGGGCGGCCCTCGTGGCCCTGGGCCCGGACCCCGAGGCCGCGCCGGCCGTAGAACGGGCCCGGCGATGGCTGGAAGCGGCGCAACGCCCGGATGGGGGCTGGGGCCTGAGTCGCGAGGACCCCGAAAGCCACTGGATGACCGCATGGGGGATCCTCGGGCTGGCCCGTCTGAACCCCCACGCCCCCGAGGTCGCCCGGGGCGTCCGCTGGCTGATCGAGCTCCCCGTCATCCGAATCGAGGCCGCGGAGCTGACCGCCGAGGTAAGCCGGACGCTGCGGATCGATCCCAGGCTGCGGGGCTGGCCATGGCGGCCCGGGGAGGCCTCCTGGGTGGAACCCACCGCCCTAGCCCTGCTCGCCCTTGATGCCGCCTCCGTTGTGGAGACGCATCGGGATCGGATCGCGGAGGCGGTGGGCTATCTCGTGGACCGGCGGTGCGTCGGCGGCGGCTGGAACTTCGGCAACCCCTTCATGCTGGGAGCGAACCTGCCCCCCCGCCCCCATCCCACCGCCTGGGCGCTCCTCGCCCTCCGGATCCTCTCCCCCCAGGCGATCCGCCCGGAAGACGTCACGGCGTTGCGCGCGGAGATGTATCGGGACGGCGGGGCCATGGCCCTGGCCCTGGGGCAGCTCGCCCTGACGGCCATAGGGATCGAGGAGCCGGAGGCCCGGGAGCGGCTGCAAAGGCAACAAGCGCCGGATGGAAGCTGGGAAAGCAGCCCTTACGTCACCGCCCTGTCGGCGCTGGCCCTGAACGGAGGCTGGCCATGGGCGCCCCGCGGCTGACCCGACGGGCCTTCCTGCGCCTGCTGCTCCTGGCCGGCATCGGGGGCGGGCTGGCCTTCGCCGAGCGCCGGACCCAGCCGGCGGGCCTGCGGCAGTTCCTGACCTGGCTGCTGCGGGGCTGGCGGCGGCGGGTGGAGCCGCCGGCGACGGTGGCCCTGGGCGCTTCCCTCTCCTACGACGAGGCCCTGCTCCGGGACGCCCTGATGGCGCTGTGGGATCAGGCCGGCATGCCCGATGTGGCCGGGAAGCGGGTGCTGGTGAAGCCGAACCTGATCGAGTGGATCGAAGGACGTCCCCTGGTCACCGCCCCCGAGGTGGTGGGAGCGATCCTCGATGTGCTGCGGGCCCGGGGGGCGGCGGAGATCGTCGTCGGGGAGGGCCCCGGGTTCCGACGGGACGCCGGGCCGGTGGTCGAGCACAGCGGCCTGGCCGCCGTCCTGGCCCGCCGGGGGATCCCCTTCATCGACCTCAACTACGATGATCCCCGGCCGGTCCCCGCGCGGGACGGCTGGTTCCCCGGGCAGCCGCGCCTGTGGCTCCCCCGTCACGTCGTCGAGGCCGATCTCATCGTCTCCGCCGCCAAGCTCAAGACCCATCACTGGGCCGGCGTCACCCTGAGCCTCAAGAACCTGTTCGGGGTGGTCCCCGGGATCCGTTACGGATGGCCCAAGAACATGCTGCACGTCAACGGCCTCACGCCCAGCATCCTGGGCCTGCGCCAGAGCATGCCCCCCGTCGTCAGCGTCATCGACGGCATCGTGGGGATGGAGGGGGATGGGCCGCTGTTCGGGACGCCGGTGCCCCACGGGGTGCTGCTCGTGGGGGCTGATCCCCTGGCCGTCGACGTCATCGGCGCCCGGCTGATGGGCTTCGAGCCGGAGGAGATCGAACATCTGCATTGGGGGATCTGGGCGGGGGTCGGCCAGGGGGTTCACATCGAGGTGCGAGGGGCCTCCCTCGAGGCCCTGGGCCGTCGGTATCAGCGTCCCCCGAAATAGAGAGGGGACCTTCCTCACGGATCAGATACGGATGATCGCGCTCGGGTTGCTGGTGCTGATCTTAACCCGCATCGAGGCGGCCTGGCTTTCGCCCCTGCGACCGCTGACGGCGCTGGAGCGGGAGGCGCCCCTCTGGCCCCCGACGGTCCCCCTCCTCACCTGGCTGGAACGGGTGCTCATCGCGCCCTGGGCGCGCTGGGACGCCCTCTGGTATGCCCGCATTGTGGCCCACGGCTATCAGGCGGGGGACGGCACCACGCAGTTCTATCCGCTCTACCCGCTGCTGGCCATGCCGCTGGCCCGCCTGGGGGTCCCGCCCCTTACGGCGTTGACCGTGGTGGGCCTCGCCGCCGGGCTGGGGGCTGTCCTCCGATTCGAACGCCTGGCCCGAGAGGAGATGGATCCGATCCGGGCGCGCCGGGCCGCCGCCGCGTTCATGCTCTTCCCAACCGCTTTCATTCTCTTCGCGCCCTACGCCGAGGGGGTCTTCCTGATGGCGGCCATCGGGTGCTTCCACGCCCTCCGGCGCCAGCGCGGCACGCTGGCCGGCGGCCTGGCCGGGCTGGCCGCCCTGGCCCGGCCCCAGGGGCTCTTTCTCTTGCTCCCGCTGGCCTGGGCCCTGGGACGGGAACGCAGGGGGCCCCGGTGGGTCCCCGCCCTGGCGGCCGCGCTCCTCCCGCCCCTGGGCTGGCACGCCTATCGGATCGTGGCCGTCGAAGGCCTCCCGCCCCTCGGAGGGGGCTTCAACGCCTTTCTTTACGCCCTCCTGTTCTCCCCCCATGCACATCAGGTCGTCCACGTGCAGGCCTTCCGCTGGCCCTGGGAGGCCCTCGCCCTGGCCCTGCGTCGCTTCGGGGAGGCCCCGGATGTCGACCTGGGGATCAACCTGATCCTGGCCGCCGGGTTCCTGACGCTGACAGCGCTGGCCTGGAAGGGGATGGATGGGGGGGAGCGGCTCTACACGCTGGCTGTCGTCGTGAGCGCCCTGAGTTATCATACGGGGCCGGTGCACCCGTATATGGGGTTGCCCCGCCACATGGGGGTTGCCTTCCCGGTCTTCCTGGGCCTGGCGCGGGCACGCCCGCGCCTGCTCCACGTGGTCCCGATGGTGGAGGCGCCCGGGTTGTTCTTCCTCGTCATCCCATACGTCCTGGAGGCATGGGTTCCATAACATGAAGCGCCTGCCCGTCCGACCGCGCCCCCCACGCATCCATGCGCTGATCCTGGCCGTTCACCTGGGCCTGGCCCTGAGCTACGCCGGGCTGGTGGGGATGGCCTTCGCCCGGGGGGAGACCTGGCGAGCGGACTTCACCGACTACTATACGGGCGCTCTCCTGATCCGGGAGGGGCACGGCGCGGCGCTGTATGACCTGGACCTGCAGGGCCGGCGGCAGCGCGCCCTCCTGAGCGGCCGGCATCTCTACGACGGCCTGTTGCCCTATCATCACCCGCCGTATGGGGCCTTGCTGCTGAGTCCCCTCGCCGCGTTGCCGCTCCCCGTCGCCTTCGGAGTCTGGACGGCGCTGAACGCCCTGATCTGGGCAGGGTTCCTGTGGGACCTGGGCCGATGGGCCCGCCCGTGGGGCGGAACCGCCCGGGCCCTGACCGTGAGCGCCGTGGCCGCCCTCCCGGGCGTGCTCTTCTCGTTCCTGCTGGGAGCCTCCACGGTGTGGACAGTGGTCGCGTTGTGGGGGTTTTACCGGGCCCTCCGGACGGGACGGGAGGGAGCAGCCGGTTTCTATCTGGCGCTGGCCAGTGTGCGACCTCAGGCTGTTTTGTTCCCCGCGTTACTGTTGTTCACAATACGGAAATGGCGGGCCCTAAGCACCTTCCTCGGGGCCGTGGCACTGCTGGTCGGGATCTCCGCATGGGCCCTGGGCCCGGCGATCTGGGCGGATTACCTCATTGTGCTCGGGAAAGCGGCGACCGCCTTCGGGCGTCAGGGGATCGACCCGGAGGCCATGGTCAACCTGAAAGGCACCCTGACGCGCCTGCTGGGGCCGGGCCACGGCGTGTGGATCAACGCCCTCTCCGCCCTCGGCCTGGCCCTTGGGATGGTTGCGATCGTCGCCCTCGGGCGGGGATCGCGACCGGCCGGGGAAGCGGACTTCGACCGCCAGTTCAGCGGCGCCATGGCCCTGGGCCTTTTCCTCAGCCCCCATGCGAACCCACAGGATGGGTTGCTGCTGGCCCTCCCGGGGATCGCGGGCTACGCGTATCTTCGAGGCGCCCGCCCGGCCTCCGGCCTCCTTCGGGCCTTCGAGGGGATCGCCCTGGGGTTTCCCCTCCTCTGGCTGATCGAGCGGTTCGCCCTGGGTACGAACTGGAGCGTCATCCTGGGCAACCTGGCGTTGATAGGAGGATGCTTCGTGTTGAGAGAGAGCCCGTGCCGGCAAACAGGGGGATTGCGATGAACCGGGGTGAGGAAGTGCCTCGTCGTTCATCCCCCTCAGCCCGGGCGCTCTCCCTGGCCTTGTTCGCCCTCGCCCTCCTGGAGGCCCTTTACTTCATCGGGGGCCTCCGGATCGTCGGTCTGTTCCCGATCCTCGGGGGAGACTTCCGGGCCATTTACGCCGCTGCCCAGGTGGCCCGGGCGCATGGGTTCTCAGCCATTTATGATCCGGAGCGCGCCCTTCCCTTTCAGGAGGCCATCTGTCGCAGAGCCGGCTCCCAGGCCCCATGCGTGTTCATCCCGATGGTGTTCCTGCCCGCCTTCCTCCTTCCGGTCATCCCTCTCACCCTCCTCCCCCCCGAGGTCGCCTTCGCCCTCTGGTCCATCAGCAGCCTGCTCCTCCTCTTCCTGGCCCTGCGCCCCATCCTCCGATCCTTCCCGCCGACGGAGCGAGGGCCGCTGCTGGCCCTGATGTTGCTCGCCTATCCGAGTTTCATGAACGTGCTGTGGGGGCAGGTGAACGCCTGGCTTTCGCTGGGACTCGCCCGCTTCCAGATCCATCAGGAAGCCCGGGCGGATTTCCGCAGCGGCCTCTGGCTGGGGTGGCTCCTGCTGAAGCCGCAGACGCTGGTGCTGCTGCTGCCCGGCCTCGCCCTCGCCGGCCGGTGGAAGACGCTGATAGGATTCGGCGCCTCCGCCGGCCTGATCCTCCTGCTCTCCCTCGCCCTCAGCGGGCCTTCGGGCCTTCGGGAATGGTGGGGATGGATCAGCGGGTTCGCCGCGCCCCATCCTGCCCTGGCCGCCGCTGTGGTGGGCGCGGAGACGATGATGAACTGGCGGGCCCTCGGCGTGTGGCTACGCGGCGCCCTGCCGGACACGCTGCTCTGGACCGGGATCGGCCTCGCGATGGCGCTGACCGCCTTGCCGGTCCTGATCGCCTGGCGGCGGGCCGGGGAGGTCGGGGAGGACCGGAGCGCCCGGCTTCTGGCCGGCACCCTCGCCGCCACGTTCACCGCCTCCTGGCACGCCCACGCCCATACCGCCATGGGCCTGATGCCCTCCCTGTTGCGCGCCGTCCGAGAAGGATCCCTGCCCCGTTCGTTCTTGCTGGCCTGGGGCCTTCTCCCGGCCGCCCTGCCCTTCCTGGTGATCCTCCTGGAGGCCCTGCGGGTTCCGCTTCCGGAGGGCGGCGTGGTCAGCTTCCTGGCCGGACGGCTGTTTTTCATCCTCCACCTGATCGTGCTCGGATGGACGATCGTGCCTTTCCTGCGGATCCGGAGGCGTCCATGAGCGCATGGGAGCGCTGGATCTTCCGACTCCTGCTCAGCGTCCTGATCGGCTGGGAAGCGATCCTGGCCGGCTACAAGCTCAGCCTGTTCCCATATCAAGCGGTGGATTTCTTCCAGCATGACTTCCTGGCCCGCTTCCTTCAGCAAGGAGGACGGTTCACGGATCCCTCCTGGCCAATGCAGATCGGATCGGCCTTGGGCCTCCGGTTGCCGCCGGGCCTGGAACGCACCGCCCCCCTGCTGCTCTATCAGCCCATCGTCCTGCCTCTCTTCCGGGCGCTGGCTCTCTTTCCTATGTCTATCGCGTATGCGATGTGGCTGGCCCTGAGCCTGCTGCTGATCGGGTGGACGGGCTGGCGGATCGCGCGGGCGCTGGGGACGTCTCCTCTGCCGGTTTGGTTCGCCCTCGGGCTGTGGCCGGCGATATGGCACGTGCTGCTGCTGGGCAACGTGGACCTCCTGGCCTGGGCGCTGATGAACCTGAGCCTCGTCGCCCTGCTGGAGGGTCGGCCGCGCTGGGGAGGGTTCTGGCTCGGCTGGGCCGTGGCCCTGAAAGGCTTCCTCATCTTCGCCGCGGTGCCCTGGCTGAGACGAGAGGGCCGACCGGTGGCGGAGGGCCTGGCTGCGGGGCTTCTCCTCAGCGGGCTCTGGGGAACCCTGTGGGTGGGCCTGGAGGGCTGGATCTTCCTGCTCCGGCATCTTCCTGACTACGAAAGGGCCATGGAAATGTTCATGCCTGCCAATAACTCTCTACTGGCCGGGCTGTGGGCCCTGGCAGGGCCACCGGTGCTGGATGAGAAGGGGATCTGGTTCTACGGGCTTCTGTATCCGCAGCTTATTCTGCCCCCGCGTCTGATCTATCTCCCGGTCGCACTGCTCCTCCTGCTCTTTGCTGGGGTATGGGTCCGACGGCAGCGGACGCTGCCGCTGCTGATTGAGTGCGGCTTCTGGCTCAGCCTGGGGCTGCTTCTCTGGCCGGTCTCATGGATCAACTATCACATCTATCTGTTCATGCCCCTGCTGGCCCTCGCCCTCCAGAGCGACCGGCTTCGCCCGCTGACCCGCTGGATGTTCGGGATCGGGATCTTCCCGCTCACCATCGCCCTCAGTTATGGCGCTCTCACGGCGAGCAGCGCTCCTTACATGAGCGTCGCCCTGCTTCTGAGCTTCACACGGCTGTTCCTCATCGGGCTGTTCCTCCGGGCCGCTTCGGAGCTCCGAGCGAACAACGGATCAGGAGCAAGCACATGAAGGCCGTTATGAGAGTTCGCCGCTGGATACGCGTCTGGCCTCTCCTTGTGGGAGGCGGGCTGGCGGCGTGGGGGCTTCAGCGGCCGCTGCCGCCCGCTCCCTCCACCCATACCGGACTGGCGGCCCTGGCGGACACGGGGTTCGCCCTTCTGCTTTGGGGATATCTGACCCTGGAGGGCACTGCGCTGGGAGCGCATGGGCTCCGGCGGCTCCGGCTGTCGGATCTGCCCGAGGGAGAGCGGCTGCTCTGGAGCATACCGACCGGGCTGATCCTGCTGGGGTATCCCGTATATGTCCTGGGGTTGCTGGGCCTGCTCCGCCCGCCGATCATCGCCGGGTTGATCCTGGGGCTGGCCTTGTATCTGCGCCAGGACATGGAGGCGGCCGCCCGGGAGATCATCGGAGCGCTCCGCATCGCGCTCGCCGGTTTGGGGAAAGCTCCCTCGACGGCGCGATGGGGGGGCTGGCTGATGATCACCCTGCTGGGGTTCAGTTTCCTGCTCGCACTGGCCCCGCCTACTCATTATGATGCTCTATGGTATCATCTGGAAGCGCCGCGACAGTTTCTGATGGCCGGGCGCGTTTACCCGGATCCGCATAACTGGCCGGCCAACTACGCTTTCGCGCCCAGCATGCTGTATGCGATCCCTATGGCTCTGGGAGACGACACCGTCCCCCAGCTTCTGCACTGGACCTTTGGCGTCGCTTTCCTGGGCCTCGCCTGCTGCCTGGCCCGAACGTATGCCGGAGCGCTGGCATGGACCGCCCCCGCCTTTCTGCTGACCATGCCGGCCCTGACCTTCCGGTTGATGCCATCCGCTCTGGCGGATATCCCCGCTGCATGCCTGGAGCTGATGGCCTTCGGCGCCCTGCTCCGATCCTCCGAGCGGCGGGATCCGGGATGGCTCCACGCCGCCGGGATCTGGACGGGGCTGGCCATAGGAGCCAAGTTCTCCTCTCTGCCGGTCCTGGTGGCGGGGAACGGGTTCTGGCTCTGGCGGGGCTTCCCTGCCGATCTCCCAGGTCGGATGAAGAGGCTGATGCGCTATCTGATCCTGACCCTGCTCCTGGCAGCTCCCTGGTATCTCAAAAACGCCGTCTGGTTTGGAACTCCTCTGTTCCCAGCAGGTCTTAAATCGAACGATCCGGAGATCAATTTTTGGAATTATTTATATAATGAATACATAAATTCAAGGGGGCAGTATGGGGTTTATAGATTAAAATTTCTGATTTGGTCTTTTTTTTGATCCAGAAAAAATCGATTATGTGACTTTACCGTGGATCGCACTCCCAGGACTGTTCATCAGCGCTCTGTTCGCAAGGTGGATGCCGACGGAAGTGATCGGGCTGGCCGGGGCGCGGGCGCTGCTGTGGGTTCTTGGGCCACCAGGGATCCGCTACCTCCTCCCCTCATTGGCCCTCTGGGGCATCGGGATCGCGGCGGCCGTATCCTCTCATCCGAACCGGAGCCGGCTGCATCGTCTCGGCGCGGGAGCGATGATCTATGGGCAGCTGGCGCTGCTGGCCCTGCTGGTGATGGGAGGGCAGATCGTGATGATGGCCTCCCGCCCATGGGCCGTGGCCCTCGGCACGGAGAGCCGGGCGGATTATCTGCGCCGGAGCCTCAGCGGCTACCGGGCGATGGAATGGGCGCGCGCTCGCCTGAGCCCGGAGGAACGGGTCCTGTTGATCGGCGACACGCGCCATTACTATTGCCCGAGCCAGTGCTTCCCGGAGACTGATCATTTCACCTGGCCGCGCATCGTATGGGCAACGAACTTCGATCCGGAGGCAGCCGCTCGCCGTCTGGCTCAGATGAGAATCACCCATCTCTGGATCCATCACGGCACCATGAAATGGCTCCTGAACCACGACCCGGGAGGCTGGGTGCGGCGCAGCGACGAATTCCTCCGCGTTCGCTTCGCCCCCCGTTGCGCCCGCCTCGAATACGCCGATGAAGACGTGGAGATCCTGCGCCTGACCTGCGTGGGAACGCAATGGATGGGAACGCGAGGCACAGCTCAAAGGATGGCCTGGTGAGCGGGAAACGTTTGCGGGTGTATCCATGGTTGATCGGCGCTGCCCTGTGGGGGGTATGGGCTGGAGAGGTCCTCACCCGTCAGGGCTGGCAGAGCGGTCTGGGTCCGATCCTGGGCAGCGATTTCATCACCCTCTACGGCGCGGGGCTCCTCTACCGTCACCACCCGACGCGCCTGTATGATCCGATGTTCCAAGCCCAGATCCAGGCGATGCTGATCGCCCCGACCCCCTATCCGGGCCTGAACCCATTCATCAGCCCGCCCTATGTCGCCATGGCCTGCGGCCTCCTCACGCTCCTCCCCCTGAAGAGCGCTTTCGTCCTGTGGAACGGGCTCACCTTGGCCTGGACGTTGCACGCCGCCGCGGGCCTCCGAAAGCTGCTCCCGGAGGATGTCCGTCAGGCTGCAAGCGCCCTCCCGCCCATCCCCGTGCTGTTGCTTTCTTTCTTCCCGTTCGTGGCCGGCTGGCGGGTGGGGCAGAACCACGGGCTTACGCTCTGGCTGGCAACATGGCTGCTGATCAGCAGTCAGGCTGGACGGCCGGCGCTCGCCGGCCTGATTGCCGGGCTGATGCTTTACAAGCCCCAGTTCGTGATCGGGTTCCTGATCCTGTGGATCACGTGGAAGGAGCTTCGGGCCCTCGCCGCCTTCGGGGCGATGGCCTCCCTGTGGCTCGGGCTGAGCCTCCTCAGCGGAGGAGGTCCGCTCTATGGAGAATACCTGGCTCGAAGTTCCCTCCTGCTCTCGCTCCCGTGGGTGGAGGGCTTCCCGGCGTTCGCCCTCATCACACCGTATGGCCTGCTTGCCACCCTCCTGCCCTCCGAGGCCCAGCCGGCTTTGCAGGCTGCTTCCGCCCTCGGGCTCCTGTTGATGGGGCTCGGGCTCGCCCGCATCGCCGCCCCATTGCGGAACCTGCCCCGGGAGCAACAGGCCCCCGCCTGGATGCTTGCCCTCCTTTACCCACTCCTGGCCTTTCCGTATGCCCTGCTGCATGATCTGATGTTGCTCGCGCCCATCCTGGCCCTGTGGGCCGCTGCCCGTCCTTCCCCTCGGTGGCTCCAGACAGCGATCGGAGTGTACCTGGGGGGACTCTTCATGCCGTTCCTCGGTGCCCTCACCCGCCTTGCCCTCCCCTCCCTGCTGCCCATCGGGGTGCTGATCGCGATGGCCCGAGAGGGCCTTCTCCAACCCAATCTGAGGAGGACCCCTCCCCCATGGCCCGGCTTCTGATCCCTGCCCGCCTGCGCTACGCCTGGATCGCCGGGATCGCCCTGTGGGGCGGATGGCTCCTGAGCGGGCTCGGCGGCTCCGGAAACCTGGACCTCGCCGGCCAGGTGATCGGGACGGATTACCTCCAGTTTTATGCCGCTGGATGGATGATCCGCTATGGGCAGGCGGCCCGCCTCTACGATCCGGAGGCCCAGCTGGCCGCCGAGCGGGCGATCATCGGGCCCCACCTCCCGGCCTATCACGCCTTCCTCAACCCGCCCTTCTTCGCCCTCCTCTTCGTTCCGCTCTCCCTTCCGCCTTACCCGATCAGCTTCGCGATCTGGAGCGCCCTGCAGCTCCTGCTGCTCGCCCTCAGCCTGCGAGCCCTCCGGCCCGCCGGCTTTCTTCAGGCCACCGCCTGGGCCCTCACCTTCCTCCCGGTCTTCGCCTCGGTGAGCTTCGGGCAGAACGGGCTCCTCAGCCTGGCCCTCCTCACCGGGGTCTGGCTCCTGTGGCAGCGAAACCGCCCGATGGCCGCCGGCGCCCTCTCCGGCCTGCTGCTGTATAAGCCCCACCTGCTCCTCGGGCTTCTGCTTTTCTACCTGGCGGAAGGCCCCCGGGGCCGCCGCGCCCTGCTCGGGCTCTTCCTCACCGGAGCCGCCCTCGCCGCCCTCTCCGGGCTCCTGCTCCCGGAGGCCACCCGCGCGTATCTGGACCTGGTCCAATCGGTCTACCCGGACCTTCCGGGCTGGAAGGAATTCCCCCTCTGGCATCTGCACAGCCCACGGGGGTTCTGGCGGCTGCTGCTGCCGGGGCAGCCCCGCCTGGCCGATGCCCTCGCCCTCCTCTCCGCCCTGATGGCGGCCGGGGCTGCCTTCCGCTTCTGGCGTCGCCATCGGGAGGACCCCCTGCGCTTTGCCGCCGCGGTGGTCCTCACCGTGTATCTGACCCCGCACGCGATGATCTACGACTGGTCCATCCTGCTGCTCCCGGCCCTCCTGCTTTGGGAGCACGCCCCCGCCGCCCGCCCGGCCCTGCGCGCGGCCTTCGCCCTGGTCTGGATCGCCTTCTTCCTCGGAGCGCCCCTCACCGCCTGGATGGCCCGCCGCATCGGCTGGGGGATACAATGGACGCTGCCAGCCCTCACCGCGGCCGGAGGCGAGGTGAAGCGTTCGCTTCGCGAAGAGGTGGGCGGATGAACAACCTGCGCGTGTCGATGCGGATGGGCGGGCTGCTGAAGCTGCTCCTGGTCGCCGCGGGCCTCGCCATCCTGGTCGGGGCCACGGCCTCGCTGTTCGACGCGCCCGCCCTGCGGAGAGACGACGACTTCGGTATCCTGTGGGGATCGGCCTACCTCCACCGAACCGGAGGGAACCCTTATTCCCTCGGGGATCTCAACCGCATCCTCAAGGATATCGGCCACGAGCCGATCCCCCAGGAAGCCGTGGCGCTCATGTGGTATGCCCCATATGCCTTTGCCGCGCTCTTTCCCTTCGCCCTTCTACCGTATCCCATCGCTCGCGCCCTCTGGTTCTGGCTCAGCCTGATCTCCCTTGCGGCGAGCTTCGCATGGATCTGGAGACGCTATGCCGGCCCATCTTCCAGGATATGGATCGCATGGGTGTTGGGGTTCTTCTTTTTCCCCACGCTGACGATGTGGCTTAAAGGTCAGATCGGATGGCTGATCCTGCTCGGGTTGATCGGGCTGGTGATCTCTCTGGAAAGAAACTCTCCCATCGGCGCCGGCCTTGCCCTCCTTCCGCTCCTGTTGAAACCCCACCTGGTTTATCTGGTATTGCTGGTCTACCTGCTATGGGCGTGGCGCCAGCGTTTCGGGGCAGCCGTGGGGATCTCCGCGCTGGGATTGGGGATCGCCACCGCCATTGCATGGATCCTGAATCCCCATGTTCTTCCACATTATCTCCAGGCCATGCGCTCTCACGCGCCTCTGGGGTGGGCAACCCCGACCACCGGCTTCATGCTGCGGCTGCTGCTGGGCCTGGATCGCGCCTGGCTGAGCTTCCTCCCCATGATCCCGGGCATGGCCTGGGCGGCCTGGCGCTGGCGCGCCCGGCGAGCGCGCTGGAGCTGGATGGACGAGATGCCCCCGCTGATCATCGCCTCGATCCTCACATCGCCCTACGGATGGAGCTTCGATTGGGTGCTGATGATGTGGCCCCTCCTTCAGGTAGCCGCAGCCATCGCTCAGGCATCGAAACCCGCCTTTGCAATCGGCGGATATGCGGCGTCAATGATCGGGATCAACCTGCTTGGATTTTTCACGTATCTCTTCGCCTACCCATATTTCTGGGGAGATGTCAGCCAAATCTGGATGCCGTGGATTATATCCATAAAATATCTCATGTTTCGCAGGTTTCTAACATACAGGAAAATGAAAAATGCGTTTGTAAGCTGAAGCGAGGACGCCCTGCGCGCCGCGGATCGTGGAAACCTGCCCGGAGGCGGATCGCTATGGCGCTTCGAATCTACCGCGTGATCCGCTGGCCCCTCCTGCTCATGGCGGGGATCGCATGGGTCATCCTCCTGGGACGTGTCCTCACCTCGCCCGGCTTCATCCGGGTGGATGATTTCGTGGAATACTGGGCGGCCGGCCGTCTGACCCTCGCCGGCGGCAACCCCTACGATCCGGAACAGGTGCTCCGCCTCGAACGGGAAGCCGGACGCCCGCTGGAGGAAGCCGTCATGCTGTGGAACCCCCCATGGGTCCTGGCGCTCCTCGCCCCCTTCGGCGCGTTGCCCTATCCTCTCGCCCGCAGCCTATGGTTTCTCCTTCAGATGGCAGCCCTCGCATGGGGCGGAACGCAACTGAGTCGCTCCCTCCGCATCGCGCTCGCGCGGCCGTGGGGGGTCTGGGCCCTGGTCTTCACCTTCGCGCCGGCGCTCCACGCCCTCAAAGCCGGGCAGATCACGCCGCTGATGCTGCCCGCCCTGGTTGAGGCGATGCGCGCGTTCCCGCGCCATCCTTTCCGGGCCGGACTCTGGTCCGCCCTCCTGCTGGTGAAGCCCCACCTGGTCTATCTTGTGCTCCTGACGCTGCTGGCCGAATCCGTCCGGCAGCGGAAGCCCGGCTTCGCCCTCGGGCTGTTCGCCGCCGCGGCCGGGGCCTCCGCCCTCTCCGGGCTCCTGCACCCCCCGGTCTTCGCCCAGTATCTCCACGCCTGGCGACATTACCCGCCCGCCGATTGGGCCACCGCGACCCTGGGGGGCTTTCTGAGATTGCTGATCGGCCCCTCGTATGTGGTCCTCCAGTTCCTTCCCCCGCTCGTCGGCCTGGGGCTCTGGCTGCGCTATCGCCCTTCCATCCCGGAGATCCCCTTGTGGACGCTGATCTCCCTGGCAACGGCGGCATACGGCTGGACCTTCGACCTCACGCTGGCGCTCGTCGGTCTGATCCCCGCCTTCTACCATCTGATTTCGCATTCTCCTGCGCCCCGACGCCTCAGACTGATTCTGGCATATGGGATCCTGGACGGGGTCCTCCTGTTTACCTCCATGTCTCAGATCTTCTACTTCTGGGCAGGCTCAGCGCTGCTGGGCTGGGCCCTCCTGGCCCAACGCGGCGCTGCGATGCCGAAGTATCCTCCGGAGTAAGGAGAAAAGGAAACGCTATGCAGGCCCACAGGATGAGCGCTTCCATCGACCTCCTCTGGCTGATGGTGGTTCTGGCGGCCTTCGGGGTGCTGGTCTCGCTGGTGCCGCTGCCCCCGAACGATTTCTGGTGGCATCTGAAGATCGGGACGCTCATCCTCGACGAGCGGCGCATCCCGGCCACGAACATGTTCGGCTGGACCCTGCCGCCGGATGCGCCTTTCACCTACGGGGCCTGGCTGGGGGAGGCGCTCCTCGCCCTGCTGTATCGGGCCGGGGGGCTTCCGCTCCCCACCTTCGCCCGCAACCTGCTGGCCCTCGCGGCCTTCGCCCTCATCGGATGGGAGGCGAGGCGGCGGGGCGGCTCCGGCCGCCTGGCCGCCCTGGCCCTCACGCTGGCCGCCGGCATGTCCCTCAACAACCTGGTGCTGCGCCCCCAGATCTGGTCCTGGGTGCCCTTCGCGGTTTTCTATCTCCTCCTGTCCCGCTTCCGGGAGGGCGCCCTGCGCCCGAAGGCTCTCCTCGCCCTCCCCCCGCTGATGGCCTTCTGGGTCAACGTCCATGGGGCCTTCATCCTGGGCCCGGCCTTGCTGCTCCTCTTCCTCGCCGGCGGAGCCCTGGAGGCGCTCCTCGGGCAGCGCCCGCTCTCCACCCTGCGCCCCCTGGCGGGCGCCGCCGCTCTCGCCTTGCTGGCCCTGCTCCTCAACCCGCAGGGCATCGGGATCCTGGGCTACGTCCACCGCCTGCTCACCGACCGGCCCAGCCAGACCCTGGTGGTGGAATGGGCCTCCCCCACACCCCACGGGATCGCCAACGTCACGTTTTACGGGAGCATCCTGGTGTTGCTGCTGGCCCTCGCCTGCTCCCGTTACCGTCTCTCCCCCACCGAGGCGTTGCTGATCGTCGCCTTCCTCTGGCTGGCCTGGAACGGCCAGCGCTATGTGATCTGGTTCGGGATGGTGGCCGCCCCCATCCTGGCCCGGCTGCTGGCCGGGGCCCTGCCGCCGTGGCCCTGGCCCAGCCCCCCGCCCCGCCCGCTGAACGCCCTCCTCGCCGCCCTGCTCTTCCTGCCGGTCCTCGCCGTGCAGCCCTGGTGGGTGGAGCGGATCCCCCTGCCGGAGGCCTACTGGCGACAGGTGTGGCGGGGGCACCCCGTCGGGCCCCTGGTCGGGGTCGAGACGCCGGTGGACGCGGTGGAATACCTCCGGGCGCACCCCGGCGGGCGCCTGTTCAACGAGATGGGCTATGGCAGCTATCTGATCTGGGCCATGCCGGAGCAGAAAGTTTTCGTGGACCCCCGGGTGGAGCTCTACCCCTACGAGCTGTGGCTGGACTACGTCCGCATCTCTCACGCGTCCCGCTACCACGAGCGGCTCACACGCTACGGGGTCGATCGCCTGCTGATCGACAAAGTTCTGCAGGAGGAGCTGGCCCGGGCCCTGGAGGAAGATCCCCGCTGGGAGAAGGAGTTCGAAGGGGCGCGGGCCCAGGTGTGGCGGATCCGACAGGGGCGACCCGGCGGGTCATCCCAGCCTTCACGTCGAGGAAGCCACGTTCGAGGACCACGCAGGCCCAGATAAAGCAAATGAAATCACAAACCCGGAATATCTTAACGACATTCGAGCTCCACAAAGACAATCTCGCCCAAGAACTCTCAACCTTTATTCCAGAAGATAGACATTCCCAATCCTTTTATTCCTGCAATTATGATAAAGAGAACGGTCAGCGGTGAAGAATACACCGTTAACTCGATTTGCCAATGCGATGTAAATAGCATCATATATCGTTTTCTGATTTAATTCTTTTGCAATTGTATACGCCGAAAAATAGAGATCATAATCCTCATCAGCGATCTCCACAGGCAAATCAAAAGCGGCTTGAAGGATCTTTTGCTCCTCAGGCAACCGAGTAAGGGTAGCAATCTTGCGAATTCCGCTTCCCACTTCACAAAGCCATAAGTGAGGAACATAAATGACAATCCCTTCTTCCACCAGACGCCGCAATAGCGAGATAGCAGCCTGATGAAAAGGACTAGGAAGCACTGCATAGATTGCGATGTTCGCATCAATAACTGCTGTCGAGGTCATTGAATCGTTCCTCCCTAATCTCACGGATCAAAGCACTGATATCCGCTTCGATCGGAAGACCGCCTCGCTCATGCAGGACACGCGTGGCGATCCTGTGAGCTTGCTCGATGCGTTCCAGCCGATCTTGCACGTCGCGTGCAAAGGGCTTGTGAACGGCCAGCGCCTGGTCCAGGAGCTCTCGCACCAGATCGGAAAGGCTGCGCCGCTGCTGGTCCGCCAGCATCCGGAGGCGTCGATGCTGCTCTGGGGTGAGTCGGATCTGCACCCGATGCATCCGATCTCGCATCGCTTTCCCCCTCTCATTCCATACAGATGGGCCGATCGCTGTATCCATTCTCACAACCCGACGAAGGGGTCCAGATGGAAATTGTAACCCGGTTGCCCATGGACTTCAGGACGAGGCCGGGCGGCTGAACCTTCGAATCACGAGCCGCACTGGCCTGCGTTCACCTCCTGCCTTACGCCCAGCGACCTTGCGCGATGGCGATGAGGTCGGCCAGGATGCCGAAGGCCGTCTGGGCCGGCTCAGGCTCGTGCTCGATGAGGGTGAGCTGCTTCAGGGTGTCCGTGCGCAGGGTGATCACGGAGGAGGTCCCCCGCACGTGGGCCAGCAGGTCCTCCAGAGGGACGGCCTCCGGGGCCACCCGGGCCCGCACCGCCCCGTCCGCCGAACGCTCCGCCGTGCACACCAGCTTGATCCGCCGCCCCTCCCGCCGCGCCGCCGCCAGGTCCTCCGGCCCGATCCCCCGGATGCCGGTCCGCTCCACCGCATCCGGCCGCAAGTCCGCGTCCATCCACACGTTGGCCAGCACGCAGGTCTTGACCGCCGCGTCCCATCCATCGATATCGTTCGATGGATCGGCCTCGGCGATGCCGATGGCCTGGGCCTGCCGCACAGCCTCCTCAAAGGGGATCCCCTCCTCCATCCGGGTGAGGATGAAATTGGTGGTGCTGTTGAGGATGGCGCGGAAGCCCAGGATGTGGGTGGCCGGCAGCCCCTCGCGGACCAGGCTGAAGAGCGGGGCGCCGTCCATGACCGTGGACTCGAAGAGAAAGGCCCGACCGCGGGAGCGGGCGAGGTCCCGCAGCTCCCGGTAGGCGAAGGCCAGGGGGCCCTTGTTGGCGGTGACCACGTGGCGGCCGGCGCGCAGGGCGGCCCGCACGTGATCGGTGGCCGGCTGCCCGGCGCGGGGATCCAGGACGGTGATCTCCACCACCACGTCGGCGGGGCACTTCTCGATGAAGTCCAGGGTCTCCCGGGGCGCCGGGCTCCGGCTCAGGGCGCTCAGATCCCCGCCCCCTTCGGTCACTTCCAGGGCCGCGGCCAGATCCAGCCCCTCGGGATCCCAGGCCGCCCCCCGGCGGGCGGTGATGATCCCGGTGACCCGCATGTCCACCGCATAGCGCTGGAGGATCTCCTCGCGCTTGCGCAGGAGCAGCCGGGCGAAGGCGCGCCCCACCGCCCCGAACCCGATCAACGCCACCCGCTGAACCAGGGCCATCGTCGAAGACCTCCTCAGGAAAGGGGTTGTGGAAACGAGTGTAACATGACCGCCGAGGGCGCGGCTTCGAGGATCCGGCCTGCCGACCGGTGGGGACGACCCGGCAGGTCCTCTTTGTGGAACCAGTGCGAGCCGTGCTCAGGAGGACAGGAATGACGGAAGAGGAGTTGCTGGCGCGGATCGCTGTGGATCCACGGGTGATGACGGGGAAGCCGGTGATCCGGGGGACCCGGCTCACGGTGGAGCACATCCTAAGTCTGCTGGCCAGCGGAGCGACCGTGGAGGAGATCCTTCGGGAATATCCGGGGCTGACCCGGGAGGATATCCGGGCGTGCCTGCTGTTCGCAGCGAAGGCCCTGGCGGACATCTCGTTCGTGCCCCTCACGGAGCGCCCGGCGTAGGCCCGGACGGCGCGCCCCTTTCGTCGGCTTCGCGCAGGGCCTGGGTGTAGCGGCGGACCGCCTCGTAGGTCGGCCGGGGTCGGAAGTCCAGGTCCAGGAAGGCGTAGCCCTCCAGGATGGGGTCCTCCCGCCAGGGATAGCGCAGCGCCCACATGGCCACCACCGGGCACCACGGCCAGTTCCGGCGCGCGTATTCATAGGCGCGCACCGTGTAATCCGCCCGCACCTCCGGCGGGAGGCCGTGATCGTATTCGGGCGCTTCGTTCCAGCCGGCCTCCGTGATGTAAATCGGCCGATCGTCCCCGTAGGCCCGCATGAGGGCCCGCATCAGCTCCACACGACGGAAGTTCAGGCGCCCGGGGTCCGGCGGCTCCTCCGGCGGGTTCCCGAACCCGTAGGGATGCATCGCCCAGCCGTCGAGATACGCCGCGATGCCCTGCGCGTAGACCTCCCGCAGGAACCGCAGGTCGTTCATTGCGCGCGGGGAGTCCTCCAGGGTGGGCGCCGGCCCGCCGGCCAGCACCGGCACCTCCGGCGCGGCCGCCTTCACCTCCCGGTAGACGGCCCGCATCACCGCCACGAAGAAGGCGGGGTCCGGCGGCCGATCGCCCCACTCGATGTAGAGATTGGGCTCGTTCCAGATCACCAGGGCGGCCACCTGATCCCGATAGCGGGCGGCGAAGGCGGCGGCGAACCGGGCGAAGGGGAGGACCGCCTCCGGCCCCAGGTAGGTGGCCGGGGCGCGCCAGGGGCGGGCCCAGGCCGGCACCATCCCCAGCCGGGCGATGACCCGCAACCCCTCCCGCCGGGCCAGGAAGATCCGCAGGTCGCTGTGGGACCAATCGAAGCGGCCGGGGGCCGGCTCCAGATAGGGCCACGGGAAGAACTCCACCACCCAGTCCGCGCCCATGGCCCGGGCCATCTGAAACGTGCGGTAGATGCGCGCGGGATTCGCCTCATCGGTCACCCGCGTGTGGACCCCCACGACGGAAGGCCGGGGGGCCGGCGCGTGAGGCGGATCCAGGCGGAGCCGGGGCGGCCCGCTCGATGCGGGGATGCTCCCCAGCGTCATCAGGAAAGCCGCCCAGAGCGCGGCCCGCCCCCCGATCCGGGATCTCCGGCCCGCGCTTTTCCCGCGCGCCCTCATCCGGGGACCGCTCCGATGTCCGGCGGGCGCAAGGGCAAGCGGATGGCGAAGGTGGTGCCCCGGGCGTCGCTCTCGACCTCGATGCGCCCGCCGTGGGCTTCCACCGCCAGCCGGGCGAAGGCCAGCCCCAGGCCGTGGCCCCGACGGCCCAGCAGCGTCTCGAACCGGCTGAAGATCCGCTCCCGCTGCTCCGGCGGGATGTAGGAGCCGCTGTTGAAGACGGCGAGGACCACCGCGTCCGCCTGAACTTCCATGCGGATGCGGATCTCCCCGCCGACGGGGGTGAACTTCTCCGCGTTGGAGAGCAAGTTCCACAGCGTCCGCGCCATCAGCTGTCGGTCCGCCCACACCGGGGGCCGCTCCGGGGGGAGCTCCAGGGTCACCCGGAGCCGCCGATGTCGGAAGGCCGGGCTCCATTCCTCCACGGCCTCCCGGGCCAGCTCCCCCAGATCCAGCGGCTGGCGCTCCAGGGGCATGCGCCCCGCCTCCAGGCGGGCGAGGTCCAGCAGGCTGTCGATCAGGCCATGCAACCGTCCCAGCCCCCGCAGCGCGACCTGGACCAGGGGCCGGGCCTCGGGGTTCAACTCGGGGAGGGAGCGCAGCTCCTCCAGGGCCAGGCGGATCGGCCCCAGGGGGTTCTGCAGATCGTGCATGAGCATCCGGATCATCTCCTCCCGCAACGCATCCCGTTCCCGCTCCGCAGTGATGTCCCGGAACAGCAACAGCCATCCGCTCCCCGTCCCCGGGAGCTCCTCCCGGACCGGGGCGCAGAGGACGGCGAAGGCCCGGGAGCCCTGGGCCCCGGGCCAGGAGATCTCGATGCGGAAGCCCTCCCGACCCTGGCGGAGCTGCCGGATGCCCTGAAGGAGGGCCCGGGCGGCCCCGGGGGCCCGCCGCCCCAGCGCGCGCAGGAGATCCGGCAACGTCCTCCCGGGCGGAAAACCCACCGCCTCCGCGAGCAGACGCTGCGCCGCCGCGTTCCATTGGAGGATCTGCCCCTGGGCGTCCAGGAGGAGCACGGCGTCCTCCATCGTGGAGAGGATGGCCTCCAGGCGACGGTTCGCCTGCTGGAGCCGGGCGCGCAGCTGCGCGCGCTGCAGCGCCAGGGCCGCGTGCTGGGCGATGGCCTGGGCGATGGCGCGCTCCCCCGCGTCAAAGGCCCGGCGTCGCCGGCTGTCCCACACCTCCACCACGCCCAGGGGCTCCTCTTCCGCAAACAGCGGGATCATCAGGACCGACCAGCCCCCGTAGCGACGGAGGAGGACCCGCTCTTCCTCGAACGGATCCGGCGGGTCGTCTGCGTAGAGCACGCGGGGCTGCCGCGCCTCTAAGGCCGCCCACTCGGCAGGGATCTCCTCCCGGCGATAGATCACCCCCAGGTCGGAGACCCGCTCCAGAGGGTTGGCCGTCGGCGCGTAATACTCGGCAGCCACCTGCATGATCCTCCGCTCCAGATCCACGGTGAGGAAGTAAGCGCTGGTCCCCTCCAGGGCTTCGCAGAGGGCGGCGGCGATCTCGGTGAGGATGGGGCCGGGCTCGTCGGAGCGCAGCAGGGCGCTCACCGCCCGGTAGAGCATCGTTTGTTCTCGAAGGTTGCGGGCGTAGCGCCGGAGCAGACGGCCGCGATCGAAGGCGATGCGCAGCAGCGTCGCCAGCAGCTCCGTCGGCCGCCGGAGCGCCTCCCCCAGGGCCTGCGCCTCCGCCGGGGCCTCCAGCTCCATTAGGGCCATCAGGGCGCCGGAGGCGTCCCGAAGGGGCAGGACCGCGCGGCCGGCGGAAGGGGCTCCCTCCGCCGGGAAGAGATAGAGCCAGTCACCCTGCCGGTATCGCTCCAGATGAGGATCGTTACGCAACCACGGCTCGAGATCCAGATGGCGCAGCGACGCTGCGCCGCGGCTCTCCCCCTGCGCCAGCACGTTCCCGGACTCATCGAAAGCCCAGCAGCGCGCCGCGCGCCATCCCAGCCGGACGAAGGCCTCCGCCACTTCCTGAAGGGCCTCCTCCGGCTCCGGGTGTTGCTGAATGGCGAGATAAGCCTCGTAGAGGGCGATCAGGCGGGCCCGCTCCTGACGGACCCTCTCGTAGGTCTGCGCCGCTTCCAGGCCCAGGCCGATGGTCCCCGCCACCGCCAGCATCAGGGTCTCGTCGTCCGGCGTGAAGGCATACGGTTCGGGGCTCTGGGCGTCCAGAACCCCCCATGGCCTCTCCCCTTCGATTTCGAAGATGGGGACGGCCAGCTCGGAGCGGGTGGTCGGATCGCCCACCACGTAATCCGGATCGCGGGAGACGTCCGGCACCCGCTGGGGCTCTCCGGTCCGGAACGCCCGCCCGGTGATGCCGCGGTCGATGGGGAGGACCCAGGGATAGTGCTCCGACTCCGGGCTGTGCCCCTCTCGGGCCCAGGCCCGCAGCTGCCCGGCGGCCGGCTCGTGGACGAAGATGGCCACCCGCGGCCATCCGGCCTCCTCGCGGATGATGCGGACCACCTCGGGGAGGGTGCGGGAGAGATCGGGGCTGGCGGCCATGGCCCGGGCGACCCGGAAGAGGATCAACACGGTGCGGCTCAGGTAGCGCTGCTGCTCCAGGGCGTGGAGGTGATGGAACCGCGAGGCGAGGGGCTCGGCGGCGAGGCGAGCCAGCTCCCGCTCCTCCTCGGAGAACCCTTCCCCCGATTCCCGCCAGAGGATCAGCCCGCTGGCCCCGCCCCACGGATCCGGAAGGGGAAGGACCAGCGCCTCGCGGATGACCCGTTTGCCCTCTGGATCCAGGGGGATGGGCTCCGCGAACCGCAACGCCTGCGGAAGGCGCTCCGCCGCCCCGAGGATCCCGATCGGGACGGCAGGGAGCAGTCTGGGGAGGAGATCCGAGGGAGGCTTGCCCGGGGGAGCCTCGTGCCAGCGTATCGGCTGCCCCTGGGAATCCAGGCGGACCCAGAGGGCGCCGTCTGCTCCCCACGCGCGGCGGCAGATCTCCAGGGCATGGGCGAGGGGAGCCTCTGCGGTCCAGGCCTGATCCAGGGGGTGGAGCAGCTCCTGGAGCCGTTGCAGCCGCCGGAGCCGGTCTTCCAGCTCCTCCAGACGCCGCAGGAGTTCCCCATGAAGCTGATCAGGTGCTGCATCCATGGGGAGGACCTCCGCCATCGCGATGGCCGGAACCCACGAAGGGAACCTTCTCCCTCCTCAACGGCCGCCCGACGTCCTGAAGCCGCCCCCGCCGATGGGGGTCGTTTCCCGCGGGCACACCTTCCTGTGGAAAAGCCGGCGCGCCGACGGCGCGTTCCCCAGGCGATGGGCGACGCATGGTTTGTCCTCCAGTATGGAGCGGAATCCCCCCTGCCGCAACATCCGGGGCTTTCGAAGGCCTTCGCGCCGATTGAAATCAGACTCCTCAGGCGCTCCGCGCCAGGCGTCGGCCTCCGCCGACGCCCAAACCCCCTCCCGGTCGGCGCAGGCCGACCGTCGGCCGAAGGCCCCTGGAGGCCGAATTCATTCGGCGCACAAGCTGACCATCGGCTGAAGGCCTTCGCGCCGATTGAAATCGGCCCTCTTAGGCGCTCCGCGCCCCGCGTCGGCCTCCGCCGACGCAGGGAATGTTTTTCGGTCGGCGCAGGCCGACCGTCGGCCAAAGGCCCCTGGAGGCCGAATTCATTCGGCGCACAAGCTAACCGCCGGCCGAAGGCCTTCGCGCCGATTGAAATCGGCCTTCCAAGGCGCTGGCGCGCCGGGCGTCGGCCTTCGCCGACGCAAAAGATACCTCCCGGTCGGCGCAGGCCGACCGTCGGCCGAAGGCCTCTTGAGGCCGAATTCATTCGGCGCACAAGCTAACCGCCGGCCGAAGGCCTTCGCGCCGATTGAAATCGGCCTTCCAAGGCGCTGGCGCGCCGGGCGTCGGCCTTCGCCGACGCAAAAGATACCTCCCGGTCGGCGCAGGCCGACCGTCGGCCGAAGGCCTCTTGAGGCCGAATTCATTCGGCATGCAGGCCGGCGATGCCCTCCTGGGCGGCGCGCAGGAGGTATCCTTCCGCCACCAGCCGGCAGGCCCGTTCCATCCACGGCGCCATCACCGTGTCGGCCTCCAGGAAGGGCACGTGCTGGCGGAGGAGGGCGTAGGCCGCCGCCGTCCCCTTCCCCATCCGCAGCGGACGACCGGCCTGCCGCCGGCGCAGGTCGATGGCCTGGCCCGCCGCGAACAGCTCCGCAGCCACCACCCGCTGGGCGTTGCGCAACACCATCTCCGCGTGGCGCACGGCCGTGGCGCCCATGCTCACGTGATCCTCCGTGTTCGCCGAGGAGGGGATCGTGTCCACGCTGGCCGGGTGGGCCAGCACTTTGTTCTCCGAGGCCAGGGCCGCCGCCGTATACTGCACCAGCATGAAGCCGGAATGCAGCCCCGGCTCCAGGGCCAGGAAGGGAGGATACCGCCCTTCGTTCTCCGCCGGATCCAGCAGCCGGTTGAGGCGCCGCTCCGAGATGTTGGCCAGCTCCGCCAACCCGATGGCCAGGTAATCCATGGCCAGGGCGATCAGCTCGCCGTGGAAATTCCCCCCCGACAGGACCGTGGGCTCCGCTTCCCCTTCCTCCCAGAAGATGAGCGGGTTGTCCGTGGCGCTGTTCAGCTCGATCTCTAAAGCCCAGCGGGCGTAGGCCACCACGTCCCGCACTGCGCCGTGCACCTGGGGCATGCAGCGCAGGGAGTAAGCATCCTGCACCCGGGAGGGGCGCTGGGGATCGCTCAGCAGCTCGCTGCCCTCTAACAGCGCCCGCAGGAACGCCGCGCAGTCCATCTGCCGGGGATGGGGCCGCACCCGGTGGAGGCGCTCGTCGAAGGGGACAGCGGATCCCTCCAGGGCCTCCAAGGTCATCGCCCCCACCACGTCCGCGGTCTGCACCAGGATCTCGGCGTCGTAAGTGACCAAGGCGCCGATCCCGGCCATGAAGGCCGTCCCGTTGATCAGGGCCAGGCCCTCCTTGGCCTCCAGCCGAAGCGGCCGCAGCCCCGCCGCCTCCAGGGCGGCCGCCCCGGGCAGCCGCCGGCCCTCCACGATGGCCTCCCCCAGGCCGATCATCGGCAACGCCATATGGGCCAGCGGCGCCAGGTCCCCGCTGGCCCCCAGGGAGCCCTGGGCCGGGACCACGGGATGGACCCCCCGGTTGAGCATCTCGATGAGCAGCTGGAGGACCTCCGGGCGGACCCCGGAGTGGCCCCGGGCCAGGGAGTTCAGCCGGGCCACCATCATCGCCCGCACCTGCTCCTCCGAGAGCTCCGGTCCCACCCCGACCGCGTGGCTCTGCAACAGGTTGTGCTGCAGAAGCGACGCCTGCTCCGGGGAGATGCGGATGTTCCGCAGATGTCCGAACCCGGTGGTCACCCCGTAGATCACCGCCCCCCGGGCGAGCAATCGCTCCACCGCCTCCCGGCTTCGTCGGACCCGAGCCCAGGCCTCGGGGGCCAGGGCCACCGGGCGCCGTCCCCGGGCTACCGCCACCACATCCTCCAGGGTGAGATGTTCGCCGTCCAGCTCCAGCGCCGTCATCGACACGGCCTCCTGTCCTTCGGGGATCCCTGCCCCTCTATGGTAGCCCGGCTTTCCCTTCGGAGAGAGGGAACGGGATCTCGACCGTCGGGGCGCGGCCCCGCGGCGTTCCCTTCCCTCCTTGACCCTGGTGGTATAATCGAGTTAAGAACCCTGAACGAGATGGCGTCGGCGGAACGAGCCGGGGGAGGCTGCGATGATTGAGGTGGTGATCGACAGCATCCGCGCCAGCCTGATGTCCCAGCACCGGGTGATCATCCTGCGGGAGCGGGAGAGCGACCGTTACCTTCCGATCTGGATCGGCCCCTATGAGGCGGAGGCCATCAACATCGAGCTGCAACAGATCGAGGTGGCCCGCCCCCTCACCCACGATCTCCTCAAGAACGTGATCACCGAGATGGGGGGGACGGTCCTCTACGTGGTGGTCAACGATCTCCGCAACGACACCTTCTACGCCCGCATCGTGATCCAGATGGACTCCCGGCGCCTGGAGATCGACTCCCGTCCCAGCGACGCCATCGCCCTCGCGGTCCGGGCCCGCGTGCCTATCTATGTGGATGAGGACGTGATGGAGCGGGCGGGGGTCAACCCGCGGGAGGAGGAGATCGAGAGCGAGAGCCTGGAGAGCCCCGAGGCGAAGCTCGAGGAATCTCCCTTCCGCGATCTGATCGAATCCCTCGATCTGGACGACCTGGGCGAGGGCGGGGAGGAGTGAGGGCCCCGCCGGAGATCGCCCGGGCCGCTCCCCCGGGGACCAGGCCGCCGCCTCTTTCCCCGCACCCGAAGGCCGGACCGCGCGGAACCGCAACCCCCGGCTTTCCCGAGCGTCCGCAGACCCTCAGGGTCCCAGACACCCGGATTCGGGGGGAGAGCGGGCGGCCGGTTCGCGTCTCGACCGCCGGCGTCCCGTGTCGTGCGCGCGCCCGGCCTCCCCGCCCGGAGCACCGCAACGGGAGACCCTCGGGCCGCGCCGACGAGCCCGATGAAAGGGTGCTGGAGGGAGCTGAAAATCCCCCCATGCGCCATTGCCACCCGGCAGGAGGAAGGGATGACCACACCGGAGCTGGCCGAGCGGGTGCCCCTGGCTCCCCACAACCTGGAGGCCGAGGAGGCCGTCCTGGGGGCGGTCCTCCTGGACCCCGAGCTCATCCACACGCTGGCGACCATGCTGCGGCCGGAGGATTTCTTCCTGGAGAAGCACCGCTGGATCTGGGAGGCCTATCTGGCCCTCCACGACCGGCGGGAGGCCATCGATCCGGTCACGGTGGCCGACGAGCTGGAACGCCAGGGACGCCTCCAGGAGGTGGGCGGACGGGGCTTCCTCATCGGGCTGGCCGCCCGCGTCCCCACCACAGTGCACGCCCTGGATTACGCCCGCCTGGTGGAGCGGGACGCCATCCGGCGGCGCCTGCTGGAGGCCGCCACCCAGATCGCCCGCATGGCCTACGAGGAGCCGTCCGGCGAAGTCGACGAGCTGCTGGACCGGGCGGAGGCGGCCCTCTTCGCCGTGGCCCAGCGCCGCCTGATCCGCGACGTTCAATCGATCCGCGACCTCCTGCGGGCCTATTACGAGCACATTGAGTATCTCTACGAGCACCGGGGGGAGCCCCTGGGCATCCCCACCGGCTTCCGGGACCTGGACCGACTGCTGGGGGGGCTGCAGCGCTCCGACCTGGTGATCGTGGCCGCCCGGCCCGGGGTGGGGAAGACGTCGCTGCTGCTCTCCTTTGCCCTCAACGCCGCCAAGCGTTACCGCCAGCGGGTGGCCATCTTCTCCCTGGAGATGTCGGCGGAGCAGGTGGTGCACCGGCTGGTGACCCAGGAGACGGGGATCGAGGGCCAGCGCCTGCGGCTGGGGGAGCTGCGGGAGGACGAGTGGCCGCGCTTCGTGCACGCGGTGAGCACCCTCTCGGAGCTCCCCATCTGGATCGACGACACCCCGGCCATCTCCGCCCTGCAGCTGCGGGCCAAGGCCCGGCGCCTCTACGCCGAGCACGGGCTCGATCTCCTGATCGTGGATTACCTGCAGCTGATGACGGCGGACATCCGGGCGGAGAACCGGGTGCAGGAGATCTCCTACATCTCCCGCGCCCTCAAGAGCCTGGCCCGGGAGCTCAACATCCCCGTGGTCGCCGCCTCCCAGCTCTCCCGGGCCGTGGAGCAACGCCACGACAAACGGCCGATCCTGGCCGATCTACGCGAGAGCGGCAGCATCGAGCAGGACTCGGACGTGGTGATCTTCATCTACCGGGACGAGATCTACAATCCGGAAACGGATCGCAAGAACATCGCGGAGATCATCGTGGCCAAGCACCGCAACGGGCCGATCGGGACCGTCGAGCTGTATTTCCGACCACAGCAAGCCCAGTTCGTCGATCTGCACAAGCAGGAGATCCGGCTGTGACGAGGGGGAATGAGGCGAGGCCTTTCGCCGGCTTCCCGGGCGGCAAAACCCGCACGGTGCCCATCCCGGAGGCTTTCTTCACCGAGCTGCTCCCTCGCATCGATCACCCGGGGGAGCTGCGGGTGACCCTGGTCTGCTTCTATCATATGGCCCGCCGCAGCGGCCCCCTGCGCTACGCCCGGCGCTCGGAGCTGGAGGCCGACCCCGCCCTGACCGCCGCCCTCCCCGCCCACGAGATCCGCGAGGGCCTGAACCGGGCGGTCGCCCGGGGCACCCTGCTGCATGTGCGGATCGAGGAGGATGGGCGGACGGATGACCTCTACTTCCTGAACACGCCACGAGGGCGTCTGGCCTACGAGGCCATCCGACGGGGCGAGCGCCCGGCCTCCCTCGAGCTCGGCGAGTCCGCTGTCCTGGTCGCCGACCGGCCGAACCTTTTCGCCCTTTACGAACAGAACATCGGACCCCTCACCCCATTGATCGCCCAGGAGCTGGAGGAGGCCGCCCGGACCTATCCGGCGGAGTGGATCGAGGAGGCCCTCCGCATCGCCGTCTCCCGCAACGTCCGCCGCTGGTCCTACGTCCGCCGCATCCTGGAGCGCTGGGCAACCGAAGGCCGGGAGACCGGAGGCCTGGATGAAGCATATTGGCGACGTGCTGCCGAAACCTGGAAAAAGCGCCGGCGATGAGACCCGGGATGAGCTCCCGGGCGCTCCATCGTTGGAGAGCTCAGAGGCCTGCCCGATCTGCGGCGGGCTGGGCTACATCTCTTACGACGTGCCACCCGGCCATCCTTTGTTCGGCCGGGCGATCCCCTGCGCCTGCCAGACGGAGCGCCAGGCCGCAGAGTTCCGCCAGCGGATCCAGGCGGCCGGCCCCCTGCGGGCCCTCCAGGACAAGCGCTTCGAAAACTTCCTCCCGGACGGGCTGGGCCTCCCCCCGGACCAGGCCCGGAGCCTGCGGCGCGCGTATGAGCGGGCGAGGGCCTTCGCCGAGGACCCGCAGGGCTGGCTGGTGCTGCGGGGCGGGACCGGGTGCGGCAAGACGCATCTGGCCGCCGCCATCGCCCATCGCCTGCTGGAGCGGGGGGTCGCCGCCCTCTTCATCCCCGTCCCCGACTTGCTGGACGAGCTGCGGGCGGCCTTCCATCCGGAGGCCGAGGTCTCCTATGAGGAACGGTTCTGGCAGCTGCGGGAAGCCCCCGTCCTGATCCTGGACGACCTGGGGGCGCAGCAAAGCACGCCATGGGCTCAGGAGAAGCTGTTCCAGCTCCTGGACTGGCGATACAACGCCCGCCTGCCCACGGTGATCACCACCAATCTCTCCCTGGAGGCCTTCGAGCCCCGCCTGCGTTCCCGCCTCCAGGACGCCCGGCTGGTGGAGATCGTGCACATCCTGGCCCCCGATTTCCGGCGGGGCGGTCCCACCGCGGGGCCCGATCTGAACCTCCTCCCCCTGCTCCAGGAGATGACCTTCGAGACCTTCCGGGAGCGGCCGGAGCTCTCGCCTCGCGAGCGCGACAACCTGCGGGAGGCGATCCGCATCGCCCGGGCCTACGCGGAGCACCCCCACGGCTGGCTGGTGCTGTTCGGCCGCTACGGCGCCGGCAAAACGCACCTGGCGGCGGCCATCGCCAACGCCGTAGCCGCCCGCGGGACCCCCGTCCTCTTCGTGGCGGTCCCCGACCTCCTGGACTGGCTGCGCGCCGCCTTCCACCCCCGGAGCGACGCGCCCTACGACCGACGCTTCGACGAGGCCAAGCTCGTCCCCTTCCTGGTCCTGGACGACCTGGGGCTGGAGAGCGCCACCCCGTGGGCCCGGGAGAAGCTGTATCAGCTGCTCAACTTCCGCTACCTGGCGAAGCTGCCCACGGTGATCACCACGGCCATCCCCCTGGATCAGCTGGAGAAGCTGGATCCGCGCATCGCCTCACGACTGAGCGATGAGACCCGGGTGACGGTGATCACCCTGGAGATCCCTCCCTACCGCACTCCTCTCCCCCGCCCCGAGTCCCGCCGCAGGATCTGAGCGAGTAGCGGGAAGTTGCAGCGAGGGCTCCGCTTTGTATAATTCCCCTTCAAAATCCGGCAGGGCGGATGGGCGCCATCGCCCTGCCGGGCCTCGGCGGTTCCGGATGACCCCGGCGATGCGCGAGCTGTGCCAGCGCCTGAAGGCGGCGGGGGAGCGCCTGGCCGGCCTCCCCCCTGAAACGCCGCTCCCCGAATGCATGCGCCGCATCGGGGAGGAGGCCCTCCGCCTGCTGGAGGGGCGGGAGGCGCCCGCCGCCATCCTGTTCTGCTACGATCCGGAACAGAGCAGCCTCGATCCAGCCTCCCGCGTGGCCGTGGGGAAGACCGGGGAGCTCACCGGGCCGGACTGGCCCCGGCCGGATGGGATGGCCGCCCATGCGCTTCTCCATCGACGGCGCGTCCTCTCCTGGGAGGCGCCGGACATCCCCATCCATCCCGCGAAACAGGCGGCGGGCGCCCGCAGCGTGGGGTGCTGGCCCCTGCTGACCGCCGAGGGGCCGGTGGGGGTGCTCTACCTCTCATGCCGGGAGGAGCGCCCCTTCACCGAAGAGGAGATCGAAGCCATCGAGGCCTTCACCGGCCTGGCCGCCCTCGCCCTGCAGCGGGCACGGGCCATGGAACGCCTCCGACAGGCGCTGGGTCGGGCCACCCGCGAACTGGAGGAGCTGCGGCGCATGGACCACCTCCTCAGCGCCCGGGCCGACCCCCAGGAGGTGCTGGAGGCCATCCTGCGGATCGCCCTGGAGCTGACCGGCGCCCGTTTCGGCACGCTGCGCCTGGTGGACCGCGGGCGCCGGCGTCTGGTGCTGGGCGCGGTGATCGGCCGCCCTCTGCTCCCCAATGTAGCGCCCGAGCTGGACCTGGACGAGACCAGCATCGTCGGATGGGTGGCCGTCCACGGTCGCTCGCTGCGTATCGATGACCTGCACACCTCGCCCTGGGCCTCGATCTACCGGCCCTGGCTGGCCGGCCAGGAGATCCGCGCCGAGCTGGCCGTGCCGCTGATCGGGGCCGGCGGGGAGGCGGAGGGCGTGCTGAACCTGGAAAGCCCGGAGCCCGGAGCCTTCACGGAGGCCGACCAGCGGTTGCTGGAGATGCTGGCCGCCCGGGCGGTGATCGCCCTCCAGGAGATGCGGCTGCTGCGAGGCATGCAGGAGATCACCGGGCAGCTCCTTCATGCCGGCCGCGAGGCCCTCTTCGCCCGCGCCGTCGCCCTGGCCTGTGAGCTGCTCCAGGCCTCCGACGGCGCCATCTGGCTGATCCACCCCGAGGGCCCGCCGGCCCTCGCCTTCGCCACCCACCCCACCATGGCCGGGACCGCCGGGCTGGCCGAGGCGGTGTGCCGGGCCCGCCGCCCCCTCTCCTTCGAGACCGGGGGATGGGCCCTGGCTGTGCCGATGCTGGACCCCACCGGCGCCGTCCGGGGGGTGTTTGTGGTCCATTCCTCCCGCCCGCGCACCTTCACCGAGCGCGACCAGCGCCTGCTGATCATCCTGGCCAACCACGCCGCCCTGGCCGTCCAGCTGGCCGAACACGTCCGGGCCCTTCAGGAGGCCCGGGAGCGTCAGGCGATCATGGAGGCCTTCGCCGCCGTCGGCGACATCGCCGCCAATCTCCTCCACCGCCTGAACAACTACATCGGCCTGATCCCGGTGCGCCTGGAGGGGCTGCGGGAGAAGCGGCCGGCCCTCCTCGAAGACGCTTATCTCCACGCGATCCTGCAGGAGATCGAAAGCCGGGCCCGGGCGGCGATGGACGCGGTGCGGGAGGCGATGGTCTACCTGCGGCCGATGGCCCCCCGCCCTATCCCGGTCCTCCCCTGCCTGGAGATGGCCCTGCGAGATCTGCGGATCCCGGAGGGGATCCGGCTGGAGGTCGTCGGGCTGGAGGATCTGCCACCGGTGATGGCCGGGGAGCCCCAGCTGGCCCTGGTCTTCTTCAACCTGATCGAGAACGCGGTGGAGGCCCTGGGGGAGAGCGGCTGGATCCGCATCGAGGGAGCGGCCGGCCCCCAGGACGTGATCCTCACCGTCCGGGACAACGGGCCGGGGATCCCCCCGGAGATCCAGGAGCGGATCTTCGAGCTGGATTTCTCCACCAAGCGCGCGCCGAAGAAGCTGGGCTTCGGCCTGTGGTGGGTGAAGTTGCTCATCCAGCGGTTCGGCGGGGAGATCCGGGTGGAAAGCGCCCCGGGCCAGGGCACAGCCTTCCACATCCGCCTGCCCCGCGCCCCGATGGATCCGGGCGGGATGCCTTCACGCCTTGAGGGAAAGGAGGGAACGAGCCGATGATCCCGGAGCGCACGCCGATGCGCGCGCTGATCGTGGAGGATGACCCGGCCTGGCGGCAGCTGCTCGCCGAGGAGCTCGAGGAGCTGGGGCTGCAGGTCGATGCCGCCCCGGACGTCCCCACCGCCCTGGCCTGGTTACAGGAGCGTCCCTACACGCTGGCCGTGGTGGACATCTCCCTCGACCCCGGGGATCACCGGGATCGGGGTGGGTTCCGCGTCCTGGACGCCCTGGCCGAGCGAAGCCCGTTGGTCCCGGCCATCGCCCTGACCGGCTACGCCACCGTCGAGATGGCCGTGGAGGCTCTGACCCGTCATCGGGCGGCCGATTTCCTGCGGAAGGAGACCTTCCGACGTCGAGCCTTTCGGGAGGTCGCCGCTCGTCTCCTTCAGCGGGAGCTCCTCCCCTCCGCGCCTTCGCCTTCCCCGTCTGCTCCCGCCGGGGCCCCGTCGGCATCGCATCCGGGCCCCCGAGCCCTGGTGGTGGAGGACGACCCGGGCTGGCAGGATCTTTACCGGGAGTTGCTGGGGGAGATCGGCCTGGCGGTGGAGACGGCCTCCTCCTACGGCGAGGCCCTGGCCTGGCTGGAGCAGGGATCCTTCGCCCTGCTCATCGTCGACCTCCAGCTGGCCAGCTCGATGGATCCCTTCGGCAATCGGGACGGCCTGCGGCTGCTGCGGGTGGCCCGGCGACGAGGATTGCCCACCATCGCCGTCAGCGCCACCGCCTCCGCCGATGAGGTGGAGATGGCCTACCAGAGCCTGGGGGTCATGGCCTTCCTGGACAAAGCCGCCTTCAACCGGCAGAACTTCCTGCAGTTTGTCCGGCAGGCCTTCGCTGGGCGCCCCCGGCCGGCCCCCGCTCGCCCCGCCGGGGCGCTCTCGCCGGAGGACCAGGCCGCCCTGGCCTCCCTCACCCCCCGGGAGCGGGAGGTCCTGCGCTGGATGGCCCACGGGCTGACCAACAAGGAGATCGCCGAACGGCTCGTGGTCTCCCCCAACACGGTTAAGAAACAGGTCGACAGCATCCTGAGCAAGCTGGGCGTTCACACCCGCGCCGCCGCGGTGCGCAAGGCCATCCTGGGCGGGCTGCTGGAGGATCCCTTAGGCGATCCCCCCGCCCGGCCCCGGTGACGGATCCTCTGAGGCGGAGCGCACGTGTGATAAAATCCAGTTGAGGATTCACCGCGAGGGCTCGATGGCGTTCACCATCACGGATTTCCATGATCTGGTTCGACTGCTGGAGCAACACGAGGAGTGGCGGAAGGAGCTGCGCCGCTTGCTCCTGACGGATGAGCTGTTGAATCTTCCGAACGCATTCCGGGAGCTCCACAAGCTGGTCGACCGGCGTTTCGCTGAACTCGCCGAGGCCCAGCGCCGCACCGAGGAAGCCCTGGCCGCCCACCGGGCCGAAACCGACCGCCGCTTCGCCGAGCTCGCCGAGGCCCTTCGCAACCTGAGCGAGACTTTCACGGCCCACCGCCAGGAGTTCCTGGAATACCGTGCCGAGACTGACCGGCGTTTCGCCGAACTCGCCGAAGCCCAGCGCCGCCACTACGAAGAGTTCGCCGCCCACCGCCAGGAGTTCGTAGCGCATCGTCAGGAGTTCCTGGAATACCGCGCCGAGACCGAGCGCCGATTCGCCGAACTCGCCGAAGCCCAGCGCCGCCACTACGAAGAGTTCGCCGCCCACCGCCAGGAGTTCGTAGCGCATCGTCAGGAGTTCCTGGAATACCGCGCCGAGACCGAGCGCCGATTCGCCGAACTCGCCGAGGCCCAGCGCCGCACAGAGGAGACCCTGCGGCAGGTCCTTCTACGCCAGGAACAGTTCCAGCGCACCCTGGACCGGTTCGGCCAGACCGTCGGCGTGACCGTGGAAGGCCAGATGGTGGAAGCCGTGCAGCGCTATCTGGCGGAGCGCGGTTACGTCCTCCTGGAGCCGATCGCCACCCTGGCCATTGACCGGATTGGGGAGCTGGACGGGATCGCCCGGGTGCGCGGGCCCGACGGCGAAGAGGCCTGGCTTCTCATCTCCGTAAAGGCCCGTCTCGGGCCCCGCGCGGTCCACGATTTCGCGGACCTGCTGCGCAACGCCGCCGTGCAGGAAGCTCTGCGCGCATATGGCGTGCGAGGCCCTGTGCTGCCCCTGATCTTCGGGGTGGTTCTGGATCGTCGGGCGTTGGAGCTCGCGCGAGAGGCCCGCATCGGCCTTCTGCTACAAGCCCAGGGGGAGCTGGTCGCCCCCCAACCCTGGACCCTGGAAGCGTCTGGGGGCTCCGAAGATCCGTGAATAGCCTGATCTTTTTTCCGAACGGCGAAGAAGGGGAGGAGTAGGCCGGGACGGCGCCGCCAGAGCGGCGGGGCCGCGGCTGAGAGCCCCGCTCGGCGACCGCCGGCTGAAGTTCGCCCCGGAGCCGGAACGGCGAACCGGAGAGGCCTCCGGAAGCCCTCTCCCCAGTAGCCGTTCCCGGAGGGCCCACCGTTATCCGGGCCGCCGGAGACCCTTGCCTCCGGCGAAGAGCGGGCCTGCGCGCCGCAGGCCAAGCAGGGTGGTACCGCGGGGGAGCCCACGCCCTCGTCCCTGGCCGGGATGAGGGCGTGGTTATTTCCCGGGATTCTCATCGACCCCTATTAGGAGGCACGCCGGCATGGTCACCGTGGACGAGCTGGAACGATTGCGTGAGGAGGCGTTACGGGAGCTGGAAGGGCTGGACACCGAGGAGGCCCTCCAGGCCTGGTATGCCGGCTATCTGGGCCGGCGCAGCCGACTGATGGAGGCCTTCGCCGCCCTGGGGACTCTCCCCCGGGAGCTGCGGCCGGCCATCGGGCGCAAGGCCAACGAGGTCAAAGAGGCCCTCGAGGCAGCCTACGCCGCGCGGCGGGAGGCCCTGCGCCAGGCCGCCCTGCGCCGCGAGCTGGAGGCGCCGCCCCTGGACGTCACCTTGCCCGGCCGTCCGGTCCGCGCCGGCCGGCTTCACCCGGCCACCCGCACCCTCCGGGAGATCGTCGCCATCTTCGCCGAGATGGGCTTCCAGGTCTTCACCAGCCGGGACGTGGAGACCGATGAATACAACTTCCAGCTGCTCAACATCCCACCCCATCACCCCGCCCGGGATATGTGGAGCACGTTCTACACCGACCGGGAGGGAGTGATCCTGCGCACCCACACCTCCCCGGGACAGATCCATGCCATGCGGGCCTTCTGCCCGGAGCCCATCCGGGTGATCCTGCCCGGGATGTGTTATCGTTATGAGCAGATCACCGCCCGCTCCGAGATCATGTTCCACCAGGTGGAGGGACTGGCCGTGGGCCCCGGGGTGACCATGAGCGACCTTAAGGGCACCCTGGCGGACTTCGCCCGCCGGATGTTCGGACCCGAGCGCAAGGTCCGCTTCCGCGCCTCGTATTTCCCCTTCACCGAGCCCAGCGTGGAGGTGGATATCGACTGCATCCTCTGCGAGGGGCGAGGCTGCCGGGTCTGCAAGCACACCGGCTGGCTCGAGATCGCCGGCGCCGGGATGGTGCACCCCGTGGTCCTGCAAAACGGCGGCTACGATCCCCGCCGCTTCACCGGCTTCGCCTTCGGCATGGGGCCGCAACGGATCACTATGCTCAAACATCGCATCGACGATATTCGATATTTCTGGGCCAACGACCTGCGCTTCTTAGAGCAGTTCGATTAGAGGGCGGAGATGGAGCCGATCAAGACCTGGCGGGTCCATGAGGAAGAAAAGGGCCGTGTGGAAGAGCGCCTGGCCGGGGCCCTGGCTGGGGAGCCCGATGTAGTCTTCGCTTACCTGCACGGCTCCTTCGTCGAGGGGGAAGTCTTCCGGGACATCGACGTCGCGGTGTTCCTGGATCCTTTTCCCACGCCGGCCTGGCCCCGGGAAGCGGAGCTGGCCGCCCGCCTGGAGGCGACGCTGCGCCGGGCCGGCCTCCCCTTCCCGGTGGACGTGCGGGCCCTGAACGCCGCGCCACCGGCCTTCCGCTTCGCCGCCATCCGGCCCCGCCGCATTCTCCTCTGCCGCGACGAGGGCCGCCGCGCCGACTTCGAGGCCTCGACCTGGACCGAATACTTCGAGGTCCGCCGCCTGCACGAAGCTTACCTGCGAGGTGTCTTCCAGATGATCCGCTATCAAAGCGATCGCATGCGCAACCTGCTCTCCGCACTGTTTGAAAGCCAGCGGGCCCTCGATTCCCTCGCCCGGATGCCCGAGGCGGATTTCTTAGCCGACCCACACCGACGAGGCAGCGCCCGGTATCACCTGGTGCTGGCAGCGGAAGCCATTGTGGATATCGCCCAGCACCTGATCGCTCAGAACCGCTGGCGCCCCCCGGAAACCTACAGTGAGGCGCTTCAAGTGCTCCAGGAGCATGGAGTGCTCCACGAGGCGCTCGCGCAGCGTCTCTCCGACCTGATTCGCATGCGCCATCGGCTGGTTCATCGATATTGGGAAGTGGATGATCGCCTCGTCTTTCAAGCAATCCCCCAGGCGATGCAGGACATCGAGGACTTCGTCCAGGCCATCGGGGTCGCAACGGGGCTTCGCTCCGGAAAGTAGGCCGAAGGGCCCCATGGCTTCCAGATCCCAGCGAGGAGGACACAGGACATGCGGGTTCCGCTGCGCTGGCTACAGGAATACGTGAGGATCGATCTGCCGCCGGAGGAGCTGGCCGAGCGCCTGACCCTGGCCGGCCTGGAGGTGACCGCCATCGAGCGGTTCGGGGTCCCCGGCGCTCCCCTGGAATGGGACCGGGAGCGGATCGTCGTCGGGCAGATCCTCCGGGTGGAGCGCCATCCCAACGCCGACCGCCTGCTCCTGGCCACGGTGGACTACGGCCGGGGGGAGCCGAAGGTGGTGGTCACCGGCGCGCCTAACCTGTTCCCTTTCCTGGAACGTCCGCCGGAGCGCCCTCTTAAGGTGGCCTTCGCCCTGGAAGGGGCCACCCTCTACGACGGCCACCAGCCGGGCTGGGTGAAGATGACCCTCCAGGGCCGGGCCATCCGCGGGATCTATTCCGACGCCATGGTCTGCTCAGAGAAAGAGCTGGGGATCTCCGAGGACCACGAGGGGATCATCCTGCTGGACCCGGAGGCGCCGGTGGGGATGCCCCTGGCGGACTACATGGGGGACGTGGTGCTGGAGATCGACCTCACCCCCAACCTGGCCCACGCCTTCTCGATCATCGGGGTGGCCCGGGAGGTGGCCGCCCTCACCGGCAAGCGCCTGCGCTACCCTCCCACCGCGGTGAGGGCCTTCGGCCCAACGGCCCGCCGCCTCGTGAGGGTCCGCATCGAGGACCCGGAGGGTTGCCCCCGATACTCCGCCATGGTCATCCGGGACGTGCGGATCGGTCCTTCCCCTTACTGGATGCAGTGGCGGCTGCGGCTGTGCGGGATGCGCCCCATCAACAACATCGTGGACATCACCAACTATGTGATGCTGGAATGGGGCCAGCCCCTCCACGCCTTCGACTACGATCGGCTGGTGGAGCGGGCCGGCGGCCGCCCCCCCACGATCATCGTCCGCCGCGCCCGCCCCGGCGAGCGGATCCGCACCCTGGATGGGGTGGAGCGAGACCTGGATCCGGAGGACCTCCTGATCTGCGACGAGGCCGGTCCCATCGCCATCGCCGGGGTGATGGGGGGCGCGGAGACGGAGGTCGGGGAGGCCACCCGCGCCGTCCTCCTGGAGTCCGCGAACTTCGACTTCATCTCCATCCGTCGCACGGCCGCCCGGCACAAGCTGCCCAGCGAGGCCAGCGCCCGCTTCGGACGAGGGATCCACCCGGCCCTCACCCTCCCCGCCGCCCGGCGGGCCGCCGCCTTCATGCAGCGCCTGGCCGATGGGGTCGTGGCCCGCGGGGTCGTTGACGCTTACGCCCGCAAGGCCCGACGGGTGACCCTCCCGCTCTCCGCGCAGGATGTGGAGCGCGTGCTGGGCTTCGCCATCCCGCCCCGCGAGATCGAGCGGATCCTGCGCGCCCTGGAGTTCCGGGTCGAGCCCGCCCGGCCTCCCGCCCGCTCCCGCTCCGCCCCGGCCGCCTGGCGGGTCACCGTCCCCGATCATCGGCTGGACTGCCAGCGCCCGGAGGATCTCATTGAGGAGGTCGCCCGCATCTGGGGCTATGACCGGATGCCGGAGACCCGGCTCCGGGATCCCCTGCCCCCGCAGCGGGGCAACCCCGCCTGGGCCTTCGAGGAGCGGGTCCGGGACATCCTGGTGGCCTGCGGGCTCCAGGAAGTGATCACCTACGCCCTGATCCATCCGGACGAGGAAGCCCGTCTGGCCCCTCCCGGCGTCGCCAATCCCTACACGGCCCTGGACTACGTCCGGCTGATCAACCCCATCAGCGAGGAGCGCACCGTCCTCCGCCACACCCTGCTCCCCGGATTGCTGCGCACCCTTCGCGCCAACCTCCGGTTCCGGGAACGGGTGGCGATCTTCGAAGTTGGGAAGGTGTTCCTCCCCCGTCCCGGAGAGGCCCTTCCGGAGGAGCCGCGGCGGATCGGCATCGCCCTCACCGGGCCGCGGGATCCGGCCTCGTGGCTTCCCGTGGATCGGGGGTGGATGGACTTCTTCGATCTGAAGGGCGTCGTTGAGGCGCTGCTGGAGCGCCTGCACATCCCGGGGGTGGCCTTCGAGCGGGCGGAACATCCGAGCCTGCACCCGGGCCGGGGAGCGGAGGTGAAGGCCGGTGGACGTTCCCTGGGGATCCTGGGGGAGCTGCACCCGCTGGTGCGCCGGGCCTGGGAGCTGCCGGATCAGCCCGTCCTGATCGCCGAGCTGGATCTGGAAGCCCTGCAGGCCCTGGCGCCCATCGCGCATGTCTTTGAGGCGGTGCCTCGGGTGCCCCCGGTGGTGGAGGACTTAGCCTTCATCGTGCCGGAGAGCGTGCCGGCTGCCGCCCTGGCCGCCGTGCTGCGCGAGGCCGGCACCCCCCTGGTCCGCGAGGTGCACCTCTTCGACGTCTACCAGGGGCCGCCCATCCCGCCCGGGCACCGCAGCCTGGCTTTCACTGTGTTCTATCAAGCGGAGGACCGCACCCTCACGGACCGGGAGGTCGCCACATTGCGGGAACGCCTCATCCGGGCAGCCGCTGAACGGCTCGGCGCCGTCGTCCGTCAGAAAGAGGAGGGAATGTGACCGCTCGGGGAGGGGGCGGACGGAAGGACCGTCCGCCCCCTCGTTTCTCAATGGGAGCCACATCCACAGCCGGAACCGGAGGAATGATCGCAGCCGCAGGAGGGAAGGGCGTTGGGGTTGTGGATCTGAAAGAATCCCCCGGCCGGATCCTCGACGTAGTCGATGGTCGAGCCCCACAGATACGAGGCGCTGATCGGGTCCACCAGGAGGGAGATCCCCTGGCTCTCCAGCTGGTGATCCGTCTCCGCGGGCTGGTCTTCGAACCCCATGCCATACTGAAGCCCGCAGCATCCCCCGCCGGCGACGAACACCCGCAGATACCGGGCGGGGATGTTCTTCTCGCGAATGAGCGCGTGCAGACGCCGGGCTGCCGCCTCCGTCAGCGTCACCACCGGGACCTGCACGGTGAGCTCCTCATCCCGCCGGGCCGGCTCGACCATCGCACACCTCCGGAACGGATTCGTTTCCGGCCGCTCCCCCGACGCGGGGCCGGCCGGTGGCTGAATTAACTGGATTGTAATCCCTTTCGCCCCTCATCGCCTACTCCGGAGGACGCGGATGCCGGAGCGCCATGGAGCCGAAAACCCAACGATGGAGGCTCATGTCTTTGATCCTACAAGGGCTTGCGTTGAAAGCCGCTTCCGCAGCCCAAACCTCCATCTCCTCGATCTCACGATGGTCGCGGCGAAAGCCGCTCCTGCGGGAGGATTACTTTTTTGATGGATTCCCCATGGATTTCCCCAAACCGTTTCCTCCGGTAAAATGAGGCCGGAGCCTTCGAGCGGAAAGCCACGAGCTGGGATTCCCTTCGGATCGGCTTCAAACCTCAGTTAGGAGGAGAAGATGCCCCGCATCTTCGATGTGATCGAGTGGGCGGATGACACCGGACGGGAGATCGTCCGCCGTTTCCCGGAGGAGGGGGCCGGGGATTTCCGATTGGGCTCCCAGCTGATCGTGCGGGAGAGCCAGGTCGCGGTGTTCTTCCGGGACGGGAGGGCCCTGGATGTGTTCGGGCCGGGCCGTCACACCCTGACCACGGCCAACATCCCGCTGCTGATCAACCTGCTGGGCCCGCTCTTCAGCGGCCGCTCCCCTTTCACCGCCGAAGTCTACTTTGTCTCCACCCGGGAGTTCGTGGACCTCAAATGGGGAACCCCGGATCCCATCGTGGTGCGCAATCCCGGCATGGGCCTGGGGGTGGTGCTGCTTCAGGGCCACGGGACCTTCGCCGTTCAGGTGCGCGATCCCCAGCTCTTCGTCAACAAGATCGTGGGCGTGCAACGCCTGTATGAGACCGAACGCATCGTGGACTACCTGCGCAGCATCCTGGTGAGCAAGCTGGCCGATGTGGTGGGGAACTTCAACCGCCCGGTGGTGGACCTGGCCGGGTTCTTCGAAGAGCTCGGCGCGGCGGTGCGGGCCAAAGCTCAGGAGGACTTCGGGGCCTTGGGGCTGGACCTCAAAGCCTTCTACGTGCAGTCCCTGCGTCCCTCCTCGAAGACCGTTGAGGAGCTGCGGGCCATGGGGCTGCTCGATGTGCAGACCTACGCCCAGCTGCAGGCGGCGGACGCCCTGCGCGAGGCGGCCCAGCAGGAGCTGGGCGGGCTGGCCGCGGCCGGCGTGGGCGCGGGGGCCGGCTTCGGGCTGGCCCAGTTCTTCACCCAGCTCTTCCAGGGGATGACCCGCCCGGCCGCTCCGACTGGCCCCACCCCCGCCCCGGAGATCATGACCGTGGAAGAAGCCGCCGCCTACCTGAAGGTCTCCCCGGAAGACATCGTGCAACTCATCGAGTCCGGCCAGCTGAAGGCCCGCAAGATCGGGACCACTTATCGCATCAGTCGCACGGCCATCGAAGAGTTCATGAAGGGCTGATGAGAGGCTGTCCACAAACGGGAACGGGAATCGCGGATGCGGGGCGGCCTTCGAGCAAGCCCTATGGTAAGCCGAAATTCACTTTCGGCTCCCACGGGGCAACGGCGGGAGGGGGGCGGGTTGTGGGAAGGCCTGGGCGGCCAGCTCATCCCAGTAGCCCCGCCGGCTCAAGGGACCGTAGGCAAAGATCGCTACCCCCCGAGCCCCCAACGCCCGGGCTGCCTGAATACGGTCCAAGACATCCCGGAAGCAAGCATAGCCCCCGTGGATGCCTGGGAAGACATATCGGCCGCTGGCGTCCGCCAGGAAATCCGCCACCAGAACACGAAAACGATCCAGCGTCCAGACCGTGGTGTCCGGGCAGTTCCCCGAAGGCCCCGCCGGGTAAATCATCGGCATAATGGCGTCCACCCACCCCTCCCGCAGCCAGCGCTTGGAATCCTGGTAATAGTCCGAATACCCCTCCGTGAACCCCGACCAGCCCCACCGGTTCTGATAAACCCCCCACACCGCCGCCGTCACCCAGGCCTGAGGACGTATCCCCTTCACCACCACCGAGAGGTCCCGAACCATGGCGTTCACCTGCTCCCGCTGCCACTCCGCCCGCTCCGCCGAACTGCTGAAGGAAGGCGTGAACGGATCATAAGAGTAGCCCCGACCCGGATAGCGAACCAGGTCCAGATGCACCCCGTCCAGATCATAGCGGCGCACCAGATCCCCCACCACCCGCTGCAGGTGATCCCGCACCCCCGACCACGCCGGCGTGGCCCAGAGGTAGCTGTCACAGGTCATCATGTTCATCGGCATGCCCGAAGCATCATACACCCGCCACGCGCTCCACGAGCGCCCGTTGGTCCGGGAGAACGTCCAGAAAGGATGAGGCGGGTCCAGGCCGTCCGGAGGCGCCCCCACCCCGCAAAGCCACGTCGGATACACGTTGACATACGCGTGAACCTGAAGCCCCCGGGCATGGGCCGCGTCCAGAAGCACCCGAAGCGGATCAAACCCCGGTGAAACCCCCAGCGTGCGCGTCACCGTCCCCGTCAAACGAGCCGCCCACGGCTCATACCCCGGCGCGTAATACGCATCCCCCACCCCACGAACCTGAAAAAGAAGAACGTTGAAACGGGCCGCCGCCGCCTGATCCGCAATGGCCACCAGCATCTCCGGCCGCGCCCATGTCCCATCCGCCCGCGTCCAGTCAAACCGCGTCACCCAAAGGGCCCGAAACTCGGGCGCGGCCGAAGGCGCGCGCATCACCAGAGGGAGATAGACCCGATACGGTCCGGCCTGGGCCTCTCCCCCGATCGAAGGGAAAGCAGGGGAGGCATGAGATGGGATGGCAGGAGTGTAGCGGCTCCATACATACCAGAGCGCGTTCTCCACGTCCGCAGGAGGGATCCCACCCGGGCGCATGGGGCTGGACCCGACGAACAGGAGCAACAGGAGGAGGCCGGGGAGCGCTCTGCGACGGCTCATGGCGGACCTCCCGGCACATCCGACGAGAGGGCAGGAGCTGGCATGGGATCCGATTCAAAATCCTCCTCAGGAAGGAAGGGCCAGTCCAGGAGCATCGCCTCCAGGGCGAGGCGGGCGTTGGCGTTGCGCTGGAGGGCGTTCCACGTCCGCCGCGTGGCCTCCAGCGCGGTCCGGGCGCCCGCCAGGCCCACCCGCTCCGCCACCCGCTGGATGCGCTGGCGGTCCTCCTCGTGGATCAAGGGCAACAGGGCTCCCGCCGCGCGGTATAGGACATCTCGCCACCATGCCATGGCGGCCTCCAGAAAGGCCTGGCGGGTCTCTTCCTCTTCTCCGGCCAGCGCTTCGGCGAACCGGAACCGCTCCCATCGTCCCTGGCTCAGCAGCTCATGGATCCGGCGGATCCGCTCCTCATAGCGGGCCTCTACCTCCGGGTCATGGGCCGCCTGGACCGCCCATCCGAGGCGCCCTCCGGAGCGCCGCGCCAGGCGATCCGCCCGCTCCGCCGGGACGCCCCAGCGGGCCTGCAGGGCCTGGCGGACCTCGGGGATCGGGACGGGGTCGAGGGAAAGGATCTGGCAGCGGGAGACCACGGTGGGCAGCAGGGACTCGGGGGAGGGCGCGATGAGCATGAGCACCGCGTAAGAGGGCGGCTCCTCCAGGGTCTTGAGCAGGGCGTTCGCGGCCTCCGTGGTCATCTTCTCCGCCTCATCGAAGAGCACCACCCGATAAGGCCCCTCCACCGGGGTGAGGGCGAGCTGCCGCTGGACCTCGCGGATCTGATCGATCTTCAGGCTGTTGCCCTCCGGGGCCACATACAGGGCATCGGGATGATGTCCGGCCTCCATCCGGCGGCACGCGCGACAGGACCCGCAGGGAGGATCGGACTCGGCGCACAACAGGGCCATCCCCCACGCCCAGGCCAGGGTCCGCCGGCCTACATGGGGCGGGCCCGTGAACAGATACGCGTGGGCGATGCGCCCTTCCGCCCGCTGGCGCTCCAGCAGGCGGATGACCGACCGATGACCGACCACCCAACGAGCCAACCCCATTTGCGCCTCAACCGATCCGCACAACCTGGCCAGGCAAAAGATTCTCCAGAATCGAACGAACCTCTTTCATAAGTGGTTGCAGATCTTCGAAACGGTTGCTTGGAGCGCTCAAGATGATCACTGTTAAGGGCGCTAAAGAAGATAACGAAGATTTCAAAAAATCGAAACCTTGATCAATCGTCACAAAGACATCAAATTGCCTCCGAGCTCTGCTCAGAATTTCCCTATCTTTCAATCCTGACCATCCCATTTCCGGAACTGTTCGAACCTCATGATCAATCAATACAGTCTTTAAGCGTCGAGGCAAACACTCATCCAGCAATATTCGCATTTGATATTACACCTCAGCGAGCAATAAAGCTTTCAGGTGTTCAAGGACCCCAACGACTTGTTCCCGGCTTACGGTCGGAAAATCCTCGAGAAACTCATCCAGAGTATGGCCCGCCTCCAGGTAATCCAGGAGGGTCTGAATCGGAACACGCGTGCCTGCAAACACAGGCGTGCCGCCGAGGATTTCATCGGAACGAACAATCAACGGGTTTTTCTTCATCACTACATCTCCTTATTCTGTATTCTGTTATAAGATAGAAGCAGACCGCATCGTAATTTGGGTGTCTGCGAGCCCGGAGCTCCCGGGCACTGGTTCTCCAATCGCCTTCAGCTTTCTCGATCCACTCCCGAGTGAGTTCGTTCATACAGAACCTTCCCCTTCTTTACAATTTCTGTAAGCATAAAATCTCCCATATCGATCCTTTTCTTAATATTTTCTGGTTTATATACAATCAAATCTATCGGAAAATCACAGCGGATACTTCGACATATCTCTACCGCCTGATCGATTTCTTTCAGCGGTGTGTCCATGATCACCAGCAAATCCACATCGCTCCACGGTTCCGGCTGTCCATCAGCATAGGATCCGAATAAAATGATAGATTGTGGATGGAATTTGTCGACTATTTGCTGGACAACCTCGTAAATTTCCTCGAGAGATATTTTGCGTCCTGCAATCATGGCGAGACCTTTTTATTTTTTTGGGTTCGCTGCATCATCATGCGCGATCTGGAGCGATGGAGGGGCGACCCGGTGGGTCGCCCCTGCCGCTGCTCCCGATAGGGATCGGGGAATGGACCGACCCTTCGGACGCGCTCGCATCCCGGTCCCGGTGGGCCCGCCTGGTTTTCGCCGAGCGCTAAAAGGCTGGCCCGCCCAGGAGCCGCTCGATCTCCTCCTTGTGCCGGGTTTCGTCCTCGGCGAACATCTCCAGGGTGGCCTTCAGGCCGATATCCCCCACCGCCTCGGCCTGGGCCGCCCGCTCCCGATAGCCGGCGATCGCTTCGAGCTCGAATTTGAGGGAGTCCTCCAGCACGCCCCGCCAGTCGGAGACCTCCGTGGGAGCCTGGGGCTGGACCCGAGGGGTTCCACCCAGGGCCACGATCTTGTCGGCCAGATACATCGCGTGCTTGACCTCGTCCATCACCTCCTTCTGGAGGAGCTCCCGCACCTCGTGGCCGGCCAGGCCCTTGAGGACGCTGGCATGGCGGATGTAACGGATGATCGTGTTGAGCTCGGCGTTGAGATCCCGGTTCAGACCTTCGATGAGCTGCGCCAGCTTCTCGTCCATGGCAACCTCCTGAGATCCAAGGATGTGGGAGCCTGGCCCCTTCGGCTTTCCCTTCAGGACGCCTCCTGGAGGATCCGCCGCAGCACCGCCGGGAGGATCCCACCGTGGCGGTAATATTCCACCTCCACCGGCGTGTCCAGACGGGCGATGGCCGGGAAGGCGATCTCCGTGCCGTCCGCCCGCCGGGCCCGCACGATGACCTCCTGGCGCGGCCGCAGGCCCTGAGCGATCCCCTCAATATCATAGATCTCGAAGCCGGTGAGGCCCAGGGACTCCCGGTTCTCGCCGGGGCGGAACTGCAGCGGGAGCACGCCCATCCCCACCAGGTTGCTGCGGTGGATCCGCTCGAAGGACTCGGCCAGCACCGCCTTGACCCCCAGCAGCGCCGTGCCCTTGGCCGCCCAGTCCCGGGAGGAGCCGCTGCCGTATTCCTTGCCGGCGAGGATGATCAGCGGGATCCCCGCCTCCTGATAGCGCATCGCCGCCTCATAGATGGTCATCCGCTCCCCGGTGGGATGATAGACCGTGTAGCCCCCTTCGGTCCCCGGCACCAGCATGTTCTTCAGACGGATGTTGGCGAAGGTGCCGCGGATCATCACCTCGTGGTTGCCCCGCCGGGCGCCGTAGGTGTTGAAGTCGGCCGGCTGAACCCCCCGGGAGATCAGATACTGCCCCGCAGGGCTGTTGACCGGGATGCTGCCGGCGGGCGAGATGTGATCAGTGGTGACGGTGTCGCCCAGCACGGCCAAGACCCGCGCTCCCCGGATGTCCTGCAGCGGCGGAGGCTCCAGGGAGAACTCCCGGAAGAACGGCGGCTCCTGGATGTAGGTGGAATCCGGATCCCATTCATAGAGATCCCCCTCCGGGACCGGGAGGCTCCGCCACCGCTCATCCCCTTCGAAGACGCGGGCGTAGCGGGCCCGGAACATCTCCGGGTCCAGGCTCTCGCGGATCGTCCCCTGGATCTCCTCCTGGGAGGGCCAGATGTCCCGCAGGAAGACCGGCTGGCCGTTGGGATCGAACCCCACGGGCTCGCGCTCGAAGTCGATGTCGATGCGGCCGGCCAGGGCGTAGGCCACCACCAGCATGGGAGAGGCCAGGTAGTTGGCGCGCACCAGAGGATGGATCCGGGCCTCGAAGTTGCGGTTCCCGCTCAGGACGGCGACGGCCACCAGGTTGTGCTCCCGAATGGCTTTGGCGATGGGCTCGGGCAGCGGGCCGCTGTTGCCGATGCAGGTGGTGCAGCCGAACCCGACCAGATGGAAGCGCAGGGCCTCCAGGTAGGGCAACAGGCCCGCCCGGCGCAGGTAATCCACCACCACCGGCGAGCCGGGGGCCAGGCTGGTCTTCACGTAGGGCTTCACCGTCAGCCCGCGCTTGACCGCGTTACGGGCCAGCAACCCGGCCCCGATCATCACGGAGGGGTTCGAGGTGTTGGTACAGGAGGTGATGGCCGCAATCACCACGGCGCCGTGCCCCAGGGCCACCGTCTGGCCATCCAGGCTCACCCAGGTGGCGGGGGCGGAGGGGGCCGCCGTCGCCGCGGGAGCGGGCGCGACCACCCCGCCCTCCCCTTCCAGCCGGCCGACGGCCTGCGCCTGAGCCGGGTTCGGGGACGGCAACATCGAGGCGATGCTCTCCCAGAACTGGCGCTTCACCTCCCGCAGGGGCACCCGGTCATGGGGGCGCCGCGGCCCGGCCAGGGTAGGCTCGATGGTCCCTAGATCCAGCTCCACCACATCCGTATAGAGGGGATCCGGCCCCTGGCCATCGTAAAAGAGGCCCTGGGCCTTCGTGTAGCGCTCCACCAGGTCCACCAGATCCGGATCCCGCCCGGTGCCCCGCAGATACGCCAGCGTCTCCCCATCCACCGGGAAGAACCCGCATGTGGCGCCGTATTCGGGCGCCATGTTGGCGATGGTCGCCCGGTCCGGCAGGCTGAGAGCGCGGAGCCCGGGCCCGAAGAACTCCACGAACTTATCCACCACCCCCTTCTTGCGGAGGAGCTGGGTGATGGTGAGGACGAGGTCGGTGGCCGTGGCGCCCTCGGGGAGGCGGCCCGTGAGGCGGACGCCGATCACCTCCGGGATGCGCATATAGTAAGGCTGGCCCAGCATCACCGCCTCGGCCTCGATGCCGCCCACGCCCCAGCCCAGCACGCCCAGGGCGTTGATCATCGTCGTGTGGGAATCCGTGCCCACCAAGGTGTCCGGGAAGGCCTCCACCTCCCCGTTCACCTCCCGGGTCTGGACCACCTTCGCCAGGTATTCCAGGTTCACCTGGTGGACGATGCCGGTGCCGGGGGGCACCACCCGGAAGTTCCGGAAGGCCTTCTGGGCCCAGCGCAGCAGCGCGTAGCGCTCCCGGTTGCGTTCGAACTCCTTCTCCACGTTCAGGTGAAAAGCGAGCTCCGTCCCGAAGAAATCCACCTGCACCGAGTGATCGATCACCAGATCCGCCGGGACCAGGGGGTTGATCCGTCGGGGATCCCCGCCCAGGCGCTTCACCGCCGAGCGCATCGCCGCCAGATCCACCACCGCAGGGACGCCGGTGAAGTCCTGGAGGATCACCCGGGCGGGCATGAAGGGGATCTCGCGATCCGGGAGATCCCGAGGGGCCCAGCGGGCCAGGGCCAGCACGTCCTCTTCCGTCACCAGATGGCCGTCGCAATGGCGGAGGAGGTTCTCCAGAAGGACCCGGATGGAGAAGGGCAGACGGGAGGGATCGCTCACCCCATGCTCCGCCAGCCGGCCGATTCGGTAGAAGGTCACCTTGCCGGCCGCCGTCTCCAGCGTCGTCTTCGCGCCGAAAGGATCTGCGCGTGTCATCGCTGCTTTGCCTCCCCGTCGTCGGGTTTCGGAAGGGGAAACGCGCGCATGGCTATCGTAGCACACGGATCCCCGGGAGCCAAAAGGTTGCCCCCCTCCGGAAGCCGCGGCCCGACCCCTTGACAACTCCAAACCCGGCGCATATACTTTGTATCGCAAAGTATTTTGTCGGACAAAACAACCTGAGCTCTGCCCCCGCATCCCGGGGGCTCCCGGCGGACAGCGTCCATTTATGGAGATCCTGGATCTGGACCCCATCATCCACGAGCGGGTGCGTCTGGGGATCATGAGCCTGCTCCTGCAGGCCGGGGAGCTGGATTTCGGGACCCTGAAGCGGGAGCTGGGGGTGACCGACGGCAACCTGGCCCAGCATCTGCGCGTGCTGGAGGAGCACGGCCTCATCGAGGTGCACAAGGCCTTCGTGGGGCGACGACCCCGCACCACCTACACCCTCACCCCGGAGGGCCGCCGCCGGCTGCGGGAATACCTGGAACGCCTGTCCGCCCTGTTGCGGTCCCTGAAAAAGCCCGGCGCGCGCGCCCGGCGCTGATCCCCACCTTTTCACAGAACAGGAGGTCCGAATGCGGTCGGATGATCAGGCGATTCAGGAGTTGCTGGACACCGTAGACATCCTCCGGCTGATCGCGATGAAGGGACGGTCCGAAGCCCGACACTTCGCCCACTACATGATCGCCTTCGGCCTTTACTCCGCCTTCAACATCTTCGCAGAGCTGCTGTTCGGCCGCTCCTTCTGGGCCCCTACCCTCTACGTGGCTTTTTGGGGGGCTACCGCGCCCCTCGCCGGGATCCTCCCGGCCGGCCTGGTGTGGGCCATCGCAGGGATCCTGGCCGCCGTGATCTGGACCCTCACCCGCTCTCCGGACTGGACGCTGGGCGCCGTCCTGCTGACGGCCGCCGGAGGGATCGGGGCGGTCTACACCGTCGCCGCCCGTCGGGGACGGCTGGCGGGGATGCCTCCCCTGCGGGTCGCCATCGCCCCCAAGATCGGCTGGGCGTGGGGGATCCTCATGGGCGGGATGGCCGTGCTGATCGCCGGCCTGAGCCCGGCCTCCCTCCCGGCCGGAGCGGCCACCGCCCTCTGGGGCTACGCCATCGGGATCGGCCTTTTCCTCTCCGGTGTCCTGGTCCCCCTCTTTTTCCCGCTGGGCATCCTCTGCGCCTTCGGCGTTCCCCTCCTCGCCCTCTTCGCCGGGCGGCCGGATCTCGCCTTCGCCCTGGAGGGCCTGATGGGTCTGGCGATGGCCGTCCTGGGGCTTCGCGAGCTCCGCCGCGCTGCGGCGAGCTGAACGATCCTGAGATCGGGAGGTGAAAAGATGCGCACCGACCTTCCGCGCCGCTATCTTCTCTTCCCCTTCCTCAGCGTCCTCGCCACCTCCTTGACCCTCGCCGGCCTCCGCGCCGCGGGTCTCCCTCCGGAGAGAGCGGCCCTGGCCCTCGGGATCCGCGATCCGGCCCTGTTGCGCGTGCTGCTCTACGCGTTGTGGGCCGCTGCCACCGCGTGGGCCCTCGTGCGGATCCTCCGTCGGGAAGGCATCGGCCTTGCAGATCTGGGATGGCGGGGGAGGCTCTCCCCGGACGCCATCGGGCTGGCCGTTCTGGGGGCATGGGCGGCCGCGATGATCTGGCTGCCCTTCGACGCCCTGCGGCAAGCCCTCGGCATCCCCCTCTACTGGGATCCCGCGCAACGGGGCTTCATCCAGCCCGCCTCCATCCCGGAATTCGCAACAGCGGCCCTGGCCGGCCTGATCCTGGTCCCCCCGGCTGAGGAGACCATGTTCCGGGGATATGTGCTCCCGGCCCTGGAAGGACGCATCGGCCGTCTCGGGGCGCTGCTCCTGCATAACGTTCTCTTCGCCCTTTATCACGGCGCCATCGGGCCCGGCCTCGTCCTCTATATCTTCTTCTGGTCCTTCTTCCCCGCCCTGCTCTATCTGCGTTATCGCTCCATTTATCCGCCTGTGCTGATGCACTTTCTCAACAACATCTGGGTGGACCTGCTGGTCCCAATTCTCTTCAGCGGGAGGTGAACGACGGGGGCCTCCTCTTCCGAATTGCAACCGGCGCGATCGGCGGGTTGCTCGCCGCGCGGTTCTTCCGGTGGGAGGGAGCGGCCCCTTGGCCGGCCTGAAACCGATGAGAGGAGGAGCCTATGAAGAAGTGGAAGATCGGTTTGATGGGGCTTAGTGTCGTGCTGGCCGCATGCCAGCAGCCCACCCCCACGCCCACCCGGATCGAAGAGGAAGCGGGCCCGCGGGCACCGGCCCCGGCCACGCCGACGACGGTTCCGTCGCCCACCCCGCCCCTGATCCCGACGCCGACCCCGACAGCTGCCTTCGGCATTTCATGCGCAGCCCCGCCGATCCCGGGACCCAATTCCCCCTTCACCACGCGAGCGGCCGAGGGATGTCTCCACCTCCACCTGGACGGTGGCGCGTCGTGGGCCCACGACGGCTACGAGATCGCGGCGATGATCGGCTACACCGAACGGCCGCCGTGCGCCGGCTTCGGCCTCGCCTTCTCCTGGAAGGTCACCGCCGGGGACGGCGAGGGGATCGTATGGACCGTGAACACCCAAGGCGTCGAACGGATGTGGAAAGGACCGGAGGGGAGCGGGCTCGGCGGCTGCGCCTACTTCACGCTCCAGAACAACGGAGCGGGGCCGGTGGATGTGGACGTGCGGGTGGCGGTGGACGTCCCCTGAATCGAAAGGGGGTGGGCGGTTCGCATCGCCCACCCCCGCCTTCCCTTGAGGGGATCTCCCCCTTAAATGTGGATGGCCGCCCCCAGGGCCGCGTGGGCCGCCTCGGCCAGCGCCTCGCTGAGGGTGGGATGGGCGTGGACGGCGCGGACGATCTCCTCGGGGGTGAGCTCCGCGGTGCGGGCCAGGACCAGCTCCGGCAGCAGCTCGGTGACCTCCGGGCCGATCATGTGAACCCCCAGGATCTCACCGTATTTGGCGTCCACGACCAGCTTGACGAACCCCGCGTGCTCCCCGAAGGCCAGGGCCTTGCCGTTAGCCTGGAAGGGAAACTTCCCCACCTTCACGGTGTATCCCTGTTCTTTGGCCTGCTTCTCCGTTAACCCCATGGAGGCGATCTGCGGGCGGCAGTAGGTGCAACGAGGCATGGCCAGGTAATCCAGGGCCGGCGGCATAGGCCCCTTTCCCTCCCGGGCAGCGATGTGCTCGACGGCCACGATCCCCTGGGCCGAGGCCACGTGGGCCAGGGCCAGCTTCCCGGTGAGGTCGCCGATGGCGTAGATGTTCGGCACTGAGGTCTGCAGGAAATCGTTCACCACCACCGCCCCGCGCTCCACCTGGACCCCCACCGCCTCCAGGCCCAGGTCCTCTGTGTTCGGCTGGACGCCGATGGCCACCAGCACGGTCTCCGCCTGGAGGATCTGGCCGCCGGCCTCTACGGCCACCCCCTCGCCTGCCGCTCGCACCGCCTCCACCCGCGTGTTCGTCATGAAGCGAATCCCCATGCGGGTGAACTGCTTCTCCAGCTCGACGCTGATCTCCTCGTCCTCCAGGGGCGCAAGGTGCGGCAGCATCTCGATCAGGGTGACCTCCGCGCCGTAGACCCGGAAGAGATAAGCGAACTCCAGGCCGATGGGGCCGGCCCCAATGATGACGATGGAACGGGGGACCTGCTTCAACTCCAGGGCCTGGCGGTAGGTGATCACCCGGGGCGGATCCAGGGAGAGGCCGGGCAGCAGCCGCGGCCGCGCCCCGGTGGCCAGAACGATGTATTTGGCCTCCAGGACGCCCTCGAAGCGCTGGCCGCCCACCGCTGTCCCCTGGGTGGGGCGGACCTCCACTTGGCTGGCCGAGCGCAGGCGGCCTTCCCCTTCGTAAACATCAATGCGGTTCTTGCGCATCAGGAACTGGACGCCCCGCACCAGGCGGTCCGCCACCTGACGGCTGCGGCGGTAGGCCGCCTCGTAGTCCACCTTCAGGTTCTCAAAAGAGAACCCGAACTCCTCTCCCCGGCGCAGGAGTTCGATGACCTCGGCGTTGCGCAGCAAGGCCTTGGTGGGGATGCAGCCCCAGTTCAGGCAGATGCCACCCAGGTGCTCCCGCTCGACCAGGGCCGCCTTCAGGCCCAGCTGGGCCGCCCGGATGGCCGCCACATACCCCCCCGGCCCGCCTCCGATGATCACCACGTCATACTGCGGCATGGGATCCTCCCGAGAAAGCATCTTGGCGATCCACTCGATGGATTGCCTCACGCCGATGACAGGGATCAGCGGATCCGCCCCTGAATCCAACGCGATAAAGCCTCTAGATTAGGAACAGCCATCCCGCACCAACCGCTGCCCGACCCGATAAGCGAGCGGAGCCTCTATCCGGTCATAGTCGTGGACGATCCGGTTGCGTAATCCCACATATTCCTGGAAGCGATTGGCCAGCGAGCGCCCCAGAACGCCGGCCTGATGCAGACGAACAAACACCTCCCGGGAAGCGGCGGGGATGGGCTTTCCCAGCAGGTCCAGCACAAGCGTTCCGCAATCGATGGCATCTTCCACGATGATCTGGATCAAACGCTCCGCAGCCCGTCGGTAGTAGGGGCGCCCCATGAACTCGGCAAGCGGAATCCTCACCAGGGATTCCAGCTCCTGGAGATAAGCCTCGAGATTCTGAAGTTTAGCGAGCAGAACGCCGTGAGGCTTTCGGGCGGCCATGGCTTCGCCTCAGCGCGCGGAGGGCTGCGCGGCGCAGCTTCTCGTGGTCTTCATAGAGGCGCAACGCATAGGAGCGAAGGGAAGCCCCCCGCAGGGGCTGGTCCTCATAGAGGAGGATGCCCTGACACGCCTCCCAGAGCAGCTCCAGGGAAGCCTGGTTCAGGAAGGCGACGTCCACCTCTGCGCCCTCCACAGCCTCCGCCAGCTCCCGGATGCACCGGAGCTGCCACCGCCAGTCCCGCCAGCGCGGGGACGCTGCGCGCACCGCCAGATCCACGTCGCTGGCCCCGTGAGGCCGGCCTCGGGCCCGGGAGCCGAACAGGAAGATCACCTGGAGCCCCAGGGCGCGCGCCGCCCGGCGCAGCCGGCCCATATGGATCCGTATGCCGGGGACGACCTCCTGCCACCCTCGCGGCATGCGCTCAGCCTCCCGCCAGGCGAGCCTTCAGCTCGGCGATCACCTGCACCGGCGACGGATCGATCTCGTAGGCCAGGGCCAGATACACGCTGATGAGATCCCCCAGCAGGATCAGGGAGAAGGCCTGGGCGATGAGGCTGGAGCCTCGCCCCACGAAGAGATCCGTGTTCACCCCCTTCTTCATGAAAATCTCCCGGGTGATGCGAGCCCGCAGGGCGTTGCGCGGGTGATCCGCAGGCGCGGTCAGGAACAGGGCCATCACGTGGGATAGCAGCTCGGCGGGGAACTCGGTCCCCACGATGGTGTTGTGATCCGCCTCAGGCAGGGCTTCGAAGACCGCCGCCGCCTTCGCGTTCTCGTTGATCTGAGTTTTCCAGCGGCGGGCGACCTCTGCCAGGGGCCCGGCCCCGAAGATCACGGGGAGGCGGCCGATCAGCTGCCCGGCCATCCGCTTGGCCGGGTTCTGGACGACCGGGATCTCGGGGGCCATCCGCTGGAGATCCTCCTCCATGAGGGCGATGGCCTCATCGATGGCGGGCTGTTGATCCGGGATCAAGCCCAGCCGGTGGAACAGGCCGAGGAGGATGGAAAAAGAATAGCCCAAGGCCGCCCGAGGCTGCCCGACCGGCTCGAACCGGAAGAGCGGGACCTCCCACGCTTGCGCCCACTCGGCCAGGCGCCCGCCGGTCGCCACGGCCGCCAGGGCGCATCCCCGCTGCCGGGCGGTCTCAAAGGCCTCCAGGGTCTCCTCGGTCTCCCCGGAATAGCTGGAGGCGATCACCAGAACCCGCGGGCCGCGGGCGAAGGCCGGCAGGGCGTAATCCCGCACCACGGTGACAGGGATCGGGCATTCCCCGGCCGTCAGGGCGGCAACCAGGGACGCCCCGATGGCCGAGCCGCCCATCCCGGCGATCACCACCCCATCGAAGGCCGAGGCTGTCCACCCGGCAGGCAACGGCACCGCCATCGCCAGCTCCCAGCCCGCCCGGAGCTGGCGGGGCAGATCCGCCACCAGGTCCAGCATCCGGCCCGCATCCAGCGCCCGTAAACGCGCCGGGTCGTCCAGATGGATCATCGCGCCTTCCTCCGTTCGTTCATCACAATCCCGCATTGTAGCACGGTCTCCCGCCGTTGAAGAGGTTCATTGAACCCCAAGAAAACGGACCAGGAGGGCCGGATCATCGGTGATCAGGGCGTCCACCCTTAGGCGGATCAGACGCTCCGCTTCCTGGAGGTCGTTCACGGTCCAGGCCACCACCGCCAGGCCGCGCCGCCGACACCAGGAGACCGTTCGCTCATCGATCATGCGGAACGAGAGATGGCGAGCCTGATGAGGGGCGAGGAAGGCCAGCCAGGCCCGGCGCAACGGGAGGGGGAGATCGAGATCCACCAGAAGCCCACGGGGGATCTCCGGCGCCAAGCGCCAGGCCCGGCGCAGGGTCAGCGGATTGAAGGATGAAAGCAGCGTCCGATGGGTCAGCCCGTAGCGCCGAATGCATGCCACCACCGCCTGCACCAGCCCATCGTCCTGCACCCCGAAGGCCTTCAGCTCGATGTTGTAAAGGGCCCGATCCCCGAAGGCCTCGAAAACTTCCTCCAGCGTGGGGATCCGCTCCCCGGCGAAGCGAGGATCGAACCATTTTCCCGCGTCCAGCGTCCGAAGCTCCGCCAGCGTCTTCTCCGAGATCCGGCCGCGGCCATCCGTGGTGCGGCTTAATTCCGGATCGTGGAACACCACCGGGACGCCGTCCCGAGAGAGCTGGACATCCAGCTCCAGCCCGTCGGCGCCCTGCTCCAGGGCCAGGCGGAAAGCCACCAGCGTGTTCTCCGGGGCGATCCGGGAGGCTCCCCGATGAGCGAGGATGAGCGGTCGATCCGTTCGGAAAAACGTCATGACGGCCTCCGGGAGGAGGATGTGAGCCACAGCGCTGCCCGGAAGAAAGACGGCGCGCTCCGACCAGACGGTCTGCCTATCATTGTTATGATACAATTGCTCGAGGAGGCGGCGATGGGGTTCACGGTGCGGGATTTCAACGACCTGATGCGCCTGCTGGACCGGCACCCGGAGTGGGTGGAGGCCCTGCGCCAGCGCCTGCTCACCCGGGAGCTGCTGGATTCCCCCAAGACCCTGCGCCGGCTCTCCCTGCGGGTCGGCCGGGTGGAGCGGGCGGTCGAGGACTTGAAGGCCACGGTGCAGGACCTGGCTCAGTCCGTGCAGGCCCTGACCGAATCGGTGGCGGCCCTCATCCAGGCCCAGCAGCAACGCGACGAGGCCTTCGCCGCCTTCCGGGCGGAGGTGGATCGTCGCTTCGCCGAGCTGGCCGAGGCCCAGCGCCGCCACTATGAAGAATTCGCCGCCCACCGCCAGGAGTTCCTCGAATACCGCGCCGAAACCGACCGACGCTTCGCCGAACTCGCCGAGGCCCAGCGCCGCCACTATGAAGAATTCGCCGCCCACCGCCAGGAGTTCCTCGAATACCGCGCCGAAACCGACCGACGCTTCGCCGAGCTGGCCACGGCCATCCAGGCTCTTGCCCAGCGGGTGGACAACCTGGACGGCCTGGTCCGGGGCTGGGTCCATGAGGACCGCTACCGCACCCGCCCGCGCCGCTACCGCCGCCTGCTCCTCGACCCCCACATCCTCTCCACCGAAGCGCGCGAGGCGCTCCTCCGCCAGGCGGAGGCCGCCGGCCGCCTCACCCCGGAGGAGGCCGCCGAGCTGGAGGACGCCGACGTCCTGGTCCAGGGCCGCTCCCGGGCCACCGGCGGCGAGGCCTTCCTGGTGGTGGAGGTCTCCGCAAAGGTGGACACCGACGATGTGGAGCGGGCGGTCGAGCGGGCGGAGATCCTGCGCAAGGCCCGGCCCGAGGCGGAGGTGATCCCCGTGGCGGCAGGCCCCGAGATCCACCCACTGGCGGCCCGGGCCGCCCGGGACCAGGGGGTCTGGTGGCTCACCGACGGCCGCCCCTACGCACCCCATGAAATCCCGCAGGAACCATAGATGGGGAGTGACCGGACTCTCAGGAGACGCCCGATGATCCCAGCGTCCCCTCTTTGCGAAAAGGAGGCCACGAGATGATCCCTCCCTCTCGCCTGCGCTGGATCCGGATGTTCCTCGCCGGGCTGATCGGCTCGGCGGCGGGGTGGACCGTGGCGACGGCGATGTTGCTGGCCTTCGCCGCCCGGGGATCTCTGCCTCCAGGAGGGGATCTGATGATCCCGGTGACCTCCCTCGGGGCCGCCTTCCTGGCCGCCTGGCTGGCCTGGATCAACTGGAGCCCATCCCGCTGAGGGTCCGGGGGCTTTTCCGCCGTGGACGGGACGCGCGAACCGGGAGGCCCTATGGTGGAGTTCGCCTTTCACTTCCCTTCCGGCTTCCTCTGGGGGACGGCGACCTCCAGCCATCAGGTGGAAGGGGACAACACGAACAACGACTGGTGGCGATGGGAGCAGGAGCCGGGCCGCATCCGCGATGGGAGCCGCTCGGGCCGGGCGTGCGACTGGTGGCGGAACGCGGAGGCGGATTTCGATCGCGCGGCCGCCATGGGCCAGAATGCCCATCGCCTCTCCATTGAGTGGAGCCGCATTGAGCCCCGGGAGGGCGTCTTCGACGACGCCGCCCTGGATCGCTATCGGGAGATGCTACGGGGGCTACGGGAGCGGGGGATCGAGCCGATGGTCACCCTGCACCATTTCACCAACCCCCTCTGGCTGGCCGAGCAAGGCGGCTGGGAGAGCCCCCTCACCGTCGAGCGCTTCGAGCGCTACGTGCGGCACGCGGTCAGCGCGCTGAAGGACCTCTGCCGTCTGTGGTGCACCATCAACGAGCCGAACGTCCTGGCCTACATGGGCTGGAACGAGGGGAAGTGGCCGCCGGGGAAGCGAGACTTCGGCCTCTCCATGCAGGTCCTCCGCCACCTGATGCGGGCCCACGCCCGGGCCTACCATGTCATCCACGAGCTCCAGCCGGAGGCCCAGGTGGGGATCGCCCACAACATGGTGATCTTCGAGCCCGCCCATCCCGCTTCCCCCCTTGACCGCATGATCGCCCGTCTCCACGACCGGATGTTCAACCGCCTGGTCCTGGACGCCATGACCGTGGGTCGGGAGCCCGGCCTGGCCCCTTTCCGCACCCTGGCGGCCCTGCGCGGAACCTATGATTTCATCGGGCTGAACTACTACACCCGACGCCTCTCGGCCTTCGATCGGCGCTCCCCCGCCACCCTGTTCGGCCGGACTTTCCTGAACCCTCGGGGGGAGATCAGCGATGGGGAATACGGGGAGGTATTCCCGGAGGGCCTCTATCAGCTGCTGAAACGCCTGGCCCGTTATGGCAAGCCGATTTATGTGACGGAGAACGGGATCCCGGACGCGGACGACGACCAGCGGCCCCGCTTTCTGGTCCGCCATCTTCATGCCATGTGGCGGGCCATTCAGCAGAACGTCCCGGTGCGGGGCTATTTCCACTGGTCCCTGGTGGATAACTTCGAGTGGGCGGAAGGATGGACGTTGCGCTTCGGGCTGATCGAGGTGGATCCGGAGACCCAGGCGCGGCGGCCGCGCCGCAGCGCCGATCTTTACGCGGAGGTCTGTCGGGCCAACGCCCTCACTTCCGAAACCATCATCCGCCACACCCCGGAGCTCCTGGAGGAAATGTTCGGGATCTCCATAGGCTGAACCCGCGAGGATCGGAGGGGGGAGGCAGGCGGATGCGCCGGCCCCGATCAGGGGAAAACAGGAGCCGGGCTCACGGGGGACGATGGGGAGGCTTTCCCCGTCCCGTCCTGCCCCTTCCTGCGAAGCAGAGCGAGGAGACGCCGCCACCGCCGATCCTCCTCCGCCCGGCGGGCCTGACATTGCCGGAGCCAGCGCTCCCGCTCCGCCTCCCGCAACCGCTCCTCTCGCCACATCCGGCTGAGCTCCCACAGCACATAGGCATTCCACATGGCTCCTCACCTCCTTTCCTGCGAGGGGCTAATCCGCCTCGGCCAGGCCCTCAAGGGGCTGGCCTGCCGACGACGTTTTTTGAAAATTCTTTTCAATTAATTATTTTACCCGAATCCGCCCCTATCTAAGGGGGAATCGACCCGGTTAAAATAGAAGAAGACAAAGGGGCTCCTGTGCGCTTCGATGAGGCCGCTGCAGACCTTCGTGGGAGCCTGGAGCCGGATCACCCGGCAGCAGCCCATACGGAGGAGGTGCGCCATGCCTCGAACCCATCTGTTCCCGCCCGACCGTGTGCATTACGTGTGGAACAACGCCCTCTCCCCTGTCCTGGAGATTGATCCCGGGGACACCGTGATCTACGAGCTGCGGGATGTCACGGACAACCAGATCACCCCGGCCTCGACGGCGGAGGATCTCACCCGCCTGGACTGGAGCCGGATCTATCCCCTGGCTGGCCCGCTCCTTGTGAAAGGCGCCCAGCCCGGCGACGTGCTGGAGGTGGAGATCGTGGACCTTCACCCGAAGGGCTGGGGGTGGACCGGGATCATCCCCGGCTACGGGCTCCTGGCGGAGGAGTTCGAACAGCCTTATCTGAAGATCTGGGATCTCTCGCCGGGGGATCACACGTTCTTCCGTGAGGATATCCGCATCCCCCTGGATCCTTTCTGTGGGACGATGGGGGTGGCGCCCCGTGAACCCGGCGAGCATCCTGTGATGCCCCCCGGCCCTTTCGGCGGGAACATGGACATCCGTCACCTGACCCGGGGTTCCCGCTTGTTCCTGCCCGTGCAGGTGGAAGGGGCCCTGTTCTCCGTTGGGGACGCCCACGCCGCTCAGGGGGATGGGGAGATCTGCGTCACCGCCATCGAGGCTCCCATGTATGCCGTCCTCCGTTTTCATCTCCATAAGGGGCGCTCCATTGAGGAACCTCAGTTCCTCTGTCCCAAGCCGTTGACCGCCAAATACGACGAGAAGGGCTACTACGCTACCACCGGCATCGCCCCTGATCTCATGGTCGCAGCCAAGAAAGCCGTTCGATATATGATCGATCACATCTCCCAAACCTACCGCATGAGCCGGGAGGAGGCCTACATCCTGGCCAGCGTGGTGGTCGACCTGAAGATCAGCGAGGTGGTCGACAAGCCCAACTGGATCGTCACCGCCTACCTTCCTCTGAGCATCTTCCGCTGAGCGATCGCCGGGATGGAGCAACCGGAGCCTGACCGCGCCGCCCGGGTGGAGAAGGGACTGAAGGAACGGGGCTGGCGGCTGGCGGTGGCCGAATCGTGCACAGGGGGATTGCTCAGCCACCGCCTGACCAACGTCCCGGGCAGCTCCGCCTGCTTCCTGGGCGGCATCGTCGCTTACCGAAACGAAGTCAAAGCACGCCTGCTCGGAGTGCGAGAGGAGACGCTGCGCCGCTTCGGGGCGGTCAGCCCCCAGGTGGCCCGAGAGATGGCGGAAGGCGCCCGCCGGCTGCTCGGGGCCGACCTCGCCCTCGCCATCACCGGTGTCGCCGGCCCGGAGCCGGTGGAGGGACAGCCTGTGGGGCGCATCTACATCGCCCTGGCCGGGCCCTCCGGCACGCAGGTTCGTCGCATCATGGGCGGCCTCCACCGCATCGAGAACAAGGAGCTCGCCGTCGAGGCCGCCCTGGCGCTGCTGGAGGCCTTCCTCACCGGCAGCCCGCCTCCCGGGGAACCCGCGGAGGATCCATAGCGCACCCGCTTCTATCCTGTCCATCGGAGGTGCAATGCGATGGCCTTCCGCTATGCAGTGATCGGCGCGGGGATGCAGGGCACGGCCGCCGCTTACGATCTGGCCCGCTTCGGGGACACGGTGGAGATCCGGCTGGCGGATCAGGATCCCATTCGGGCCGAACGCGCCGCCGCGCGCCTCAACCGCCTCCTCGGCCGTCCCCTGGTGCAACCTGCTGTCCTCGATGTGCGGGACGAGGAGGCCGCGGTGGCCTTCCTGCGCACCGCAGACGCCGCCATCAGCGCCGTCCCCTACCGGTTCAACCCTCTCCTCGCTCGGGCCGCCCTTCGGGCTCGGACCTCCCTGTGCGATCTGGGTGGGCATCTCCCCACCACCCGGGAAGTGCTGGCCCTGGATGAGGCGGCCCGGGAGGCCGGGATCTCTCTCATCCCGGATTGCGGGCTGATGCCCGGCCTGGGCAACACCCTGGCGGTCTATGCGATGCGCCGGATGGATCAGCCCCGGCACGTCCGCATCTGGTGCGGTGGGCTCCCTCAGCGCCCCAAGGGTCCCCTGGGCTACCAGCTGTTCTTCCACATCGCCGGCCTGACGGCCGAATACACCGGCAAGGCGGTCTTCCTCCGTCAGGGACGGATCGTGGAGGTCGAGGCCCTGAGCGAACCGGAGACGGTGACCTTCCCACCGCCTGTGGGGACATGTGAGGCCTTCGTCACCTCAGGGGGAACCTCCACCTGCCCCTGGAGCTTCCAGGGGATCCTGGAAACGTATGAGGAAAAAACCGTTCGCTACCCGGGCCATCTGGAACGCATCCGCCTGCTCGCCGAACTGGGATTCCTGGAGACCGAGCCCGTGGAGGTCGACGGCGTCCGCGTGATCCCCCGGGAGGTCTTCCACCGGCTGGTCGAGCCCCGCCTGCAGTTCCCGGAGGATCCCGCCGATGTCGTGGTGCTCCGGGTGACCTGCGAGGGAAGCCACCGCGGGGAGCCGATGACCCTCACCCTGGACCTTATGGATTTCTACGACCCGGAGACCGGCTTCACAGCCATGGAGCGGACCACGGGCGGGCATGCGGCTGTGGTGGCCACGATGATGGCCCGGGGCCAGACCCCAAAGGGAGCCCTGCCGGTGGAACGCGCCGTCGATCCAGAGATCTTCCTCACCGAATGGCTGCGGCGAGGGATCCCCATCCGTGAGACCGTGCAACGGCCGCTGCAGCCGGTCCGGGAAGCGGCGTGAACAGACCCGAAGGAGGCTCCGATGACGCTGCCCTTTTTCACCGCGGAGGACATCCGGCGGGCGCTGCCGATGCGCGAAGCCATCGAGGCCATGCGGGCGGCCTTCATCGCCTTCAGCGAGGGACGCGCCCACATCCCGCAACGGCTCTCGATCTCGATCCCGGAGCAGGAGGGCATCACCCTCGTGATGCCCGGCTATGTGCCTCCCGACGCCCTGGGTCTGAAAGTGGTCTCCGTCTTCCCCCGCAACCCGGCCCGCGGGCTCCCTACCCTCTCCGCCCTGGTGGTGATGCTGGACCCGGAGACGGGCGCGCCCGCAGCCCTCCTGGACGGAGCTTTCCTCACCGCATGGCGGACCGGCGCGGCTTCCGGGCTGGCCACGGATCTGCTCGCCCGTCCTGATGCCGAATCCCTCGCCCTGATCGGCGCCGGGGCCCAGGCCCGCACCCAGCTGCTGGCCGTGGCCGCCGTCCGGTCCCTCCGGCGGGTGCGGGTCTACAGCCGCACCCCTGCCCGGGCCCAGGCCCTGATCGAGGAAATGCAGGGGCAGGAGGGCATACCGCAGGACATCGCCGTCGCGCCCACCCCGGAGGCCGCGGTGGCGGAGGCGGACATCGTGTGCACGGCCACCAACTCCTCCGTCCCGGTCTTCGACGGCCAGGCCCTGCGGCCCGGAACCCATATCAACGCCATCGGCTCCTTCACGCTCGAGATGCGCGAACTGGATGAGGAGACCTTCCGCCGGGCCGCCCGGGTGGTGGTGGACTCCCGGGCGGCCGCCCTCGCGGAGGCCGGCGAGGTGGTGTGGGCGATCCGACAGGGGATCCTCCGCGAGGCCGACTTGGTGGAGCTGGGGGAGATCGCCGCGGGCCGGCGTCCCGGCCGCGAGCGGCCGGAAGAGATCACCCTCTTCAAGTCCGTCGGTCTGGCCGTGCAGGACCTGGTGGCTGCTCAACGCGTGTGGCAGCGCATCCGGACATAGGAGGGATGATGGATCTGCGGGGACGGGTGGTGCTGGTGACCGGTGCGGGGCGGCGTCTGGGTCGGGCCATCGCCCTGGGCCTGGCCCAGGCCGGGGCTCACATCGCCGTCCACTACCACACCTCCGCCGAAGAAGCCGAGGAGACCGTCCGCCGGATCCGGGCCCTGGGGGTGGACGCCGAGGCCTTCCCGGCGGACCTGCGGGATCCCGGGCAGATCCCCCCGCTGGTCGACGCCGTGGCCCGGCGCTTCGGGCGGTTGGACGGGCTGGTGAGCGCGGCGGCGGTGATGCGGGTCACCCGCTGGCACGAGATCACGCCCGCGCAATGGGATGAGATCCTCGCCCTGAACCTGCGGGCGCCGATGTTCTGCGCCCAGGCCGCCGCCCGCCATATGGAAGACGGCGTCATCATCCACATCGCCGACGGATCTGCCCTCAAGCCCTGGCCGGATTATCTGGCCCACACGGTCTCCAAGGCGGGCCTGGTGGCCCTCACCCAGGCCCTGGCCCTCGCCCTGGCCCCCCGCATCCGGGTCAACGTCGTCATCCCCGGCCCCATCCTCAAGCCCGTCCACTGGGAGGAAGAACGATGGGAACGACTGATCCGCCGCGTGCCCCTGGGCCGCGCCGGGGCCCCCGAGGAGGTGGCGCGCGCCGTGCGCTACCTGATGGAAGCGGATTACGTCACCGGCGCCGTCCTGGTGATAGATGGCGGCCATCATCTACGATCGTGAATCCGGGGGCATGCCCCCACATCCGGGAAACCCGATCTTCAGGAGGGACCGATGAGCGAGCGCAAGGCGGCGATCCGAAGGCATCTGGACCAGACCCGCGCGGAGGTGCTGGCCATCGCCTCCCAGCTGCGGGAGGACGACTGGGAGAAGCCGGTGCAGGGCGAACACGGCAAATGGACCGCCCGTCAGGTCCTGGCCCATCTGGCGGCAGCGGAGATCGGCCAGATGTCCCGCATCCAGCGGGTGCTGGCCGGGGAGCGCTATATGCCTGAGGGCTTCAACCTGGACGTGTGGAACGATCGCCAGATCCAGAAACGGGAGAACCAGCGCGTCGAGGACATCCTGAAGGACCTGGAGGCCTCCCGCCAGGCTCTGCTGCAGCTGCTGGACTCCTTGAGCGAGGAGCAGCTGGACATCGAGGGCCAGCACGCCATCGGGGCGATGATGACGGTGGAGCAGATGTTCTACCATCTGGGGAACCACGAGCGGGATCACGCGGCAGAGCTGCGGCGGGCGCTGGAGTGAATGAAGAAATGGAGGCGGCGATCCCCGGATGGGCAACGCCGCAGGGCACATGGGCTTACACGAGGCGGTTCGAGGGGACCGCGGCCCCGGGCCATTTCCGCCCGGCCCAGGGGCTGTGGCTATCTTCCATCGGCCTCGGCACCTATCTGGGCCATCCCGACCCGGAGACCGACGCCCGCTATGTGGAGGCCATCGTCTGCGCCGTGGCCCGGGGCTGCAACGTCATCGACACCGCCATCAACTACCGCTTCCAGCGCAGCGAACGCTGCGTCGGCGAGGCCCTCCGCCAGTTGCTCGCCCAGGGCTTCCGCCGGGAAGAGCTGGTCATCGCCACCAAAGGCGGTTACGTCCCCTATGAGGGGGACTGGCCGGAGGATCCGCAGCGCTACATCGAGGAGACCTACCTGCGGGCCGGGATCGCGCGCCCGGAGGATTTCGTGGACGGGCACTGCATCGCCCCCGGCTACCTGCGCCATCAGATCGCCCAGAGCCGGCGGAACCTGGGCCTAGAGACCATCGATGTCTATTTCCTGCACAACCCGGAGGTGCAACGGGCCGCTTTGCCGCCGGATGAGTTCCGGGCGCGTCTGCGGGCGGCCTTCGCCGCCCTGGAGGAGGCCGTCGCCCAGGGATGGATCCGTTTCTATGGGACCGCCACCTGGACGGCTTACCGGGCTCCGGCCCATGCGCCGGAGGCGCTGTCCCTGGCGGAGGTGGAGGCCATCGCCCGCGAAGTCGGCGGCCCCGAACATCATTTCCGGTTCGTGCAGCTTCCCTATAACCTGAGCATGCCCGAGGCGGCCCTCCGGCGGAACCAGCCGTGGGGCGAGGGATGGGCGACTGCCCTGGAAGTGGCGCGGGATCTGGGGATCACCGTGTGGGCCAGCGCTTCCCTGATGCAGGGGCGCTTGCTCCGGAGCTGGCCCCTGTGGCTGCGCCGCCTCTTCCCCGAGGGCCTCTCCGAAGCCCAGCGCGCCCTCCAGTTCGTCCGCTCCACCCCCGGGATCACCACCGCTCTGGTCGGCATGAGCCGGGTCGCCCATGTGGCGCACAACCTGGCCCTGGCCTCCCACTCGCCCCTGCCCCCGGAGGTCATCGGGGCGATCCTGAACGCCCTCGATCGCCCCCGGTGAGCGTCCGGCGGAAAAAGCGGAAAAAACGGGAGCTGGGGATGTCCCAGAGTCCCCAGCTCCCTCGATTTCTTACAGGGGCGATCGCCTCATTCGGCGGGCCGGCCCCGGGCCCGTTCCTCCTCTACCAGTACCCGGCGCAGGACCTTGCCCACCATGCTCTTGGGGAGCTCGCTTCGGAACTCGATGAAACGCGGGATCTTGTAAGGCGCCAGCTTGTCCCGGCACCACTCCCGGATCTCCTCGACGGTCGCCGTCTGGCCCTCGTGGAGCACCACCCAGGCTTTAACCGCCTCCCCCTGATGCGGATCCGGGATCCCGGCGACGGCCACCTCCTTGATCTTGGGATGCTGGGCCAGGACCTCCTCGACCTCCCGCGGCCACACCTGATAGCCGCCCGGCTTGATCACTTCCTTCTTGCGATCCACGATGTAGAAATAACCGTCCTCGTCCATTCGGGCGATGTCGCCCGTGTAAAGCCAGCCGTTTCGGAGGGTGTTCTCGGTCTCCGTCGGGCGGTTCCAGTAGCCCTGGAAGACCTGGGGGCCGCGCAGCACCAGCTCCCCGATCTCCCCTGGCGGCAGCTCCGTGACCCCGTCCTCCAGGCTGACGATCTTCGCGTCCACATCGGGGAGCGGGATCCCGATGCTGCCCTCCTTGTTCAGGCCGTAGAGGGGGTTGCAATGGGTGGCGGTGGGCGCCTCCGAGAGGCCATAGCCCTCCACCAGCTTCGCCCCGGTGATCTCCTCGAAGCGCCGCTTGATCTCCAGCAGCAGCGGCGCGGCGCCGGAGATGCAGGCGCGGATGGTGCGCAGGTTGTATTTGCCGGCCTTCACATCCGGGTGGTTGTTGATGGCGTTGTAGAGGGTGGGCACGCCCGGGAACATGGTCACGCGATAACGCTGCAGCCCATCGAGAAGCGTCGGCAGATCCCGGGGGTTCGGCACCAGCACCAGCGTGGCGCCGCACTGCATGGCCAGGCCCAGGGCCACGATCATGCCGTAGGCGTGGAACAGCGGGAGGGCGCCCATCACCACTTCCTGGCCGTCCCGGATCTCCGGATCCCATGCCCGCACCTGCAGAACGTTGGCCACGATGTTGCGGTGGAGGGCCACCGCCCCTTTCGAGAGGCCGGTGGTCCCGCCTGTATACTGGAAGATGGCCACGTCATCCGGTCCCACCTCCACCGCCGGCCGCTGGTCCGGCCGGTAGCGCCGCAGCAGGTCCTGGAACCAGATGTCGTTGTCCCGCAGCGCCACGCGGTCGCCCTCTTTGCGCTCCCGGGCCAGGGTGTAGAGGATCTTCAGGAGAGGGCTCATGTATTCCTTGATGTGGACGGCCACCACGCGGCGCACCGCGGTGTTGGGCTGGACGGATTTCACCCGCTCGTAGATCCGGCTGAGGACGATGGCCGCCGTGGCACCGGAGTCGGCGAGCTGGTATTCCAGCTCGCGGGGCGTGTAGATGGGGTTGGTGGCCACCACGATGCCGCCGATCTTCTGAACGGCGAAGTAGGAGATGACGAACTGAGGGATGTTCGGCATGATCAAAGCCACCCGATCCCCTTTGCGCACCCCCAGCTCATGGTAGAGGGCCGCGGCCAGGCGGTCCGAGAGCTCGTTGAGCTCCCGGTAAGTCATGACGCTCCCGGCGAACCCCTGATGGGCAGGCTTGAAGATCAGGGCCGGGCGGTCGGGGAACCGGCGGGCGGAGTCCTCCAGGAAGCGGAAAAAGGGGATCGGGGGATACTCCAGGGACCTCGGGGTGCGGGGATCATAAAACCGATACCAGGGACGATCGTTCGCCATCGCTTCCTCCCCGAGATGGAATGAAGCGGGGGAGCCCAACCCGGGGGGCCTGCCCTCCTCCACGGCGCCGTGCTCACCCCCCTTTCCACGCTCCGACGGCGGGCACCCTCCCCCTTGTGGGCCCGGCAGGATTCGAACCTGCAACCGACCGGTTATGAGCCGGCTGCTCTGCCGTTGAGCTACGGGCCCACCCTATCCCTCATTGAAGAGGAGCGGGCGACGGGATTCGAACCCGCGACATCCTCCTTGGAAGGGAGGCGCTCTACCGGACTGAGCTACGCCCGCCCGAGTCGGGGCGGTCGGATTCGAACCGACGACCCCCACGTCCCAAACGTGGTGCGCTAACCTGGCTGCGCCACGCCCCGATGCTTGCGCTTTTAATTATATCATCCCGGGAGGATTTTGGGGAGCAAGGAGGATCAAGGGAGTGTGTCCCAAAATCGTAGGACAACTGCAAGCAGTTGTCCTACAAAGCGGCCAGGCCCGACAAGATTGGGACGCACCCGGATCAAGGCCTCCGGGCTCAGGAAGAGGCGTCCGCCGCCTGACGCTTCAGCCGCTCCAGCTCCCCGCCCCGGAAGTCCACGAACCGGTAACCCACCCCCCGTTCGGTGAGAATGTAACGCGGGCGGGAGGGGTCCGGCTCGATCTTCTGACGGAGGTAATTGATGTAGAGCCGCAGGTAATGGGTCTCGTCCCGGTATTCGTAGCCCCACACCTTGGCCAGCAGGCTTTCGTGACTGAGGGTCCGCCCCGCATTGTTCACCAGATGATACAGCAGCCGCCACTCCGTAGGCCGCAGCTTGATCTCTTTGCCCCCGGCGATCACCACCCGCCGGTTGAAGTCGATGGTCAGGTAATCATCAATCTGCACCGCCCCGCCCGCCGTGGCCGGGGTATCCACCCGGCGCAGGACAGCCTTAATGCGGCTGATCAGCTCCCGAGGCGAGAAGGGCTTGGTCACATAATCGTCCGCCCCCAGCTCCAGCCCCCGGACCTTGTCCGCCTCATCCGCCCGCACCGTGAGCATAATCACCGGGACCGAGCTCACCTCCCGGATTATGGCCAGGGTCTCGAAGCCGTCCAGCTCCGGCATCATCACATCCAGGATCACCAGATCCGGCAGCAACTCTTTGACCTTCTCCAGGGCCTCCAGGCCGTTGGAGGCCTCGAAGACCTCAAAGCCCTCCAGCTCCAGGTTCATGCGGACGAACTGCCGCACCCGCGCCTCATCGTCCACGATGAGGATCCGTCGACGCTCCCGCGCTTCCGGCCGAACCGGCGCCTGAACCATCTTCACCGCTCCCGCACGAAGCTGATGATCTCGGCCTCCTCGCGGGCGCTCAGGACCTCCACGAAGGAGATCCGATGCCAGGGGATGATCACCTGCACCGCCTCCGGGTCAATGTAATGCACCTCCTTCCCATCGCGGAGGCGGACGTTGCTGCAGATCAGCACCTGATCCTGAGGCTCGGGCAGCCGTTCCACCTCCGCCAGGAGCGGATCCGCATTGATCAGATGGATGAGGACCGTGTAGGCCATATGGGAGATCCTCCTTACGCCAGCGCCACCCGAATCGGGATCTGACCCAGCCGGATCTCGTCGCCCTCCCCCAGGGCCTGCGGGGAGTAAGGCGCCAGACGCGTCCCGTTGAGATACGTCCCGTTGGTGCTGCCCAGATCCTCGATGTAGAACCGGCCGTCCTGGTAGAACACCCGGGCGTGGCGGCGGGACACCCCGCCTTCCAGACCCCCGTCGGACGTGAGGTCCACCTGGGGGAAGATGCCGCGGCCCACGTCCAGCCGCCCCAGGAGCACCTCCTGATCCGGGCGGATCACAATCCGGCGGCCGGAGGTGAGCACCTGCAGCACCAAGCTCTGCGGCGCGGTGGGAGCCTCCGCGGCGCGCCCGGAGGCTGTTCCGATGGGAGAAGGAACCCCCTCCGGAAGCGGTTCCGTGCGCAGGGGGCCGCCCGTGAGCAGATACACGCCGCACTCCGGGCAGAACAGGGCCCCGACCGGATATTTGCGCCCGCACAACGGACACTCGATCATGAGGGTCCTCCCGAATCAGGGGGCGGAAGCATCAGCATCCGCGTTTTGTATTTTAAGGCGAGCTGCTGGCCTCTGGGAACCGCCTGACCCTGCAACAGGCGGGTGGCGGCCTCCAGCGCCTCCCGGGCCAGATCCGTCGCTCCCAGCTCCAGGAGGCGGGTTCCCACCTGCTGGAGCCGACGGGCGCCTTCCTCCCATCTCCCAGCCCGCACGGCCGCCCAGGCCTGCTCCTGCAGGCGGTAGATCACCACCCGGGCCAGGGCCTCCCATAGCGGACCAGGGGGCTCCACCGTCAACGGCTCCTCCGGGAGAACCGGCGCCTGCACCATCCACTGCGCCCGGATTGGGCGAGACGGGTTCCCCGGGACCTGTCCCCGCAGGTCCAGGTGGGCGAGCTCCCGCCAGCCGGGCTCCAGGGGAGGCAGGGCGAACTCCAGGAGCACCTGGATCGGCCGGGAGAGGTGCAGCGAGCCCAGATACCAGCCGGTGTCCTCCCGCGGTGGAACCCGCAGCTCCGGGCGGATCTGATACAGCCCGGTGAGCTGGACGCCCTCGGCCGGTTCCACGATCAGGCGGAGGTCCTCCGCGCCGAGCTCCTCCAGCAGCCGCAGGTGCTCCAGGAAACGCTGGCGGATCTCCTCCGGCGAGGTGATGTAACCGGAGATCCCACCGCTGCGGGCAGCGATCTCGTCCAGCAGCTCGTCGTTCCAGTCCTCGCCGATTCCGAACGCGCTGATCCCGATGCCCACCTGACGGGCCTGCTCCGCGAGCTCCCGGCAGCGATCCTCGTCTCCGTAGGTTCGGCCGTCGGTAAGCAGGATCAGATGGGCCGAAGCGCCTGCCCGCCGGGCGCGGAAGAGCTCCTGGAACCCCAAAAGGAGCCCCCGATAGATCTCGGTGCCCCCGCCGGCCTCCAGGGTGGCCAGCCGACTATGCAGCCGATGGCGTTCCTCCGCCGGGCTCAACGGCCAGACGACCTCCGCCCGGTTGTGGAAAGCCACCACCGCCAGTCGATCCCCGGGCTGCAGATGGGCGGCCAGCTCCAGGGCAGCGGCCTTCGCCTGGTCCAGACGCGGCCCCCGCATGGAATTGCTTCGATCTATCACCAGGGCCAGATCCACCGGCCGGCGCGAGGGTTGGGCCTCCGGGGGCATCTCAATGGTGAGCAGAGCGTAGAGGATCTGGGAGGTCGACAGGGCCGGCAACCGGGGCCGGCTGAGGAGCAGCTGCCCCCGCAGGGCGAAGCCCGGGTCGCTCCACCGTGCCTGCCGCTGCCGATCATACGCCGCCCGCCGCTCGGGATCGGAGAGGACCTCATAGGCCTCGTGGACCAGCCGGAACAGCAAGGAGGTCTCCGCCCCGGGCATCACATCGGGATGGACCCGGCGCGCCAGCGCCCGGAAAGCCTGCTTGATCTCCTCCGGGCTGGCCGTGGGCGGAACGCCCAGGATGGCGTAGTAATCCAGGAACTCCTCGTGGCCGCTCATCGCCCGACCAGGATCACCGAGATGTTGTCATGGCCTCCGGCCGCCCGGGCCTGCTGAACCAGACGATCGCATGCCTCCTGCGGAGAGGCGCTCTCCCAGATCGTCTGAAGGATCTGCTCCTCGGGGACCTCCCCCCACAGCCCGTCGGTACACAGCATGAGCCAGGCATCCGGGGGAAGGGAGATCCGACGGTAACCCGGGCTCAGCCGGCTGGGATGCCCCAGGGCCTGATACAGGAGGTTACGGGGGATCCCGGCTGCCTCCTCCGCGCGGATGCCCTGAAGGGAGATCATCCGCTGCACCAGGGAATGATCTTCGGTCAGCTGCTCCAGGCGGTCCGGCCAGACCAGATAGGCCCGGCTATCCCCTACGTGGATGAGGTGAACGCTGTCCCCGATGATCAGGGCGCCGACCACAGTGGTTCCGCCCCCGGGGACCGCCTGGAGGATCTGGGCGTTGGCCGCGCGGACCGCTTCCTCCAACAGCTCCTTGATCGGATGGTCCGGGACGCGACGGGCGAGGTGCGGGATGAAGAGATGGCTGGCCAGGTAACGGGCGATCTCCCGGACGGCGAGATCGCTGGCCTGCTCGCCCCCCCGATGGCCGCCCATCCCATCAGCCACCAGGAAGAGCCCGACCGGCAGCAGGCTCCCGGACCCCTCGTAAACGGTGTGCAGGATCAGGAGCGCGTCTTCGTTGCGGGCCCGGATCAGGCCGGGGTCGGTGGCCCAGCCGAAGCGCAGCCCGACGGCGGAGCGAGGGGGCATAGGGGGAAGGGGCATGGTTCCTCCAGACGGCTCCGGCGAGGGTGGGGCCGCCTCCGCCGGCACTCCGGAGGCTGGGGCGGCCGCCGCCGGCGGCTCCGCCACCTCCGGCGCGGAGGGTTCTTTCTCCATCCTGCGCTTCCCGAACAGCCGTCGCAGCCATTTCATCCCTTTCCTCCCCCCGAGGCCCGGTCCGGGGATCGGACGGGCCCATGATTTTTCGAGGAGGGGCTTCAGCCCCGAACCTCCCTCTTCGATCTCACAGGGTCGCGGCGAAGACCGCTCCTGCAGTCCGAACCCTCACGAATCGCATCGGATCCCGCTTTACGCTCCCACCGGGCTCAAGGCGTAAACCCGATGGTCCATCGAGGTCACATATAGCGTCCCCTCCCACCACTCAGGGGCGGAAACGATGGGACCCTCCGTCTGGAAGGACCAGAGGGCGTTGCCGGTGCGGGCGTCCACCGCGTAAAGGCGGCCGTCTGTGGATCCCACCAGGACCTGTCCCTCAAGCAGGAGGGGAGGCGCGTTGACCTGTCCGCCGGTCTGGAACCGCCAGTTCGGGTTGCCGGTCCGCGCGTTCAGCGCGTAGAGAAAGCCATCGGCGGAGCCCACATAGATCACCCCCTCGGCCGCCACCGGGGAGGAGAGGACCGGCCGGCCGGTGCGGAACCGCCAGATGGCCCATCCGGTGCGCGCGTCCAGAGCGTAGACATGCCAGTCCCAGGAACCCACCACAGCCAGCTCGGCGTCGATCCACGGCGAGGCGGTAACCCCCCTGCGGGCGGTGAACTGCCAGCGGATGTTCCCCCGCATGTCCAGGGCGTAGACGCCGCCGTCCTCGACCCCCACCACCAGGGTCTCCCCGTAGAAGCCGGCGGAGGAGCGGATGGGCGCGGCGAGATCCACCCGCCAGAGGACGCGTCCGGTCTCCAGGTCGACGGCGTAGAAGAAGCCATCATCGGCGCCGAAGAAGACCACCCCGGCGACGATACGAGGGGTGGTGTAGATCGGCCCGCCCGCCTCCATGGTCCACAGCAACTGACCGTCCCGGATCCGCAGGGCGTAGAGCCGGCGGTCCAGCGAGCCCACCACCAGCCGGTCCCCGGCCACCGCCACCGCCCCGCCGATGCCGCCCTCCGCGGCGAATTTCCAGCGGAGCTTCCCATCCTCCGCCGAGAGGGCGTAGACGTTGTGGTCGTAGGAGGTAACGAAGAGCATTCCTTCCGCGGCCACCGGGCGGGAGCGGATCTCATCCTCGCAGGCGAAGATCCATTTCACCCGGTAAGGGGTGGAGGAAGCCCGGACCGAGGGGATGGCCGGGGAGCGCGAGGCCGCTGGCATCCCCATGGCCGCAAGAAGGGCCTGTTTCATCTCCATCGCCGACTGGAAGCGCCGGTCCGGGTCATATTCCAGGGCGCGCATGATCACCTGGGCCAGGGCCTCGGGGACCGCCGGGTTGACCCGACGGATGGGCCGTTCGTGAAAGGAGAAGGGGGGCTCCAGGCGCGGGTCCTGCCGCGTCAGCAGGTGATGGAGCGTGGCCCCCAGGGCATAGATATCCGTGCGTGGATCCGCGATCCCGCGATACTGCTCCGGGGGGCTGTAGCCTTCGGTGCCGATCATCGTCCCCCGCTGGCCGGCCTGGAACACCTTGGCGATCCCGAAGTCCACCAGGAACACCCGCCCGTAAGGGTCGACCATGATGTTTGAGGGCTTGAGATCCCGGAAGATGATCGGCGGCTGCTGAGAGTGAAGATAGTGCAGCACATCGCAGATCTGCACTGCCCAGCTCACCACCTCCTCCACGGGCAGCATCCCCTCGGTGCGCCGCAACCGTGTCTCCAGGTCCTCCCCGGGGATATACTCCATGACGAGGTAGTGGCGCTCGCCCTCTGTGAAGTAGTCGTAAATCTTGGGGATGGCGGGATGGCTGAGGGTGGCCAGCATCGCCGCCTCGCGCTCGAAGCTCTGCTGGGCCAGCGCCCGCATCCGGGGGTCTGGGATATGGCTGATCATCTCCTTCAGCGCACACAACCGACGCACCGAGGGGAACCGGAGGTCCAGGGCCAGATACACGGTGCTCATCCCCCCCGCGCCGAGCACCCGCTCGATCCGATATCGCCCCTGGAGCACCTCCCCTGGCTTCAGCAAGGTGGGCATCTGCGTCGGGTCCAGCTTCTGCGTCTCCATCCCTCTCTTCCCTGGATCCGGGATCCCAGGCGCCATCGCCGTCTGCCCTCCTATGATACCGCTATGGTTAAAATCCTTATACCGGACTTTGGTCATCTCCCCCGGGGGTCCTCCGGGGGGGCCTCGGAGGGGTGGGAAGGGGGGCGATGCGGTTGAACGAGCTGGTCGCGCACTATGATCCCTCCCTGGTCGCCCACATCCTCCGCCAGCAGGGATGGCCGGCGGAGGAGGGATCGGGCGCTGAGGAGCAGACCCTTGCCCGCCTGAGCGATCGGGACCGGCTGGCGGCCCTCTGGACGGGCCTGCCGGCAGAGGGCCGCTGGCTGGTGGAGGGCCTGCAGCAGGCGGGCGGATCGATGCCCGCTCTTGTCCTTTCGATTTTATATGAGGCGACGGCGGAGGACACCCCAGCGATCCCCTTCGAGGAGCTGGCCGTCCATCTGGCGGCCCTGGGTCTGATTTACTGGCATCGCGGGGGATTGCGCGTGCGCTCCCTCCGGCCCCAGGGAGAAGCGGTCCTGCCGGACGAGGTGGCCGCTGCCCTCCCGGTGCTTCCGTCTCTTCCACCGGATCGCGTGTATCCGGCCTCTCCCCAACGGCTGGCGCGGGACCTCGGGCGGATGGCCCGGTTCCTCCGCCGCTCCTCTGGGATCGCCCTGACCCGGGATGGACGGTTGCCGGCGCGGTGGGTTCGCGCCCTCCAGCGCTGGCTGGGCCTCGCCGGCTCCCCGCGCGACCTCGCGTACATCACCTTCCTCCGGCGCCTGCTGGAACGCATGGGTGTGCTTCGGACCCATGGGGCGACCCTGATCCTGGAGACCCTGCACCCCTTCTGGGAGCAGGAGGCGACCGATCGCGCGGCCGCCGCCTTCCACGCCTGGAAGGGCGCCGGGATCTCCGAGGGGGAAGAAGGGGAGCATCTCTCCCCGGAGCTTTTGAGGGCGCGCCTCGAGCAGGGGCTGCGTGGGCATGAGGCCGGGGCGTGGATCCCCCTGCCCGCCCTGGTGGCGGCCGCCCTGCGGGAGCCAGCCGCGCGCGCGCCGGACCCCCTCTCCCCGGCCGGTCAGGAGCGGGCCGCTCGCTGGAAAGCCTGGCTGATGGAGGAAACCCTCTGGCCGCTGCACTGGCTCGGCGTTCTGGACCGAGGGGATCGAGGCGGGCGCTGGACGATGGCGCGGCTGACCGCCTTCGGAGCCTGGATGCTGGGGGTGGGGGAACCGGTGGCGCTGCCGGAGGAGGGTGGGCGCCTTGTCGTCCAGCCCGATTTCCGGATCCTGGCTTTCGAGCCGATCTCGGAGGCGGTTCGCACCGCCCTGGAGGCCTTCACGGAGCCGACGCCGGGGGAGCCGATCTCCATTTATCAGATCACCCGCGAGGCCCTGTATCGAGGGCTCTCCCAGGGCTGGGACATCCCGCGCGTCATCCGCTTCCTGGAGGGGATCAGCGGCGAGCCTCTTCCGCCGAACGTGCGACGCTCCCTGGAGGATTGGCACCGGCGGTTCAATCGGGTGCGAATCTACCGGCGGGTGACCCTGGTCCGGAGCGGGGAAGACGGGCTCCCGGCGGATCCGTCCCTCCGACCCCTGGGGGAGGGCCTGGGCTGGACCGGGGAGCGGGCCGAGGCACTGGCGGCCCGCTGGCGGGCGCGGGGGATCCGGCCGTGGATGAGCGGGTTCCGATCGGAGGATCTGCGCAATCAGGTGGTGGCGGAGGATTCCGGGATCTTGCGCTGGACCGGGCCCTTCCCCCATCCGGGGGTGGAGCGATTGCTGGAGCCGTTCACCGAACGCACCCCGGAGGGATTCCGGATCACGGAGGCGTCGCTGCAGGCAGGTCGGGAGGCCGGGTTAAGCCTTTCGGAGATCCTGCAACGGTTGCAACAGGTGCATCGGGGGCCGCTGCCGGCAGGGCTGCTGGCCCGGCTGCTGACCTGGAGCGAGCATCCGCCGCGGGCGCGCTGGGAGCCGGTGATCCTGTTGCGGATGGATCGGCCGGAGATCCTGGAGGCGCTGTGCCGGGAGCCTGCCCTTTCCCCCTGGGTCCGTCCCCTGGACGCCCACACCCTGATGGTGCGGGCCGATCACGCCTCTGCCCTGAAGGCCTGGCTGGAAGCCATGGGGATCACTGTAGAGGAAGTCCGGTGAAACCGGTCTCCTCCAGGGCCAGGGCCCGAACGGGTGATCCGACCCAGGCGTCCGCTTACGCTTCCCACCATCCAATGGCCCGCAGGTGGCGAGGGTAGAGGTTTTTGAGCCGACCGCGCTCGGCCCGGGCCCAGCCCAGCGGGAAGCCCTCCAGAGCGATGAGGGTCCATCCCTCCTCCCACGGCCCCTCCAGGGGATGCCCCTGCAGATACGCAGCCACCCGGGGATCGTCCAGCGAGAGCTCCAGCACCTGACGCACCCGCCGTGGATCCAGGGCCATCGCCAGGGCGTGGTCCGGCTCAAAGCGATCGTCACGCGCCCGGCCCAGCCACCATCCCGGCCGCAGCACCCGCAACCCCCGCCACAACGCCGGCGCCATCGGCGTCCGATAGACGTGATCCCCTCGCAGGATCAAACCGTCCTCCGGCAGGGGCGCCTCCAGGGTTTTCTCCCAGAAAGCTTCCAGAGCCCGCCGAACCCGGCCCGGCAGATCGCTCTCCGGTCCCGGACGATGGGGCCGCTCCTCCCCCCTCCGCCGGAAGAGCGCGTAGAAGTGCCCGTGCCCCGGCCCCCGGTGTGGCCACAGCCGCACGGCGCGGACCAGACGGGGATCTCCCCCCTCGATCCATTCCGGGCGTCCCCGGTCGAAGGCCGGATGGCGGGGGGGATCCACCAGGTCGAACTCCGGATGGGCGCGCAGGAAGGCGTCCACCACCCCCTCGTTCTCCTCCGGGGCGAAGGTGCAGGTGGCATACAGAAGCCAGCCTCCCGGCCGCACCATCCGGGCGGCCTCCGTGAGGATGGCCTTCTGCAACCCGGCGGAGCGACGCACCCGCTCCATGCTCCAGGCCCGGATGGCCTCGGGGTCCCGGGCGAACATCCCCTCCCCGGAGCACGGCGCGTCCACCAGCACGCGGTCGAACAACCCCTCCCAGCGCCGGGCCAGGCGCTGCGGGGTCTCGTTGGTCAGCAGCGCGCAGGTTACCCCCATGCGTTCCACATTCAGGGCCAGCACCGAGGCCCGCCGGGGCTGGATCTCGTTCGCCACGAGAACCCCGGTGTTGCGCATCCGTGCGGCGATGTGGGTGGTCTTTCCGCCGGGCGCTGCGGCCAGATCCAGCACCCACTCCCCCGGCTGGGGGTCCAGCAGGATCGCCGCCGCCATCGCCGAAGGGTCCTGCAGATAATACAGGCCGGCGGCGTGATACGGATGCAGGCCCGGCCGGGCTTCGAGGTCCTCCAGGACGAAGCCCTCCGGGCACCAGGGGACCGGGGAAAGCGGAAACGGGGAACGGGACCGGAAGGCCTCCGGGTCGATCTTGAGGGTGTTGACCCGCAGGCCGGTGCGGTAGGGCCCGCTCAGAGCCTGAAGGAAGGGCTCCGCCTCCGGCCCCAACCACCCCTGCATCCGCCGGACGAACCGCTCCGGGAAGGTCATCCGCCTCGCTCCACCAGATCATCCGCCTCGCAGCTCCTCCCTCCCATTATCTGGACGCCGCGACATGCGCCCAAACCCGAGCCGGGCGAATTCGACGCGGAGAGGACCTCGGTGGGCGGCCTTGAAAGGCCTCCCATCGGCTCTGCGGCTTTCACGGACTCTTCGAGGAAAGCCGGCAGCTCCTGGCATGCGTCCGCGCTCCGGCTCGCCGCTCGATCCGCGGGCGATGAACTGGACCCCCCGGGGAAGGCGGCGTATAATCCGGTCCCGGAGGAAGAGAGTATGGAGGAGCCGCGCACACCGGTGGCGCTGGAATCCACAGAACCGATCCTGGAGCGGGCGGAGCGAGGCTCGCACCCGCTGATCGCCTTCCTGCGGGAGCTGATCGAGACCGCCCTGATCGTGCTGGTGGCGATGGCTCTGGTCAACACAGCCACTGCCCGCTTCCGCATCGAAGGCTCCAGCATGGAGCCCACCCTGCACGATGGGGAATACGTGCTGATCAGCAAGGTCAGTTACTGGTTCGGTTCCCCCCAGCGGGGGGACGTCGTGGTCTTCCGTTTCCCTCACGATCCCTCCCGCGATTTCATCAAGCGGGTGATCGGGCTGCCGGGGGAGACCATCGCCATCCGGGACGGCAAGGTCTTCATCAACGGCCATCCCCTGGAGGAGCCTTACATCCGCGGCCCGATGGGATATACCTATGGGCCGGTGACTCTGGGGCCTGGGGAATATTTCGTCCTGGGCGACAACCGCAACGCGTCCAACGACTCCCACAACTGGGGGACCCTCCCCCGCTCGGCCATCATTGGGAAGGCATGGTTGATCTACTGGCCGCCCTCCCGCTGGGGCCTGATCCGGAATCCCTTTGGGAGGGAGGTGCCCTAAGGACCCGGTGCCACCCCAGGGGCCGCGCCGGCCGCGGCCCACAACGCCAGCCGAAATTCATTTCGGCATACATCCTGCCATCCAAAAGTAGGGGCGGCTTTCGCCGCGACCCTTCCCGTCTCGAACAGGAAGCGATCCATCCATGCGCAGGCCATTCATGAGGCGATCGGATCCTTGACGATGTGGACTCGGGAGGCGCTGGCCGCGCGGATCGATCATACGTTGCTCCGCCCGGAGGCCACCCCGGCGGACATCGACCGGGTGTGTGAGGAGGCCGTGCGTTACGGCTGCGCGGCGGTGTGTGTGAACCCCATCTATGTCGCCCGCGCGGCCGAACGGCTGGCCGGAACCCCGGTGAAGGTGGCCACGGTGGTGGGGTTCCCCCTGGGGGCGAGCCTCACGGCGGTGCGGGTGGCCGAGGCCAGCCTGGCCCTGGCCCAGGGCGCTCAGGAGCTCGACATCGTGCTCCCCATCGGCCTGTTCCGGGCCGGGGCGATCGAGGCGGTGCGGGCGGATCTGCAGGCGATCATCGCGGTGGCCCACGCCGCGGGAGCCGTCTGCAAGGTGATCCTGGAGACCGCCCTGCTCCGCCCGGAGGAGAAAATCCGGGCCGCCCGCCTGGCCGTCGAGGCCGGGGCGGATTTCGTGAAGACCTCCACCGGCTTCGGGCCGGGCGGGGCGACGGTGGAGGACGTCGCGCTTCTGCGCCAGGCGGTAGGCCCCACAATCGGGGTGAAGGCCTCCGGCGGCATCCGCACGGCGGAACAGGCCATCGCCCTGATCGAGGCTGGCGCCACCCGATTGGGGACCAGCGCCACCGTCGCCATCCTGGAAGCCCTGCCGCTCCGCGCCGGCTGAGCGGCACCTCGGCCTGGGCGTCGAAGGGATTCAACCAGGAGGTTTCGATGTGGCCCTGCCCGAACTGCCGGATCGGCTATATGCGGCCGCGCCGGATCACCTACGCCGGCTACCACGGGGACTTCTTCATCGTCATCCCGAACATGCCCGCCTATATCTGCGATGTGTGCGGCAACCGCCAGTATGACGAGGAAGCCCTGCTCCAGCTGATGCCGCTCATCGGCCCTCGCGAGGAGGGCGGGCAGGCCCAGGACCTCGGGGTGGAACCTCCCGATCGCCCCCAGGGCCCGGGGTGGGGAACGCATCGGCGTCCCGCCTGAGCCCGTCCCCTTCCCTTCCCGCACGCCGCCCAAGGGGAAGGGTGTGTCCCGATTTTGTCGGGCCTGGCCGCCTTGCAGGACAACTGCTCGCAGTTGTCCTACAATTTTGGGATACACCCAAGGGGAAGCCCAGCGCCTGTGGATCGGAGGTGCGCGCTCGGGATGAACGCCCGAACGGATGCTCCATCAGAAGCCCTCGGGATCTGGGTCCTCCGCTTCCTGGACGCCCGGATCGCCGCGGAGGGAACTGCCCCTTCCACCCTCCGCTCTTATCGACACGTCCTCTTCCGGCTCGTCCGTTTCCTGGAGGCCCGGGGCTTCCGCCGCTGGGCTGAGGTGGACGCCCCGGCGTTGCAACGCTTCCTGGATGAAAACGTGCTCCAGCGCGGCGGATCGGTCCGCACATGGAATCAGCGGCTGGCTGTCCTGCGGGCCTTCTTCCGCTTCCTGGCGCAGGAAGGAGCCATCGCGGAGAACCCGGCCCTCGCGCTGAGCTGGCGCCTCCCCACCCGGGGCTCCCGGCTCCCCCTTCCCCCGGATCAGCGCCAGCGCCTGATGGACTTCGCCCGGTCCCTTCCGGAGACCCCCCTGGGGCTACGAGACCGCCTGATCTTGCATCTCATCGGCAAACTGGGGTTGCGGGCCGGCCAGGCCGTTGCCCTCACCCTGGAGGACATCGATCCAGAGGGGGAGCGCCTGCGGATCCAGACCCGCGCCGGCTGGCGCATCTACACGCTCCCGGCGCCGGTTCGGGAGTCCCTGATCCGGTATCTCCAGACGGGACGCCCTCGTCTGGTTCGGGACCCGGAGAACCGGGCCCTGCTCCTCAACCGCCGGGGGGATCCGCTTACCCGCCAGGGCCTGTGGCGGGCGATCCGGGCCCTCGGCCGGCGGGCAGGGCTCCTGGACGTTTCCCCAGAACGGTTGCGGCAGCCCCCGGGCCTTCCCTTCTCGACCCCGGGGAAGGAGGCAGGATGAGGAAGGGATGGACCCGTCGGACCTTCCTGTTGCGGGCGCTTCCGGCCGCGGCGGGAGGGTGGCTGAGCGCGTGCCGGGTTCTTTCGCCTCCCCCTCCCACGCCGAGCCCGGTGCCGCCGACCCCCACGCCCCGGCCTTCCCCGGCCGGGACGGCGACGGCGGCGCTGGAGGCCCTTACGCGGGAAGCGATCGACGAACTCTGGGCGCTGCTCACCCCTGCCTCCCAGGCGGCCATGCCCCGGGAGGACCTCCAGGCGCGCTGGCGGGAGACCCTCAACGCCGCCGGGGTGCAGGCCATCGAGATCCAGCCGTTGAGCCTGATCGAAGAGGGAGAGAGCGCCCGGGCCCGCTACCGCATCCGCTGGAAGACCGCCCTGTTCGGGGAGCGCGAGGCGGAGGGCACGCTGGAGCTGCGCTGGACCGCCGGCGGCTGGCGGGTGGTCTGGCGGGATGCCCTCCTCTGGCCGGAGCTTCGGGAGGGCGAACGGCTGCAGGTGGAATACGTGATCCCCGAGCGGGCCAACCTCTACGACCGCGAAGGACGCGGCCTGGCCGTCCAGGGGGAATGGGTGGAGATCGGCGTGGTGCCGGGGCAGATCGCCGACGAGGGGCAACTGCTCGCGCGCCTGACCCAGGCCACCGGGCTCCCTCCGGAGACCATCCGGGCGCGTTACGCGGGCGGGCAGCCGGACTGGTATATGCCGGTCCTCGCCCTCCCCGCCGATCGGGTGGCGCCGTTCCTGACCGACCTGGAGGCCACCCCCGGCGTGGTCCTGCGCTCCCGCAGCGGACGGATCTACGCGGGCGTGGCGGCGCAGACGGTAGGGATCGTGGGCAAGATCCCGGCCGAGGAATTGGACGCGTGGCGGCGCCGGGGCTATCGGGGCGACGAGTGGGTGGGGCGGATGGGCTTAGAGGCATGGGGGGAGCCTTACCTGGCCGGGACTCACGGCGGCCGCCTGTGGATCCAGCCCTCCCGCCCGGAGGACGGTCCCTCGCGGCTGCTCGCCGAGCGGCCTTTCACGCCGGGCCGCCCCATCACCACCACCCTGGATCGGGAGCTCCAGGCTCGGGTGGAGGAGATCTTCGGGGATCGGACGGGAGCGGTGGTGGTGATGGATCCGCGCAATGGGGACATCCTGGCCATGGTCAGCCGGCCGGCCTTTGATCCCAACGCCCTGTTCGGGCCGAACCCGCCGCCGCCCCCACCGGGGGCTTTCCTGAACCGGGCCACCCAGGGCCTGTATCCCCCCGGCTCGATCTTTAAGATCGTGGTGATGGCCGCTGCCCTGACCCACGGGTTCACCGCCCGCAGCACCTTTCAGGATCCGGGCTACTGGGATGGCCTGGGGCCGGGTTATCGGAAGTGGTGCTGGCTGCGGACCGGCCACGGCATGGTGGATCTTCCCACCGCCCTCACCGTCTCCTGCAACGTGGCCTTCTATCAACTTGGGTTCGCCCTCCATCAGCAGGATCCGGATCTCCTCCCGCGGATGGCCCGGGCCTTCGGGCTGGGCGCTCCCACCGGGATCCGGGGGGTGCCGGAGGAGGCCGGGCTGGTGCCGGACGCGGCGTGGCGGGCGCAACAAGGGGGTCGACCCTGGTCGGTGGGGGACGCGGTGAACATGTCCATTGGGCAGAGCGATCTCCTGGTGACCCCATTGCAGATCGCCCGGATGCTGGCGGCAGTCGCCAACGGGGGGATCCTCTACCGGCCCCGGCTGGTGCAGCGCATCGGCCCCGCCCCCGGGGTCCCCGAGGAGACCTTCCCCCCGGAGATCCAGGGGCGTCTCCCCGTTCCCGAGGAGGCCCTGGCGGTCATCCGGGAGGGTCTGGTGGGCGTGACCACCCATCCCCGGGGGACGGCCACCTGGGTCTTCCGGGGGATGCCCTTTGCGGTGGCGGGCAAGACGGGGACGGCGGAGACGGCTCCGGGGCGGCCGCCGCATGCGTGGTTCGCATGCTATGCCCCCGCGGATCGGCCGGAGCGGGTGGTCGTGGTGATCGTCGAAAACGGCGGCCAGGGCTCCGCCGTCGCTGCCCCCATCGCCCGCCAGATCCTGGAGGCCGCCTACAGCCTCCCCCTCACCCCCCTGCCCACCCCACCCCCGCAGGAAGATCGGTGAGGATGAGGCGATCCCAGCACGCCTACAGCAGACCCAAGCGCTCACCCGGGATCCCCGTGGAGACCGACAGGCGATCCGATCCTTCACCGAGCCCCGGAGGGAGAACTTGATGTTCCATCCCATCCGACCATGGGATCCACTGCAACGCATCCAGGATCTCCGGAGAGACCAGATCCCCCGAGACGTCGCAATCCCCAATCATCCTGGACCTGATCTCGGCACTTTCCGCTACAGGGGAATCGGAGAAGATAAGCGTCAAAGCGTCCGTCTTGCGGTCGGAGATGATCTTTCAAAACGATCTATCTCCCGGATGAGAGCTCGGGCCTTCCCAATCGCGCAACGGCATGATCTGGCGGAGCGGCGGGATATCCGCGGGCCACGGCGAGCTCCCGGCGGGCGTTCGCGCGGATCCGGGCGATCGCTTCCTCGGTCAGCGGGCGCCCGAAGGACATGAGGCCGGCTAAACGGAAGCCGTGATGTTCCGCCAGGCGGGCGATCTCCTCCACCCGCTCGATGGAGAGACGGCGGCCCAGGCTGTAAGGCTCATACCGGCCTTCCAGGGCCAGCGTGATGGTCTCCGCCATGCACGCATACGCCATGCGCGGGGGGAGCCCGAAATCGAAGCCGAAATCCACCTCCCCGGGAACCTCCACGATCCCCCCGTCGATGACCAGGACGTCGTCCCGCCGGGCAGCCACCGCCGGGGAGACGTTGCGGGGCTGGGCGACATCGCAAACCACCGCGCCGGGCTTCAGGTGCTCCGGTCCGATGATGGCGACGGGGGAGCTGCTCACCACCAGGACCAAATCGGCCTCCCGGAGGGCCTCCAGCCCTTCGGCCACCTGCGCCCGCGCGCCTTCTGCCTCCACGAGGAGCCGGATGGCCTCCAGCCGCTCCGTCCGGCGCCCGGCCAGGATCACCCGGGGCACCTCCCGGGCCAGCAGCCGGGCGGCCACCCGACCGATGGCCCCGGCCGCCCCCACCACCGCCGCGGTGGCCTCCGGAAGGGAGATCCCCATCCGCTCCGCCGCCTGCCGAAGGGCCTGCAGGGCCACCGCCACGGTGTAGCTGTTCCCCGTCGTCACCGGGATGCGCAGGCCTTTGGCCACCGTGACCCCGGCGTCCCCGATCACCGCGGTGAAGGCCCCCAGCCCGAGGATGCGGGCGCCGAGCCGCTCCGCCAGGCGCCCCGTTTCGATGATCTTGCGATAGGCCCGCTCCAGCGGCAGGGAGAGCATCCGCTGCGGGGTAAGCGGGCATGCCAGCAGCCAGCCCTCCACCGTCCTCCCGGTGGCCCGGGAGCGGATCCCGGTGACGCGGGAGAGATACACCGGGGGGAAGTAGGCGGAGAAGAAGTGGATGGCCGGCTCGGGCAGCAGCCGGCCCAGCAGCGGGAACTTCCGCTGCACATCCCGCTTCGGGTCGATCGGATGGATCATGAAGGCGAAGGTTCCCATCCTCCACCTCGCCGGTCCCACGCGCCGATGCCGCTTAAGGGGCGTTCCCTCGCTCCAGAGCCGGGGCCGCCTCCGGCTGGCCAACCTCTTCCTCCCGCGGATACAAACGCGGATACAGGGCGGCCCCGCCCGGGATGCGCAGGTGATCGCTGTCCTCGTAATACACGTTCCGGGTGATCACGTGATGGTCGGAGGTGGCGAAGAGGACCACGTCGGACTCGATCATGCGGGCGGGGTAGATCACCAGCCCGGAGCCCAGGCGGCAGTGGTGGCCCACGCAGCCCCCCAGCACCGGCATGCCGGCCTCCACCAGCTCGCCGCGGAAGTGAGTGCGGATCGGCTTGGGGAGCAGGTTGAAGTCGGTGAAGGTTGTCCCCGCCCCGATGAACGTGTCGCGCCCCACCACGCACAGCTGCAGGCAGGTGTTCTGGGCCACCATGGAGTGTTCCATCATTGTGGTCATGAAAAGGGCCGCCCGGAAGGGAAGGAAGCAGCCGTCCCCCACCACGCTCAGCAGCACCTGAACCCCCTGGCCGATGTTGACGTTGTTGCCGATAATGCTGTTGGCCACCACCGCCCCCGCCCCGATGGTCACGTTGTCCCCGATGATCGTCGGCCCCTGGAGGACCGCCGTGGGGTCGATCTGGACGTTGCGGCCGATGCGCACCAGCGCGGAGGACGAGAGGACCTGACGGCGCTCCAGCATGGCCCGCCAGAGGATACGCAATTTCACGTCCAGGCGCTGGATGCGGTCCTCCATCCGGGCCCCCTCGGCGAAGATCCCGAAGGGGGAGTTGGCCATGAAGACATGGACCCAGTGCTCGATGGAAAGAAAGGCGCGCAAGGGCACCCAGAAGGTGAGATCCCCCTGGCGGGGCGCCATGTAACGCGGCACCCGATAGTAGCCGATCTCCCGGGCCAGGGTTTCGATCACCAGCGGGCGCGCGTAGGATTCCTTCCCATAGGGGAAATACCACATGTCGGCCACATAGACATCCCCCTCCCGTCGGATGCCCCGCTGCAGGGGAAGGGCATGGTGGACGATGGCGGGGTCGTTGAGGGCGAAGGCCACCCGGCAGGCCTTGTTGAGGCGCCGCGCCCGCTCCAGGAACGTCCGCAGGAAGGGCTCATCGAAGAAGAGGTTATCCCGATACACCAGGGTCGGCACACGATCGTCCGGCACCTCGTCCAGGGAGTCCACCTCCAGCTCCTCGTCGCAGTAAGGCGCGAGCAGATCCCGCTGGTGCAACCAGAGGGGCTTGTTCAGCACCATGAGATCCCGCGCCGGCTCGTTGAAGGGCGGGATCAGCCGCCGATCCCGGATGATCACCTTCCGCAACTTCCCATTCATCAGTCCCCCCTTCCCTCTGTCATTGCACGCTAACCGACGCTCTGTCTGAGGGGAGGATTCCGGGTCCTTGCCTGTCCAGACGGATCCTTCGGCTTATGCGAGCAGGAAATCCGCGAGGGCTTGCCGGAAGCGTTCGGGCTCGTCGAGCATGGGGAAGTGGCCGGCCTCCGGCATCCAGAAGATCGACGCCTGGGGGGCCTCCCGAGCCAGCACGAACGCCTGATCAGGGTTGACGATGTTATCTCGGGCCCCATAGATCCCCAGGACGGGCGTGCGCAGCTCCCGGAGCCGCGGCCGCAGGTCCGTGCGGTGGAGGCTCCCGATGCTCTGGAAGAACGAGCGCAATGAAGTGCGGGAGAGATCCCGCTCCCACATCCGATACCAGGTCCGCCACGCCCGGGTGATGGTCGGCGAGGCCAGATAGGTCCCCGCCTTCACCGCCACCGGGAAGGTGTAGGCCAGGAAGGCCCAGAACGGCCGCCCGGCCATTTTCAGGAAGAAATTCAGGGAGCTTCCCGTGATCGGGGAACCCACCACCGCCACCCGGGTCACCCGCTCCGGATGGGCCAGGGCGACCCCCAGGGCGACCGTCCCACCCATGGAGTGGCCGACCAGGGCGGCCGAGGCGATCCCCAGACGATCCATGAACTGGGTCACCAGATCGATGAAGCTGGGGACCGTGAAGCTGGCGCGCTGGCGATCGGACTCCCCGAATCCCCAGAAATCCAGCGCGTAAGAACGGCAATGGCGGGACAGGGCGTTCATCGTGTCGATCCAATAAGCCCAGGAGCCCAGCCATCCGTGCAGGAAGATCACCGGCCGGCCTCGCCCGATGACCTCATAATGGACGATCCCCTGTTCCGTAACGATGGAGCTCATCTTAGCGGGAAGCGGACAGCTCTTCCAGGATGGCGTAGAGCAGCTCCAGGACCACGTTCTTCACGCTGTCGCGGCGGGTGGCCACGCACGGGAGCACCTTGACCCGGCCGTCCAGGCGCAGGGCGATGCGGACGTCCTCCGGATCCCAGGCGTCCTCAAGGTCCTGCTTGTTGGCGGCGACCACGAAGGGGGTCTGGGCGTAGCGGCGGAAGGTGTCCAGGATGTTGCGGGCCTCGCGGAAGGTTTCCGGTCTGGTGCTATCGACCATGACGATGAAGCCCAGCATCCCCTCGGCCAGGATCTCCCACATGAAATCGAAGCGTCGCTGGCCCGGCGTGCCGAACAGATACAGCACGAGGTCCTTATCGATGGTGATCCGCCCGAAATCCATGGCCACCGTGGTCTGGTCCTTGACGGCCCGCTCCGCCGGCGTGGAGATCCGCCGCTCGGTGGAGACCACTTCGATCTCGCTGATGGTGCGGATGAACTGGGTCTTGCCCGAGGCGAAAGGCCCGGTCACCACGATCTTCACCGCCTGCATGGATCGTCTGCCCTCCTGGGGGATAGGACCTCACAGCCTGCGGAAGTAATTGATCAGCTTCTCCACGACGGAGCGGGAGACGCCGCTGCCGGGCCTGGGGGTCGGGACTCCGGGCGGCGGCGCGGCCGGAGGCGGGGCGCCGAGCTCGATCAGGCCGGCCTGGAGGAGCCCGTAGATGATGCGACGGATCTGGATCTCGTCCATGTTCAGACGGCGCATGATCTGCTCGATGGTGTTCCGCCCGTTGACCTGGCTGATCACCCGCCATTCCTCGGGGCTCAGCTGCACCTTGCGGATGGTTTCGGGGCGGCTGGTCAGCCGGACGGGGATGTCCAGATCCGGCAGCTCCTCCTTCAGGCGCTCCACCTCCCGGAGGCGGCGGACCCCCTCCATGATGATGTTCTCCAGGTCCACGGGGACCGGGATGCGGTTCTGGACCGGCTGGAGGTGGGGCTCGAAGCGGAAGGCGCCTTCGTTCCAGGCGAACAGCCGATAGACCACATCCAGCATCTGCGCCCGCAGGCTGGCGAGGATGTCCTGCTGGGTCACGTAGCCGGCCTCGATCAATTTCAACCCCAGGACCTTGTCATCCTGAACCCGGGAGAGGTCCAACGCTTGCAGCTGTTCCGGGCGGAGCTTCCCGGCCCGGATCAGCACATCGGCCAGGCGGCCGTCCTGACGGTCTAAAGCCGCGTAGATCAGCTTGCCGTCCTTAAAGCACAACTGGGCCGTGCCGTTGCGGCTTTCCACCGTCAGGGTCCCGGTCTTCCGGGCCAGGTGGATGAGGTTCAGCAACTGGGTGGTGTGGAAATCCCGCAGGTTTCCCCTCAACGCCATCCCGGTCCTCCTGAACGTTCATTCCGCAGCAGAGGCCTCCTCCCGCGCGGGTCCCAGCACGGCGTCCACCAGGAGGGGGAGGATCTCCGCCACATCCCCGCGGATCTGCAGATCCGCATAACGGTCGGCGGCGGTAGGGGAGAGATTGATCAGGATCAGGCGGGCCCCGTGCTCCTTGGCCAGGATGGGGAGATCCCCCGCCGGGGCCACCTCCAGGGAGGAGCCGGCCACCAGGAAGACATCCGCCCGGCGGGCCTCCTGCTGGGCGGCGAGGAAAGCCTGGGCCGGCAGCTGCTCCCCGAACAGGATGACGTTCGGCTTGAGCACTCCCCCACACACCTCGCAGCGCGGGATCGTCCCGTTCTCCAGAAAAGCGTCCAGGTAAGGGGCGGCGGGGACCTTGCGGTAGCACCGGATGCAGGTGGCCTCCCGCAGATGCCCGTGCACCTCGATGACCCGACGGGAGCCCGCCTTCTGGTGAAGCTCATCAATGTTCTGAGTGATCAGGGCTTTGAGGATGCCGGCGGCCTCCAGGCGGGCCAGGGCGTAATGGGCGGGGTTGGGCCGGGCCTCCCGGATCATACGGGCCAGGGGACGCACCCACTCAAAAAACGCTTCGGGACGGCGGGAGAAGGCCCAGATGGAGGCCACCTCCATCGGATCGTAGATCGTCCACAGCCCGGAGCCTTCGCTCCGGAAATCCGGGATCCCCGAGGGGGTGCTGATCCCGGCCCCGGTCAGGGCCACCAGATAACGCGACCGGCGGATCATCTCCGCCGCGCGGGCCAGCTCTTCCATGCCCACCTCCCTCCCCTTCGGCCGTTGCGCCGCGCTCCCTTGTTTATAATACCGTCCACCGGGCCAGCAAAGCGGCGACCAGGGCGGCCCGTTGCGGGAGGGAGGCGATCCACACGTGCTCATCCAGGGCATGGGCGCCGTTGCCCACCGCCCCCAGGCCATCCAGGGTGGGGACGCCCAGGGCGGCGGTGAAGTTCGCGTCGCTCCCCCCGCCGGTCCCCCCCTCCGTGAGGGTCAGCCCCAGCTCGGCCGCGATGGCGCAGGCCCGCCGGAAGGTGGCGACCATCCGGGCGTCCCGCTCCATCGGGGGTCGGTTAAACCCTCCCCGCACCTCCACACGGGCGCCGTCCAGGACCGGCCGCAGGCTCCGGAAGGCCTTCTCCATCCGGTCCATCTCCGCCCGGGTCGCCACCCGCACGTCCACCACCATCTCCGCGTATTCCGGCACCACGTTGGGTCGGGTGCCGCCCCGGATCACCCCCACCGTCACGGTGGTGCCGCGGCGGGGATCGGCCAGGGCGCGCAGGCGCATGATCTGATACGCCAGCTCCTCGATGGCGTTGATCCCGCGCTGGGGATCGGCGCCGGCGTGGGCGGAGCGCCCGTGCGCGATCACGATGAAATCCCCCACCCCTTTGCGGAACGTCTTCAGGCTGCCGTCGGGGAGGGCGGGCTCCAGGCACAGGACCAGATGGCTGCGCCGGGCCTCCTCCTCGATCAGCGGGCGGGAGGTCTCGCTGCCGGTCTCCTCATCGCTGGTGAACAGCATCCGGACGCGGTGAGGGGGATGGAGGCCGAGCGTCCGCAGGCCCTGAAGGGCGCCGAGGAGGACAGCGATCCCGCCCTTCATGTCGAAGACGCCGGGCCCATAGAGGCGCCCGTCCTCCTCCCGCAAGGGCATGCGCTCCAGGGTCCCCAATGGCCACACCGTGTCCAGGTGACAGAGGGTCAGGATTTGAGTGGAGGCTTCCGGATCGCCCCAGGTGGCAACCCAGTGATCCCCGACGGCCTCCTGGGGGATCCGCTCCACCTGAGCCCCCAGCTCCCGCAGGCGTTCGGCCACGAACTCCCCCAGCCGGTCCACCGCCGCCTTCTCGGTGGTGGGCGACTCGCGGAGGACCAGCTCCCGCAACAGCGCCACCAGCTCCTCCTGAAGCCGGAGGAAGGTTTCCATCCAGCGGGACGGCCAGACCTCGCCCATCGTTCGCATCTCCTGAATTGAGGATGGAAAACGCCATCGCCCCCAGGGATCTCAGATCACCAGCTGCTCGTAGAGCCGCTCCAGGCTGAGCTCCGGGGAGACCGTCTCCCGGGAGCGGAGGGTCAGGGCGGCGGCGGCCACCCCCAGGCGCACCGCCTCCTCAATCGGGATCCCGTGGAGCAGGGCGAAGATCACCGCCGCCGTCAGCGCATCCCCGGCCCCGGTGAAGTCCACGATCTCGGTGCGGATGGCGGGGATATGCCCGCTGAGGTCCCCGGCGGCGTAGACCAGGCCGAGCTCCGCCATGGTGATGATGGCCACCCGCACCCCCAGGGCGGTGAGATAGCGCGCGGCGAAAAGGGCCTCGTCCACGTTCGAGACCGGCAGGCCGGTGAGGGCCTCCGCCTCCGCGGTGTTGGGCGTCACCAGATGCAACTCCGGAAGGATGGATCGGAGGCGCATGGCCAGGGTGGGGGAGGTGGGGTCGGCCGCCACCGGGACGCCGAACCGTCGGGCGAGGCGGACGGCCATGCGCAGGGCGGCCGGCGAGAGGTTGGCATCCAGGACCACCATGGCCGCCTGTTCGAAGAGGGCGCGGCGGGCTTGAAGATAGCGGGGGGTGATGGCCTCCAGGATGCTCATGTCGTCCACCGCGACGACCAGGTTGCCCTGCTCGTCCAGCACCGCCAGGTAAGTGCCGGTTCGGCCCTGAGGGATCACCGCCACATGCTCGACGTTGACCCCTGCGCTCCGGGTGCGCTCCAACACCCAGCGGCCGGCCTCGTCGTCGGCCACGGCGGAGATCAGGAAGACCGGATGGCCCAGCCGGGCCAGGTTCTCCGCGATGTTACGGGCCACCCCGCCGACGCTCCGCCGCACCTGGCCCGGGTTGGTCGCCCCGAGGCGGAGGGCCCCCGCGGCGTATCCCTTGAGGTCCAGGCCTGCGGCCCCGATCACCAGGACCGGCCGCTCCTCCGACCCCTCCCCTGTCGACCACATCTCCGCGCGCTCCTCTCACTCCAGCCCGTGGCGCAGGATGCGCAACCAGTTCCCGCCCATCACCGCTTCCACATCGGCCTCGGCGAAGCCGGCCTGTCGCAGGGCATCGGCGATCTTCGGGAGATCCGCCACCGTGTCGAACTCCGCCGGGGTCTCATCCGCCCCGAAGCCGCCATCGAAATCGCTCCCGATCCCAACGTGACGGGCGTCCCCCACCCGCTGGCAGATGTAGTCGATGGCCCGCACCACATCCCAAACCGTGACCGCCTCCTTGGGATCCCCCCGGGTCCAGCCCTTCTTGAGCATGCGATTGCTGAGAACCACTCCGATCACCCCGTCCTGTTCGGCCAGAGCGCGGATCATCGCGTCGGAGAGCTGGCGGTCCCCGGGCACCAGGGCTTGAGGGTTGGAGTGGCTGGCGATGACCGGCCGCTCGTAGCGCTCCAGGGCCTCGAAGAAGCTCCGCTCGGCCATGTGGCTGAGGTCCAGGATCAGGGGGAAGTCCTGCATCACCTTCAGCAGCCGGCGTCCCTCATCGGTCAGAGGGCCTGGCTCCCCGGTGCCGCCGGCGTAGCGCGTGGCACTCCAGGCCGGCCCGATGATCCGCACCCCCCGCTCATACCAGACCTCCACCTCCTCCGGGCGCCGGATGGGGTCCGCCCCCTCCATCAGGCAGACGATCCCGATGCACCGCGGGTCAGGCTCCGGGAGGGGTTCCCGCCACGTTTCCAGCACGGCCTCCAGGTCCCGACGAGAGCGGATCCACCGGAAGCGAGGCTGGGTCTCGGTCAGGCGCTCATAGTAATCCAGCTGGGCCATCCCCTCCGCGTAGGCCTCATCGGGGGTGCGATAGGTTCGCTCCATCGCCGAGCGGGCGTGGCGCGCCGGCATCACGAAGACGGTGGCGAAGATCACCGCCACCCGCCCGGCCAGCCATTCCGGCAGGCCCAGCATGCACCGTCCGTTCAGACGGGGGATCTCCGTCCCCTCCTCCCGCTGCCGCGTCTCATAGGCCGAGCGGGTGTAATCCCGGCCGAAAGAGCGGGCGTTCCAGGCCAGGTCTTCATGGGCATCCACGATGATCATCCTTGCCCCCGTCGGATCGTGAGGGAGAAGAGAGGGCCAGCTCCAGCTGCCCTTCCTCGAAGGCGCGGAAGCGCTCCCGCCACGGCTCCGGGATCGGGACGGAGACGCCGCGGGCGTAGTCGTAAGCCACCTGCACCGAGCGACCGAGGGCCATCACCTGACCGGTGTCGCAGCGTTCGATCCGGTAGAGGAAGACAAAGCTGCGCTGACGGATCTCCCCCACCCGGATCCAGACCCGGAGCGGCATCCCCAGGGTGATGGGCGCCCGATACTGACAGGTCGCCTCGGCCACGATCATCCCCAGGGGCTCCAGCGGGGGAGGCACCTCAGCCAGCCGGCGGAGGTAATGCAAGCGCGCATGCTCGAAATATGTGAAATACACCGCGTTGTTCACATGCCCCATCGCGTCCAGATCACGGAAGCGGACCTCGATGGGCACTGCCATACGGAACGGAGTGTCCGGCGGGAAGAGCTCCTCCCTCATTCCTCAACCTCGATGAAGCGGAGTTCGTCGGTCTGCAGATCCAGGATGCAGAACGAGCGGCTCTCGTGGCGGACGCCGCCCAGGGCCCCCGGGTTGATCACGCGGGTCCGCCCCACTCGCTCGTCCCGGCGCCGATGAGTGTGGCCGTGGAACACGTAGTCGAACTCCCCGGAGGCGATGCGCTGCTGGAGACGGGCCGTGTCGTCGCCGTGGAGGAGGGCGATGCGCCGGCCCGCCAGAGTGGTGGTCAGCTCATCCCCCAGGAAGGGTTGACGCCCCAGGGCCACCACCGCCGGCTCCAGCGCCTCCAGGCGGTCCAGATTGCCGCGGACGAAGAGCACATCCCAGCCCTCGAAAAGGGCCACCACCTCCGGCGAGGTCACGTCCCCGCAATGGAAGAGGCGCTCCACCCCCTCCCGGCGGAGGATCTCCAGAGCCCGACGCGTGTTCTCGATATGATCGTGGGTGTCGCTCAGGATCCCGATGCGCATCGATGGGCCTCCGAGTCCGGGATAGATGGGGAAGCGAGCCGGGGCCCCAGGGCTCAACCCGCTGCCTACGAACCCAGATGGGCCAGGGCCCGCCGATAGGCCTCCAGGGCCTTCTGCAGCTTCCCGGCCTCCTGATAGGCATCCCCCAAGGCCTGCCACAGGCGGGATTCGTCGGGGCGCAGCTGCACCGCCTGCTCCAGATCGGCGATCACGCGCTCCCGCATCGCCGCCACCCGCATCAGGCGCTGATACTCCCGGATGGCCCGGGCGGTGTCGCCCAGGTTGAAGAGCAACCGGGCCATCGCCAGGCGGGTCTCGTGATCCCGAGGCTGGGCCTTCAGGCGGGCCTCGTAATCCGCCAGGACCCCCAGCAGCGCGCCGGCCATGGTCTCGGCGACCGGCACCGCGTGCAGGCGCTCCAGCCAGCGGGGATCCACAGCGGGGGCGGGCTCCGGGATCTTCCCGGCCGGCGGGAGGCCCTCATCCACAGCCAGGAGATCCCAGATGGGCGCTGTCTCGACGGCCTCCGGGGCTGGTCCCCTCTCTTCCCACACTTCCTCGGCTTGCAGATCTTCCGGCAGCGCCTCGCCGACGGCTTCGGGGGCGATCTCCGGCGTCGGGAAGGGGAGGACGCCTTCCAGCGGTGGCGTCTCGATCTCCTCCGGAGGCATCGCTTCGAGCGGGGCCGCCTCCGCGGATGGGGCTTCCGGAAGGGCCTCCGGGAAGATCCCCATCTCCGCCTGCCACTCCGGCGGGATCTCCAGGGGCTGGGCGGCCGCCTCCTCCAGGAGCTCTCGGAACCGGCGTTCCTCCTCCTCGAGGGCCGGGGCGATCTCCTCCTCCGGCGGCTTGAGGGCCAGCAGCCAATCCGGGAGCGCGGCCTCTTCGGCCGACGCTGCCTCCGGAGCCGCTTCCAGCGTCTCCTCACCGGTGGGAGCCTCGGGGATCTCCTCCGGCGGCGTCGGAAGCGGGGGGGTGGGAGCTTCCGGCGGCCGACGGCCCAGGATCTCCGCCAGGCGGGCTTCCGCCTCCTGTTGCGCCTGGGCTCGCAGCATCTCCTCCTTGCCTTCGGCGATCCGGGCCAGCCAGGCCAGGGCCTCCTCCGGGCTCAGTGACTCCGGCAGCGGCGGCAGGCCGGCGACCTCCGGCGCAGCCTCCTCGCCCGGCCTCTCCATCGGGACCTCTCCCGGTTCCTCCAGGGCCGGCGGGAGCTCCCCGGGAGCCTCCCACGGGATCTCGGGCGGCGCCTCTTCGCTCGGGGCCTCAGAGACCGGAGCGGGCATCTCCGGCGGGAAGAGACCCTCCATCCATGAAGGTCCAGCCTCCCCCTCCCCGGGTCCTTCCATCCATGAAGGCGCTTCGGAGGGAAGGGAGAACTCCTCCGGTATCCATTCCGGCAACTCCAGCTCCGGAGGCGGGACTTCCTCCGGAGCCCCCGAAGGTTCTTCCTCCAGCTCCGCCGGAGTCACCTCGACCGATCGCAACCATTCCAGGGTCTCCGCCACCGGCTCGGGGGATGGGGCTTGGGGGATCTCCGGTGGGGCGGCTTTCAGGGCTTCCGGCGCGGCTGGGGCTTCCTCAGTAGCGGGTGCGGTCGGGACTTCCTCCCCCAACGGGAGGCCCAGGGCCTGGAGCCATTCGGGGACCTCACCCTCCTCCACGGGCGGTCGGGCGTAGGCCGGGGTGGGAGGCACATAGATCAGGCGTTCGATCCGCACCTCCGCCGGCTGGATCGAGGCCGTCGGCCCGAGGAGATCCGGGACCAGAGTGAGCTCAGGGTCCACGGCGGCGGCGCGGCGGAACAGCTCGCGGGCCTCCGCCTCGCGGCCGCTGGCCATCCAGAACTCACCCAGGATGAGGTTCGCCTTCAGGCAATAGGGGAGCTCCTGGAGCAGGCTCTGCGCGACCCGCGCGGCCTCGAGGCGCCGCCCATCCCGCCACAGCACCTCCAGGTAAAGGACGCGGAGGTCGGCGCGCTGGGGCGCCTCCTGGAGCAGGCTCTCCAGCTCCGCGATGGCGGCGGCGTAGAGATGGCCCCGGGCGTAGAGGCGGGCGAGGGCGCCCCGGGTGAGGGGCAGGAACTCCGGCGGGGCTCCGTCCCGGCGGGCATAGAGTTTGGCCAGCTCCTCCCGGATGAACTCGTTGTAAGGGAGCAGCTCATAGGCCCGTTCCATCTGCCAGGCCGCCTCGGCGATTTGCCCGCGGCGCTCGTAGATCACGCTGAGGCCGATGCGGGGGAGGAAATCCTCCGGATCCGCGCTCAGGGCCCGGGCGAAGAGGTCCATCGCCGCATCATCCTGGCCCTTCTCCAGGTAAGCCTGGCCCAGCAGCCGGTAGGCCCGCTGGTATTTCGGGTAGCGCTTCAGGATGTGCATGCAGTGGGCGATGGCCTCATCGTAGGCTTCGTCCTGGAGCAGGCGTTCGATCTCCGCGCTATACTGGGAAAGCGTGATCTCCTGCATCCGGTTCCCCCTTCCCTTCCGGGTCGCGCGCCTGCGCGTTGAATGAATTCGACCTTCGAGGGCCTTCGGCCGACGGTCGGCCTGCGCCGACCGGGAGATCCCATTTGCGTCGGCGAAGGCCGACGCCCGGCGCGCAAGCGCCTTGGAAGGCCGATTTCAATCGGCGGGAAGGCCTCCAGCCAGCGGTCGGCCCGATGCGTCGAATGAATTCGACCTTCGAGGGCCTCCGGCCCACGGTCGGCCTGCGCCGACCGGGAGATCCCATTTGCGTCGGCAAAGGCCGACGCCCGGCGCGCAAGCGCCTGAGAAGGCCGATTTCAATCGGCGCAACAGCCTCCGGCCCACGGTCGGCCTGCGCCGACCGGGAGATCCCTTTTGCGTCGGCGAAGGCCGACGCCTGGCGCGCAGCGCCTAAGAAGGCCGATTTCAATCGGCGCAACAGCCTCCGGCCCACGGTCGGCCTGCGCCGACCGGGAGATCCCTTTTGCGTCGGCGAAGGCCGACGCCTGGCGCGCAGCGCCTAAGAAGGCCGATTTCAATCGGCATGAAGGCCTCCGGCCGGCGGTCGGCATGTGCGCCGAATGAATTCGGCCTCCAGGGGCCTTCGGCCGACGGTCGGCCTGCGCCGACCGGGAGATCCCATTTGCGTCGGCGAAGGCCGACGCCCGGCGCGCAAGCGCCTGAGAAGGCCGATTTCAATCGGCGCAACAGCCTTCGGCCGACGACCGGCCTGCGCCGGCTAAAAGAACGGAAGATGCCAACCTCCCGGCTCTCCCACCGGCGAGCGCCTCGCGTGCATCGGTTCGGACCCGAGCTCATAGGTCGCGCAACCCTCACCGGTCAGAGAGAGACATCCGGGCAAACAGGCTCCGGGTCGCCGCCTGACAATTCGATTATACCCGGAGAGGACCCGACGGCATGCGGAAGGCTCCCCCGCGCTCGGCCACTCCCTCCCTCTCGCACCGAAAGGGATGGCTTCGTTCGGAGAGCGGGAAAAGCTGGCTTCCCACGCCCTTCGGACATTCCTGGTCTGGAGCTCGTGGAGGGTTTAAAATGATGACAAAGCGGACTGGGGGTTCGAACATGCGCGTGGTGACAGTCCGAGAGGCCAGGGCCCATCTCTCCCGCCTGCTGGAGGAAGTGCGCCGTGGAGAGACCATCCTGATCGTTCGAGGCCGCACCCCGGTGGCCCGCCTGGTGCCTTACGAGGAGCCTGAGCGCCGCCCTCTGGGGTTTGTGCCCGGCCGCCTGGAGGAGTGCTTTTTTGAGCCTCTGCCGGAGGAGGAGCTGGCCGCATGGGAACCAGCGGGTCGCGGCGGAAGCCACTTCTATAACCACGATTTCCCATTGTAGCTCGAAATTCATTTCGACTGCCATCCCATCCGGCGCAGAGCAGGGCTTTCCAGTTTTTCCTGAATGTAGGGCAACTGCTCGCAGTTGCCCTACGTATGTGGCCGAAAGAGATCGCCTGCCCACAAACCTGGAAGGCCTCGCACCCTACCATCTCCTCAAGGTCCTCCATTAGGAAGGGCCTAAGCCCAGAAAACTGGAAAGCCCTATTTCCGAAAGGATGATCTTCAGCCTGTAACCCATATCCTCTTCGATCTCGCCAAGTCGCGGCGAAAGCCACTCCTACAGGTATGGGCTTTTTGTAGGAGGGGCTTTCGCCCCGAACCTTGGTTTTCGATCTCGTGACCGGCCGCGGCGAAGACGGTTCCTACAACCCGACCCCCTGTCTTCGAGACAGCAAGGTCGCGGCTGAAGCCGCTCCTACAGAAATTGATCTTGGCTCATGTCTCCGAATGATCGAGGAGGGGCGGAGGCTACCTTCTCTCTCGTCGCACGATCGGTTCAAGCGGGGCAACGGCCCGTGTTTTGTAAGAAGGGCTTCAGTCCCAAACCTCCATCCTCGATGACGCAATGGTCGCGGCTAAAGCCGCTCCTACAAAAAGATGGTTTCTGTAGGAGGGGCTTTCGCCCCGAACCCCGTCTTCGATGAGGCAAGGATCGCGACGAAAGACGCTCCCATACCATATGCCTCCCGCATCGATCTTGCTCTGCCCTCGTTGGGCCATCGGTTCACGCAGAGTCACGGCAGGCTGCCGACCGGTTCCCAGTCTCCGATCATTGGAAGGGAAGAGCCTCGATCTTTTTGTAGGAGGGGCTTTCGCCCCGAACCCTCGTCTTCGATGACGCAAGGATCGCGGCGGAAGCCGCTCCTACCGAAGGGTGGCTCATGGCTTCGCCGGCGTTGCCATCATCCGTTCCGCTTCCTCCAGGCGCAGGCTCAGGACCTGGGAGGTGCCGTCGGGGCGCATGGTGACCCCATACAGGACGTCCGCGACCTCGACGGTGCCCCGGTTGTGGGTGATGAGGATGAACTGGGTGCGCTCGGACAGCCGGCGGATCATCTCCCGGAAGCGGCCGATGTTGGCCTCATCCAGCGCGGCATCCGCCTCGTCCAGGATCACAAAGGGGGAAGGGCGGACGCTCAGCAGGGCGAAGATGAGGGCGGTGGCCGTCAGCGCTTTCTCCCCTCCTGAGAGCATCATGAGGCTCTGGGTTCGTTTCCCGGGCACGCGGACGTAGATCTCCACCCCCGCTTGATCCCAGCGCTCGGCCGGGGTGAGGGCCAGGCGGGCGTTGCCCCCGCCGAACAGCGCGGTGAAGGTCTCCCGGAAGGCGCGGCCCACCGCCCGGAACGTCTCCATAAAAGCCTGCTGCATCTGCTGATCCAGGGCCTCCACGGTCTGCCGCAGGGAGGCGGACGCCGCTTCCAGATCCGCCACCTGGGCGGTCAGGAAGGCGTGGCGCTCCTGGAGCGCGGCGTATTCGGCGGCCGCCTCGGGGTTCACCGGCCCCAGCCGGCGCAACGCCCGCCGCAACGCCTCCACTTCCGCCTCCAGGGCCTCCAGCGGCTCCTCCGTCTGGATCTCCTCCAGCGCTTCCAGGTTCAGCTCCCCGACCTCCTCCGACCCGGCAGCTCCCTCCAGGTGGCGCCACTCCTCCTGCAACGTCTGCTGAAAGGCCCGCAACTCCCCCTCCCGGCGCACCCGCTCCAGCCGCGCGGCGTGCACCGCTTCCTCCCGCTCCTGCCCGATGCGGCGGAGGGTTTCCACCTGCTCCCATACGGCCTCGAAGGCCGATTCCAGGGATAGAAGGAGCGTCATCTCCTCAGCCCGCCGGGCTTCCCGCGCTTGACGCTGTGCCTCCAGATCCCGGAGGGCTTCCTGAAGCTGGGCCTGCTCGGCCTCCAGGGCCTGCCATGAGGGCGCGCTCTCCGGATCCTCCAGGGTCATCCGCTCGACTTCGAGAGCCTGTCGCTCGGCGATCAGGCGGGCGATCTGCTCTTCCACCTGACGGCGCTCCTCCTCCAGCAACCGTTCCTCCGCTCGCAGGCGGGCCAGCTCCTGCTCCATCCCCTCCAGGCCCAGGGCCGCCAGCTCCCTCTCCAGGGAGGCTCGGGCTTCGGCCAGCGCCCGTCGCTCCTCGGCAAGGGCCTGTTCCCGTCGGGTCAGGTCCGCCTGTTCGGCTGCCAGCTCAGCCCGCCGGGCCTCCCAGGCCGCCGCTTCCCGGGCCATGGCCTGGAGGGATCGCGCCTCCGCCTCCAGCTGCCCCTCGACCTCCCGGAGGGCGCGCTGAAGGGCCTCCCATCGGGCTTCGAGGGCGCGGCGCTCCTCCTCGAGGGCCGCCAGGGCCTCCCGAGCGCGATGCCATCGGCCCATCGCCTGTTCCAGCGCCTCCTCCGCGCGCCGTCGGGCCCGTCGGGCTTCCTCCAGCTGCCCCCGCAGCGCGCGCCATTGCGATTCTTCGATCCACCCTGCCGACTCCGGCGCCGTGTGCCGGCCGATCCACACGATCCCTTCCCCGCTCATGCGCTCGCCCTCAGGGGTGAGGATGTGGGCGGATCGGGGCAGACGCGACCGCAGGGCCCGGGCCTCCTCCCATGTCTTCGCCAGCCAGATCCCCTGCAGACGATGCTCGAGCCAGGCCTGCAGACGGGGCTCACGGGCGCGCACGACGCGGGCGGCCGGAAGCAGGCCGACGGGCACGGGCGGGCTTCCGGGAAGCAGGAACCGATGTCGGGCCGGGCGGGGCCGCTCGAAGCGCAGGGCGTCCAGAAGGATCACCGGAAGGCCGTGGCGAACCTGGGCGCGCAGCGCCTCCAGGACGCGGGCCTCGCGCACGATCAGCGCCTGGAGCAGCGGCCCCAGGATGGCCGCCACGGCGACCTCCCAGCCGGGATCGACCTCCAGGAAATCCGCCAGGACCCCGAGGACCCCGGGGAGGCCGGCGGAGAGGATCGCCCGCAGGTCCTCCGACCATCCCTCCTGAGCCTCCCGGCGTCGGGCCAGGGCCTCCGCATAGGATTCCAGGTAAGCCTGCTCGGCCTCCGCTCGGGCGAAGGCCTCCCGGGCGCGGGCGACCTCCGCTTCCGCCTCCTCCAGGGACCGACGGGCCTGGGCGACCTGACGGTCCAGGGTCTCGCGCGCCTCCTGTAAGGCCTGGGCCTCCCGACGGAGCCGCTCCCGCTCCTCCTGCAACGCGGCCTGTCGGGCTTCCCGTTCCTGCCGACGGCTGGCCTCCTCGCGTGCCTGCTCTTCCAGTTCGCGTAAGAACGCCTCAAGGGAGAGGCGCCGACGGGCGAGGCGATCGGCCTCCGCCTCGCGCTGCCGCTCCGCCTCCTGAATCGCCTCCAGCTGACGACGGAGGGCCTCGCCCCGGGCGCGCTGCGGCTCATGGCGCGCTTCCCACTCCTGACGTTGCGCCTGCAGCGCCTGGGCGCGGCGCAACAGCGCCTCCCGGGCCTCCTCCAGCGCGTGTTGCCGGGCCTCCAGGGCCGCCTGACGCTCCTGCAACGCCTCCCAGCGCTCCCGGCGGGCCCTCTCCCGCTCCCGGATGGCCCGGAGCGCCTCCTCGAGGGCCTGCTGGCGCCGGCGCAGGTCGGCGAGGGCCTCCTGAAGCTTCCCCCAGGCGGCCTCTTCCTCCTGCAGGGCGGCCCGCCGACGCCGGATCTCCTCGCGAAGCCGCGCCGCCTCCGCCTCGGCGGCCGCCTGCTGTTCCTGGTGACGGAACCGGGCGGCCTCGGCCTCGGCGACGGCCGCCTGCGCCTCCTCCAGGCTCCGACGCAACGCGGCCATCCGGCGCGCGGCCCATCGGCGCCAGAGCGCCTTCAGACGGGAGAGCGTCTCCTCATACTGGCGCGCCCGCTCCGCCTGACGGCGAAGGCTGTTCAGCCGCGGCGTCATCTCCGCGAGCAGATCCCGGACCCGGGTCAGGTTCTGCTGGGTGGCCTCCAGGCGCCGAAGGGCCTCCTCCCGTTTCATCCGGTAGAGGGCGATGCCGGCGGCCTCCTCGAACAGCGCTCGACGCTCCTCCGGCCGCATCCGGAGCACCTCATCCACCAGCCCCTGACCGATGACGGTATACGTCCGCCGGGCCAGGGGCGTGGCGCCCAGCAGATCCTGGATGTCCCGCAGACGGACCCGGTTGCCGTTGAGGAGATACTCCCCTTCCCCATCGCGGTAGACCCGCCGGGTCAGGGCGACCTCGGCGAAGTCCACCGGCAGATCGCCCTCCGCGTTGTCGAAGATCAGCGTCACCTCCGCCATGCCGGCGCGGGGCCGCTGGTCGCTGCCGGCGAAGATCAGATCCTCCCCCCGGCGGACCCGGAGGGTGGAGAGGCTCTGTTCGCCCAGGGCCCAGCGGATGGCCTCCGCGATGTTGCTCTTGCCGCTGCCGTTCGGACCCACGATGACTGTCACCCGCCCCGGGAACTCCAGGCGGGTGGGCGTGGCGAAGCTCTTGAACCCGTGCAGTTCGATCGCCTTCAGACGCATCGTCGACCTCTGAGGCAGGGAAGCTTCAGCGCCCACATGGGTTGAAATCCGCGCCCAGCCAGATGCGATAGGCGACCTCCGCCCCGGGCTCGGGGGCGGACTCCAGCCGGGACGCCGGCAGATGAAGCGCGCGCAGGAGGGATTGGGCCGCCCCGGCCGAGCTCCCCGGATGGAGCGCCAGCACCCGGCTCGGCCGCCCGTCCGGTTCCACCTCCGCCGTGCGGACCACGCCGAACCCGGCCTCCCGCAGGATCTCCACGGCCATCCCGGCGTAAAGCGCGTTCCCGCTGGCGTTGATCAGCTCCACCCGGGTGAGCGGAGAGGCCTGGGATGGAAGCGGCCCGAGCAGGAACCGCTCCAGATAAGCATACGTTTGCTCTGTGGGCAGATAAATGAACAGCTCGTTCTCCAAAGTGGTCGTGATCCTCGCCGAAGCCACCACCGGATGCAGGGAGCCGCGCGCGATGCGCGAACGGTCCATGCGAAGCCCCAGGGAGGCCAGCCAGAGCACCTCATCTAACCCCAGATCCGTCTGCACGGTCCGACGCAGGCCGGACCAGAGGGCGGGCGCCCGGGACAGCCATCCGCCCTCCTTCAGACGATCCAGCATCCCTTCCAGCACCTGCTGCTGGCGGCGGGCGCGATCCGCATCGCCGGTGGAATAACGGGATCGCATATACCACAGGGCCTGCTTGCCGTCCAGATGATAATAGCCGGGAGCAGGCAGATTCAGCGTCCCCGTGATGGTCGGATCATCGGGATCCGGGAAGACGTCGTAAAGGGGGCAGCGGACCAGGACATCCACCCCGCCCAGGGCGTCGATGATCGCCCGCATCCCCTGGAAGTCCACCAGCGCGTATCCGTGGGTGACGATCCCCAGATTGTAGCGCAGGGTGTCGCGGAGAAGACCGTAGCCGCCGCCGGGATACCCGGAGAGCTCCCCGTGGGGGTAAGCCGTGTTGATCTTGTGGGACTGCCAGCCCGGGATATACACCCACAGATCGCGAGGGATGCTGAGCAGGCGGGCGGAGGGGCCCTCCGGATCAATGGAAACCAGGATGATGGTATCCGTGCGACCGACCCGTTCCCCCGGCTGCCGGTCGCTTCCCAGCAACAGAAGGTTGACGCGGCCCGGAGGGAAAGAGAGGAGCGGACGGGGAGGGGGCGCGCCCTCCGGGACCCCGACAGGCGCCGGAGGGGGCGTGGGGGTGAGCGCCCAGCGCGCGGGGAGCCCCGGCGTGGGCGTCGGGGTGGGCGGCACCGGCGTAGGCGTCGCGGTCGGCATCGGAGAAGGGGCTGGCGTCGGCGACGGCGCCGCGGGCAAAGCGGGCGATGGGATCGCCGTCGCGGCCTCCTCGCCGTTCGCCAAACGGGAAGGGCTCGCCCCCATCGGGGGGACGCGGGACATCCATGCCAGGCTCTGAAGCACCATCAAGAAGCCGATGAGCGCCAGCGCTCTTCCCAGCCATCGCATGGTCATCGTCCGGGATCCTCCCATAGAGTTCCGGAGCCCGGCGAGGCGGCCGTCTGAATCCGCGGCGCGCCGGGGAGGGCCGGAGGGCTTTCCATCAGCGGGCAGGCCGGGCTTCCTGCATGCGAGCCCGGAGGAAAGCCTCCAGGGGCGATTTCTGTTCCTCCGGGGCCTCCACTCCGGCCAGTTGATCCAGCAGCCAGGCGATCATCGTCGGGTTCAGGGAGGCGACTGTCTCCACCCACGCCCGGACCCGCTCCCCCCGCGTGGGATCGGGATCGTGGAAGAGCTCCAGCACGCGCCGGACGAACGGCCCGGCGGCGACCGGGATCTGATTCTCGGAGAAGGCAGACAGCGCGTAATGAAGCATGAAGTCCACCAGCCCGCGGAGCTTCTCCCAGACCGGATCGCCGGGGATCATCAGGGCGATGAAGGCGTGGTAGTAAGGGAGGGAGCCGGCGTAGTCGCGGCGGTTGTTGAAGAGCTCACCGGCCCGCACCGAGCAGTAGCTGGCCGCGCGCCAGCGGATCTCATAGGGCCCGACCCCCGGCGCACGCGCCTCCCACAGGTCCAGGGTCATCCGCAGCGCCAGCCGGAAGCGGTCCAGGGCCATGGGGAAGTTTCGATCGCGACGATAGCTCATCCCCTCCTCGAACAGCGCCCGGGCCTCCCCCAGGGAGGGGGTGATCCCGGAGGGATAACGGACCCCGGCCAGCTCCGCCCGCAGCGGCTCGAAGACGTCCTCCCGCAGCGGATCCTCCGGACGCGCCCAGCGCAGGACGCCGTTCTCGGACGCCAGGACTCCCTCCCGCACCATTCCCCGCAGGATGGATTCCACCTCGCCGATGGGGAGGCCGAGCAGGAGGGCCAGGGCCTCCGGCTCCAGGGGCCAGTTGGCCATGCCCAGGAACCGGATCATCCCGCTCTCCGCCGCCTCGATGAACCGCTTGAGGCTCGTCACCCGCAACCCCTGGATGGGCGTGACAGAGGAAGGCGGGAGGGCGCCGAAGGAGAGGGCGGGGCTCAACAGCAGCAACCAGCTCAGCTCCTGGCGGCCGTTCTCCTCCAGATCCAGGCCCTCCCAGTTCGCCTGCTCCAGCCAGCGGGTGAGGGTGAGGTCGGAGGCTCCCGTCCGCAGGGCCTCAAAGAGGCGGGTGAGCCCCATGCGCCGAACGGTGGCCTCCAGCAACGCGAAGCCCCAGTCCTCCAGGTAACGACGGTAGCGCTCCGCCGCTCCCATGGCCTCCGGGGCGGGGGCCGGCGCTTCACCCTCCGGGGTCGAAGGAGGCGCTGGGGTGGGAGCCGCTCCTCCCTCCGAGGCAATCAAGGTGTCGTAGTAAACGAACTCATCGCAGAGGGCCGGGATCAGGTCGCTGGTGGCCCCCTGGACGCCCACGCCGATGACGAACTTGCCGTGCTCCCGGAGCCGGGTGATCAGGCTGGAGAAATCGCTGTCCCCTGAGATGATGGCGAAGATCTGGATCTCCGGTCGGGTGAAGAGCACCTCCATGGCATCGATGGCCATGCGGACGTCGGCGCGGTTGCGGGCGATCTTGTGGCCGTAGGAATAGATCTGGACCAGATCCACCCCGTGCCGGAGCAGCTCCTCCCGGTATTTGGTGAAGCGCGACCAGTCTCCGTAAGCCCGCTTCAGGACCAGGCGCCCGCGCCGGCCGAGCTCCGCGAACAGGCGCTGGAGGTCCAGGGTGTAGTAACGGCTCTCCGCCGCGGTTACAATGTTCTCGAAATCGATGAACACGGCGATGCCCGGTCGATCCCGACGCGCCATCGGTGCTCCCGGAGAAAAGCTCGTTGAGGGAGGATCCGCCGCGCCCTCCTCCGGGGGAGGGTCGGGGGTTTCTTCGTCTTCGCCCTCAACGGCATGATCTCTATCTTAGGCTCATCTCACATAGAAATCCAGAGCGCGAACCCATGCCGCGCGCCGCGCCGGACTACATCGTGATCTTCGATGGCGGCAGCCGGGGCAACCCGGGCCCCGGTTACGGCTCGTATCGCCTCCGCACGCGGGACGGACGGGAGGATGTGCGCCGGCTGGAGTTCGGGGAGGCGATGACCAACAACGAGGCGGAGTATCGCACCCTCATCGCCGCCCTCGACGACCTGATCGGCCGAATCGAACAGACGGGAAAGGACCCCTCCGCCTTCACCGTGGAGATCCGAGGGGACAGCCGGCTGATCCTGGCCCAGCTGCGGGGCGAGTTCCGGGTGCGGGCGGCCCATCTGCGCCCCCTCTGGGAGGCGGCCCGGGCGCGCCTCGTCCGGTTCCGCGAGGCCCGGCTCATCTGGCAGCCCCGAAAGGCCTCCGTAAAGGATCTGGGGCACTGAAACCCTCAACAGGGTGAGGGAGGGCGGCCCGCTTGCTCTCCCTCACCCCTACGTATCACCCCGGGCGGAAAGAGAAGTGCCCTTTCCATCAACCCCGCCGGCGCAGGAAGGCCGGGATGTCCAGGTCCCCCTCGGAGAAGCTGCGATCGCTGAGCGGACGCCGGCCCTCCTCGGGGCGTGGGGCGCCGGTCTCCGCCCGCCCCGGCGTGGCAGCCTGGGCCGGGCGACGGCCCTGGAGCGGTGGACGCTCGAACCCGGTGGCGATCACCGTGATCCGCACCCGATCCTGCATGGCCTCATCGATGACGGCGCCGAAGATGATGTTGGCCTCGGGGTGGGCTGCCTGACGGATGATCTCCGCCGCCTGATGGACCTCGTGGAGGGTGAGGTCGGGCCCGCCGGTCACGTTGAAGAGAATCCCCCGGGCGCCGTCGATGGTCACCTCCAGCAGCCGGCTCGAGATGGCTTGCTGGGCCGCCTCCACCGCGCGGTTCTCCCCGGAGGCCTCCCCGATGGCCATCAGCGCCGCCCCGCCCTCGGCCATGATCGTGCGCACGTCGGCGAAGTCCAGGTTGATCAGGCCGGGGACGGTGATCAGCTCGCTGATGCCCTGGATGCCCTGGCGGAGCACCTCATCGGCCATGCGGAACGCCTGAACCAGGGTCACCTTCTTATCGGTGATCTCCAGCAGGCGATCGTTCGGGATCACGATGAGGGTGTCCACGTTCTCCTTCAGGCGGTTGATGCCCTCCTCCGCCGCCTTGGCCCGCTTGGGGCCCTCGAAGGAGAAGGGGCGGGTCACCACCCCAATGGTCAGGGCCCCCACCTCCCGGGCGATGCGAGCGATCACCGGGCTGGCCCCGGTCCCGGTGCCGCCGCCCATCCCCGCGGTGATGAAGACCATGTCGGAGCCCCGCAGCGCCTCGTAGATCAGGTCGGCGGACTCCTCGGCGGCCTTGTAGCCGATCTCGGGGTTGCCCCCTGCGCCCAGCCCGCGGGTGATCTTCTCCCCGATGTGGATGCGGCGATCGGCCTTGGCCAGGGAGAGGGCCTGCACATCGGTGTTGACGGCGATGAACTCCACCCCGCGGAGCCCCTCCTCGATCATGCGATTCACGGCGTTGCTGCCCCCGCCGCCCACGCCCACCACACGGATCTTGGCCGGCGTCTGACCCGTCGTCATCGCGTCCATCCCGCACCTCCTTGCGACCTGAGTTGAACATCCGCCCGGGGCGCATCGCCCCGATCGCTCACCTGTCGACTTCATCCGGGCAGGATCTCCCGCAGGATCCCCCGCACCGCCTGCCAGAGACGGGCCCACCAGGAGCCTTCGGAAGCGGCATATGCGGCCGCCGCATCCGCCCGCAGGCCCCACCGGAGCAGGCCCACCGCGGTGGCAAAGGCCGGCGAACGCAGGGTCTCCGCCAGCCCCCCCAGATCCCACGGCATGCCGATCCGCACTGGCATCCCGGTGTGCTCCCGCGCCACCTCCCGGATCCCCGGCAACAGCGCGGTCCCTCCGCACAGGACCAGTCCGGCCGGCAGCAGCCGCTCGTAGCCGGACTTCCGGAGCTCCCCCAGGACCAGCTGGAAGATCTCCTGAACCCGCGCCTCGATGATCTCCGCCATCTCCCGGCGGGAGAACGTAACCGGGCCGTTGTCTCCGAACCCCTGCACGGTGATCTGTTCCTCCGCAGGGATGGCGGCGGCCAGGGCGTGGCCGTGCCGGATCTTGATCTCCTCCGCCACCGGGGCCGGGACGTGCAGGCCATAAGCCAGGTCGTTGGTGATGTGCTGTCCGCCCACCGGGATCACCGTGGTGTAGGCCACGCTCCCCTCCACGAAGACCGCCAGGTCCGTCGTCCCCGCCCCGATGTCCACCAGGGCCACCCCCATCTCCCGCTCCCCCTCGGTGATCACCGCCTCCGCCGAGGCGAGGGGCGAGAGGACGAACTCCTCCACCTCAATCTGGGCGGATTCGATGCAGCGGCGCAGGTTGGCCAACGGGCCCACCTCGGCGGTGACGATATGAACCTCCGCCTCCAGGCGAAAGCCATACATGCCGATGGGATCCCGGATCCCCTCCTGGCCGTCCACCGTGAACGCCCGGGGGAGCACGTGCAGGATCTCACGGGAGTGCGGGATGGCGATGACGCGGGCGTTCTCCACCGCCCGCTGCACATCCGCCGGAGTGATGCCCCGCTCCCCCCGCAACACCGAGGCCGTGCCCTTGCTGTTGACGGAGTACACATACGGCCCGGCGATCCCCACGATGGCCCGGCGGATCTGATATCCGCTGGTCCGCTCGGCCCGCTCCACCGAAGCCCGGATCGCATCGGTGGCCTCCGCGATGTTCACCACCACCCCCCGGCGGATCCCCCGGGCCGGGACCACGCCCACCCCCAGGATCCGGAGGACTCCGGCCTCATCGGCCTCGCCCACCAGGGTGCAGATCTTGCTGCTTCCGATATCCATCGCGACCAGCGTCATGGTTGGATCCTTTCAACCTGAAAACCGACGGCCGGCGCTTCCGGGACACGCAGGTCGAGATATGCCGGGGCGGGATGCTGGGCGGCCAGAGCGGAGCGCAGCGCCCGCCAGACCGCCGCCCGGGCGGACATCGAGCCGAACTCCCCCAGCCATACGGTCCAGCCGGCGGGATCGACGAAGGAGAACCCTCGACCGGCCTCGTAGCGGAAGACAGAGACCTCCGGGAAGGCCTGGGACAGCTCCTGCATGCGGGCCCACAACCCGGGGTCCACCCGCTGCCCGGGCGTCGGAGGCGGCAGGCCGTGGACCTCCAGGCGCCGACGGGCCTGGACGGTCCCTCCCTCGATCACCCGGCCCTCCCCATCCAGGATCAGGCGCAGATCCCCGCTGATCCACTCCCAGGGGGCCTGACCCTCCACCACAAAGAGCGTGCAGAGGGCCGGCCAGCGACAGCGCACCTCAGCGGACTCCAGGGAGGGGAACCGCTGGCGGACGGCGGCCGCGGCCTCCTCCGGGTTCACCCAAAAAATGTGCAGGCCATCGATCCCCGCGGCCGCGGCCAGCGCGTCCGGCGAAAGCGTCCGCGCCCCGGCCACATCCAGGCGGGTGTAGAAGGCCTCATGCCCCAGAAGGATCCCCCCACCGATCAGCCAGAGCCCCAGCAACCCCAGGGCGGCCAGCCGGGAGCCCACCGGCCGCCACGCCCAGAGGGCCACCGCCATCGGGGCCGGGCTCACCGCGTGGAGGGTCCGCCGTCGTCTTCTTCCCGCGCGCGGCGATCGTGAAGAGCGGAAAGCCATGTCAACCCCTCATAGGAGATGGCGTCCCGCCGGCGATCGGCGTAGCGCTCCAGGGCCAGCTCGATCAACCGGTCCAGCAACGCCGGATACGGCAACCCGCTGGCCTCCCACAGGCGCGGATACATGCTGACCGCCGTGAAGCCCGGGATGGTGTTGATCTCGTTCACCACCAGCTCCCCGGTCTCCCGGGAGAGCAGGAAGTCCACCCGCGCCATGCCGCAGGCGTCGATGGCCCGGAAGGCCGCGATGGCCAGGGCGCGGACGCGCTCCGCTAACTCCTCCTCCAGGGGAGCGGGGATCACCAGCTGCGTGCGGTCGTCCAGGTATTTCGCCGCGTAGTCGTAGAACTCCCCCGCCGGGATCACCTCCCCGGGGACGGAGGCGATGGGGTCCTCGTTCCCCAGCACGCTCACCTCGATCTCCCGGGGAGATGGGATGGCCCGCTCCACCAGCATCTTGCGCCCATAGCGGGCCGCCTCGGCCAGGGCCGCCGGCAGCTCCTCCCGCCGCTTCACCTTCGAGACGCCGACGCTGGATCCCAGGCAGGCGGGCTTCACAAAACAGGGGAAGCCGATCTCCCGCTCCACCCGCTCCATCACGCCCTCCGGATCCCGCTCCCACTCCCGTCGGAAGACCACGATGTAACGGGCCACGGGCAGGCCGTGGGCCCGGAAGATGTCCTTCATCGCCACCTTATCCATCCCCACCGCCGAGGCCAACACCCCTGCCCCGACGTAGGGAATGTCCGCCAGCTCCAGCAAGCCCTGGATGGTGCCATCTTCCCCGAAGGGTCCATGCAGCACGGGGAAGATCACGTCCACCTGCGGGATGCCATCGGCGTGCACCCCCGGGATGAGCTCGCGGCGCTCGGCGCGGGCGAGGGGAGCCGCCGACTCCGGCTCCACCACCGGCTCCGTTCCGATCAGGTCGGCCATGGTTACGGCACCGCCGGTCAAGGCTTTCATCGGATCCCCCCGGGTCAGCCAGCGGCCCTCTTTCGTGATGCCGATGGGGATGACCTCGTATTTGGTCTTATCCAGCGCCCGGATGACCGACTGGGCCGACAGGAGGCTCACCTCGTGCTCCCCCGACCTCCCGCCGAAGAGCACCCCCACACGGATCCGCCGTTTCATCTTCCCACTCCCCGATCATCTCGATCTCCGGCTCCAGGAGGACGCCGAACCGCTCCCACACGCGGCGTTGCGCCTCGGCCATCAAGGCCCGCACATCCGCCGCGGTGCCGTTCCCTTCGTTGATGAAGAAATTCGCATGCAGGGGAGAGATCACCACGCCCCCGCATCGAGCGCCCTTCAGCCCGGCGGCCTCGATCAGGCGGCCGGCATAATCCCCGGGCGGGTTGCGGAACATGGAGCCGATGCTGGCGCCTCCGGGCTGGGTGCGCCGGCGATAGGCGTGAAAGGCGGCGATGCGCTCCAGCAGGACCTCCGGGTCCGCCGGGCGGAGGGCGAAGCGGGCTGTTAGGACCACCGGCCGTCGGGGATGAGGCCACGTCTTCAGCCGGCTGGTGCGATACCCCAGCTCCAGCTGAGCCGCCGACCATGTCACGACTTCCCCCTCCGGCAGCAGCAGCTCCACCGATTCCAGGCAGCCCGCGATGTCGCCTCCGTGGGCCCCGGCGTTCCCCACCACCGCGCCACCCACCGTGCCGGGGATCCCCACGCCCCACTCCAGGCCGGCCCATCCCCGCTCGGCGCACAGCCGGGCGAGCGTCGAGAGCGCGGCGCCGGAAGCCGCCCACACCCGCCCATCCCGCTCGAAGCGCAGATCCCGCGCCCGGTTCACCACCACCAGCCCCCGCACCCCGCGATCGGAGACCAGCACGTTCGATCCACCCCCCAGCAGGGTCACCGGGATCCCATCGGCCCAGGCCGCCCGGACCACCTCCGCCAGCGCCGGGACCTCCTCCACGATCACTAGGGCGTCGGCGGGCCCGCCGATGCGGGCGGTGGTGAAGCGGGCCAGCGGGACCCCTCGCTGGAGCGTCAACCCCCATCGCCGGAGGACCGTGGTCAACGCCTCGCCGGGGAGGGCCATCGGGCGTGACATCATCCTTCCTCCGAAGCCTTCAGCGCTTCCAGCAAACGCTCCCCTACCCGATAGACGTCGCCGGCCCCCAGCGTCAGCACCACATCCCCCGGCCGCACATGGCGACGCAGGAAGTCCACCGCGGCCTCGAAATCCGGGACGCATTGGGCGTCCGAATGGGTCATCCGCCGCAGGATGTCCTCGCTGCGCACCCCCAGGGTGTCCGTCTCCCGGGCGGCGTAGATGGGGAGCAGGAGGACGTGATCCGCATCCTCGAACGCGGCCGCGAACTCCTCCAGCAGGGCCCGGGTTCGGCTGTAGGTGTGCGGCTGGAAGACCACCCACAGGGAGCGGCCGGGATAACGGGCGCGGGCCGCCCGGAGAGTGGCCCGGATCTCCCCCGGATGGTGCGCGTAATCATCGATGACCCGCACGCCCCGCACTTCCCCCTTCACCTCGAAGCGCCGGGCGGTCCCGGGGAACCGGCTCAGGGCCTCCCGCGCCGTCTCCAACGGGATCCCCACGGCCTCCGCGACGGCGAGGGCGGCCAGGGCGTTCAGCCCGTGATGGTGGCCGGGGACCGGGAGGCTCAGGACGCCGGCCTCCCGGCCCTCGCGGAAGAGCTCGAAGCGATCCACCGCGAGGGGGCGCGCCCACCAGTGGGCTGGCGGCCCCCATCCGTATCGGATCACCCGTCGGCCCTGGCGCTCCAGAAGATCGGCCAGGCGCCGCGCCTCGGGATCCGCATGACAGATCACCAGGAGCCCCTCCGGCGGCACCTGCTCCGCAAAGGCCTGAAAGGCCTCAAAGAACGCCTCCGGCGTCGGATAACAGTCCGGATGATCGTGCTCGATGGTCGTCACCACCGCGATGCGGGGTCGGAGGCCCAGGAACATCCGGTCGTATTCGTCGGCCTCCACGATGAAGAGATCCCCCCGCCCGGCTCGGGCGTTGCGGCCCAGCCCGTGGATCAGCCCGCCGACGATGAAGGTGGGATCCCGCCCGGCGGCCATGGCGATCCAGGCGATCATCCCTGTGGTGGTGGTTTTCCCGTGGCTGCCGGCGATGGCGATCCCCCAACGATCCGCCATCAGGGCCCCGATCACCGCCTCCCGTTTCACCACCGGTCGTCCCTGCGCCTCGGCGGCGCGGACCTCCGGGTGGTCCGCCGGCACAGCGGAGGACCGCACCAGCACCTCCGCCTCCCCCACATGGGCGGGGTCATGGCCGATGTGGACCGGGACGCCGAGGGCGCGGAGGGTCTCCACAAACGGCGAGGAGGCCCGGTCGCACCCGCTCACCCGGTAGCCGGCCTCATGCAGCACGATGGCCAGGGCCGAGAGCCCGGCCCCCCCGATCCCGATCAGATGAAAAGCCATGCCCGGTCGCAAAGAGAACATTTTCATCCTCTTTTTGTAGGAGGGGCTTTAGCCCCGAACTTTCCGTCTTTGAGACCCCAAAGGTCACGGATGAAGGCCGCCCCCTGTAGCCCAGAGCCTTGCGCCTTCGGTGGCGCAAGGGTCGCGGCGAAAGCCGCTCCTACAATAATTTGCTCAAAGGTAGAAGATCAACAGCATAAACAAGACGATGACCACCGCGAAGTAGAGCAGCGGCGGTTTGATCACCGCCGGTGGCATCCAGCCGAGCAGGTCGAGGACCGGGCTGGTGGGCGCCGGGGGCTGGATCACCTCCGGGAACGGGTAGCCGGCACGGTGCAGGAAGAACAGGATCGATCCGGCGATCAGCCACCCGTTGATGGCGCCGGCGGCGAAGCCGGCGATGATCTCCACGCCTTTCTCCCGCTTGGCCCGTCCGGCCAGCTGCACCGAGAGGGCCGGGCCGGCGTAGCCGAAGATCGCCGCCAGGGCGATGGCGATGGTCTCGGCGAAGAAGCCGGTGGCGGGATCCCGGGTGAGGGACTCCCAGATCGCGGGGGCGAACTGCTGCAGCAGGCTGAACAGGAACATCACCCCCACGATGGAAGTGCTGACCAGGATCTCTTTCGCCACCCCCCGCAGGGCGCCGATCAACGCGAACACGATGACGAAAGCCCAGAAGACAGCATGCAGCGCGATCATCCCGCCCTCCCCTGCGCCGGGCGCTTTTCCGGATATGGGGTGGGAGCGGCCAGACGCTGCACCAGCGCGGCCAGCCGCTCCGCTGCCTCCGGGCGGGCCAGAGCTGCCATGCTCCGGCGCATCCCCAGCAGACGGTCCGGATCCTGGAGCAGCGTCCGCACCACCTCTCCCAGCCGTTCCTCGATCTCCTCATCGGGGATCCTCACCGCGCCTCCATGGCGGACGAGATAGGCGGCGTTGCGCTCCTGATGGCGCCGCACGTAGGGATAGGGCACCAGCACCGCCGGCAGCCCGAACAGCGGGAGCTCTCCCAGGGTCGAAGCCCCCGCCCGACAGACGGCCAGGTCCGCCATCGCCAGCGCCTCCCCCATCTCTTCCTCCAGATACGCGACCGGCTGATAACGCGCCCGGACCTCTGAAGGCAGCGCCGCCCGCCGCGCCTGCATGCGCTCGAGGTCCGCCGGCCCGGTGAGGTGCAGCACCTGGGCCTCCATCACCAGCGCCTCCAGATGTCGATCCACCGCCCGGTTCAGCCGGCGCGCCCCACGGCTGCCTCCGAACACCAGCACCACCGGGAGGTCCTCCGCAAACCCCCAGCGGGCGCGGCCGCGCCGACGGGCCGCCTCCCGATCCCGCGCCGCCGCCATCAGGTGGCGCCGCACCGGATACCCCGTGACCGTCACCGGTCGTCCCCGGAAAAAGGGCTGGGCTTCCGGGACCGTCACGGCCACGTGGGCGGCCAGGCGCGTGAGCAACCGCACCGCCATCCCCGGCTCCAGGTCCGGCAGATACACCAGGATGGGAACCCCGGCCCGGGCCGCTGCCAGGGCGGCCGGGACGGCGGCGAAGCCCCCGGTGGTGAAGAGAACCTGCGGGCGCTGCCGGGCCATCGCCTGCCACGCCTGCCGAACCCCCCGGGCGATCCGCCACAGCCCCCGCAGGGCCCCTCGAGGCCCCAGCCCGTATACCCCGCCGGCCTCCACCGGGAGGAACGCAAAGCCCCGGGATGGGATCAGCCGGGCCTCCATTCCCTCCGGCGTGCCAACCCAGATCACCTCCAGGTCCGGCTCAACGTCCTGCAGCGCCTCGACGACGGCCAGCGCCGGGTAGATGTGCCCGCCGGTCCCCCCCGCGGCGATCCAGATTCGCATCCCGTATCCTCCTGGCCACGCTGAGCAGGATCCCCGCCCCGATGAGCTCGCTGAGCAACGCGGATCCGCCGTAACTGATGAACGGCAACGGGAGCCCTGTGAACGGGAGCACGCCGGTCAGCCCGCCCAGGTTAATCAACCCCTGCCAGGCAATCCACAGGGTTACCCCCAGGGCCAGCAGCCCCCCAAACGTGTCCGGGGCGCGGCTTGTCGTGATGAACCCCAGGATCACCCAGGTGGTGAGCATAAGGATGAGCAGCATCACTCCGACGAACCCGAAGGCCTCCCCCACCACCGCAAAGGCGCTGTCGGAATGCGGCAGCGGCACCTGTCCGCTCAGGGTATACCCGATCGCCCCGGGCCCTTTCCCGAACAGCCCGCCGGAGCGGATGGCCTCCCATACCGCCCCCAGATGGGAGCCGGCCCCGCCCGTCCCCTGCAGGATCTGCAGATAACCGGAAAGCCGGGCCATGGCGTGGGGATGCACGGCGATGAGCCCTGCGAACGCTCCGGCCCCCAGGACCACCCCGGCGAGGATCTGGAGCACCGTGGCGCCGGAGGCGATGAACATCCAGGCGGCCACCAGCCCGATCAACAACCCTGTCCCCAGATCCGGCTGCAGGAAGATCGGGATCACCGCCAGGCCCAGCACCAGCAGGAAGGGGATGAACCCCCGATGGAACTCCCGCAGCCGCTCCCCTTTGGTGGGCAGCCAGGTCGCCAGATAGAGGATGAGGATCGGCTTGACGAACTCCGAAGGCTGGAAGGAGCCCCCGGAGAAGGCGCGCCGGGCCCCCAGCCGGTCCTCCCCGAAGATCAGCACGGCGATCAGGGAAAGCACGCCGATGGCCATCAGGGGGATGGAGAGCCGCTGCAGGCGGTGGTAGTCCATCCGCCAGAGAACGAGGAGGCCAACGATCCCCAGGAGGGCCGCCACCGCCTGGCGCCGGACGAAATAGAAGGGATCCTCGAAGGCGTGCCGCGCCAGGTAGTAGGTCGCGCTGTAAACCAGCAACAGGCCGAAGAGCACCAGCACGGCGAGCACGACGAGCAACCCCAGCTCCAGGGGCGTGAGGGGAAGCGGCGAGGCCGGAAGCCTGCTTCGAGCGATCGCCAGGTCATGCCACCTTCTTCGCGCAGCGATCATGACAGCGCCTCCACCAGCTGACGGAAATGCATGCCGCGCTCCTCGAAATCCCGATAGGCGTCGAAGCTGGTTCCCCCGGGGGAGAGGAGCACTACCTCTCCCGGCCGGGCCAGCCCGGCCGCCCGGGCCACCGCCTCCTCCAGGGTGGCCACCCGCTCGAGATGCTCCAGAACCACCCCGTCCACCCGGGCGCGGGCCGCCCGGGCGGCCTCCACGATGCGATCCCCCAGCTCCCCGAAGGCGATCAGCACGCGAACCCGGCGGGCGATGACCTCCGCCGTCTCCTCCCAGGGGAGACCTTTATCCCGCCCGCCTGCCAGCAGCACGATGGGCTCCTCAAAGGCCTCCAGGGCCACCCGAACCCGCTCCGGCGTGGTGGCGATCGAGTCGTTCACATAGAGCACGCCCCGCACCTCCCGCACCCGCTCCAGCCGGTGCGGCACCCCGGAGAACGTGAGGACGGCCTCCCGGATGGCGCCGATGTCCGCGCCCAGGCTGCCCGCCACGGCCGCCGCCGCCAGGACGTTCCACAGATTATGACGGCCCCGCAAACGCACCTCCTCCACGCGACAGATCGGCCAGGCCTCGGAGCCCAAGCGCAAGAAGAGGGTTCCCTCCCGCAGGAACGCTCCCCGCGCCACCTCCCGCTCGCGGCTGAAGAACCGCAGCCGCCCCCGCACCGCCGCCGCCAGGGACCGGGCGTTCGGGTCGTCATACCCCAGAACCGCCACGTCCTCAACGTCCTGGAAGTCCAGGATGCGCTGCTTGGCCGCGATGTAAGCTTCCATGGTCTTGTGACGGTCCAGATGGTTGGGCGCGATGTTCAGCACCGCCGCCACCCGCGGGCTGACCGTCATGATCTCCAGCTGGAAGCTGGACAGCTCCAGGATCACGCGGTCCTCCGGACCGATCTCCTCCACGAACTCGATGAGGGGATTGCCGATGTTGCCGCCCACCCAGGTGCGGAAGCCCGCCGCCTGGCACATCGCCCCCACCAGGGCAGTCGTCGTCGTCTTCCCCGAGGTGCCGGTGATCCCCGCCGTCCACCCCCGGCACCGCTCCAGAAACAGCTGGGCGTCGTTGGCCAGGGGGATCCCCCGCCGGACGGCCTCCTGGACGATGGGGATGTCCAGAGGGACTCCCCCGCTCAGACAGAGGAGGTCGCAGCCCTCCAGCAGAGAGAGGGGATGGTCCCCCAGCACATAACGCACCGGCAGACCCTCCAGGGCCTGGAGGAACCTCCCCAGGCGCTCGGCGGGCTGCCGATCGCTCACCGTGACCTCGGCGCCCTGCCGCACCAGCCAGCGGGCCAGGGCCGTGCCCTGCCGGCCCAGCCCCAGGATGACCACCCGCGCGCCCTTGAGCTCCCGCATCCGATCTCACCTCACAGCAACGCCAGGGCCACGCCGATCATCGCCGACCAGATGGCGATGAGCCAGAACCGCTGCACCACCTGGGTCTCCGACCAGCCCAGCAGCTCGAAGTGATGATGAAGCGGACTCATCCGGAACAGGCGCTTCCCCTTCGTCCACTTGAAGTAAGCCACCTGCAGGATGACCGAGAGGGTCTCGGCCACCGGGATGAGGGCGATCACCGGCAACAGCAGCCACTGCCCGGTCATCAACGCCACCACCCCCAGGGTGGCCCCCAGGGCCTGGGAGCCCACATCCCCCATGAACAGCTGGGCCGGGTGCGCGTTGAACCACAGGAAGGCCATGCAGGCCCCCACCACGATGAAGGCGAAGGTGGCCAGATAGATCTGGCCCTGGAGATAGGCGATCACCCCGTAGGCGATGAACGACGTGGCCGTGATGATCCCCGCCAGGCCATCCAGCCCATCGGTGAGGTTGATCGCGTTGGCCGAGCCCACGATGATGAACACGGCGATGGGCAAGTAAAGCAACCCGATGTCGATCTTCTGGGGCACCGTGGGGATGGCCATGCTGCGCAGGCCCATCCCGAAGTGCAGCACCAGCGCCAGCGCGGCCCCCAGGACGATCTGGATCGGGAACTTGTGGCGGGCCAGCAACCCATTGCCCCCCCGCGTGCCCATCCAGTCGTCCACTGCCCCCAGGGCCCCGAAGGCCAGCATCGCCGCCACCGGCACCAGGATCGATCGCCCGATCAACTGATCCCCTGCCCAGCCCATCTGACGCAGGAACGCCCGTCCGGCCGCGGTGTTGGCGATCAGGTTCCCAAGGTTCAGGACGAGGGTCATGATCACCACCGGCAACACGATCATCAGGCCGCCCATGGTGGGCGTCCCCACCTTCACCTGATGCGTGCGCGGCCCCTCGATCCGGATCTTCTTCCCGACCCCGTTGGCTCGCAGCCAGCGGATCAGCGGCGGCCCCCAGATCACCGCCAGCAGGAAGGACAGACCGCCCATGAACAGCGCCTGCGCCACTCGACCTCCTTGTCCAGCGGGAATGAGACCGACGGGCCGGCAACCCCGCCGCCTTCCTTCATCCCTCACACAGGGCGTTCACGATCTCCTCCATGCGCAGGCCCCGGGAGCCCTTCACCAGGACCACATCGCCGGGCTTCAGGATGCGGCGGAGGATCTCGATGGCCTCGGCGTTCGAGTCGCAGACCCACACCCGGTCCGCCGGCAGGCCTACCGCCATCGCCTCCCGGGCGATGATGCGCGCCCGAGGCCCCACGGTGATCAGGAGGTCCACCACCGTCCCCGCTCGCCCGCCCACCAGCCGGTGTCCCTCGACCTCATACGCCCCCAGCTCCAGCATGTCCCCCAGCACCGCGATCTTGCGGCCCTCCAGCTCAGCCAGCAGGTTCAGCGCGGCCAGCATCGACGGCGGGCTGGCATTGTAAGTGTCGTCCAGGAGGATCGAACCGTTCAGCCCGGGCACCGCCACCAGGCGCAACTGCGCCCGCGGGTCCCGCAGGCCGGCGAAGATCTCATCCCAGGTCAACCCCTCCAGGATCCCCACGGCGATCGCCCGCAGGGCGGTGTGCACGCTGTGCCGGCCCAGCAGGGAGACCCGCACCCGCCGGAAGGTCTCTCCCCGATAATGAAGATCGAAGCGGATCCCCTCCAGCCCTTCGCTCACGATCTCATCCGCCCACAGGTCCGCCTCCGGATCCAGCCCGTAAAAGAACACCCGCGCCCGGGTCCGCCCCGCCATCTCCCGCACGTAAGGATCGTCCCGATTGAGGACGGCTACCCCATCCTCGGGCAGGGCCTCCACCAGCTCGGCCTTGGCCGCCGCGATGGCCTCCATGCTCCCCAGGCGCTCCAGGTGGACCGGGCCCACCATGGTGACCACGCCCACGATGGGGCGGGCGATGGCGCAAAGGGCCGCGATCTCCCCCCGCGCATACATCCCCATCTCCAGCACCGCCCGCTGATGGCGCGGCGTCAGCCGGAGCAACATCAGGGGCAGGCCGATCTCGCTGTTTAAGTTCCCTTCGCTCTTCAACGTCTCATAACGCCGGGAGAGCACAGCCCAGGTCAGCTCCTTCGTGCTGGTCTTCCCCACGCTCCCCGTGATCCCGATCACCCGCACCGGGAAGCGCGCCCGCCACCATCCCGCCCACCGGTGGAGGGCCTCCAGGGTCCGCGAGACCCGAAAGCACACCGGGAGCTCCAGGGACTCCGGCCAGGGCCCTCGCTCCAGGTCCACCTGCATCGCCCCCTCGGACACCTCCTGATGGACCAGGGCGGCGATCGCCCCGCGCTGGAAGGCGTCCCCGACATAGCGATGGCCGTCGGTCCGCTCCCCCGGCAGGGCGATGAACACATCCCCCTCCCCGCAGACCCGGGAGTCGATGGACACATGGCGGATCGGGATCTCCCAGGGAGGACGCCGCCCGCTCAGGGCCTCCGCCAGATCCGCCAGGGTCATCCCCTGAACCGCCACACGTATTCCGCTGTTCTCCGCCATCCCCCATGCTCCTGAACGTGCTGGCCGGGATCCGGGATCACCGGCCCTCCGGGGAGCCCGAGGGCGGGATCCCTAAAATCGGGAGGATCCGCGCCGCGATCCGGGCGAAGACCGGAGCGGCTTCCTCCGAGCCCCAGGGGGAACGCCGGGGCCGATCCAGCTTCACCAGGATCAGCACCTGGGGATCCTCCACCGGGCCGAACCCCACGAACGAGGCGATGGTGTCCCGGGGATCGTAGCCCACCGGCGTGGGGATCTGCGCCGTCCCGGTCTTGCCCGCCATCCGGTAGCCCGGCACCCGGGCCTTCACCGCCTCCCGTTCGATCACCGCCGCGAGCATCTCCCGCAGGGTCCGCGCTGTCTCAGCCGAGATGGCCCGCCGCCGGACCCGGGGCTCGACGCGCTGGATCCCCTGGGCGGTTCGGAGCTCCCGCACGATGAAGGGCCGCATGATCAGGCCGTCGTTGGCCACCGCGGAGACGGCCACCGCCATCTGCAACGGGGTCACGGACACCGCCTGGCCGAAGGACTGACGCCCCAGGTCCGCCTCCCGCCAATCCGGGTCCCCATAGGCCCGGAGCTGACCCGCCATCTCATAGGGCAGATCCACATCGGTTGGTTCCCCGATCCCGAAGGCATGCAGCGCCGCGTAGAAGCGCTCCGGGCCCAGAAGGCGGACCAGATACGCAGCGCCCACGTTGCGGGAGTAGATCAGCAGCTCGGTCATATCCAGCCAGCCCCGCCCTCCGGGATAGCGATCCTGATCCCAGTTGCAGATCGGGGCCCCTCCGAACTCCACGCACCCCTGATCCATATAGCGGGTCTCCGGGCGGACGACGCCGGCCTCCAGGGCGGCCGCCATCGTCAGGATCTTGAAGACCGAGCCCGGCTCATACAGATCCTGGACGATCGGATTGCGCGCGTTGCGCTCCAGGGTCTCCGGCGCGTTGGGATCGAAGGCGGGCAGGCTGACCATGGCCAGGATCTCCCCGGTGCGCGGGCGCAGGACCAGAGCGTCCCCGCGCTGGGCTCCGCTCTCCTGAAGGCCCCGGGCCAGCTCCTCCGCCACCACCGCCTGGATCGTTCGGTCCAGCGTGAGGACCACGTCCCCGCCGGGCTCCGGCTCCTCCAGGGCCGCCTCCTCCAGCGGCAGGGGGCGCCCCTCGGCGTCCACCGGCACCCGCAGGATCACCGCTCTCCCGCTCAGCACTCCATCATAAGCCCGCTCCACCCCGCTGGCCCCTCGCCGTCCCTCCACACCTCGGGCGTCCGACCCGAAGACGACGAAGCCCGTCACCGGGCCGAGCAATGCGCCCTCCGGGTAAATCCGCTTCCAGTAAGGTGTCACCCGGACCCCCCGCAGCCCGGCCTCCTCAATGCGACGGGCGATCACCCGGGCAAGGTCCTCCGGCACCTCCCGGGCGATCGGGAGCTGCCACCAGGTATCGGGCCAGCTCCGGGCGGCCTCCTGAACGGAGAAACCCAGCAGCGGGCTCAGAACCTCATCCACCCGGCGCAGCCACGCCGCCCGCCGTTCCGGATCCCCCCCATAGGCGATGGGGCGATATTCCAGGACGACCTGATAACGCGGGACATCCAGGGCCAGCACCGCCTCTCTCCGATCCAGGATACGGCCGCGGCGGGCCTCCAGGCGGAGCTCCAGCGTCTGAACCCCGAGGAGCCCCCCCGGCGCATAAAACGACAAATGGATCAGCCGGGCCACCACCAGCCCCAGGATCAGGGCGAGGGCGAACGCGGCCGGCTGCCAGCGCAGGGTGGGCGGGACCTCCCTCATGGCCGCATCCCCGGCGTCGGGCGCGGCGCCGGCAGGGAAAGGGGGAGCGCCGGAGCGCCCTCCCCCGGGAGGAAGCCCATCGCACGGGCCCGCTCCACCAGGCGTGGGATCGCGCTCTCCCGGGCGATGATCTCCTCCATGGCCGCGTTCTCCCGCTCCAGCGCCGCCCGGACCTCGCTGAGCTGCTGAACGATCTGCCCCTGTTCCACCGCAGCCGTGGAGAGCAGCGTGAACAGAAGGGAGAAGGCCGCGATGAACAGGATCCCCCCCACTGTTGTCAGCAACACCCGTCGTCGGCGGCTCATCGTCAAGGCACACCGCGAACGATTCGTGTGGGATCTTCCAGTCGCTCGGCGATGCGCAGGCGCGCGCTGCGCGCCCGCGGGTTGATCTGGACCTCCTCCTCGGATGGACGGATGGGCTTGCGGGTCACCAGGCGCAGGGTGGCCCGATGCCCGCACGTGCAAACCGGGACCTGCGGCGGGCAGAGGCAATCCCGGGATTCGCGCTGAAAGAACGTCTTCACGATGCGATCCTCCAGGGAATGGAAGGCGATCACCGCCAGGCGCCCTCCGGGCCGGAGCAGGGAGACCGCCTGGGGGAGGGCCTGCTCCAGCGCCTGCAGCTCCTCGTTGACGGCGATCCGCAGGGCCAGGAACGTCCGCGTCGCCGGATGCTGATCCTCCCGTCCGCGCCCGACCACCCGCGCGATCAGCTCCGCCAGCTCCGTGGTGGTGCGGATGGGCCGGTTTCGCACGATGGCCCGGGCGATGCGCCGGGCGAAGCGCTCCTCCCCATAGCGCCGGATCACCTCCGCCAGCTGCTTCTCCGGCCACCGGTTCACGATCTCCGCCGCCGGGATCCCATGGCCCGGGTCGTAGCGCATGTCCAGGGGACCCTCGATCTGAAAGCTGAACCCCCGATGGGGATCCGAGAGCTGCCACGACGAGAGCCCCAGGTCGAACAGGATCCCGTCGACCTCCAGGAAGTCATAGCGCACCGCGATCCGCCGCAGCTCCGCGTAAGAGCCGTGGACCAGGACCGCGCGTTCGCCGAAGGGGCGCAGGCGCTCCCGCGCCCGCTCCAGCACCTCCGGGTCCCGATCGATCCCCAGCAGGCGGCCATCCGGCGCGGAGCGCTCCAGGATGGCTGCGGCGTGTCCTCCGCCGCCCACGGTGGCATCGATGTAGACGCCGCCCGGGCGGACCTGCAATCCCTCCAGCACCTCGCGCAACAGAACCGGGATGTGCATCGTGCCGCTGCTCAGGGATTCCGCCGGATCCGATCCGCTACACCTGCAACCCGATCCAGTGCTCGGGCGGGATGCGGCCGTTCTGAAAGCGCTCCAGGATCTCCTGCCACGCGGACGGGGACCAGATCTCCAGGTAGGTATGAACCCCGACGATGACCGCCTGACCTTCCAGGCCGGCGTAGGCCCGGAGGGAGGCCGGGATGAGGATGCGGCCCTGCTCGTCGGGGACCACATCGAAAGCCCCTCCGAAGAAGAAACGGCGCCACTCCCGCGCCTCGGGGGCGGTCAGGGGCAGCTGGCGGATTCGCTCCGCGACGCGGTGCCACTCCGGGAGCGTGAACAGATACAGGCAGGGCTCCAGGCCCCGGGTCAGCACCGCCCCCGCCGCAAAAAAGGGGCGATAGCGCGCCGGGAGAAACATCCGTCCCTTCGCGTCGATCCCATGCCGGTATTCCCCCAGGAACATCGGGGTCTCCCCCGGGGAAGCCACCGGCCGCTCCGCTTCCGCCTTGCGCCGCCCTCTCGTCCCCACCACTCTCCTCCACTTCTCCCCACTCTACGCCTCCATTATATGAATCCGCCCCACCTGCACAAGGGATTTGGGAAACCTTAACGGAGCGTTTGGGTTATCTGGGATATGCGGGGCCGCTCGGGGCGCGCCCGACGTCGAGGAGGGGGCGAGGGAGCCATCCGCGGATGGGAAGCGCGAAGGCTCATGTCCCCGAATGAGTTGGAGAGGGGCAGAGGCCACCTGCTCCCCTCTCGCTGCGCCGGTGGATGGGGAAGGGCGCCTGCCGGCGTCCGAAGTTCCATCCCATCCGGATGGAGCGGAGAGAGGTGTGCCCCGATTTTGTCGGGCCTGGCCGCGTTGCAGGACCACTGCGAGCAGTTGTCCTACGATCTGGGGACACACCCGCAGAGAGCGAGGAAAAGCGGCAGGCGTTCGTTTCGATTAAAATAGAGGGGAAAATCAGAAGCCCGAAGGCGGTTTCCGGCGGCGGACGCCTCGGGGGTCATCTCCCTGAGCGGGAGGAGCGTTCATGTGGGCCGTCTACCTGAACCGTGGCCTGGAGATCCGGCGGGACTATCCCATCCCTTCCCCGCCGCCCGGGGAGGCGCGGATCCGGGTGAAGCTGGCCGGCATCTGCAACACCGACCTGGAGCTGATGCGGGGTTATCTGAACTTCCGCGGCGTGCCCGGCCATGAGTTCGTCGGCGTCGTCGAAGAGGCCCCGGATCATCCGGAGTGGGTGGGGAAGCGGGTGGTGGGTGAGATCAACGCCGCCTGCGGCGTCTGCCCCACGTGCCGCGCCGGACGGCCCACCCACTGCCCGAACCGGACGACCCTGGGCATCTCCGGGCGGGATGGGGCCTTCGCGGAGTATCTCCTCCTGCCGGTGGTGAACCTGCACGAGGTGCCCCCCGAGATCCCGGATGAAGCCGCCGTGTTCGTCGAGCCCCTGGCCGCCGCCCTGGAGATCCCCGAGCAGATCCACATCCACCCCACGGATCGGGTGGTGGTGCTGGGCGACGGCAAGCTGGGCAACCTCGTCGCCCAGGTCCTGCAGCTCACCGGCTGCGACCTGCTCGTCGTGGGCCGGAACCCGAACAAGCTGGCGCTGCTGGCCCGACGCGGGATCCCGGTGGCCCACGTGGAGGACGCAGGCGAGCTCTCCGCCGATGTGGTGGTGGAATGCACCGGCTCCCCCGAAGGCTTTCATCTGGCCCGCCGCTGGGTGCGCCCCCGGGGGACTCTGGTGCTGAAGAGCACCTATCACGGCACCGTCGAAACCAACCTCACCATGGTTGCTGTGGACGAGGTGGCGGTGATCGGATCCCGTTGCGGTCCTTTCGAGCCGGCCCTCCGGCTCCTGCGCCAGGGGCTGGTGGACGTCCAGCCGCTGATCCACGCCCGTTACCCCCTGCAGGAGGCCGACAAGGCCTTCGAGCACGCCGCCCGCAAGGGAGTGCTGAAGGTCCTGCTGGAAGTTTCCCTATGACGCGCTGGGAAGCGATCCGCAACGGATCGATCCTTTTCTATCGGTTCGCGGATCCCCCGTGGGGGGAGATCCCCCACGGTTTTCTGACGCGCCGGGGCGGGGTCAGCGCGCCGCCTTTCGCTTCCCTGAACCTCAGCCACTCGGTGGGCGATGATCCCGCCGCCGTGGCGGAGAACCTCAGACGGGCCTTCGCCGCGGCCGGCCTGCGACCCGAAGAGACCGTCACCGCCTGGCTGGTCCACGGGAACCGGGTCCTCGTCGTGGACGCCCGGTATGGTGGAGCGGCCCTCGAAGGCGTGGACGGGTTGATCACGGCGGAGCGGGGGCTCGCCCTGTTCATGCGGTTCGCCGATTGCATCCCGGTTCTGCTCGCCGATCCGGATCTCCCGGCGGTGGGCCTGGTGCATGTGGGCTGGCGAGGCCTCGCGGCCGGCATCCTGGAGTCCGCCCTGGAGGCCTTCGAGCGGCATCTGGGCCGCGGACCCTCGGCCCTCCACGCCGCCCTGGGTCCCGGCATCGGGGGCTGCTGCTACGCTGTCGGCCCTGAGGTCATCGAGGCCCTGAGCCCCCGGCTGGGCCCTGCCCTCCTGTTGCGCCGCCGGAACGGCACCTGGCACCTGGATCTTCCGGAGGCGGTCCGCCTTCATCTGCGACGCCTGGGCGTGCCCGCCGTGATCACCGCCGGGATCTGCACCGCGTGCCACACCGGGCTCTGGTTCTCCCACCGTGCGGAACACGGAAGGACGGGACGCTTTGGGGTCTGGATCCGAAACCCCTAAGGGAACCCCTTCCCCCGCGCCGATCCGCGAGACCGCCCCGGTCCCGGTCCGGCGCCGCCGGTTCCGTCCCGGGACGGAGGAGAGCCCCTTTCATCGATTCATGGTTTTCCTGGACCGACTGGAGCGCCTGCCGTGGGGCCTCGTGGGCCTCTGGACGCTGGCCCTAAGCGGCGGGGTGGGGCTGGCGTGGGAGGAGGTCTATCGCTCCTGGATGGCCGGCGCGGTAGCCGCCGGGCTCTTCCTGGCCTTCGCCGCCGGCGACGCGGCGATGCTGATCGGCCTCCCCCGCCGGGGCTATTCCTTCGGCCCTCCCAAGCCGCCCTTCCTGGCCTTCAGCCTGTTCCGTCTCTTCCTGAGCCTGAGCCCGCTCCCGTTGCACCCCTCCCCCTGGGCGGCCAGCCTGGCCCTCATCGGCCACCTGGCCTTCACCGGCAACCTGCTGAACGCCCTGTATCGGGAGCCCTTCCGCCTCACCCTGACGGAGCTGGTCATCGCTTCCCCCAAGCTCCAGGGGATGCCCCCGCTGCGCATCCTTCACCTCACCGATCTCCACCTGGAGCGTCTGACGCGGCGGGAGCAGGAGGTGCTCCGCTGGGCGGAGCAGCTGGATCCCGATCTCATCGTCTTCACGGGTGATCTCCTGAACCTGAGCTACGTCCGCGATCCCATCGCCCAGGCGCAGTGCAGCCGCTTCCTGGAGGCCCTGCAGGCCCCGCTGGGGGTTTACCTGGTGACGGGCACGCCGCTGGTGGACCCGCCGGAGGTCGTGCGGCGGATCCTGTTCGGCTTCACCCACATCACCTGGCTGGACGATCAGATCGCCCGGTTCGGCCAGCTGGCCCATGCGGGCCCCCAGATCTGCCTGATCGGCCTCACCTGCACCCACGACCCGGAGGAGGATGGCCGGCGCCTGCGGGAGCTGATGCGCCAGGTTCCCCCTCAGGCCGTAACCGTCCTGCTCTATCACTCCCCGGATCTTTTCCCGGAGGCCAGCGCCCTGGGGATCGACCTTTACCTGTGCGGCCACACCCATGGGGGTCAGATCCGCCTCCCGGGGATCGGCGCGCTGGTCACGGCCTCCATCTACGGCAAGCGCTACGAGATGGGGCTGTATCGGCGTGGGGGAACCACCATGTATGTGAGCCGGGGGTTGGGGATGGAGGGCCTGGGGATGCCCCGCATGCGCTTGATGTGCCCTCCCGAGCTCGTGCTGATCCACCTCCAGGGGGATGAGGCGTGAAAGATCTCCATCCCCTTATGCTCCTTCGGAGGGACCGCCATGCGGCAACGGATTGAGACGGCCCTCTCCGTGCTTCTGGCCCTGGCCGTCGCAGGGGTGGGCTGCGGGATCTGCCTGATCGGGACCCTGGCCGCCCGCGGGGATCTCCGATGGCAGCTGGGATCCGATCGCTATCGCATGTGGTTGATCCGGGAGCGGGAGGGAACGGGCCTGGCCCTCTCCCGCACCGCCCCCTTTCGGAACCCGCAGGGCGCCATGTGCCAGCGCACCCATGTCTGGTTCTGGCTCTGGGCCCCCCGGGTTGAACTGCAACAGGTGGACTACGAGGAGTGCCCTCCCGGAGGCTCGTGGATCCCGCAACCCGGGAGGGCGACCTGGGCTATCATAGAGGCGATGAAGGACCCTCTTCACGGGGAGGATCATCGGTGCGCCGCGATCGATGGGGGTTGTTCATCGGGGGTTTGCTGGGGGCGCTCTTCGGGGTGCTGGCCGCCTATCTTTACCTGAAGGCCCGACGGGAGCGCGGCGGGGACGCCCGCCCCTCCCCAGCCGCCCTGGTCCAGAGCGCCGTCACCCTGGTCACCCTGCTCCGCCAGATCGTCGAGATGGCGGAGGGCAAGGGGCGAAGGGCGTAAGCGTCGGGAGGCGACGATGGATGAGATCCTGGAACGGGTGAAAGCGAACCGGCCGGCCCTGGAGCGATGGCTGCGCGCCCTCCCGGGCTACGCGGGATACAAGGAGAAGGAGCTGCGGCGGGACGCTGACCGCCTCCTCCGGGAGGCCCTCAGCCGGCGGCTTCGGGAGGCCGCCGACCGGCTGCTCCGGGCCCAGCGTCGCCTGGCCGACCGGGATCTCTCCCGGGTGGAGGAGCTGGACCGTCTCGTCCGTCGCCTCCAGACCCTCGCCGACCGCATTCGCACGGCAAGCTATGGTTACGCCGGCTTCTTCGACGCCCTCCGCATCGAGGAGGCGGAGCTGGAGGCCCTCTACCGGTTCGACGCGGAGCTCCTGGAGCGAGCCGAGGAGCTCCCGAAGGCCGTGGAGGCCCTGGAGCAAGCCGTGGAAGGGAGCGCGGACCTTTCTCCGGCTCTGCGGGGGCTGGAGCAACCCCTTCAGGCCCTGGAGGCCGCCTGGGATCAGCGGGCGGAACGAATGCGGGCCCTCCGTTGACCATAGGAGCCGCGACCTGCGCCGCTGCAGGCCGAAATTCGTTTCGGCCACCGACCACAGGAAGCGACCCTCACGCCATCAAAGGCACAAGGCTCGGGGTTGTGAGGGCGGCTTCATCCGCGGCCTTCGGGATCTTGAAGACAGGAGGTTCGGGGCGAAAGCCCTTCCTACAACAACCGTGGATCAACCCTCCACCACCGTGGGGAAATATCCCCGATCCCGGAGCTCTTTCAGCAGCCGCTCGAGGGCGGCCTCCTCGATGACCACGATGTGGGGGGCGAGCCAGCCCCGGATGGCCGATCCCAGCCCGGTGGCCGCGAGCAGCTCCTGCAGGGTCCACACGTCCTCCGCCTCCAGGATGGTGACCTCCTCAAACACCTGGACCCGCCGCATGCTGTCCCACACCCGTTCCAGGGCCGTTCGCAGCGCGGCCGTGGGCGGCAGGCCGCAGGCCTCGAAGCGCGACAGGATCTCCTCCGGGCGATAGCCCTCCCGGAACACCGCAGCGATGCGCTCCTCGTCCAGGGCGAAAACGAACGGGGAGCCCATCGGCCGGCCGATCCGACCCGAAAGCCAGAGCAGCGGCGCCGCCTCCGGCCCCGGCCGCACCGACCACGTCCGCTCGTCCAGCCATCGGGTCTCCGGAAGCGACTCCGGCTCCTCCACCCCAGGGCGCTCTCCCCGGATCCAGCGACGCCCCTGAGCGGTCAGACGGAAGGCCCGAAGCGATCCCCCCTCATACGCCAGGGCCACCGCCCCCAGCCAGAACAACGTCCCCTCCAGATAGGCGCGCAGATGCTCGGCGACGGGGACCGGCTCCCGGGCCGGCCGGCCTCGAACCAACCGCCAGGGCTGATCCAGCCGGTCCTCCGCGAAGCCGGGCGGCTGGGCGGCCTCCACCGCCCGGACCAGATCCGTCCAGTCCACCCATTCATCCGGCAGGGTGGCCAGCAACTCGATGAGGGCCTGCCGGCCCCGTCCCCACTCGTAGTAAAGCTGCTCGATCCCCCCCATCCACCCCAGGGATCGCACCAGCCGGACCGTGGGGTCCCGACGTCGAAGCCAGGCGATCTCAAAGCGCGTCGCCCCGCTCCGCCAGATCTCCCACCAGCGGGCGACGGGATCCTCCTCCCCGATGCCCGGAGCGAAGGGGAACGCTTCCCCCGAGCCCTCGCCGGAGAGACGCCAGAGGATCTCGGCGATGAAGGCGGCACCCTCCCACGGCAACCCCATGCGCTCCCCCAGCGCCTCGATGGCGCGGGGATCGAACTCCTCCGCCGGGACCGTCAGCCATTCGTAGGGAGGGGGCGATCCGGCATGGCGGGCGAGGAGCGCTTCTACCTCCTCGGGATCGTGGGGCCATCCCCATAACCAGGGAAAGCGATGCGCCTGGGGATGAACGCGGAGGATCCGGGCGGGCGGCCGCAGGACCCACCAGCGGCGGGCTTCCTCCAGGAGCGGCCGGAGGGGCGGCGCCGCGACCGTCTGTTCAGGAGGAAAGCTGCGATAGACCGTGGCCGGGAACACGGGGAGCGGAAGCCTGGAGAGCGGGAGGGTGGCCGGCAGATGGGCATGGGGGCGCGGCCGCCCATCGTGGCCCAGGGCGCAGGGGATCAGCAGGCCCTGCTGGATGGCCCGACGCCACACGGCCCGGAAGGTCGAGCGATCCCCTTCGGCCCAGCGCATCCAGCGGGCTTCCAGCTCCTCCGGGTCCACCCGCTCCTTGCCGAGCAGGCGGATCAGCCCGAGCAAGCGCTCCAGCTCCGGGTCCAGCTCCTCCCGCCACAGCCCCAGCCGGTAGTAGACGCTGAGCCGGGCGGCCAGGCGCCGCACCAGCTCCGGCTTGCGCCCGCGGGGCAGGGCCCAGCGGCGGCGCCGGGCCAGGCGCAGCAGCTCGAGGGCGGTCTGCGGCTCCAGCTGGGCCTCCAGACGTTGGAGCTCCGCCCGCGCCTCCTCGGGCAACCCTCCCCCATCGAACAGCAGGGCCAGCCAGGCCGCCCCTTCGTGGGCGCAGGGTTTCGCCGACCGGCATCCGCAACCCCGGATCCGCAACGCCTCGGGGGCCAGCGCCTCCTCCGAGCCCGGACGTCGCCAGCGCGTCTCCATCGCTCGCGACTCCGTGGAGATGCCGGCGATCCACACCTCCGGATCCAGCGCCCGCAGGTGCACAGCCCCGGAGGCCCACAGGCGGAAGGCCTCCACGCGAACCGGATGGGGAAGGAGGTCAAGCAGACGATCCAGATCCATCGGGGGAGGATCCGTTCCCGGCGGACATCTGCGGGGGGAGGGCCCGAGGCCAGGCGGCGACATCGACCACGGCCGGGTGGTAATGCGAGAGCTCCTCGGCCTCCAGGATCTCGTAGCGATACCCCTGTTCGACCAAGAACAGCTGGCGCCGGGCGGCGTAGTCCTGATCCACCGTGTCGCGGGTGACCAGGGTGTAGAAGTGGGCCAGGATCCCATTCCGCTTGGGCCGCAGGATCCGTCCCAATCGCTGGGCTTCCTCCTGGCGCGAGCCGAAGGTGCCGGAGACCTGGATCAGCACGTTGGCGTCGGGGAGGTCGATGGCGAAATTGCCCACGCGGGAGACCACCAGGCGGCGGATCTCCCCGCGGCGGAGCTGATCGAAGAGCCGCTCCCGCTCCGTCACCGGCGTCCGACCGGTGATCAGGGGGGCGTGGATGGCGCGGGCGATGCGCTCCAGCTGATCCAGATACTGCCCGATGATGAGGACGGTGTCCTCCTCGTGCCGGGCGAGGAGCTGGCGGATCACCGGCTCCTTGGCCGGGTTGGTGGCCGCCAGGCGGTAGCGCTCCTTTTCCGCCGCGGCCACATATCGCAGGCGATCCTCCGGGGCCATCGGGACGCGGATCTCGTGGCACTCGGCCGCAGCGATCCAGCCCCGGGCCTCCAGCTCCCGCCAGGGGGCCTCGTAGCGCTTGGGGCCGATGAGGGCGAACACCTCCCGCTCCAGCCCATCCTCCCGCACCAGGGTGGCCGTCAGACCCAGGCGCCGACGGGCCTGGAGCTGGGCGGTGATGCGGAAGACCGGGGCCGGCAGGAGATGCACCTCATCGTAGATGATCAACCCCCAGTCCAGGGCGCTGAAGAGGCGGAAATGCGGGAACTGGCGGAGGAGGTCCTCTTCGAAATCCCGATGGGGGCGATGGGTGAGGATCTGGTAAGTCGCCACCGTGACCGGACGGATCTGCTTGCGATGGCCGGTGTATTCCCCGACCTGATCGGGGCTCAAATCCGTTTTGTCCAGGATCTCTGTGATCCACTGGCGGGCGGCCACCGTGCTGGTGGCGATGATCAGGGTGGCGGTGCGCAGCCGGGCCATGACCCCCAGGCCCACGATGGTTTTGCCCGCCCCGCAGGGGAGCAGGATCACCCCGCTGCCGGCCCGGAGGAAAGCCTCCACGGCCTCCTCCTGATAGGGGCGCAGGCGGAAGGGCTCGCCGGTGGTCCGGGACGTGGACCGCAACCGGAGGTCCAGGCGGGCGCCCTCCACGTATCCGGCCATATCCTCCACCGGATAGCCCAGGTAGAGGAGGGCCTGCTTGAGGGCGCCGCGGGCCCGGGGCTCCACCGCCACCCGGTCCGCCTCCGCCTCCCCGGAGGGGGCCAGGAAGGGGGCCACCACGGATTGGGCCCGCACCCAGGCCAGCAAGGCGGGATCGTCGGCCACCAGCCAGAGCCGCCCGTTTCCCATCTCCAGGCGGAGCCGGCCGTAGCGGGCCATCCAGGTCCGGATGTCCTCCCGCAAGCCCTCGGGGACCTGGCCGCCGCTGAAGCGTTCGAGGTCCTCCAGGATCTCCGCAGCGGTGAGGCCCAGGGCGGCGGCGTTCCAGATCGAAAGGGGGGTGATGCGGTAGACGTGGATCGGCCCGGCGCTCCGCTCCAGGTCGGCGAAACGGGCCAGGGCGTCCCGGGCCGGCTCATACCCGGGATGCCGGGTCTCCAGCCAGACCGTCCGGTCGGCCTGGATCGTCAGAGGGAACTCCGGCCGGAGCGCCATAAGCCTTTCGCCGCCATGGATCAGGCTTTTCATTTTCGTTCAAAGAGGAGCACACGGCAAATCCGAGCGTGAGAAGGGGCTCCCTCTAACGAACCGGGGGCGGGGGAGGCGCCAACCGCCTCTTCCCCGCCCCCGACCGCATGTTCCCGGTGAGGGGCTTATCCACGCGCGATGGCCTGCCGGTCGATGGCCTGCAGCAGCTGCCAGACGAAGGCCTCGGTGCGGGCTACCACCCCCGGATCCACGTTCTCATACACGTCCGAAGGCTGGTGCCAGTGGGGGAGCACCCCATCCGGCCGCAGGTTCACCAGGGTGAGCACCCGCCACCCGGCCCGGACGGCCGGGGCGCCGTCCGTGTAGGCCCCCCGAAAGTTCGGCCATCGATAGGCGCCCAGCTCCGGGCACGACCGGGCCACCTCCTCCGCCAGGGCCAGCAACTCCGGATCGCTGCGAAGGGGAACCAGCATAGTCTCCTGAACCAGGACGCACGGCCCGCTCCCGGGCCCGCCCACGGTATCCAGCACGATGAAGATCGGGCGGCCCAGGTCGCGATGGCGGCGGACGAAGGCCGCGGCCCCATAGGCTCCCACCTCCTCACATCCCGTGCAGAGGGCCCAGACCTCCGTGTGGCGCAAGGGCTCCCGACGAAGCCGTTCCGCCAGCGCGAGCACCATCCCCGCCCCGGTGGCGTTGTCGTTGGCCCCATGCGTGTAGGGCGTGAGATCCGCCTGCACCGCCATGGCGAAGACCGCCGCGAGCAGGAGGGCTGGCAGCAGCGCCGGCCACCCCCACCGGGGATCCCCGGTCCAGGCTCCGATCCCGAACAGCACGCCCATCCCGGCCGCCCCGGGCAACCCCAGGGTCACCAGCGTCCGGTAGAGGGCCAGGGCCCGCGGCGAGGAGAAAGCCCAGGGCGTGCGATGGGTGTCCAGATGGCCACACAGGATCACCCGCTGGCGGACGGGCCCAGCGGGCGGGAGGATGGCGTAGACGTTCTGGCTCCTCCCCTTCGGAACCAGCAGGCGAAGGGGGTTCGGGGTGAAGGTCAGTTCCAGGACGGTGCAGAGGATGAGCAGAAACGTCCCGAGGGCGGCGATCCATCGCCCGCCCAGGAAGAACAGGGGGACCATGAGCAGCATCCCGCCTGTGGCGATGGCGTAAGGCCGCCAGGCGGAGGTCGCGCTGACGAAGGGCTCCACACAAGGGGTGAGGCCCAGCGCCCGGAAGACCTCCGCTGCGTAATCCGCCGCCGCCCGCTCGGCCTCCGTGGTGCTCCCCCGCGGCCCGATGGTCACGCTCAGGGCCGCCACATGCTCCATCGTGGAGGACATCGCCGTTCCTCCGTCCTCCGACCCGGGACGGCCTCCCTCAGGCCTCCAGAAGCCATCCCAGGCCCAGCGCGCGCAGCTTCTCCGGTGTCGGGATCCCCTCCCGGGTCCAGCCGGCCATCTCGTAATAACGATCCAGCGCCCTCTCCATCTCCTCCCGGCTCAGGGCCACCCCCGCCGTCGGCCCGGTCCCCTGCAACGCCTTGAAGAACTTCTTCGGCAGCTGATCCGCCCGGCGGTCCAGGCCTTCCCGGGCGTTGAACCAGCGCAGCATGTTCAGCCGGCGCTCCCCGATGCGCAGCAGCTCCTCCAGGGTGAAATCCGACCACCCGGTCACCGCCCGGACCATCCGCACCGTTTCCTCGGGGCCGTAGAGGGTCCAGGCGGGGCCGTAGACGAACTGGCAGAGCCCGGCGGAATCCAGGAAGGAATAGAAGAGCTGGGTCAGGTAGGCGAAGCGGATCTTCTCCTCGTTCAGGCTGCCGGGAGGCGGGGGATCGGTCAGACCGAGGAGGGCGAGACGGCGCAGGTAAAGCTCGGAGGCTCCCTCTTCATACATGGGGTCGTGCTCGCTGGACTGATGGTCGGCGCCGAAGGGATTGACGGCGTAGATCAGCCCGAGGGAGCGCTTGGCCTGCGGCATATGGGCGGGCGCCTCCTGGTTCTTCACCGTGATCAGGAACTCATGGCCCTTCCCCAACCGGTCCGCGGCCCGGGCGGAGCCTTCGGCCAGGACGTCGCCGATCCCCTCCCGCTTCAGGATCATCTCCAGGAGGCGCAGCATGGCCCCTGCGTCGCCGAAGCGGAGCGGGAAGCCGATCTCCGCCTCTGTGACGACGCCGTTCTCAAAGCATTCCATGGCCCAGGCGATGGTCGCCCCGCAGGAGATGGTGTCCACCCCATACTGGTTGCACAGCTGATTGGCCAGGGCGATGGCGTCCAGATCGTCGATCCCGCAATAGGAGCCGAAGGTGGCGATGGTCTCGTATTCCGGACCTCCGTAGAAGGGATCCACCTTCCGGCCGTTCCACTCCGTCTCCACCACCCGCTTGCAGCGCACCACGCAGGCGTAGCAGGTGTCCCGCTCCTTGAGAATGGTTTCAGCCATGCGCTCGCCGGTGATCTTCTCGAAGCCCTCGAACTGCCCGGCGTTGTAGTTGTAGGTCGGGAGGGTGCCGGCCATCTGCTGCCAGGCCACCACGCTGGCCGTCCCATAGAGGGCCAGGCCCTGGACGTCGGGGTTGTCTTCGATGTGGCGGGCGCCCCACTGGGCCAGCTCCGCCAGCGTTTTCGGGTCGGCCACCGTCACCTTGCGACGGCCCCGGACGACGATGGCCTTCAGGTTCTTGGAGCCCATCACCGCGCCCATCCCGGTGCGCCCGTTGGCCCGGTTGGACATGTTCATAATGGCGGCGAAGCGGACCAGGCGCTCGCCGGCCGGGCCGATCTGCGCCACCTCGATCTGATCGTCGCCCAGCTCCTCCTGGAGCATTCGCTCCGCCTCCCCGGTGATCCGTCCCCACAGGTGGGAGGCATCGCGCAGCTCGGCCTCCCCATCGTGGATCCAGAGGTAGACCGGCCGGGGAGCGCGCCCGCGGATCACGATGCCGTCGAAGCCGGCGTATTTCAGCTCGGCGGGGAAGAACCCCCCGCTCTGGGAATCCCCGATGGCGCCGGTGAGGGGAGACTTGGCGTTCGCCATCAGACGGGACTGGCCGGAGATAGGCGCGCCGGTCAGCGGGCTGAGGAAGAGGGTCAGGACGTTGCGGGGATCGAAGGGGTCGATGCCCGGCGGCATCTCTCTCAGGATGTAGTAGAGGCCCATGGCGCTGCCGCCCATATAGGTGCGGTAGAAAGATTCCGGCGGGGTCTCTACCCACAAACGCCCCTCGCTGAGATCCACATGCAGGATCCGCCCGGCGTATCCGTAACCCATGGCGCCCTCCTCGGATCAGGAATCCGACAGAAAGAAGAGTGGGGAGAAAAGCCCTCGCGGCGTGGTGCCTCTATTTTGCCCGGATCCCCTTTCCCTCGCAATCCCCTCATCTATTCGGAAGCCCAGGCCCAGCGCCTTCGCAAAGCCTTCTCCTCCCTGGCCTGTTCCTTCACGCTCGCGAGGATCAAGCCGCCGCCCAGGGCAAGATGCTGAAAGGGGGATCTCGCCGCTCCACCATCCTCAGCAGATCCCGGAGGGCCGAACGGGCCGCCGCGTAGGCGGAGGGGTCGCGCTCCGGCAGCCGGAGCGCTTCGAACTCCTCCTCATCCAGCACCCGCACCTCCCCCGTCGGCGTGACGAAGACGTCCAGGGCCAGATCCCGGATCTCGATCTCCCCTTCCGTAACCCGCGGCGGATAGACGATGTCGCAATACCAGCCCTTCAGCCGATCGTCCCGATGATGGTGGATCTCATAGATCACGAACCAGCGGCCCGGGAAGAAATACTCCACGAACCGATCCTGAGGCTCCAGGAGGACATATCCCAGATCCAGCGAAGGGCGCTCCCAGAGGGCCTCCACCACCAGGACCTCCGGCGTGGCCTGAACCAGGCGCCCGGCATAGACGACGCGCAACCGGCCGTCCGCCGTCAGCCGCCGCACCCGAATGGGCCGTGGAAGCCCGGCCCTCAATCCGGACCCCACCCTCGTTCCTCCACGGCCTGGAAGATGTCCGTGTCGCTCACGATGCCGACGGGCCGGCCGTCCTGCATCACCACCGCCCGCCGGATGTTGGCGTCCAGCATGATGATCGAGCACTGGCGGATCGTGGTGTCCGGGGAGACGGTGATGAGAGGCGCGCTCATCAGGTCGCGGACCTTCAGGCCCTTCAACGGCCGGTCCGCAGCCACCACCTTCTTGAGGATGTCCCGCTTGGTCATGATCCCCCAGGTCCCATGGGGCCCCTCCGGCTCCACCACCACGCTGGAGATCCCCTTCTGCACCATCAGGTGCAGCGCCTCCTCCACCGGCATATCCGGCGGGACGGTCACCACCGGCGAGGTCATGATCTCGGCCACCGTATACGGCTTGGGCTTCCGCTCCATCGCCACCCCCTATCCACACGTGTGAGATATCCCCTAAGGTCAATGAGAACGACGGGGTGTGTCCCGATTTTGTCGGGCCTGGCCGCCTTGTAGGACAACTGCGAGCAGTTGTCCTACAATTTTGGGATACACCCGAACGACGTCCCCAAAAAGGGAGCGCCCACCTCAAATTATAATGGGGAAAGACGAGGCCTCGGGACGGATCCCGGAGCCCGAGGGATCTTCCCCATCTCGGAGCACGCAGGAAAGAAGCAATGCGACTGAGGGTTCGCCCGTCCGCTCGTTTGTATGGCGTGATCCAGGTGCCGGGGGACAAATCTCTCTCCCACCGGGCGTTGCTGTTCGCCGCCCTGGCGGAAGGGACTTCGACGCTCCAGGGCTGGCTCCCGGCGGCCGACTGCGAGGCGACGCTGCGCTGCGTCCGCGCGCTGGGGGTCGAGGTGGAGCGCCCGGCCGCGGACCGCCTGATCGTCCGCGGCCGGGGGCTGCGCGGCCTTCAGCCGGCCTCCGCCCCGCTGGATTGCGGGGGATCCGGGACTACCATGCGGCTCCTGATGGGGATCCTGGCCGGCTTCCCCTTCCCCAGCACCCTGGTCGGCAACGCCCAGCTCTCCCGGCGTCCGATGGAGCGGGTGGCAGAGCCCCTGCGCCGGATGGGAGCGGAGGTTCGAACGACAGAAGGCCACGCGCCGGTGTATCTGCGGGGAGGGACGCTGCGCGGCATCCGCTATGAGATGCCCGTGGCCAGCGCTCAGGTGAAGTCCGCGCTGCTGCTGGCCGGCCTCTACGCCCAGGGCCCCACCACCCTGGTGGAGCCCGCGCCCTCCCGGGATCACACCGAGCGCCTGCTGCGGGCGATGGGAGCCGCCCTGGAGCAGGACGGAAGGACGATCACCGTTTATCCGGCCGAGCGGCTCTCGCCCCTCGATTGCGCCATCCCCGGGGATCCCTCCTCGGCCGCTTTCCCTCTGGTCGCCGCCCTGCTGATCCCGGGCTCGGAGATCGAGGTCACAGACCTGCTGCTCAACCCGACCCGCCTGGGGCTGATCGAGGCCCTTCAGGCGATGGGCGCGCCGATCCGCGTCATCCCGGAGGGGGAACGCCACGGGGAGCCCGTGGGCCGGCTCCTGGGGGCCTCCGCCGTCCGCCTTCAGGCCATTGAGATCGCCGGCCCCTGGGTCCCCCGCATGATCGATGAGTTTCCCATCTTCGCCGTGGCGGCCACCCAGGCGGAGGGAACCACACGGGTGCGGGATGCGGCCGAGCTCCGGGTGAAGGAGAGCGACCGCATCGCCGCCCTGGCGGCCGAGCTGCGCCGGATGGGCGCGCGGATCGAGGAGCATCCGGACGGCTTCGCCATCGAAGGGCCCACCCCGCTGCGCGGCGCGCTCGTCCACAGCCACGGGGATCATCGCCTGGCGATGGCCCTGGCCGTGGCCGGGTTGATCGCCCAGGGGGAGACCATTGTGGAAGACGCCGAATGCATCGGGGACAGCTTCCCGGGCTTCGTGGAGCGGATGCAGGCCCTCGGCGCAGAGATCGAAGTGGAACCGTGAGGCCCGGGAAGCCCGCCCCGCGCTTCAGGAGAGCCAGGGAGGGGAGCGATGGCGCGCATCCGCGGGACCACCCGTCTGGTCGGTTTGCTGGGATGGCCGGTGGCCCACAGCCGCAGCCCGCAGATGCACAACGCCGCCTTCGCCGCCCTGGGCCTGGATTGGGCCTACGTGCCCCTGCCGGTCCGCCCCGAGGATCTGGAGGACGCGATCCGGGGGTTGCGGGCGCTGGGCTTCGCCGGGGCCAACGTGACCGTCCCCCACAAGACCGCCGTGATCCCGTTGCTGGATGAGATCTCCCCGCTGGCCCGGGCGGTTGGGGCGGTGAACACCCTGCGGGCGGTCGAAGGGCGATGGGTGGGAGAGAACACGGACGTGGAGGGGTTCCGCCGCGCCTTGCAGGAGATCGGGCTGTCGGTGCAGGGGCAGACGGTGGCCGTCATCGGCGCCGGAGGGGCCGCCCGCGCGGTCCTGGCCGCCCTGGCCCTCGAGGGCGTCGGCGAGGTTTTCCTCCTCCACCGCAGCCTGGACCGGGCGCAGCGGATGCTCGAAACGCTGGAGGCGTCGTTCCCGGCCGCCGGCCTGCGTCTCCCGCCGGTGCACCCCATCCGCCTGGAGGATCCCCTCCCCGAGGGCATCGTGGCGCTGATCCACACCACGCCGGTGGGGATGGCCCCGGATGTGGAAGCCTGCCTCTGGCCCCCGGATCGCCCCTTCCCGTGGGGGCTTCAGGCGGTGATCGATCTGATCTACGAGCCCCCCCGGACCCGGCTGATGGCCCTGGCGGAGGCGGCCGGCATCCCGGCCTACAACGGGCTGGGGATGCTGCTCCATCAGGGCGCGCTGGCCTTCACCCTGTGGACCGGACAGGAGGCCCCCCTGGAGACCATGCGGGCGGCGCTGCAGGAACTCGACAGCTCGTGAGGATCGCCATAAAATAAGATGATCTCGAAGCGGCAGCCTTCAGGAACTCCCTGAAAGGCGTTCCGGCATCTCGACGGGAGGAGCAGGATCGCGAGAATGACGCAATTTCAGATCACAGACGACCTGGAAGCGTTGCTCAACGTGTTGCCTCCGGACATCGCCCAGGCGGTCCGGGATCGCAACCGCAACGAGGCGTTGCTGGAGGTGGTGCTGGACCTGGGGCGCTATCCGGAGGCCCGTTACACGGATGGCGAGGTCACCCTGTGCGCCCGGGAGGTGACCGAAGCGGATATCCAGTATGTGGTCTCCCGCATCGGGGAGTTCGATGCGGACAACCGGGCGGGGATCCAGCGGACGCTGCATCGGATCAGCGCCATCCGCAACCGGCGAGGGAACATCATCGGCCTGACCTGTCGGGTCGGCCGGGCGGTTTACGGGACGATCGAGATCATCAAGGACATCATTCTCTCGGGGAAGAGCATCCTCCTGCTGGGCCGCCCCGGCGTGGGAAAGACCACGATGCTGCGGGAGGCGGCGCGGGTCCTGGCAGAGCATAAGCGGGTGATCATTGTGGACACCTCCAACGAGATCGGCGGGGATGGGGACATCCCGCATCCGGCGGTGGGCCGCGCGCGCCGCATGCAGGTGCCCAAGCCCAGCCTCCAGCACGAGGTGATGATCGAGGCGGTGGAGAACCACATGCCCGAGGTCATCATCATCGATGAGATCGGGCGGGAGCTGGAGGCCATCGCCGCCCGCACCATCGCCGAGCGGGGAGTGCAGCTGATCGCCACCGCCCACGGGAACACCCTGGAGAACCTGCTGATGAACCCCACCCTCTCCGACCTGGTGGGAGGGGTGGAGAGCGTGACCCTCTCGGACGAGGAGGCCCGACGGCGCGGCACCCAGAAGACGGTCCTGGAGCGCCGGGCGCCTCCCACCTTCGATGTGCTCATCGAGATCCAGGATCGGCAGCGCCTGCTGGTCCACCACGACGTGGCCGCCAGCGTGGACGCCCTGTTGCGGGGCCAGCAGCCGGATGTGGAGCTGCGCTATCGGGATGAGGAGGGGCGGATCCACATTGAGAAGCCGAGGTTCCGACGGGCGGTGATGGTGGGGAAGTCGCCCCTCCCCTTCTGGCGGGGCGAGATCATCGCCACCACCCCCATCTCCCCCGGGGAACCCCCGCAGCCCCCGCGGGTGAGCGCCGAGCGAGTGGGGGCCTTTGACCTGGAGGAGGAGCAGGAGGGACTGCCCCCATCGCCATGGGCCGCCCCGGCCCCCTCGGGCAACGGGCCGCGCCGGCCGCTGCGGGTGTATCCGTTAGGCCTGGCCCGCAACCGGCTCCAGCGCGCCGCCAGCGTCTTCGGGACGCCCATCCAGGTGGTGGAGCAGATCCACGAGGCGGACGTGGTGATCACCACCAAGGCCCATTACCGGCGGCATCCGCGGGCGCTCACCGAGGCGGAGGGCCGCGGGATCCCCATCTACGTGGTCCGCTCGAACACGGTGACCCAGATTGAGAGCTGCCTGGCGGACATCCTGAACCTGGCCCCGGCCGATGGGGAGGAGGATCCGCAGCTGGCCCGCGCCCTGGAGGAGGCGGAGGCGGCGATCCAGAAGATCCTCAACGGGGAGGCCCGCTACGTGGATCTCTCGCCGCAGAACGCTTACATCCGACGCCAGCAGCATCTGCTGGCCCGCCAGTATAACCTGATCTCCCACAGCTACGGGAAGGAGCCGAACCGCTACGTGCGGATCTACGCCGAGTGAAAAGTTGGGGGGACGCCTGCGGCGTCCCCCCAGCTCGTGAAGACGGCTTCACAGCTCCCAGACCTCCGCGGATACGATCTCCCCTCGCTCATCCATCACCAGCCCGATCCCATGGCGGCGGGCCTTCTCCTCGACCCCCCATTCCATGGCGATCCCGAAGATGAAGGGCCGGGCTTTCCCGGTGATCCCGTAGGTCTTCAGCAGGTCCCGGATCTTCTGGCGCTGGAGCACGCCCGCGAAGGTTTCGAAATCCCGTCGCCTGACCTTCATCCGCACCGAGACCAGCACCCATTCCGTGTTTCCTGAAGCGTCCTGAATCCGGGTGACCCCATCGATCTCCGCTTCCGAATCGACCGGCAGCGAGGCGATCGGCATCAGCAGGCGATAGCCCCGGGCCTGCAGCCACCGCTCCATGTAGATGGCCATCCGTTTCTCCAGATAGGCCTCCGCAAGGGATAACACGGATTCGAAATCCCAGACCATCTCCCCCATGTGCATCCTCCTTGTCTTCATTCTCCAGCCTCCTGCCCGGAGGCTAATGCCGGAAATGCCGGCGGCCGGTGAAGACCATGGCCAGCCTCAGGCGATCGGCCGCGGCGATCACCTCCGCATCCCGGATGGAGCCGCCCGGCTGGATCACAGCGGTCACCCCGGCCGCCGCTGCCGCTTCGACGCCATCGGGGAACGGGAAGAAGGCGTCGGAGGCCATCGCCGCGCCCCGGGCGCGCGGGCCCGCCTTCATCACCGCAACCCGCACTGCATCCACCCGGCTCATCTGACCGGCCCCGACCCCCACGGTCTGCCCCTCCCGGGCGAGCACAATGGCATTGGAGCGCACATGGCGGACGACCTTCCAGGCGAACCGCAGATCCCGCCACTCCTCTTCAGAGGGCGCGCGCCGGGTGACCACCCGCCAGCTCTCCGGATCCCCATCCCCCGGATCCGGAGTCTGGACCAGGAGCCCGCTTAGGACGCTTCGGATCTCCAGGGCGCCCCGGGTTCCCGCCCGCATCCGGATCACCCGGCAGGCCTTCTTGCGCCGGAGCCGGTCCAGGGCCTCCGGCCGATACCCCGGCGCCGCGATGACCTCCAGGAAGACCTCCTGCAATGCGACCGCCGCCCCCTCATCGACCTCCCGGTTGAAGGCGACGATGCCGCCGTAAGCGCTCTCCGGATCGCCCGCCAGGGCCCGTCGGAAGGCGTCCGCCGGATCAGCCCCCATCGCCGCCCCGCAGGGGTTGTTGTGCTTGACGATCACCGCCGCCGGCTCCTCGAACTCCTCCACCGCCCGCCATGCCGCCTCCAGATCCAGCAGGTTGTTGTAAGAGAGCGGCTTCCCCTGCAACACCTCAAAGGGGAGCTCCTGAAGGGGCTCCAGGTAGAACGCTCCCGCCTGATGCGGGTTCTCCCCGTAGCGGAGAGGAAGGGCCTGCCGGGCGGTTAGGAGCAGGGTCTCCGGCAGCTCCCCCTCCCCGTCCTCCCGCTCGAGATAGCGGGCGATCCACGCGTCGTAAGCTGCCGTCAGACGGAAGGCCCGCGCCGCCAGGCGCCGGCGCAGCGTCAGAGGAACCTCCCCTTCGCGGCGAAGCGCTTCCAGGACCGGCGGGTAATCCTCCGGCCGGCTGCAGACGATCACCCGGGCGAAGTTCTTGGCGGCGGCGCGCAGCAACGCCACCCCGCCGATGTCGATGGCCTCGATGGCTTCCTCCTCCGTCCCGCGGCGGGCGGCTTCCTCGAACGCATAGAGGGTGACGGCCACCAGATCGATGGGCTTCCCCCCGATGGCCGCCAGCTCCGCCTGATCCGCCTCGGACGCCCGGGCCAGGATCCCGGCGTGCACCCGCGGATGGAGGGTCTTCACCCGCCCCCCCAGGATCTCCGGGAACCCGGTCCACTCCTCCAGGGAGCGCACCGGAACCCCTCCCGCCGCCAGGGCCTGGGCCGTGCCCCGGGTGGCGAGGATCTGCCAGCCCAGGGCGACCAGCCCCCGGGCGAACTCCACTGCCCCCGTGCGATCGGTCAGGCTGAAAAGGGCGTAGCGCGCTTCCATCGGAACCCCCTCCGGATTCATCATCCGGCGATGGCCTCCCGGATCCGCTGCGCCATGGCCCGGGCGCGGGCCGGGGCATCGCCGATGTGGGCTTCCACTCGAAGCAGCTCCTCCAGGTCCTCCGGAGGCACCCAGCGGGTGATCTCCGGATCCGTCCGCAGGCGATCCGGCAGCGGGTTGGGCAAGCCTGCCTGCACCGCCGCCCAGGCCGCCATCGCGTGATCTCGCAGGCGGGCGTGAAGGGCCTGACGGTCCGCCCCCGCCCGGGCCGCCGCCATGAGGATCGGCTCCAGGGCGGCGAAGGGCGCATACCGCTCCAGGTTGCGACGCAAGCCCTCCTCGTGAACATTCAGGCCGCGGAGGATCCGCAGGGCCAGGCGCAGGATCTCGTCGGCCGTCAGGAACGCCTCGGGGAGCACGATGCGGCGGACCGCGGAATCATCCAGGGTGCGCTCCAGCAGGGAGTGGGCCGCCGTCTCCCAGGCGATCTGAGGCAACGCCCCCAGGTAGCGGGCCAGGGCGTTGATCCGCTCCGCCAGCACCGGGTTGCGCTTGAAGGGCATGGCCGAGGAGCCGACCTGGCGCGGGCCGAAGGGCTCGGACCACTCGCCGAAGGGGGGCGCCTGCAGCAGGCGCAGGTCGAAGGCCATCTTGTAAAGGGAAAGCCCCAGGCCCGCCAAAGCGCTCAGAACCCGCCAGTCCTGCTTGCGCGGATAGATCTGACCGGCCACCGGGAAGGCCTCCAGGCCCAGCTCCGCCATCGCCCGCGCCTCCATTTCGGACGGCGTCATCGGGGTCCCCCTCAGCAGGGCCTGATAGGAGGCCCCTGTGCCCACGGCCCCCTTGAAGCCCTTGCCCCGGATCATCTCCCGACAACGGGCCAGCTCCTCCCAGTCCATCAAGAGATCCTGGCCGTAGAGGGCCAGGCGGTAGCCCACCGTGGTTGGCTCCGCCGGCTGAAGGTGCGTCCATCCCATACAGGGCGTCTCCGCCCAGCGCTCGATGGCCCCCGCCAGCGTCTCCAGGACCTGCCGAAGGCGCCCTCGGATCAGATCCAGGGCCTCCCGCAAGCGCAGGGCGTCGGCGTTGTCCTCGATGTCCGCGGAGGTGGCGCCCAGATGCAGGACCGGGCCGCCGAGGGGGGCTTGCTCCGCGAAGGTCAACAGCTCCGCCATCAGGTCGTGGCCGATCTCCGCCTCGATCTGCTCCGCCCGGGCCAGGTCGATGGCCTCCGCGTGGGCTTCGAGGTCCGCCAGCTGCTCGGGCCGCACCCGGCCGGCCGCCATCTGCGCCCGGGCCAGGGCGATCCAAACCCGCCGCCACAGGCGCCGGCGATGGATCTCCGACCAGAGCCGGCGCATCTCCGGGCTTCCATACCGCCAGGTGAAGGGAGAAAGATAGCTGTCGTGGGTGAACATCCAGAGCTCCCCTCCAGCGCTTGAATCGATCTTCATCGATCTTTTGCAGGAGAGGCTTTCACCTCGAACCCCTGATTCTCGATGACGCGAGGATCGCGGTGGAAGCCGCTCCTACAAAAAACGTGTGGATGCCGACCAGGCGGCCGGGATGGCGGTCGAAATCCATTTCGACCTACAACGAGGCCGGGCTCTTCGCCCCGCCCGCTGTCCGGATCAAAGGGAAGCAGCTCCCGGTTTCGCTTCGGCCGAATCCACCTCGAGGATCTGATCCCGCCCCGGCCCCACGGAGACGTAGCGCACGGGGGCGCCGGCGATCTCCGCCAGGCGACGCAGATACGCGCGGGCGGCCTCCGGGAGATCCTCCCAGCGCCGGGCCGTGGCGGTGGGACCGGTCCATCCCGGAAGGCGCTCATACACCGGGGAGACCTGCTCGAGGATCGGGGTATCCGGGACATGGGTGAGGACCTCGCCGGAGGGCAAGCGGTAGCCCACGCACAGGGGGATCTCCTCCAGCCCGTCCAGCACATCGAGCTTGGTGACGGCCAGGGCGGTGAAGCCGTTCAGCCAGGCTGCGTGGCGCAGGGCCACGGCATCCGGCCAGCCGCACCGGCGGGGGCGTCCGGTGGTGGCGCCGAACTCCCAGCCCTCCGGCGGCCCGCCCCGGCGCAGGCGCTCGGCCAGCTCCCCGTGGACCTCGGTGACCAGCGGGCCCTCGCCCACCGCCGTGGCGAAGGCCTTCACCACCCCAATCACCTCCCGGATCGCCTGGGGCGGGATCCCGGCGCCAACCGCCGCGTATCCGACCAGGGTGTTGGAGGAGGTGACATAGGGGTAAATCCCCCAGTCCAGATCCCGCATGGCGCCCAGCTGGCCCTCGAGGAGGATGCGGGCGTCCCGCCGCAATGCCTCCTGAAGCAGCGGGATCGTGTCGATGATGCGGTCCTTCAGGCGCTCCCGCCATCCCTCGCAGCGGTCCATCAGCTCCTCCAGCGAGGGGGGCTCGCCGCCGAGGGCGGCGATCCGGGCGGCGATGGCGGCATACGCCTGCCGCAGGCGCCGATGCAACCAGTCCCGATGGAGCAGGTCGCCCGCGCGCAGGCCGATGCGAGCCGCCTTGTCGCTGTAGGCCGGGCCGATGCCCCGACGGGTGGTGCCCAGGGGGCGATCCCCCCGGCCCCGCTCCTCCAGCTCATCCCGTTGACGGTGATAGGGGAAGACCAGGTGGGCGCGATCGGAGATCCACACCCGCCCGGTGTCCACTCCCGCCGCCTCCAGCTCCGAGAGCTCCTGGAGCAGCGTGTCCGGGTTCACCACGGTCCCCGCCCCGATGAGGCAGATGGTCCCCGGGTGGAACACCCCCGCGGGCACCAGATGCAGCCGGAAGGTCCCGTATTCGTTGACCACGGTGTGCCCGGCGTTGTCCCCGCCCTGGACCCGGATCACGATCTCGGCCGTGCGGCTGAGGTAATCCACGATGTGGCCCTTCCCTTCATCGCCCCACAGCGCCCCCACGACGGCCACCACGGGCATGTCGACCTCCTCTCCGGCTGGGGAAAGCGGAATGGAAAATCGGGGCGACCGGCGGGCCGCCCCACGGTTTTCGCAACGCGCGGGGTGTGTCCCGAAATCGTAGGACAACTGCGAGCAGTTGTCCTACAAAGCGGCCAGGCCCGACAAAATCGGGGCCCACCCAACGCACAGCGAGGTGGAAAGGGGATCGCCGGACCGGGACTTATCCTTCCCGAAGGTCTGGGCCCGCGCTCACGTCGATGACGCGCTCCTCGCGATCCGGGCGAGGAGCTTCCAGCATGGGGAACTCGGGCTCCGCCCCGGGCATCACCGACTGGCCGCGGAAATATCCGCCTTCATCGATCACCAGGGAGCCCGCCTGGATCTCGCCCCACACCTTCCCGGTGGAGAGGATCTCCACCCGCCCGGTGGCGTGGATCTTGCCGATGACCATCCCGGCCACTGAGACGTTGGTCGCCCGCACCTCCGCGCGCACCCGCGCGTTCTCCCCGATGATGAGGTTCCCGCTGATCTCCATCGTGCCCTCGAAGATCCCCTCCACCCGGATGGTCCCATCCCCCTGCAGCATCCCTTTGAATACGCAGGTGGGCCCCAGCACCGTCTCCGCCGACGCGCTGGGAACCGCCGGCTTGGGAGCCGCCGGCGCCTTCTCCGGCTTGGGTCGCCCGAACATCGCGCTCCTCCTCACAAAACGGGGATATACTCTATCTTAGGGAAGGGTTTCCCGAAGTGTCAAAGGGGGCCGCATGTATAGCGTGATCCTCCTGGCCGGCGGCCGGAGCCGCCGGATGGGTCGGGACAAGGCCTTCCTGGAATGGCACGGGCGCCCCCTCATCGCCGCGCTGGTGGAGCGTCTCCGCGAGGTCTCCGACGATGTGATGGTGGTCGCGCCGCACCCCGAGCGCTTCCATGGCCTGGCGGCCCGCCTCCTCCCGGACCCCTCCCCGCCGGTCGGGCCGCTGGGCGGGCTGTGGGCCGGATTGCTGAGCGCCCGGCACGAATGGGCCTTCGCCCTCGCCTGTGACATGCCCCTGGTGGATTCCGCGGTCATTGACTGGCTGTTCGAGCGCCGCCACGGCGCGGACGCCGTCGTGCCGGTGGACGTTGAGGGTCGCCCGGAGCCGCTCCACGCCTTCTATCGCGTCTCCTGTCTGAACCCCATCGCCGCCGCCCTGGCGTGCGGGCAACGGGCGGTGGTCGCCTTCTACCCGGCGATCCGGGTGCGCTACATCCCGCCGGCCGAATGGCAGGCGGTGGACCCGGAGGGCCGGTCCTGGCGGAACATCAACACGCCGGAGGACTGGGCGCGGCTTCAGCGGGAGGAAGGGAGGATGGAGGCCAGTCGCCAGCGGGCGTAGGCGAGGGCGCCCAGCAGCCCGACGTCCTCCCCCAGGGCCGTTCGGACGATGGGCGTGACGTAGGCGGGGGTCATCGCCCGCTCCCGGGCGTGCTCCCGGATCCTCTCCAGGAACCAGTCGCCCGCCTTCATCACCCCGCCGCCCAGGATCACGAGGGTGGGGTTGAAGATGTGCCAGAAGGTGGCGATGCCCACCCCCAGGTAGAAGGCGGCCCGCTCCATGATGGCCGTGGCCACGGGGTCGCCCCGGGCCGCCGCCCCGGCGACGTCGGCGGCGGTGATGGACTCCGGATCCCGATCCGACCAGGGGACCGGCTTGCCGCGGGCGAGGGCCTCCCGGGCCATGCGGGCGATGGCCGTCCCGGAGGCCAGGGCTTCCAGGCAGCCCCGCTGCCCGCATCCGCATCGGGGCCCCTCCCGGGCCTCCACGACGATGTGGCCCAGCTCCGCCCCCAGGCCGTGGGCGCCTTCCAGCAGCACCCCATGGGTGATCACCCCGCCCCCGATGCCGGTGCTGATGGTGAGATAAACGAGGTGCTCGTGGCCGCGGCCGGCGCCGTATTGCCATTCCCCTAAGGCGGCCAGGTTGGCGTCGTTGCCTACGAAACAGGGGACGCCGAACCGCTCCTGCAGCCGCTCCGCCAGCGGGACGTTCTCCCAGCCCAGGTTGGGGGCGGTGAGCACCACCCCGGTGCGGGGGTCCAGCGGGCCCGGCGCGCCGACGCCGATCGCCTCCACCGGCTCCTCCGCCGGCCAGACGGCCCGGATCGCCCCGACGATCCGGGCGATCACCGCCTCCACCCCTTCCTCCGGCCGGGTGGGCTGTTCCGTTCGGGCCTGCACCCGGCCCGCCGCGTCGCAGCGCGCGGCCCGGATGCGGGTGCCTCCGAGATCCACCGCAATGTAGGCCATCGCGTCCCTCCGGATCGAAGCCGGCCCCGCGGGTCCTGCTTCTTACCCTTTCGGGGGTCCCATCTCCAGCAACCGCCGCCGGCGCGGCGGCGCATAGGCTCGGCCCCCGCCGGGGACCATCTGAGCCGTTCGGGCCCGGCGGGCCTCGGCCGTGATCGCGCAGATCTGATCGGGATGCGGGTCCTCCAGATAACGGCGCATCGCCTCGTAGCCCGCCTCCAGCATCTCGGAGGTCCGGGAGAAATCCAGGAAGGAGATCTCCCGGAAGGCGGGGATGCACACGTGGTGGAGCGTCACCGGCGCCTGCAACGCATCATAGAGGTCGTCCAGGGTCTGCTCGTCCAGGAGGGTCTGATACGCGGTCATGGCGATCTCCACGATGCCCCGGCGGGGCGGCAGGATCTGCGGGCTGAAGCTCAGGTCCACCACGTAGATCTCCTCGGCTCCCTTCTCCAGGGCGATGGAGATCGGGACCACCGCCACGACCCCGCCGTCCACCAGCTGCATCCCGCGGAAGCGCACCGGGGGGTGGATGACCGGGACGCTGGCGCTGGCCAGCACCGGCTCCAGCAGCGGGGTGGAGGGGTCCTCGCCGAAGAGGATGAGGCGCTGGGTGCGCAGGTCCGCCGCCGTCACGTAGCACGGCCGCCGCAGATCCCCGAACGTCCGCACCCCCGGCGGGAGATGGGCCTGCAGCACGCGCCGCAGCCCGGCGCTGTCGAAGAGGCTGTCCTGGCGGGTGAGGATGCGCCGGAGGATGGTGAAGAGGTGGCCGGGGTAGACATCGGCGCGGCGGACGCTCCGCCAGGCCTGGGCCAGGCGCTCCAGGCCCGGGAGGGTGGGGTCGGCGGCGAAGGCCACGGCGTTGATGGCCCCGGCGGAGGTGCCGACGAGGAAGTCCGGCTCGAGCCCCCGCTCCAGCAGCGCCCGCATCGCGCCCACCTGGAGCGGGCCCCGGTTGCCGCCTCCGCTCAACACCCACGCCCGTCGCATCGCATCCGCCTCGCTTCTCTTGTTATAATCGGGACTTAGGGAAAGCGCCCGCGCGCGTGGATTCCTTTCGGATCCGGGCGCGGGGGCCCGAGTTCGGGATGATCGGCCGAGGGCCGGCGACAGGCGACCTCCGCCGAGGCAAAGGATACCGCAAACGCCGGCGCGGTCAAGGGTCCACGCCCGGCTTCGGCGCTCCCATCCTCGCGCCGGCGGTCGTTCCCTTCGTCCTCGCCCGGCGAGGCCGGAGGATCTGGAGGGCAGGATGACACGCCAGGCAGACCCGGTGGATCGGATTCAGGGCGCCCAGGTCCGCATCTATGCCGTTGACGGGAAAGCCGTCATCGGCTCGGGCTTCCTGGTGGGAAGACGGGAGGTGGTTACCTGCGCCCATGTGGTGACCCACGCCCTGGGCCTGTTGGATGACGCGCCGGAACCGCCGCCTGGTCCGATCTTTCTGGATTTCCCCCTTCTGGCGCAGGACCGGTCTTTGACTGCGCGGGTCGCCCGCTGGCATCCTCAGGACGACATCGCCGTTCTGGAGCTGGAATCCGACCCGCCTGAGGGTGCCGAGCCGGCTCCGCTGGTGGAGGGCGGCGACCTCTGGGGCCATTCCATCCGAGCCTTCGGCTTCCCGGACAAGCATCCGGAGGGCGTCTGGGCGAGCGGCATCATCCGGGGCCCCATCGCCCGCGGCTGGCTTCAGATTGAGGGCACCAAGGAGATCAGCTACTGGGTGGAGCCGGGCTTCAGCGGCGCCCCGGTCTGGGACGACGACCTGGGCGGCGTGGTGGGCATGGTCGCCGCCGCCGAGAGCGATCCCTCGGTGAAGGCGGCCTTCATCATCCCCGCGTCTCTCATCGCAAGCCTTGTCCCGATGCCGGTCAAACGTCCCTTGCCTCCCAATCCCTTCACCGATATCCTGGCGATCCGAGACCCCGCCCGTTTCATCGGGCGGGAACGCCTGCTGGAACGAGTGCTCCAGCAGCTTGAGGCGGGCTCCGTCGCCCTCATCGGGGAGCGCAAGATCGGCAAGTCCTCCGTCCTCTGGCAATTGAAACGGCGATTGGATCAAGAGATTCCCACCCTCTTCTGGGATTTCTTTGAACCCATCCCGGCCCGGCAACTCCTCCGGGAGGCCATCGCCCGGCTGGGCGGGAGCGGGGACACCTGGGAAGACTTTCGGGCTGCGCTGCGGGGCCGCCGGATGGTTTTGCTGCTGGACGAGCTGGACCTGGCGCTGGAGCGGGGCTTTGACCTGGACATGCTTCGAGGATGCCGGGCCCTCTGCCAGCGGGAACCGGGCTTCCGCCTGGTCACGGCCAGCCGCGTGCCGCCATGGAACATTTTCCCCCGGCCGGAGAGGGGTTCCACACCGTGGGACTTCCTCCAGCCTCTGGAAGTGGGCCCTTTCACCGAAGGAGAGGCCCAGCGCCTGCTGGACCACCCCTGGGCGCCGGAGGCCCCCCGGTTTGACCCGGCGACCTGCCGGGAGATCATCGCCCTTTCTGGACGGCACCCCTACCGGCTGCAGCGGGCCGCCCACCACCGCTACGAGGCCCTGGCCGACCCCGATTATGACTGGCGAGCCGGGTATGAGAGGGATCTGGAGGCGCTGGAATGAGCGCAAATGTCCCCCGCCTGGATTTGGCTCCCAAGTTGAAACGCCCCCTCCAGCCCTGGAACCCGCTGGACTACCTGCGGCTCCTCTACTGGGTCTTTTTCTTCCCTCAGGCCCTCCGCTGGTATGTGGAGACCTTCGCGGACCCCAGGTATCGGAAGGCCACTGGCCCCGACCTTCTCCCCGCCCTGAGGGAGGACCCAGTTCAGAAGAATATGGCGCTGATGGGGTTGCTTTCGATCCTCCTTGCAGTTCCTTTCTTGATTACCGGATTGCAATGGGTAGGGGTCCCGGTAAATTGGGGCGGTGTAGCACTCATCGTGATGCCCAGCGTATTGGCCAGCGTGACGCTCGGTGTGGAGCTCGGTAAGGAGTTCGGCCTGAGCGGCGTGGCGCTCGGCGTGGCGCTCGGCGTAGCGTCCAGCGTAGCGTTCAGCGTGGCGTATGGCGTGGCGAACAGCGTGAGAAGCGACAAGATGCTCTTCGCACTCTGCGTGATGCTCGGCATGGCGCTCGGCGTGGTGGCCAATGTGGCGTTCGGCGTGGTGAGCGGCGTAAGGTTTGGCGTGGCGCTCGTCGTGGCGGCCGGCGTGGCAGTCGGCGTGATGGTTGGCAGGATGTTCGGCGCCCTCCTCTTAGTGATCGGCTTGGTGATCAGCGTGTGGGCCGGCGTGAGGTCCGGCATGGTGAGCGAAGTGATAACCGGCGTAGTGCTTAGCGTGGTGCTCGGCGTGCTCTCCTGGGTGATCTGGGTGGTGCTTGGCATAATGGCCAGCGTGGCCACTGGCGTGGCGATCTCTCGTTTCCCCGATTACCTTGCAGTGATGCTCCCCACCGCATGGAAATGGTCTCGGGGAGGAGGAAATCTGCACCATGTAACGCTGATTCCTCTCCCCAATGTGCAAAAGCAACTGGAAGCTTGGCTGGAGATAGATTGGGCCGCCGGGGTATACAATGTCAATCAGATTCTGGCCTACACGCTTCAATTCATCCCCGCCGTCCACGCCGTCAACCGGGTGCTGGAGCGGATGCCGGAGGAGCGGATCCTCCCGGCCGTAGCGGAACTGGCCCGGGCTCCCTACGACTGGAACCTGGTTCGCTTTAGCTCCGCCTCATTGCAAGAGGCTCTTTTCCGCGAGCCTAAGAATCCAGAGCCGCGCCTGGATACCCCGGCCCGGGCCGCCTGCGCCGGGTTCTGGTATCTCCACGAAAAGAAACTGGAGGAAGCGGTCCGGGCTTTTGAGGTCGTCCGTCATCTCCCCTATGGGAACGAGATGCTGGAGATCGCCTCCGCGCTGAAGGCCGCGATGGAGGCGGAAAGCGTCCCGGGCATTGCCGCGTGGGCCAACCGCAGCGCAATCTTCAGCTCGCATGAAAAAGGCCCCTCCCTGCGCCCCGGAACGACAGCGGCCCTCCGGCAGCTGGCGGAGGCTGCCGGGGAAATCCGGACCGCCCGGGAGGCGGTGAGCCCTGCGCTCCGCTCCGCCGCCGTCGGCCGGGCCATCGGGATCCTGACCCGCCTGATCGAGACCGCCGGGGAAACGTGCGAGCCCCCGGAGGCGGATTTGATCCGGGAGGTCGCTGTCCGATGGCGGGAGGTCCTAACCCGTTGGATCGGAGAGATCGGAGAGGAGGTCCTGCTACACCCGGTGGAGAACCCCTTCATGGAGGGGGCCAGCGGCCGCCCGGTGCGGAAGACCTTCGTCGGTCGGAGCGGGGTGCTGGAAAGACTGGAGCGCTGGTGGGCCAGCCCCCCGGATACCCCCCTCCCCGTCCTCATCCTCTACGGCCACCGGCGGATGGGCAAGTCCTCCATCCTCCTGCGGTTGCAGGAGAAGCGGCCGCCGAACATCCTGATTGCCTCCACCGATATGCAGGATCTCATCGCCGCCGACCACACCGGCCAACTTCTCCAGAAGTTCGCCGGAGCGATCCACGCGGCGGCCCGAACGGCAGGCCTGGACCCCGGCCCCCCTCCCGACCGCGCAGAATACGCCTCCTTCGGGCAGGCCACGGAGGCCCTCAACCGTCTTCTCGAACGGCTGGACCCGCAGATGGCGGGCCGGCGCTTAGTGCTGACGGTGGACGAGTATGAGCTGATCGAGGAGAAGATCGAGGTCGGGAAATTTGAGCCGGACTTCCTCCGTTACCTGCGGGCCGCGCTGGGGCGGCATCTCTGGCTGAACCTCATCCTGGCGGGGCGTCAGCGGCTGGAGGAGGAGCTGCGCCATTACCACGCCGTCTTCTACGGAAGCGCGGAGCCGGTGAAGGTGACCTTTCTGAGCCGGGACGAGGCCGTCTGGCTCATCCGCCGCCCCACGGATGACTTCGCGCTGGATATGGAGGAACCGCTGGCGGAGGAGATTTACCGCCTGACCGGTGGGCAACCCTACCTGATCCAGCGGCTCTGCTACGAACTGGTGGAGCGCTGGAACGAGCGTTTCCGGCGGGAAGGGCGGAACACCCCCCGCCGGGTGACGGTGGAGGACTTGAGGGCCATGCTCACTCCCGAATTCTTCCGGGAGTTCTTCCTGACTGCCGAATATTACTTCAGCGGCGTCTGGGAGGAGGCCGGCCCCGATGGCCAGCGCATCCTGCAGGCCTTTGCAGGGTCGGAACAGACGGTCCGTTCACGCCAGGACCTGATTCAGGCAGCCGGATTGGACCCGGAGGCCGGAGAGAAGGCCTTCCAGACCCTGATCCACCACGACCTCGTGACGGAGACGGAAGAAGGGATACGGCTTTCCGTCCCCCTGATGGCCCAGTGGCTGCGCATGGCGCTTTACAAGTAAGCAAGCCGGAATCGGAGGCGAACGATGAAGCGCCTGATTGAATTCCCCCTGGAGGACGGTGCCACCATCCTGGTGGAAGCAGAGGTGCCGGAGGAGCCGGGGATGATCCCGGCGGCGCGGGGGGAGCGGGGCGTGCTGAAGGCGCAGCAGACCTTTGAGGCCGCCCTGGACCGGATCCGCCCGGCCGCGCAGGTCCTCATCCAGAAGCTCCGCGCCCTCCACGACCCGCCCGACGAGATCCAGGTGGAGTTCGGCCTGAGCCTGAACGCCCAGGCCGGCGCGTTCATCGCCGCCGCCAGCACCGAGGCTCACTATAAGATCACCCTGACCTGGAGGCGGGAGGAGAGAAAGCCGGGAGCCTGAGGCGCTCAGGCCTGATCCCCTGCACCGTCCGCATCCTGTTCCCCGGCGGCACGACCGGAGCCGGCTTCCTCCTATGTGGGGCAACTGCGGGCAGTTGCCCTACGTATCCTGTGGTCGAAAGGGATCACCGAAGGCCCTGAGTCCCCTTCAGGAGCCGCAAGACGATCTCGTGCCACTGCCGGGCGGCCGCCTCCCAGGTGAAGCGGCGGGCCCGTTCCAGGCCCGCCTCCCGCAACGCCGCCCGCCGCTCGGGATCCTCCAGGGCCGCCCGCAGCCCCCGCGCGATGTCCGCCACGGACTCCGGGTCCACCAGCACCCCCGCCTCCCCCACCACCTCCGGCAGGGAGGAGACCCGCGAGGCCACCACCGGCGTCCCGCAGGCCATCGCCTCCAGCGCCGGCAGGCCGAAGCCCTCATACCGCGAGACCAGCGCGAAAACCGCGGCGGCGGAATACAGCGCCGGCAGATCCGCATCGTCCACAAAGCCCAGCCAGTGGATCCGCTCCGCCATCCCCGAGCGCCGGATCGCCTCAAAGGTCCCCTCCGCCTGCCACCCCTTCTCCCCCACGATGACCAGATGGCCCTCGGGGAAGATCCCTTCCCGCACCAGGGCGGCGAAGGCCTCGATCAGGCGCGGGTAATTCTTGCGCGGCTGCACCGTGCCCACCGTGAGGATGAACGGCCACGGCCCCAGCCCGTAGCGCGCCCGAACCCGCGCGTGAAGCGCCGGGTCCTGAACCGGCCGGAAGCGGGGTTCCACCCCGCTGTAGAGCACGGTGATCTTCTCCGCCGGCACGCCCCACAGCCGGATGAGATCCTGCCGCGTGGCCTCGGAGTCGGCCAGGATGTGGGTCGCCCGCCGGACGGCGCGGGGGACGTTCCGGCGCAGGTAGGCCACCAGGGGCGTGGGGAGGGTCTCGGGCATCACCTCAAAAGAAAGATCGTGGACGGTCAGCAGCGTGCGCCGCCCGGGCAGCGTGGGCGGGAGCAGGAAATCCGGGGAATAGATCAGGTCCGCAACCCCGGTGAAGAGCTCCAGGGGGACCGGGAGGGACAGGCGATGCCAGAGCCAGACCATGCCCTTCTCGGGCAGCGGGGCCGCCCGCAGGCGAAGCCCAGGGGCCTGCGCCCACGTCAGGGGGAAGCGCACCGGGCCGGCGTAGAACAGGGTGTAACGGTGCTCCGGGAACGCCTGCAGGATGGCGCGGGTCAGCTCCCGGGCATAGCGCCCGATCCCCGCGCCCTGCCGCACCGCCGCGGTGACGTCGATCACGATGCGCGCCATGTCTCCGCCGTTCGCGCCCGAAAGGATCCGCAGGGTCGCCTCATCGCCTCCGACGCGAAGGGGCCGCCGCCGGCCCCATTATACCGTGGGGCAACTGCGAGCAGTCGCCCTACATGCCGGGCGGGCTGGCCGGGAACCGAGGCCTGCGACTACAATGGGAAGGACTTGCACAATCCGGTTCAGACGCCACAGACGCATGGGCACGATGCCGCGTGACGAAAAGGGTTGGTGGATCGCTCTGCTCCCCCTCATCATGATCGTCGCCCTGGCCCTTCGCCTGACAGGGCTGAACTGGGACGAGAGCCAGCATCTGCATCCCGACGAGCGCTTCCTCACCATGGTCACGGAGGCCCTGGCCTGGCCCCGGGACCTGGGAGAATACCTGGACTCCGCCCGCTCCCCCCTGAACCCCTATAACCGGGGCTACACCTTCTTCGTCTACGGGGACCTGCCCATCATTCTCACCCGGGGGATCGGCGAGCTGGTCACGGCGATCTGTCAGGCGGAGGCCCGGCTGGAGATGGAGCGTCGGCCCCAGGCGGAGGCGCCATCTCCGGGGAAGGCCCGCATCTGTCCCTTTCCCCGCCGCACGGCCCTCGGCTACGATGAGATCACCCTGCTCGGCCGCGCCCTCTCCGCCCTCCTGGACGCCGGGACGGTCCTGCTGACCTTTTTCATCGGCCGGGCGCTGATGGGGGTCGAAGGGGGGCTGCTGGCCGCCGCCCTCATGGCCTTCAGCGTGATGAACATCCAGCAGGCCCACTTTTACACCACGGACACCTGGGCGACGTTCTTCAGCACCGCCGCGCTCCTGGGGATGATCCGGATGCTCCGCCGCCCCACGCCGGCCGCCGCGGCCCTGACCGGGACGATGGCCGGGGCGGCCCTGGCCTCCCGCATCAACCTCTGGCCGCTGCTCGCCCTGATGGCCCTCGCCGCCCTCCTGTCCCTCCGCGGCCCCGGGAAGACCCTGCGCCTCTGGATCGCCGCCGGGGTCGCCGCCGCCCTCGCCTTCCGCCTGGGGATGCCCTACGCCTTCGCCGGATGGATCCTCCCCGACCCCCGCTGGCTGGCCAATATGCGGGAGATCCAGGCGCTGATCAGCGGGGCCGCCGATTACCCGCCCGGCCATCAATGGACAGATCGGACGCCCATCCTCTTCCCCCTGAAGAACATGGTCCTGTGGGGGATGGGCCTCCCCTTCGGCGCCGCGGCATGGCTCGGATGGCTGGGGCTGGGGCTGGCCCTCCGCCGGCGCCTGCGTGAGGAGGGGATCGGGCTCGATCCCATCCCCATGGGCTGGCTGCTCCTCGCGCTGTGGACCGGCGGGTATTTCCTGTATATGGGGACGCAGTGGGTGAAATCCATGCGCTACTTCCTCCCGATCTATCCGGCCCTGGCCCTGACCGCCGCCTGGGGGCTCCTGCGCCTGCGACGGCTCCCCCAACCGGCCGGACGATGGCTGGCCCTCGCCGGGATCGGGATCGTGGTCGGCGGGACCTTCCTCTGGGCCTGGGCCTTCACCGGGATCTACCGCCAGCCGGTCTCCCGGGTCGCCGCCTCCCGCTGGCTCTACGCCCACGTCCCCACCGCGATCACCCTTTTGCGCGCGGATCCCCCCGGCGCCCGCTATCCCCTGCCGCTGGGCCAAAATCGCCTCCTGGTCCAGGAGGAACTCGTCCTGACGGTCCCGATCACCCCTGCGCAGACGATCTCAGGCCTGGAGATCCCGCATCTGCGCGCCCTCGGGGAAACGCCCGGCCTGCTCCACCTGACCCTGGAAGATCCCGCGGGCGCCGTCCGCCTGCAGCTCCGGATCCCCGCCCCCTCTGTCCCCCGCCATCCGGATGGGGATCCCGTTCGGGCGGGGGGGCCGGAGCCTCTCGTCCTGCCGGCCGGGGATTACCTCCTGCGCCTGCGGGCCGAGGGCGGGCCGCTTCTGCTGGCCTCCTCGGTGATCGCCAACGAGCACTGGGACGACGGCCTGCCCCTGCGGGTGGATGGGAAGGATGGGTTCTCGATCTACCAGGGCCTGGAGATGGCCTGGTATGACGACGATAACGAGGAGAAGCGCCAACGCGCCCTGGAGTGGCTGGAGCGGGCGGACTGGATCGTCCTCTCCAGCCAGCGCCTGGTCTGGTCGATCCCCCGTCTCCCCCTGCGCTACCCGATGACTGTCGCCTACTACCGGGCCCTCTTTGAGGGCCGGCTGGGCTTCGACCTCGTCGCCGTCTTCCACGTGAAGCCGCGCCTGGGGCCGCTGGAGATCGACGACATCGGCGGGCGCATCGGCTTCGATCTTCCCCCGCTGGGGTTCGAGGAGCCCTTGTGGGGCGCCGAGGAGGCCTTCAGCGTCTACGACCATCCGCCGGTCTGGATCTTCCGCAAGCGGCCGGATTTCTCCCTCGAACAAGCCCGCCGGGTGCTGGAATCCGTGGATCTGAGCCAGGTGGTCTGGCAGACGCCGCGCCAGTATACCCAGGCCCGCGGCCTCCTGATGCTGGATCCGGTCGTCTGGGCGCGCCAGCAGGCGGCCTCCACGTATCGGGCGATCTTCCCATCCGAGAGCCCGTTGAATCGGTGGCCGGCCCTCGGGGTGCTGGCCTGGTGGCTCTTCTTCACCCTGCTCGGATGGGGAGCGTGGCCGCTGACGGCCTGGGCCTTCCCCAGCCTGCGGGATCGCGGATACGCGCTCGCGCGCATCCTGGGGCCACTGCTTTTCGCCTTCCTCCCATGGCTGATGGCCAGCCTGGGGATCATGGATTTCAACCGGACGGCCATGGGCCTCACCCTGCTCGCCGGCCTGGTCGTCGACGTCCTCCTGTGGCCTCGAGTGAAGCCGGCCATCCGGGCTGCCCTGCGGGATCCCCTCTGGCGGGTCGAGGAGGCGGTGGCCGTGGGGGCCTTCGCCTTCTGGCTGCTGATCCGCCTGGGCCATCCGGATCTCTGGCATCCGGTGATGGGCGGGGAGAAGCCCATGGACCTCTCGTATCTGCTGGCGACGATCCGCTCGTTGCGCTTCCCGCCCTACGACCCCTGGTTCGCCGGCGGCTATATCAACTACTACTACTTCGGCTACGTGATCGTCGGAGCGCCGATCAAGTTCCTGGGCTTCGAGGTGCGCTACGCCTATAACGCCGCGATCCCCACCCTGGCGGCCCTGACCGCCCTGGGGGCTTTCGCGGCGGGCGCGCACCTTGCGGCGGCCGGATGGCCCCGGGCGCGGGGGAAGCCCATCGCCGCCGGCCTGCTCGCCGCCCTGTTCGCGGTGGGCGTGGGCAACCTGGGGGAGCTGAAGCTGCTTTCCGACCTCTTCCAGGAGGTGGGGGCTCAGGTTACGGAGGCGGAGTCCCCCTCCCTGCGGGAAACCCTCATCGGGATGCGAGAGGTGCTGACCGGCCGCGCGGCGCTGCCCGCCCGCATCGAGTGGTGGTATTGGAATCCCACCCGCCTGATCCCGGATCGCGACGTCACGCCCATCACCGAGTTCCCCTATTTCACGTTCCTGTATGCGGACCTGCACGCGCACATGATGGCGTTCCCCCTGCAGCTGGCCGCTCTGCTGATCGGGCTGGCCTGGCTGCGCCGGGCGCGCTGGGGGGAGCCGTCGGGGATCGCCGCCCTCGCCCTGGGCGCCCTGGTCGTGGGCGCGCTGCGGCCCACCAACACGTGGGATTACCCCACCCACCTCCTCCTGGGGCTGGCCGCCCTCACCCTCAACGCCTGGACCCGCGGGGATCTCCGCACGGGGTCCGGCATCGAGGGATGGCTCGTCCGGTGCGTCGCCTTCGTCGGGGTGGGGGTCCTGCTCTTCTATCCCTATCTGGCGCACTACGCCACCGCATACACGGCGGTTGAACTCTGGAAAGGGGACCGCACCCCGCTGGACATCTACCTGTTGCTCCACGGCCTCTTCCTGGGGCCGATCCTGATGTGGCTGGTGCGGGAGGCCTGGCGGCTGCGCCGCTGGGTCCTCGCGGGCTGGCGGAGCGATCCCCTGGGGACGGTGGGGTGGATCGTGGCGGGGGCGCTCGGCCTGGGCCTGTGGCTGGGAGGCAGCCGGATCGCTCCGGTGGCCGTTCTCGCGATCCCGATCATCCTGCTGAGCGTCGCCCTCGCCCTGCGCCCCTATCAGGCGCCGGAGCGCCGCTTCCTCTGGATCTGGGTCGCGAGCGCGGCGGCCCTGACCCTGGGGGTGGAGCAGGTGGTGCTGAAGGGCGATATCGGGCGGATGAACACCGTCTTCAAGTTCTACCTCCAGGTGTGGTTCCTCTGGGCCCTCGCCGCCGCCGTCGCGGTCCTGACGGTGGAGGAGGCCGCCCGCCGGTGGGCGCCGGCCGGGCGCGTCCTCTGGCGGGGCTTCCTGGGCTTTCTGCTGTTCTCCGCCCTGCTCTACCCCGTCCTGGCCACCCGGGCCCGGCTGTATGACCGCTGGGAGGTCTCCGTGGGCCCCACCCTGGATGGCTTCGTCTTCATGGAGAAAGCCATCGCCGACGAGGCGGGGGTGCGCTACCCGGTGCGGGAGGAGTTCGAGGCCCTTCGCTTCCTGTGGGATCGGGTCGAGGGAACGCCCGTGGTCATCGAGTCGGTTCGCTCGCCGGCGTATCGGGGGCTGCGCAGCCGGGTCGCGATGTTCACCGGGCTGCCGGTGGTCTTCGGGTGGGACTGGCATCAGCGGCAGCAGCGGACGGTGGTGCCGGAATCCATCATTCAACGCCGCGAGGCGGACGTCAACCGGTTTTATGAGACCACCGACCCGGATGAGGCGATGGCCATCCTGCGCCGCTACCGTGTGCGCTACGTGATGGACGGATACGCGGAGCGCCTGTATTACCCGCCTGAGGGGTTCGGGAAGTTCCCCCTCCTGATCGCGCGCGGGGATCTCCGGCTGGCCTTCGCCAACGAGGGAGTGCGGATCTACGAGGTCATCCGTTGAAGCGACGATGGATCGCGCCGGGGCATCGGGGGGAGGAAGAGCTCGCCCTCACGATCCGAAGAGCTCCGCGAGGGGGATGGCCAGGCCGGGCAGCACCTCTTCCCCCTCCAGCACCTCGTGCTCCCGCAGGAACCGCGCCGTCCCGTCCGGCCGATACACCGTCACCGTCCGCGCCTCCGGGGCCACCACCCACACCCGCCGCGCCCCCGCCTCCAGGTAGTCCCGCACTTTCTGCTGCAGATCCACCGCGTTGTCGTTCGGCGACAGCACCTCCACCGCCAGATCCGGCGCCCCCTCGATGAACCCCGCCGGGAGCTTCCCCTCCGGCAACCGCTCCGCCGCAACGAAGGCCACGTCCGGCGCCCGCACCCGCTCCGGATCCCACGGCAGCCTCAGAATAAACCCCACATCGCCCACGACTACCCATCCTCCTCCGTGGGCCTCCAGATAGCGAGAGAGGCGGGAAGTCACGCGGGCCGCTACATGACCGTGCACTCCGCCGACCGGTGACATCTCGATGACCTCCCCGTCCACAAGTTCGCGACGGACATCCCCCTCGCCCATCCGCCACAGATCCGCCGCCGTTAACCGCACCTTCACGCCCATCATCGCCCCCCACCTTTTTTGTTTGTAGGAGCGGCTTCAGCCGCGAATCCCCGTGTCATCGAAAACGCGAGGTTCAAGATTGTAAGTGCAGCCTTCGCCGCGACCCCTGCGATCTCGAAGACAAAGGTTCGGGGCTAAAGCCCCTCCTATCAGAAAGATCATCCTTCGGTAGGAGCGGCTTTAGCCGCGACCCTTGCGCCCCCAAAAACGGAAGACGCGGGATCGTGGGGGCGGCTTCATCCGTAGCCTTCGGGATCTTGAAGACAGGTTCGGGGCGAAAGCCCCTCCTACAGAAAATCGGCATCTTGGTAGGAGCGGCTTTAGCCGCGACCTTTTGCGCCACCGAAGACAGAAGATCTGGGATTGAGGGAAGCGGCTTCATCCGCGACCACCGGGCCATCGAAGGCCGAAAGTTCAGGGCGAAAGCCCCTCCTACAGAAAGCGGCCCTCCCAGGCCCATTTTACGCCTTCCCGGCCTTACGAGGCGCGGGCCGCCTGCTGCTCGATCAGGATCTGCCGGTAGCTCTCGTAGCGGCGCCGGCGGATCTTCCCGCGGGCCACCGCGCGGCGGACGGCGCAGCCGGGCTCCTCCAGATGGAGGCAATCGGAGAACTCACAGCGGCCGATGTAAGGACGCATCTCCGGGAAACACGCCGCCAGGTCCTCCGGCCGGATCCCCCACACACCGATGTCCCGCAAGCCAGGGGTGTCGGCCAGATATCCGCCTTCAAAGGGGATCAGCTCGCTGCGGGTGGTGGTATGACGCCCCATCCCGGTCCGCGGGTTGATGGACCCCACGCGCAACCCCAGGCCGGGCTGGAGGGCGTTCAGCAGGCTGGATTTGCCCACCCCGGAGGGGCCGATGAAGGCGCTGATCTTCCCCCGCACCCGCTCCCGCAGCGCTTCCAGGCCGGCCCCGGTGACCGCGCTGGTATACAGCACCGGATAGCCCAGCTCCTCATACTCCGCGAGGCGCTCCCGGAGCGCAGGGAGATCCTCCGCCAGGTCGATCTTGTTGAGGACCAGGAGAGAGGGAAGGCCGTTCGCCTCGGCCACCGCCAGATAACGGTCGATCTGGAAGAGATCGGGCTCCGGGACGGCGGCGAAGACCGCCACGATCTGATCCAGATTGGCGGCGATGACGTGGGCCTTCTCGGGATCCAGCGGCTCGCGGCGGACCAGGGCGGTGCGCCGGGGGAGGATGGCGATGATGGCCCCCTCCTTCGGGGAGACCCGCTCGAACTGCACGCGGTCCCCGATCACCGGCCGCTGGGGGCCCTCCGTCTGGCGCCGCAGACGCCCCCGCAGCACGCACCGCACCACTCCATCGGGGCCCTGCACATCATACGCCGCGCCCAGCGTCCGGATCACCAATCCCTCTTCCAGACTCCGCATCCGCGCACTCCCTCCCGAACGATGTGGGCTCCTTCGGGCTTCCACAGCGGGCGCCCCTCGGCGCGCCGGCAGGCCTCCGGGCTTTCCCGCACGCTTCCCTTATTTGACTATACACGATCCACGGTCCTCCCCCGGGAGCCCGAAGCGACGGGTGTGTTCCAAGATCGTAGGACAACTGCTCGCAGTTGTCCTACAAGGCGGCCAGGCCCGACAAAATCGGGACACACCCGAAGCGACCGGGCCCGCCTCCGCCGGCCTGCCCGTTCCTGCAATAGAATAAAGGAGGACCCACTGGCCATCGCTCGCGTCCTCCCCGGGTTCGCGTTCAGCTCCTGACGGTCAGGTGGCGATGCCCTTCGATCAGATCCTGATCCCGGTGGAAGATGTCGAGGCCGCGCGGGGGCTGCTCCCGCTGGCCTCGGCGCTGTGTCCGGCGGAGCGGGGGGAGATCACCCTGCTGGGGCTGGTCGCCCTCCCGCCGGAGCGCTCCCTCAGCCATGGGACGGCGGAGGCCCGGACGCTGCGCCAGCGGCTGATGGCGCTGGCCGCGGAGTTCCCGGAGCTGCCCCTCCGGGTCCGTCCTCGCATCCGCGTTTCCCATTGCCCGTGGGAGGAGGTCCTTCACTTCCTCCAGGCGAACCGGGTCTCGCTGATGCTCCTGCCCTGGAACGGCGATCCGGACGGTCCGGTGCTGGGAGCGCCCCTGGCCCGGGTGCTCCAGGAATCCCTCTGCGATCTCCTCCTGGTCCGCGGTCCGATCCGGGAGCCCTGGCGGCGGATCCTGCTGCCGGTGCGGGGCGGGCCGTATACCCAGCTGGCGGTGGAGGTCGCCTTAGCGCTGGCGGAGGCCTGGGATGGGCAGGTGACCTTGCTCCACGCGGCCTCGGAGGCCCGACGGGTGGCGGCCGCCTTCCGACCGCTGGCCCGGCAGTTCCCCCGCATCACCCGCCAGATGGTCCTGCACGGCGAGATCGCCCAGGCCGTGCTGGAGGAGCTGCGCCACCACGACGGGGCGGTCCTGGGTGCCCCCACCCGACCGGGCCGGGAGGAGGCTCAGGGTCTGGGGCCGCTGGCCCGTGCCCTGAGCCAGGGGACGGAGAAGCCGCTGATCCTGGCCCGGGCCGCCCGGGCCTTCCTCCCCGGCCAGCCTCGACCGCGGGGCGCGCCGGCCCAGCTTCCCATCTCCGTGCTGGTGGACAAGTGGTTTGCGGAGAACACCTTCGACGCCGAGGAGTTCTCCAACCTGGAGGAACTGGTGGCCCTCAAGCGGGCTCAGGGGGTGACCATCAGCCTGGGGCTCCCCACCCTCAACGAGGAGGCCACCATCGGCCCCATCCTGGACATCGCCCGCGAGGCCCTGATGGAGCGCTACCCGCTCCTGGATGAGATCGTGGTGATCGACAGCGCCTCCACCGATCGCACCCGGGAGATCGCGCGGGAGAAGGGCGTCCCGGTATACATCCACCCGGAGATCCTCCCGGAGGTGGGCTCTTATCGGGGCAAAGGGGAGGCGCTGTGGAAGAGCCTCTACGTCCTGCGGGGGGATCTCATCGTCTGGACCGATACGGACATCACCAACTACCATCCCCGCTTCATTTATGGGCTGATCGGCCCGTTGCTGCGCTCCCCGCGCATCGGCCTGGTGAAGGGGTTCTACCGGCGTCCCATCCGGGTGGGGGAGCGGCTGCAAGCGGGGGGCGGCGGGCGGGTGACGGAGCTGGTGGCCCGGCCCCTGATCAACCTCTTCTTCCCGGAGCTCTCCGGGCTGATCCAGCCGCTGTCGGGGGAATACGCCGGCCGCCGGGAGATCTTGGAGCAGGTCCCCTTCTTCACTGGCTACGGGGTGGAGATCGGGCTGCTCATCGACATCCTGGAGCGGTTCGGCCTGTGGTCCATCGCCCAGGTGGATCTGCAGGAGCGGATCCACCGGAACCAGGACCTGGAGGCCCTCTCCAAGATGGCCTTCGCCATCATCCAGGTGGTGATCCGGCGCCTGGAGGACCGGCACAAGATCCAGCTGCTGGAGGAAGTCAACCGCTCCATGAAGCTGATCCGCCATGAGCCGGGCCGCTATTACCTGGAGGTGGAGGAGATCGGGGACGCCGAGCGCCCGCCGATGATCACCCTCCCCGCCTACCGGGAGCGGTTTCGGAAACAAGAGCCGGCCCTCCTCGGAGTGCCTCCCGGGCGCGGTTGACGGGTCATCCGGCTCCCGACCACCATGAGGCCGATCAGGCGCGTTCCGCTCGCGAGAACCCGCCGGGGAGAAAAGAGGTGATGAACTGGCCGGAGGATTTCCTGGACGCCCATGAGAGGCACTGGGAAGACGCCGAGCTCCTTTTCGGGAATCGGCGATGGGCCAACGCGGATCACCTCTATGGCCTGGCTGCCGAATGCGGCCTGAAAGCGCTTTGGCCTTTGATAACCGGCAGACCGCCGGGCCGTCACCAGCGCGTCCACGTGGATCGTCTTTGGGATCAGGCGGCGCGGCTTGCCCAAGGAGGAAGGATCGCCCAGCTGGGCACATTGCCCAATCGGAACCCTTTTCATAACTGGTCGGTCGATCAGCGATACGCCTCCCGCCAGCACTTTACGGACCAATTCGTGGAGGAACACCGCAAAGGAGCAGAGGAGATCCGCAACCTCGTCCTGCAGGCCCGACGGGGAGGAATGATATGAACAGGGTGGTCACTTTCGGGGAGACCCGGGATCTCGTGCGAAAAGCGATTCGAGAAGCCGAACTGCCTGTGGGCTTAGAGGTATGGATCCTCCGGGATCTGATCGGCCGGGTTTCCGTGCTTCTTCCGGAGCCTGCCGCCGAACCGCCGGAGCCGATCCGCCGGCTGGTGGAGCGCCTGCATTCCACCCTGGGGGCACACGCTTATCCGCCCGAGCGGGCCATCCTCTACCTGGAGCCGGAGGATCGGGAGGAACTGCGATCGGAAGCTGTGATCTGGGAAGAGGAGGGCGTGACGATCTACTTTCTGGATCGGGAGATCAGCGGGCGACGATGGGTGACCATCGCCGAATCCGAGCTCGCCGGTCCGCCCCGATTCGTGCTCTTCGCCCTGAAGGGCGGGCTGGGACGCAGCACAACGGCCGCCGTCCTGGCCGCCCATCTGGCCCGGAAGGGACAGCGCGTCCTGGTGCTCGATTTCGATCTGGAATCCCCTACCCTATCCTCGATGTTAAGCCCGGAGGAGCATCCGGACTTCGGGCTTGTGGAATGGCTTGTGGAGGATCTCGTCGACCAGGCCGAGGTCCTTGTGCCCGACATGATCGGCCGCCCCGCGTGGAGCATGGATTTCACCGGAGAGGTCATGGTGGTGCCCGCCTACGGGAGGCGATGCCGGGAGCATCTCGCCCAGCTGGGCCGCGCGTATCTGGACAAACCTCCCCGGGAAGTTGGGGGTTCTCCCGAGAAATGGGTGGATCGGGTTCGGCGTCTGGTCCGGAGCCTGGAGGCCCATGCGAGCCCGGACTTAGTGGTCATGGACAGCCGCAGCGGCCTTCACGACATCGCGGCGGCGCTGATCGTCGGCCTGCAGGCGCAGGTTCTGCTCTTCGCCGTCGATTCGGAGCCCACATGGTCGGGATATCGGATCCTCTTCCAGCATTGGGCTCAAAATCAGGCGATTCGACAGGTTCGAGAGCGCCTCTTCCTGGCGGCCGCCCTGGTCCCCCCCACCGCCCAGGAAGAATATCTGCGGCGGTTTCGACAGCACGCGTGGGATCTCTTTCGAGAATGGCTCTACGACGAGGTGCCTCCCGGGGAGCCGGACGGGGAGTGGTTCTCCTTCGATCTGATGGAAGAGGATGCCCCCCACACCCCCCTGCCGATCTATTGGGAGCGCGGCCTGCTGGCCTGGCCGGACTTGCGCTCTCTGGAAAGCGGGCCTGTCCAAAGCGCCTACAGCGAGTTCCTGCAACGGTTTGAGCGGCAATTGCTCCCGGAGGCAGGCTTATGAAGGTCTCGGCGCATGACCTGCGCGCGCTGATCCTTCGGGCGCTCCCCGAAGAGCCCAGCGCCTATGGGGGGCGAATGGAGCCACGCCACGTTTACTTCCCCCCATCGCATATCAAGGCGCTTCGTCCGGATGCCATGGTTGTGATCGGGATCCGCGGGTCCGGGAAGAGCTTCTGGTGGTCCGCGCTCCAGGAGCCCCCCATTCGAACGATGATCGCCCAGATCGACAGGAGCATCCAGATCGAAGAGCGCACCGAGGTGCACATCGGGTTCGGGCAAGTTTCGAGGATCGAGAATTATCCAGATAAGGACACGATCCGCTCGCTGCTAAGGGCCGGGAAATCCCCCCGCATGCTCTGGAAGACGGTGGCAGTCTGGAACCTGCTGTCGGACAGACTCGATCCCATGCGGGGCTGGCAAGCGCGAATCGACTGGGTCGAGGAGCATCCGGAAGAGATCGCCCGGCATCTTGAAGAGAAGGACCGGGAATTGCAGCGAAAGGGCGCGTGGGCCCTGATCCTGTTTGATGCGATGGAGCAGGCTGCGGAGGATCGAGAAACAATGTATGACCTGATCCGCGGGCTGCTGCAGATCGCGCTGGAACTGCGGCCCACCCAGCGCATTCGCCTGAAATGTTTCCTGCGCCCGGATCAGTTCGACGAATCCCGAGTCGCTACGTTCCCGGACGCCTCCAAAGTGATCGCCTCCAGGGTCTCCCTGAACTGGACGCGCCCGGATCTTTACGGCCTCCTCTGGCAGTATCTGGGGAACGAAGAGAACGCCGATGAATTCCGGGAGTGGGCGGAGCAGAAAGCCAAGATCCGATGGGACCTGATTCGAGTGAACGGCCAGATCATCTATCAGTGGCCCCGAAAGATGCGGGAGGAGGAGGAATCCCACCGAAGCCTTTTCCACCAAATCGCTGGCCCGTGGATGGGACGCGACCCAAAGCGGGGTTTCCCTTACACCTGGCTGCCCGGCCACCTCGCCGACGCCCACGGGCGGACCAGTCCTCGCTCGTTCCTGATCGCCCTGCGCGCTGCCGCCGAGGACACAGAAAAACGCTACCCCGATCACCGGTTCGCCTTACATTACGAAAGCATCAAACGGGGGGTTCAGCGAGCCTCCCAGATCCGGGTGGATGAGCTGCGGGAAGACTACCCCTGGCTTGAGGATCTGATGCGCCCCCTTCGCGGCCTGGTGGTGCCCTGCGACTTTCAAGAGATCAAGAGGCGCTGGCGGGAGCAAAACGTCGTGGAAGCCCTAAAACAGAAGAAGATGCTTCCCCCGAGCATCGAAGAAGGAGAAGAAGGGCTTCGGAAGGACCTGGAAGCGATGGGGATCTTCCTCCGCATGGAAGACGGGCGGGTGAACATCCCCGATGTTTTCCGGATCGGATATGGTCTGGGACGGCGAGGGGGCGTGAAGCCGATTCGGGAGGCCTGATCTGAGCCGGAGGAAAACGCGGGCGGGGCGTCTTCGGACGCCCCGCCCCCTTTTGCGCGGGTGTGTCCCAAAATCGTAGGACAACTGCTCGCAGTTGTCCTACGAAGCGGCCAGGCCCGACAAAATCGGGACACACCCCTTTGCGCCTCAGCTCAGCTCGTCCAGCAGCGGGGTGAGATCCCGCCGGTAGATCGGCTCCAGGTCCGCCAGGGCCTTCCCCCAGTGGGGCAGACGGGTGGCCAGCTCGTCCTCCAGGGTCGGCCGCTCCACCCGATAAAAGATCCCGATGGGGATCCGATCCCCGTTCTCATAGGCCTTCAACAGCGCCTGAGCCTTCTTCTCCACGATCTCCTTCTCATCCGCCGGATTATGCACCACCGGGTCGTAGCCCGTTTCCTCCAGTTTGTAGACGCGGGCGTTGTAATACTCCCGCGTGTAGATGTTGTTGTAGGTCGGGCAGGGCTGGAGGACGTCGATGAGGGCGGTGCCCCGGTGCTGGATGGCGGCCACGATCAGGTCCCGCAGATGCCGCACATCGTAGGCGTAGCCGCGGGCGATGAAGGTGTAACCCGCCCCCAGGGCCACGGCGATGGGGTTGAGGGCCTCCATCAGGTTGGGCTCAGGCAGGGACTTGGTCTGCACGCCCTTGGGCAAGGTCGGAGAAGCCTGGCCCTTGGTCAACCCGTAAACCCCGTTGTTGTAGACAATGTAAGTCAGGTCCACGTTGCGCCGCCCGGCGGCCAGGAAATACCCGGCCCCGATCCCATAGCCGTCGCCGTCGCCCCCCACGGCGATCACCGTCATCTCCGGGTTGGCCAGCTTGAAGCCGGTGGCCACCGGCAGCACCCGCCCGTGGAGCGTGTGCACCCCATAGGTCCCGATGTAGTGCGGCGTCTTGCCCGAGCAGCCGATCCCGGAGAAGACCGCCACCCGATGCGGGGGCAGCTGCAGGGCCGCCAGGGCCTGGTGGATGGCGTTCAGGATCCCGAAGTCCCCGCACCCGGGGCACCAGTCCACCCAGACCTCGGTCTTGTAGTCCTTCACCGCGTAGGCCATGGGATCACCTCCCGGGCTTCGCTGGAGATCATCACGATCCGCTCCTCGTTGTCCTGCAGCGCCCGGCGCACCCCCTCGATGATCTCGTTCACCGTGAAGGGGCGGCCGTCATACTTCAGGACCCGATGGGGGATCCGGAAGCCGGTCATCTCCCGGATCAGGTTCCCCAGCTGACCGGAGTAATTGTTCTCGATGAGGATCACCCGACGGGCCCGCCGCAGGATGGCTCCCACCGGCTCCGCCGGGAAGGGCCGCATCATCCGGATCTGAAGGAAGTTGAAGGTCAGCCCGTTGAAGGCCGACAGCTCCTCCAGGGCGTCCAGGATCGCCCCCTTGGTCGTCCCCCACCCCACCAGCGTGACCTGGGCGTCCTCCGGCCCGTGCAGGGTGAACTTCTTGCTGTCGGGGATCTCCCGGGCCGCCAGCTCCAGCTTGCGCATGCGCTTGTCCATCTGCTCCACCCGGTGGAGCACCCCCTCGGAGATGTGCCCCTTCGGGTTGTGTTCATCGCTGGTCGTCCAGAACACCACCCCCTCCGTCCCCGGGACCACCCATGGGGAGATCCCGCTCTCGGTCACCGCGTGGCGCAGGTAGCCGTCCCGCTGGCCATCGGGCCGATAGCGGACCCCGCGGTCGATGACCAGGTTCCGGGTGTTAAAGCGGGGGACGGTGACGTAGCTGCTGGCGAGGTATTTGTCCACCAGCACGATCACCGGCATCTGGTAGCGGTCCGCCCAGTTGAAGGCCTCGAAGCTGTCGTAGAAGGCCTCCACCACGTCCCCCGGGGCGATGACGATGTGAGGGAACTCCCCGTGGGCCGGGTGCAGGGCGAACCCCAGGTCCGCCTGCTCCGTGCGCGTGGGCAGCCCGGTGCTGGGGCCGCCGCGCTGGTAGAGGAACACCACCAGGCCCGGCGCCTCGGTGATGGCGGCGAACCCGATGCCTTCCGGCATCAGGGCGAACCCGGGCCCGGCGGTGGAGGTGGAGGCCCGGGCGCCCGCGTGGGCCGCCCCGACCGCCATGTTGATCGCCGAGATCTCGTCCTCCGTCTGGATCACCACCACGTTGTAGCGGCTCTGGACCGCCTCCAGATACGTGCTCTCGTCGGTGGCCGGGCTGATGGGATAGTAGGTCTGCACCCCCAGCCCCGCCTGGAGCTTGCCCAGGGCCACCGCCTGCACCCCGCGGATCAGGATCTGATCCGGCCGCCGCTCCCGCCGGCGCACCTTCCAGGGGAAGTCGTTCCCGAAGTGCTCATGCACGTAGTCATACGTGACCCGCAGGGCCTGGATGTTGAGATCCGCCAGCCGGGCCCGGCGCCCCTTGAACTGCTCGCGGATGACCTCCGCGACCAGATCGAAATCGTAATCCAGGACGGCCAGGGTCGCCCCCAGGGCCACCGTGTTCCGCATGATGTCATACTGCCGGTATTCCGCTGCCTTGCCGAAGGGCTCCAGCGCCCGGCGGATCATCTCGAAATACGGCACCGGATACAGACGCAGGTCATCCCGCCCCAGCCGCTCCCGGATGTCCCCCAGGTCCGCGTCGTAAATGATCCCCCCGCCCGGGACCACCTCGTGGACATGGCCGTGGTGGGTGGGGAACTCGGGGTTGTGGTGATGATCGCCGAAGAGGGTCTCTTCATCGAGGGCCGCCAGCAGGTGGACCTCATCCACCGGGGCGTGGACGGGCTCCTCCGAGACGCGGACCCGATAGTAGCTATGTTTGCCCATGATGTTGGAGTGGTATTCGATGTTGGCGAAAACGTGAAGGCCTCCTCGGCTGAAGGCCTTGGCCAGGGTCTCCGCCGCCACGTTGATCCCGCTGCCCTGAGGCCCCCCGATCATCCAGGAGACAAACCGTTTGGGCATGGCACACGCCTCCCCCGATCAGATGGGCGGAACGCCAGCCTTCCAGGCCGGCGATGTCTTTTCCTAAGTATATCCTTCAAGGCCCTGCTTGTAAAATTTGTAACAGAATGCGGCCGCTGAGGCGTTTGTTTCCCCCAAACGGGTGAGACGCTCCCCCAAATAGGGGATCCGGCGGTCCGGCGCCTCGCTTCATCCTTCCGAAGGACGCTCCGAGGAAGCCGCCGGAGAGGCCTGAGGCGCCCCGGCGCCCCGGGCGCGCACCAGAAGGGTCCACTGGCCCCGCTGAACCACCTCGCCCCGCTGGTTGCGGACCTGGACGTTGAAGACCACGAAGCCCGCGCGGCCGTCGGGCGTGGGGCGTTTCTGGGCCACCTCGATCTCGGCGTAGATGGTGTCGCCGATGCGGATGGGAGCGCGGAACTTCCACTCCAGGCCGGTGAAGGCCTCCACCGTCTCCTCCAGGAAGCCGAGGCGGGTCGCCAGGCCGGAGGCGATGGCCAGCCCCAGCAGCCCGTGGGCGATCCGTTCCCCAAACATGGTGCCGCGGGCGTATTCCGCGTCGGTGTGCAGCGGCGTGTAATCCCCGGAGAGACCGGCGAACTCCACGATGTCCGCCTCGGTGACCGTGCGGCCGGGCGTGCGGACTTTCCACCCGACCTCCAGGTCCTCAAAGAACAACCCACGCGGTCCTGCACTCCACGTTGTCATCGGTCTCCCTCCTCCGAGCAAGGTGGAACTCAGGATCAAAGGAGAGCCATGCCTTTCCCGCGAAACCTTGAGGATGGCTGAAGTATAATCGGCTCGGGGGAAAGATCCAAAGAGGTGGAAGCCCCTCGCTGTGTCGGACGGCGAGGCCTTTTATGAGTTTCGCGAGATTCCCCAGGAGGTTCGCCAGCGAATGTGGGTGGAAGAGGAGATCCGCCAGCAACCGGAAGTGGCCGACCGCCTGCTCCGGGAAGGATGGCCGGAGGCGGAGCGGATCGCGGCGGAGGCGCGGCGCTTTCAACCGGCCCTCGTGATGCTGGCCGCCCGGGGCAGCTCCGATAACGCCGCCCGCTACGGCCAGTATCTGCTCGGAGCGTTCGCCGGGCTGCCCGCAGCCCTGGCCACCCCCTCCCTGTTCACCTTTTACCGGCGTCCGCCCCGGCTGGACCACGCGTGGGTGATCGGCATCTCCCAATCCGGCCGCTCCCCGGACATCGTAGAGGTGATCCGGGAGGCCCGCCGCCAGGGCGGCCTCACCCTCGCCATCACCAACGACCCAGGTTCCCCGCTGGCGGCCGAGGCCCACGCGGTGCTGCCCCTGCGCGCAGGGGCAGAGCGGGCGGTGGCCGCCACCAAAACCTACACGGCCCAGCTCGTCGCCCTGGCCATGCTGGCCGCCGCCTGGACGGGGGATCGAACGATGCAGGAGGAGCTGCGCCGGCTGCCTGAGGCCATGGCCCGGGCCCTGGAGAGCGAGGGGCCCGCCCGCGAAGCCGCCGCCTCCTGGTGGCGGGCCTCCCACGGCGTGGTGATCGGCCGGGGCTTCAACTACGCCACCGCCTTCGAGATCGCCCTCAAGCTCAAGGAGCTCACCTACATTGTGGCGGAGCCGTATTCCTCGGCAGACTTCCTCCACGGGCCCATCGCCCTCGTGGAGCCGGGCTTCCCGGTCTTCTTGATCGCGCCAGGGCCCACCTTCCACGCGGAGATGCAGGACCTGGCCCGTCTGTTGCGGGAACGGGCGGCCCATCTCACCCTCTGCAGCGAGGATCCCGAGCGGCTCCGCCATGCGGACGTCGGCATCCCGTTGCCTCCCGTCCCGGAGTGGCTCTCCCCGGCGGTGGCGGTGATCCCCGGCCAGTGGTTCGCCGTCTCCCTCGCCCGGCTCCGAGGGCTGGACCCGGATCGACCGCGGGGGTTGCAGAAGGTCACCGAAACCCGGTAGCCTCTGGACCGGGGGGATCGCCATGAACGAGAATTGGGAGGAATTCGAGCTCGCCCCCATCACGGTGCTCACGGTCTCCCAGCTGGCCGCCCATCTGAAAGAGGCCGTGGAGAGCCGGTTCGCATGGGGGGACCTGTGGGTGGAGGGGGAAGTGGGGGATCTGCGCCCGACGGCCCCCGGCCACATCTTTTTCTCCCTGAAAGAAGGACGGGCGCAGATCACCTGCGTGGTGTGGAAGACCCACGCGGCCCGCATGGCGCAACTCCCGGCCAACGGACAGGCGGTTCTGGTGCGGGGGCGCATCGGCTACTATGAAGACCGCGGCGATTGCCGCCTGTATGTGGACCGCTGGCTCCCCCTCGGGCTGGGACAGCGGTTCCTGGCCCTGGAGGCCCTGAAACGGCGTCTGGAGGCGGAAGGGCTGTTCGAGCCTGCCCGCAAACGTCCCCTCCCGCCTTACCCACAACGCATCGGCGTGGTGACCTCCCCGGCGGGGGCCGCCCTGCGGGACATCATCAACGTCCTCCGCCGGCGCTGGCCCCTCGCGGAGCTCATCCTCTCCCCCACCGTGGTCCAGGGAGAGGAGGCCCCGGCGGCCATCGTCGCCGCGCTGGAGGCCCTGCAGGCCCTCCCGGATCTGGACCTCATCATCATCGCCCGGGGAGGGGGTTCCCACGAGGAGCTGTGGGCCTTCAACGACGAGCGGGTGGTGCGCGCGGTGGCGGCCTCCATCCACCCGGTGATCTCCGGCGTGGGCCATGCCATCGACCTCACCCTCACCGACGCCGCGGCGGACGTGCACGCGCCCACCCCCTCCGCCGCCGCCGAGATCGCCACGCCCGATCGAGAGGCGGTGGCCTCGACCCTCGCCGCCTGGCGGGATCGCCTGCGCCAGGCGATGGAGAGCCGGCTGCAGGCGATGACCCAGGCCCTGCAGGCCCTGGAGGCGCGGCTGCGGGTTCACGCCCCGGAACGGGCGCTCCAGGCCCGAGCGGAACGCCTCCACCTGTTGCAGGCCCGGCTGCGGAGCGCCATCCATCAGCAGCTGCTCCGGGCAGGCGCCCGCCTGGCCGATCCTCAGGCCCGGCTGAACGCCCTCAACCCCCTGGCGGTCCTGGCCCGGGGCTACGCCCTGGTGCGCCGGGAGAACGGCCGCCTGGTCACCCGCGCCGACCAGGTTCGGGCCGGCGAGCGCCTGATCCTCCACTGGGCAGATGGCCACGTGACCGTTCGGGTGGAAGGAGAAGCCCCCTCATGAACACCGAGTATTTCCGTCTCGGACCCCACGTGGAAGCCGCCCGAGCGGGCGGCCAGCCCCTGGTGGCCCTGGAGACGGTGGTGGTGTCCTTCGGCCTTCCCTGTCCCATCAACCTCCAGGTGGCCCACGAGATGGAAGACGCCGTCCGGGCCGAGGGCGCCGTCCCGGCCACCATCGGGCTGCTGGAAGGCCGGGTCGTGATCGGGCTGACGCCCGCCGAGCTGGCCGAATTCGCCAGGGGAGAGAACCTCCGCAAGGTCAGCCGACGGGATATCCCGGTGGCCCTGGCCCGAAAGGAGAAAGGGGCGACCACCGTGGCCGCCACCGTCTGGGCCGCCGCCCGCGCGGGGATCCGCGTGGTGGCCACGGGTGGGATCGGCGGGGTGCACCGGGGCGCCCCCTTCGATGTCTCCAATGACCTGCCCACCCTGGCCACCGAGCCGGTGCTGGTGGTCTGCGCCGGCCCCAAGGCCATCCTGGATCTGCGGGCGACGCGGGAGTGGCTGGAAACGCATGGGATCCCGGTCCTGGGGTGGGGGATCGAAACCATGCCCGCTTTCTACAGCGCCTCCAGCGGGCTGCCGGTGGACGCCCGGGTGGATACGGCGGAGGAAGCCGCCGCCATCGCCCGGGTCCACTGGACCCTGGGGGGCAAGGGGATCCTGGTGACGGTCCCGCCCCCGGCGGACTTCGCCCTCCCGATGGAGCGCCTGGAGGCCATCCTGGAGGAGGCGATGGCCGAGGCGGAGCGGGCGGGCGTGCAGGGATGGGCCCTCACGCCTTTCCTGCTGGCCCGGGTGGCCGAACGGACGGGCGGGGAGAGCGTGGCCCTGAACCGGGCGTTGCTGATCGAGAACGCCCGCATCGCCGCCCGCATCGCCCGGGCTCTGGAGGCATAGCGAACGGAGGGCTTCGCGTTGGCGCGCGCTTCGGTGTTCGAACGCTACGCGGCTCGCTACGATGCCTGGTATGAAGGACCGGTGGGGCGGGGAGCCTTTCGGTCCGAAGTCCGGGCGCTGGCGCCATTGCTGGCCCAGTGCCCGCCGCCTTACCTGGAGGTCGGCGTTGGATCGGGACGCTTCGCCCAGGCCCTCGGCATCGGCTTCGGGATCGACCCGGCGTGGGAACCGCTTCGGCTGGCCGCCGCCCGAGGGATCCAGGTGGCCCAGGCAGTGGGAGAACGGCTTCCGTTCCGGAATGAAGCCTTCGGGGGGATCCTCCTGGTGGTCACCCTGTGTTTCGTGGACGACCCTTTATGGGTGCTACGGGAGGCCCGTCGGGTGCTGCGCCCGGACGGAGGGCTGGTGCTGGGGATGATCCTGGCGGAGAGCCCGTGGGCCGCACACTATCGGGAGAAAGGCCGCCAGGGCCATCCCTTTTATTCCATCGCGCGCTTTTACCCCCGAGCCGAGCTGGAGGGCTGGCTGGCGCAAGCGGGCTTCCGGGTCGTGGCCTACCGCTCCACTCTCTTCCAGGACCCCGGGGCTTCGGAGATCCGGGAGGAGGAAGGCCGTCCGGGCTTTTACCCGGAGGCCGGCTTCACCGGAATCCTGGCGCAACCGCATCCATCATTGTAGGAGCGGCTTTCGCCGCGACCAGTCGTGGCGAGAGCGGGAGGGCCGTCCACGAATAGCCGCACGAATCCACGAATGGGGGATCCATTCTGTAGGAGCGGCTTTCGCCGCGACCTTTTGCGCCACCGAAGACGGAAGGCCTGGGATTGGGGGAAGCGGCTTCATCCGCGACCTTTTGCGCCATCGAAGGCCGAAAGTTCGGGGCTGAAGCCCCTCCTACAGAAAGATCGGCATTTGGTAGGAGCGGCTTCAGCCGCGACCCTTGCGCCACTGAAGACGGAAGGCCTGGGATTGGGGGAAGCGGCTTCATCCGCAACCCTTTGCGCCATCGAAGGCAGAAAGTTCCGGGCTGAAGCCCCTTCTACAGAAAGATCGGCATTTGGTAGGAGCGGCTTCATCCGCAACCCTTTGCGCCATCGAAGGCAGAAAGTTCCGGGCTGAAGCCCCTTCTACAGAAAGATCGGCATTTGGTAGGAGCGGCTTCATCCGCGACCCTTGCGCCACCGAAGACGGAAGGCTCAGGATTGTGGGGGGCGGCTTCAGCCGTGGTCCTTGGGATCTTGAAGGCAGGGGTTCGGGGCCAAAGCCCCTCCTACAAAGACCAATGCGTGTGGCCGTGACCCTTTGCGTCCTTGAATCCCGTCGGAGGAAAACAGCGGAGATGCATCTTCCCGTAGAGGCTTCCGCCTGCGGCAAAGTGATCCTGCTGGGGGAGCATGCGGTGGTCTACGGCCGCCCGGCCCTCGCAGCGCCGGTGTGCGGGCGACGGGCCCGGGCGCGGGCGGAGCCCCTTCCACCTGGGACCGGCTGCTGGATCGAAGCGCCGGACACCGGGGAAAGGCTCCGGCTCTCCGAGGCGCCGGATCACCCCCTGGCCCGGACGGTTCGTCTGGCTCTGGAGCATCTCGGACTCCCGGAGCCGGACCTCCGGCTTGTTCTGCGCTCCGAGCTCCCCATCGCCGGAGGGCTCGGCAGCAGCGCGGCGGCCTCCGCCGCGCTGGTGCGGGCCCTTTTCCGCTGGGCCGACCGGACGCCGGAGCCGGAGATCGTGTCCGCCCTGGTCTACGAGATCGAGAAGCTGCACCACGGCACCCCCAGCGGGATCGACAACACGGTGATCGCCTATGAGCGCCCCATCCGCTTCGTTCGAGGCCGGCCTCCCGTGCTCCTGCGGATCGCCCGCCCGTTCACCCTGGTGATCGCCGATTCCGGGGTCCCCAGCCCCACCCGGGAGACCGTGGCCGCGGTCCGCGCGGGCTGGGAGCGGGAACCGGCCCGCTACGAGGCCCTGTTCGACGCCATCGCGGGTTTGGTTCAGGAGGCGGAGGCATGCCTGCAGGCCGGGGCCATCGAAACCCTGGGGCCTCTCCTGGACGCCAACCATCGGATCCTGCAGGAGCTGGGCGTCTCCTCGCCCCTTCTGGATCATCTGGTCGAAGCCGCCCGGATGGCAGGGGCGCTGGGGGCAAAGCTCACCGGCGGGGGACGAGGTGGGAACGTGATCGCCCTGGTGCGTCCGGAAGATGTGGAGGTTGTCGCCCGCGCCCTCCGCGCCGCCGGCGCGCGAGGGGCCTTTGCGACCGAAGTGCGGGCGGATTAACCCGGATCCCGGAGGTCGAGGGGTGCCCTCGAAAACGCCCATCCCATCGCCGGCTCGGTATCACGCCCTGCGGGCCCTCCATCGCATCGAGACGCGGGCCGCCTACGCCGATTACGTGCTCCAGGCGCTCCGCCGGGAGGTGGCGCTCTCCCCCCGGGATCAGGATCTCCTCACCACCCTGGTGGACGGCGTGACGATCTGGCGGAAGACCCTCGACTGGGTGCTGGCCCGCTATGTGCGAGGCGGCCTGGAGCGGCTGGACCCCTGGACGCGGAACGCCCTGCGGATGGGCCTGTATCAGCTGATGTTCCTGGATCGCATCCCGCGCTGGGCGGCGGTCCACGAGACGGTGGAGGTGACCCGGGCCCTGGCCGGGGAAGGGGCCGCCGCCCTGGTGAACGCCGTGCTGCGTCGCATCTCCGCGCGGCTGGAGCAGGGACGGCCTCCCGCTCCCTTCCCTTCCCTGGCGGAGGATCCGGTGGCTCACCTAACGGTGCGCTACTCGTATCCGGAATGGCTGGTGCGCCGGTGGATCGCCCGCTACGGGGTGGAGGGCGCGCGCGCCCTCTGTCGCTTCCACAACACCCCGCGGCCGTTGAGCCTGCGGGTCAACCGCCTGCGGGCCACCCGCGAGGAGATCCTCGCCGACCTGGAGGCGCGGGGCCTCCGGGCCCGGCCGGGAGCCTATCACCCCTACATCGTTCTGGTGGAAGGAGGGCTCGATCTCACGACGTGGCCGCCTTATCAGGAGGGCAAGGTCATCGCCCAGGATGAGTCGGCGGCCATGGTGCCCTACCTGATGGACCTGCGGCCCGGCCTGCGGGTCCTGGACCTCTGCGCGGCCCCTGGGGGGAAAACCACGGCCATCGCGGAAGGCATGGGGGATCACGGCTGGCTGATCGCGGCGGACGCCCACTTCGGCCGTCTGCGGCGGCTGCGGGAGCACGCCCTCCGGATGGGGTTCACCATCATCCGGGTGGTCCAGGCGGACGGGCGGAGGCCCTTCCTCCCGGAATGGGCGGACCGCATCCTGATCGACGCCCCGTGTCTGGGGACCGGCGTGCTGGCCCGGCGCAGCGACGCGCGATGGCACAAACAGGAGTCGGACCTCATCGGCCTGGTGGCGGTGCAGCGGGCCCTGCTGGAGTCGGCCGCCCGGATGCTCCGCCCCGGCGGGCGCATCGTCTACAGCACCTGCTCCCTGGAGCCGGAGGAGAACGAAGAACAAATCCGCGCCTTCCTGCGGGATCATCCGGAGTTCCGCCTCCTCTCCGCCCAGGGGAAGGTCCCCAGCCCCTTCGTGGACGCCGAGGGCTTCTACCGGGTCCTCCCCCATGTCCATCACATGGACGGGGCTTTCGGGGCCATCCTCGAGAAACTCCCCACCCCACCGGCCGGATTCGGATGATCCCCCTCATAGAAAAATTGTGACATTTGTCACTACTTTGGGAAAGGAAGATCGAGGATGATGAAGGCGCAAGCAGCGCCATCGCCGCCCACTCCACTGGCGTTCGCTTGCCCTGGCCCCTCCTTTCCTGCTGCGGCCCGGCTCGGACCCCAGACCGAGACCGGGCCGCATGCATTTGGGGGAGAAGCGGGAGAAACCGACCTGCGCTTATGGCGCAGATCCGTGCGATGCTCCCGGGCGTCGGGCGGCGCGCGCCACGATAAGCCCCATGGTCAAGCCGTAAGCGATATGGGCCAAAGCAAAGGAAGGCCAGTCCACGTAGCGGGCCATGACCGGGTTGAAGATGGGAAGGATCGCGAAGGTAGCCGCCAGCCAGAGGAGAGGCCCGACGATCACCGCCCAGGCCAGAGGGGATCCGGGCAGCGTGGGCAGGATGAGCCCATAGAGCGCTCCCAGCAACGCGGAGAGCAGCCCGTGGATGAGCAGCCCGGCCAGGAGCGCCGGGAGATGAAAGCGGGCCAGGACCTCCGGCGGTGCCCCCTGCAGCTCCCGGATGAGAACCGCGCCGATCAGGTTGACCGGGAACCAGATCCCACGGCCGGAGAGCAGCCCGTAAGCCAGAGCGATCCCCACCATCACGCCGCCCCCCGCCAGCCCGCCCCGGATCCCCGCCCGATAGGGAACGATCTCCGCCGGCCAGGCCGTTCCCACCTCCTCCATCGCTAACGATTGAACCCACCGCATCCACCGACGCATCGCGCCCCCTCCCCTCACCGGGTTCCTCCATCCTCTGATACGCACATCCCACCGGGACGGATGGCGAGCGGAGCGCCCACCGGTTCGCCGGGAATCGCATCCGCGCCCAGCAGGTGAAGCAAAGGCGGGTTTTTCTCGCAGGGAGAAGGCTCTCCCTCAAAGTCACAACCCGTCTTGACGTCCAAGATGAGCTCCGAAAACGCATCGCGAGGGACATCGAAGCCACCCGTGCGCAAGCCACCGCCAGGGGCATCGCGGTCGATGAGCCTGTGGAGCCCACCGGCGAACGAGAGGGTCTCTCCGCATCCGAGCCGTTCCGGATTGGAACCCCTGATCCTGCGCTCACTGTAGAACGGCGGGTTCTGCGCGCAACCGCATGGCGGATACGGGAGGGAGCCACGCCGGGCTCTCGTTCCCGTCCGGGTTGACAGATCGAGCGAGGCGCATACAATAAAAGACAACCCCGCAGGATCGCGGGAGGAGCGACGCGATGTCGAAGCGGACGGGCATCCCCTCGATGGCGATGACCGTGACCGGGATGATGACCACCGGTCTTCCGGGCGGCCGGGGGAATGTCCGGGCTTTCGCAGGATGAACGGCTGACCTCAACTCCGACGCACATCCCAACCCCCCGGCCCGAAGGCAGGCCGGGGGGTTGCTTTTTCCCGGGGCGCAACGGAAGCGGCGCCCTACCCTTCACCGAGGAGGCGACCATGCGGGTGATGAAGTTCGGCGGGACTTCGGTGGGCGATGCGGCGCGCCTGCGCCACGTGGCCGACCTGATCGCGCACCAGCGGGCCGCTCACCCCCAGCTGGTCGTGGTGGTCTCCGCCATGGCCGGGGTGACCGACGCCCTCATCCGGATGAGCCAGCAGGCTCGGGAAGGGAACCCGGAGTGGAGGCAGACCCTGGCGGACCTCCGGGAGCGCCATCGGGAGGCTGTGGATGAGCTGGGGTTGCCGGAGGAGGAAGCCCGGGCCCTCCGCGAGGAGCTGGAACAGGGGTTCGCCCGGGCGGAGCAGCTGGCGCAGGCGGTGGCGGCCCTCCGGGAGCTTTCCCCCTCTATCGCCGATTTGCTGGCGGGGATGGGGGAGCGCTGGAGCGCCCGCATGCTGGCGGCGGTCCTGCGGGCCCAGGGCATCCCCGCCCGCGCGGTGGACGCGGATGCCTTCCTGATCACCGACGATCATTTCGGGGAAGCCTCCCCCGACCTGGAAGAGACGCGAACCCGTGCGCGGGCGGCTCTCCTCCCCCTGGTGGAGGCCGGGGTCGTCCCGGTGGTGACCGGCTTCATCGGCGCCACCCGGGAGGGCCGCCCCACCACCCTGGGCCGCGGCGGCTCCGACTTCTCCGCCACCATCCTGGGCTATGCCCTGGATGCGGAATCCGTGTGGATCTGGACGGATGTGAATGGGGTGATGAGCGCGGACCCCAAGATCGTCCCTGAGGCCCGCACCATCCCGGAGCTTTCCTACATCGAAGCGGCCGAGATGGCCTATTTCGGCGCAAAGGTCCTCCACCCGCGCACCCTTCTCCCCTGCATCGACCGTCGCATCCCGGTGCGGATCCTGAACACCTTCCATCCCCAACACCCCGGCACCTGGATCGTCCCGGAGCCCCGGGGCAACGGCCAGGTGAAGGCGGTCACTTTGATCAAGAACATGAGCCTGATCACGGTGGAAGGGCGAGGGATGCTGGGCGTGCCGGGGGTGGCCGCCCGGGCCTTCGCGGCCGTGGCCGAGCTGGGGGTCAGCATCCTGATGATCTCTCAATCTTCCTCGGAGCAGAACATCTGCTTCGTGATCCCCTCCCCGGCCGCCGCCCGGGTGGTGAGGGCGCTGCGGGCAGCCTTCGAGCGGGAGATGGCCCGGCGGGACATCGAGGACATTTGGGCGATGGATCGGGTGGCCATCATCGCTGTGGTGGGCGCCGGCCTGCGGGCGACGCCGGGGATCGCCGCGCGGGTCTTCAACGCCCTGGGGAACGGCCGCATCAACGTCCTCTCCATCGCCCAGGGTTCTTCGGAATACAATCTCTCCCTGGTGGTCGCGGAGAGCGACGCGGAGGAGGCCGTCCGCCGCATCCATGCCGCGTTCTATACGTAAGCGAGGCCACGCCTCGCCCGGAGGGCCTCCCGCCGGCCGCGGCCCGGAACGGTCATCCGGCCAGCCAGCGGGCCAGCAGGGCCACCAGAAGGCCCAGGCTGCCGAACTCCACGGCCACCCGCGGCGAGAGGGTCCGTCCTTGCAGATGCCAGAGGCTCATCTCGACCAGCTCGTAGAGCATGATCAGCCACCAGAGCCCCAGGGTGACCGGGGAGAGCGTCCAGTAACGAAAGGCCGCGGCCACCGCCGCCATGCTCCACCCGATCAGGGCAACATAGAGCCACCGCCGGCGCTCCGGGACTTCGGCCTCCACCAGACGGGTGGCCGCGAGGCCGGCGGCGATGAGCCCTCCCAGGATCATATGGGAGAGGGTCCGCCATCCACTCTGGAAGACCCCCACGATGGCCGCCAGGGCGATCAGATAGCCCAGGGCCTGGACCAGCAGGGGGGTCGCCAGGGCGGGGATCCCATGGGTTTCCAGCCGGTAGCGTTCCCCGAGCATGGCGGCCGCGAGGGCCATTCCCCCGAGCCCCAGCCCGACCCACCAGATTGGGCTGACCGGGAACCCCAGGGTGAAGAGCATCCCGCCCAGCGCCACCCCCGCCGGCGTGATCAAGCGGCTGAGCTGGCGCCCCGGGCTCTCCTCCTGAAAGCGGGGATGGGACCTCAGGAAGGACTCCGTCCCGGCCGCCGCCAGGGCGGCGCTGAACAACCCGATCCCCAGGGCCGGGGTCCACCGCAACCCCAGCGGAGAGCCCAGGATCCGCACCGCGATCTCCGGCCCCTCGGGAGGGGTCATCCGGGCGATCACCCATCCCAGGACCACCAGGCTCACGGTGATGGGGATCGGAAGCCACGACGGCGCTCGCGTTTCCATGCTCGCCCCTGCCTCGTCATATGAGGAATTCGGGGGAAGCGTCCGGCCTTCCCTCCCCCCTTCGGAAGAACGGTGCGCTCACCTGTTCGCGGACGGCCTGCCACTCGCGATCCAGGATCGCGTAGATCAGGAGATCCCCCCATCCTCCCCCATAGCGGGCGACCTCGCGAAGTCGGCCCTCCATCCGGAAGCCCAGGCGCTCCGGAATCGCGCGGCTACGATGGTTCTCCGGGGCCACCCGGATCTCTACGCGGTGCAACCGGCGGGTGAGGAACAGATCGTCCAGCACCGCCGCCACCGCCCGGGTCATGATCCCCCGGCCCTGATGGCCGGCGTCCAGCCAGTAGCCGATGGAGGTGTCCGCCGTGAAATCGGTGGGGGAACGGATGCGATGCACGCCCACCACGCCGACCAGCTCCTCCCCCTCCCAGATCCCCAGCTCATACCCGGTTCCCCGGGCGAACTGTCCCAGGGCGTCCTCGATGAAAGCCAGGCTGTCCGCAGCCGACCGCACTCCGTCCACCCAGGGCAGCCAGGGCCGCAGATGGTCCCGGTTGCGATCGGTCAGGGCGAACAGAGTTTCCGCGTGGTGGCGCTCCAGCAGACGCAGCCGGAGCCCTCCCCCCAGTTCGGTTCCCCACATTTTTGACCTCCATGGCCTCCGCAGCGTCTCAGCCCAGGTGCGGGCGGAGGGCTGCGATGCGCCCCATTTGTTCGATCTGGGCTTCGGCGGTGGGGGCCTCGAAGGTGAGGATCACCCCCTCGGCTCCGGCCGCCCGGAGGGCCTGCAACCCTTCCAGGATCTGCTCGGGGGATCCGGTGAGCCGCATCCGCCGCTCCCCGGTGGGGGAGGTGTAGATGGGCGGAAGAGTGGAATCCAGGGCCACATACATGCGGCAGATCACCGGGATGGGGCGCCCGCCGGCCCATTCCCGCAGCCGGGCGATCCGCTCCCGCAGGGTCTCCGGGTCCAGGCCCACGGGGTGCCATGCGTCCCCCAGCCGGGCGGCCCGTCGCACCGCGGCCTCGGTGTTGCCGCCGATCCAGATGGGCGGCCCGCCGGGCTGGAGGGGCAGCGGCTCGAAGACGGCGTCTTCAATGTGGAAGAAGCGGCCGTGGAAGCGGGGGCGCGGGCTGGCCCACAGGGCCCGCATCAGCGCGATGCCCTCCTCCAGGAAGCGGATGCGGCGTCGGAAGGAGACGCCCAGGTTCTCGAACTCCCGGGCCAGCCAGCCCGCCCCGATGCCCAGGATCAGTCGGCCGCCGGAGAGCTGATCCAGCGTGGCCGCCTGCTTGGCTACCAGCACCGGATTCCGCAGCCCCAGCAGCAGGATGGAGGTCCCCAGCCGGACGCGCTGGGTCTGCCCGGCGAGGTAGGCCAGGGTCGTCCAGGTCTCGAAGATGCGGCCGTAGGGCTCATAATGGGCCTCCGGGACCAGAATGTGGTCCGTAGTCCAGATCGAATCGAAGCCCAGGTCCTCGGCGGCCCGAGCGACCTCCTGAATCGCCTGAGGTGTGGCGGACCGGCCGTAGTTCGGTAGACAGATGCCGATATGCATGTCCCTCTCCTGAATGGCGCAGGGCATCCATCTGTTTCATCGGGCTAAGCCACCCCCACCACCTTCACCAGGACCCGTTTGCGGCGCTGGCCGTCGAACTCCGCGTAGAAGATCTCCTGCCAGGGCCCCAGGTCCAGGTCTCCATCGGTGATGGGGACGATCACCTCATGATGCAGGAGCAGGCTCTTGAGATGGGCGTCGGCGTTGTCCTCGCCGGTGCGGTGATGCCGGTAGTCGGGCCGGAAGGGAGCCAGGCGGTCCAGGAGTTCCATCATGTCCTGCATGATGCCCTCTTCGTGATCGTTGACATACACCGCGGCGGTGATGTGCATGGCGCTGACCAGGGCGAAGCCCTCCCGAACCCCACTTTCCCGCACGGCCCGGCGGACGACGTCGGTCAGGCGGAGGATGGCCCGCCGCTCCCGCGTCTGGAACCAGAGATAACGGGTCAGGGATCGATACGGCCCGTTCTCGTAGCGACGCGTCTCCTCCTTCACCAGGTTCTCCGAAAGCGGCGCGTCCAGCTCCACCGGCCGGTTGTCGCTAAGGATGCGCACGGCGCTCCCTCCTCACGGTTCAGGATGCCAGCGGACAGGTTTCAGGGTCCCGCATGCTCTTCCGGATCCCCAGGAACGGAGGCGGCGAGCATGGCGCGGAGACGCTCCACCTCCGCCTGCAGGGCCTCGATCTGCTCCTGCAGGCGCAGGATGATCTCCACCCCGGCCAGGTTCACCCCCAGACGGGTCAGCTCCACGATGCGGCGCAGCCGGGCCACATCCCGCTCGGAATACATGCGGGTCCGACCGCGGGGCCGACGCGGAGTGATCAGCCCGATGGACTCGTAATACCGGATGGTCTGGGGATGCAGCTGCACCATCGCCGCCACCGCCCCGATCCGGTAGCGCGGCTCATCCTCGTCGACCACCTCCACCGCGTAGGCCCGGATCTCCATGGTCGCCTCCACCTCCTTCCGGAACCGCTCACTCCGTGGGACGCTCCCCCAGGGTCACGGTGAGGGTCAGGGGCCGTCCGTCCCGCAGGATGGAGAGGGTCACCGTCTCCCCCACCCGCTTATAGTTCTCCAGGTAGATCACCAGATCGTCCACCCTCCGCAACGGACGGCCGTCGATGGCCGTGACCAGATCCCCGCCCAGGAACACATCCCCCATCCGGGTGGGCACCCGCCGGGTCGCCCCCCGCAACCCCGCCCGAGCCGCCGGCCCGTCCGGCACCACCTGGACGGTGAGCAGACCGTGATCCGCCGGGAGGTTGAAGGCTTGAGCGAAGGCCGGCGTCACCTCGAAGAACGAGGCCCCCAGCCAGGGATGCGGGTAACGGCCCCGGGCGATCAGCTCGGGGACCACCCGCTTGATGGTGTTCACGGGGACGGCGAAGCCGATGCCGATGGAGCCCCCGCTGGGGGAACGGATGGCCGTGTTGATCCCGATCACCCGCCCGTCCAGGTCCAGCAGCGGTCCGCCGGAGTTGCCCGGGTTGATGGCCGCGTCCGTCTGGATCACCTCGCCCAGGGGGCGATCGGAGAGCTCCAGGGTGCGCCCCAGGGCGCTGATCACCCCCACGGTCATCGTGCGATCCAGCCCGAAGGGGTTGCCGATGGCGATCACCCACTGCCCCACCCGCAGGGAGGCGGAATCCCCCAGGGTCACCGGGACCAGCTTCTCCGGCGGCACCTGAACCCGTAAGACGGCCAGGTCGTTGTAGGCGTCGGCGCCCACCCGAGCGGCCGGGACGGTGGTGCCGTCGGCGAAGATCACCTCAATTTGCTCCGCCCCCTCCACCACATGGTTGTTCGTCACGATATGCCCCTCCCGGTCCCACACGAACCCCGAACCGGTGCCCTCCTGATAGATCGGCCCCCGGAACAGATCGAAAGCGGTGGCCCGGGTGGTGATGTGCACCACGGAGGGGCTGACCCGCTCGTAAACGGCGATGAAGGCCGCCTCCAGCGCCCGGGCCTCGGAGAGGACGCCAGGCGGAAGCGGCGTGGGGGTCGCCCCCGAGGGGACCGGAAGGGTGGCCGGCGCGGCGGGACGGCCCGTCGGGCGGATCCTCGCCTGTGCCCAGGAGACCACCCAGACGGTCGCCGCCGCACAAACCCCGATCACCAGAATCGCTCCCACCACCGGCAGCCAGCGTGATGTGCGCATCGCTTCCCCCAAATGAGATCACGGGGACGGCCGCTCCCCCAGGGTGACCTGAACCTGCTGCTCCTGGCCGTCGCGCAGGATGGTCAGGGTGACCGTCTGGCCGACCTCCGTGTGGTTCACGAGATACGAGACCAGCTCATCAAAGGAAGCGATGGGGTGCCCATCGATAGCCGTGATGATATCCCCCCCGAGCCGGACGGAGGCCCCGCGGACCCGCACCTCGCGGGTGCCGCCCCGCAGGCCCGCCCGGGCCGCCGGGCCGTCGGGCTGGACCTCCTGGATCAGGACGCCGCGGACGTCCGGGACGTCATACCCGCGCGCCCGCAGTTCGGCCAGGGAAATGCCCCCCGTGGCGCTGATCCCCAGATACGGGTAACGGACCCGCCCCTCGCGGATCAGCTGGGGCACCACCCGCTTAACAGCGTTCACCGGGATGGCGAACCCGATCCCGATGTTGGCCGGGATGCCCGTCGCACTGGAATCCGTGCGGATGGCCGAGTTCACGCCGATCACCCGCCCTTCCAGATCCACCAGGGGCCCGCCGGAGTTGCCGGGGTTGATGGCCGCGTCCGTCTGGATCACGTCCGGGATCTGGAAGCGGGTGGGCGTCTCCAGGGCCCGGCCCAGGGCGCTGATGATCCCCAGGGTCATCGTTCCCCGCAGGCCGAAGGGGTTGCCGATGGCCACCACCTTCTGACCCACCCGCAGCGTCTCCGAATCCCCCAGCTCCGCCGGCCGGAGCAGCTCCGGCGGCACGTCCACCCGGATCACGGCCAGGTCGCTGTAGACGTCGCGGCCCACCACCCGCGCCCGGGCCACCGTGCCGTCGTAGAACGTCACCCAGATCTCCTCCGCCTGCTCCACCACGTGGTTGTTGGTGACGATGTGGCCCTGAGTGTCGTAAACGAAGCCGGACCCGCTCCCGAACACAGAGGTCTCCACACCCTCTACGTCAATGTTGACGACGGAGGGGAGGACCTTCTGGTAGATGGCGATCAGGCGCTGCTCCTCCTCCTCGAGGCCGGCGGGCAACGGGGGGAGCGTCGGCGTCGGCCCGGCCGGCCGCGCCGCCGCGCCTCCGGGGCGCGGGGTGGGAGTGACGAAGATCAGCTCCCGCAACGGGAGCGAGCGACATCCGCTGAGCAGCACGCCGAGGCCCAGCAACAGCCAGAAGCCGTTTTTCCAGCGCATCGGTTCTCACCCCCTGCAGGCTTCAGGATGGGCGAGGCCGTCGCGCGGCCTCTCGCCTTTCAACGCCCCCGACGCATGCGGGCCAGCTCCGCGAAGAGCTCCCGCTCCCGGGGGGTCAGGTTTCGCGGGATCTCCACCGTGACCCGCAGATACAGATCGCCCCGCTCCCCCGGCCGGTTCGGGGAAGGCATGCCCTCCCCGCGCAGGCGGATCAGCGCGCCGTTCTGGGTCTCCGGCGGGATCCGCACCATCAGGGTTCGTCCATCCAGATGGCGGAAGGGGACCTCGCCGCCCAGGACCGCCGTGTAGAGGTCGACGGTCAGGGGGGCGTAGAGGTCCTGATCCCGACGCTCAAACAGGGGATGGGGCGCGACCTCGATCACCAGGTAGAGATCCCCTGGCGGGCCGCCGTAGCCGGGCTCCCCCGCCCCCGGGACCCGCACCCGAGATCCGGTGCGCACCCCGGGCGGGATGCGGACCTCCAGCCGCCGCCCGTCCCGCGTCCGGACGATGCAGGTGGTCCCCTGGAAGGCCTCCTCCAGGGTAAGGGTGATGGGCTGCTCCACATCCCGCCCCCGAAGCCGCGTGGCCGTCCACCCTCGGGTCCGCCGGGGCATCCCGCCGAACAGCATTTCGAAGAAGTCGGAGAAAAGATCCTCCAGGTCCCCGACCTCCACCCGCACCCCGCCGGGCTGGACCCAGGGGGACCAGTCGAACTGGCCGGGATCGTAGCCGGCCCGGCGCCAGGCTTCATACTGGCGGCGGAGCTCATCGTATTTGCGCCGCTTCTCGGGGTCCGAGAGCACCTCGTAGGCCTCGTTGATCTCCTTGAATTTCTCCTCCGCCGCCTTATCCCCCGGGTTCACGTCGGGGTGGTATTGGCGGGCCAGCTTGCGATAGGCCCGCTTGATCTCCTCTTCGCTGGCATCCGGGCTCACGCCGAGGATGGCATAGTAGTCCTTGAACTCCATCGCGCCGCTCCGGTCTCCCACACGCCCGATTCGCTCTGGGATCCGCGCAGGAATGCGCTGCGCTCAATCCGGGATTTTAATCCATTTGCCGGAGGGGAGATCAACAACGGGGAAACCATCCCGGCACGGGGAGGCCCTTCCGGGGCCTCCCCGTCCCCGATGCGTAAAGGGGGGATCCGCTTAACGCGGGAGGACGATGAGGGTTTCCTGAGCGGCGCGGGCCCCTTCCCGCAGGGCCCGGATGTTCTGCTCGATGAGATGCCGATGGCGGCCCGGCATATGCTCCCGCAACGCCTGCTCCACCTGGTCCAGCGTCAGCACCGGGAGCCGGGCGAGCAGAGCCCCCACCAGCACCATGTTGGCCAGCCGCCGATCCCCCAGGGCTTCCGCCATCTCGCTGGCCGGAAGGGCCACCACCTCCAGATCCGTCCGCTCCACCGCCCGCCCGGCCATCGAGGCGTTGACAATTAGAAGCCCTCCCGGCCGGACCAGCGGCTCGTATTTGTCCAGGGAGGGTCGGTTCATCACGATGGCAGCGCGGGGATGCTGCACCAGGGGCGATCCGATCTCCTCATCCGAGATGATCACTGTGCAGTTGGCGGTCCCCCCGCGCATCTCCGGCCCGTAGGAGGGGAACCAGGTCACCTCCTTGCCGGCGTCCATGGCCGCGTAAGCCAGCACCTGCCCGGCGAACAGGATGCCCTGGCCGCCGAACCCGGCGATGACGATCTCGACCTGCATCCGCACCTCCCGGATCTCTCAGGATCGATTGGAGCTCCTGCGCCACCCTCAGACTCGCAGGGCCTTCAGCTCGGGGGCCACCTTGAAATCCCCCAGGGGGAAGACCGGGATCATCATCTCCTCCACCCAGTGCATCGCCTCGATGGGCGAGAGCCCCCAGTTGGTCGGGCAGGTGGAGAGCAGCTCCACGAAGGAGAAGCCGAGGCCGCGCCGCTGGGCTTCGAAGGCCAGCCGGATCGCCTTCTTCGCCAGGCGGATGTTCTTCGGATCGTGGAGGCTGCGGCGCACCACGTAGCTGGGCCCCTCCAGGCCAGCCAGCAGCTCCGCCATGCGGATGGGATAGCCCGAGCGGCGCACGTCCCGGCCTTGAGGCGTGGTGGTCGTCCGCTGGCCGGGGACGGTGGTCGGGGCCATCTGCCCGCCGGTCATCCCGTAGTTGGCGTTGTTGATGAAGATGACCGTGATGTTCTCCCCGCGGGCCGCCGTGTGGATGATCTCCCCCATCCCGATGGAGGCCAGGTCCCCGTCCCCCTGGTAGGTGAAGACGATGCGGTCCGGCAGCATCCGCTTGATGCCGGTGGCCATCGCCGGCGCCCGGCCGTGGGGAGCTTCCACGAAATCCACATCGAAGTAGTTATAGGCGAAGACGGAGCAGCCCACGGAGGCCACCCCGATGGTGATCTCCCGCAGGCCCATCTCCTCCAGGACCTCCGCGATCAGGCGATGGGCCACGCCGTGGGTGCACCCCGGGCAGTAATGCGTGTGCACCTCAAGGAGGACGCGCGGCCGCTCGTAGACTTTCTCGTAAGTCCGCTCCAGCGGGATCGTCGCCACCATGTCGGATCTCCCTCCTGTCCCTCAGGGGTTCGCCGCTTCCCGCATGCCGGATGGGCCGCTTCCGTTGCCTGCCCCCCGCATCCCCATGCGGCGGAACCAGGCCTCACGGGGAGCCGCCTCCAGAGGCGGCGGCTCCCGGACCAGGCGGCGGATCTCCTCCAGGATCTCCTCGGGGAACGGCACCACGCCGCCCATCCGCCCGTAGAAGGCCACCGGGGCGCGCCGGGCCACCGCCAGCATGACGTCGTCCAGCATCTGGCCGGAGTTCATCTCCACCACGAGGAAGGCCTCCGCCTGACGGCTCAGGGCCTCGATGGCGGCATAGGGGAAGGGGCTGAGGGTGAGCGGACGGAGCAGCCCCACCCGGATGCCCTCGGCCCGGGCGGCCCGCACCGCCGAGAGGGCCACCCGCCCCGCGATGCCGAAGCTCACCACCACCAGCTCGGCGTCATCCAGGTAATACTCCCGATAGCGCACCTCCCGGGCCTGGATCTGCTGCCAGCGCTCCAGCAGACGCCGGTTGGTCTTCTCCTCCTCATAGGGGTCGAGGTAGATCGAAGTCAGGACACGCCGGGGGCGGCCCTGGGCGCCGGTCACCGCCCAGTCCGGACGGATCCGCGGGGGCTCGCGCATCGGCGGCAGCTCGGCGGGCTCCATCATCTGGCCGATGCTCCCATCCGTCAGCACCACGGCGATGGTGCGGTAGCGCTCGGCCAGGTCGAAGGCCAGGACCGTGAGGTCGATGGCCTCCTGCACCGTCGCCGGGGCCAGGGTGATCACCCGGTAATCTCCGTGGCCGCCGCCGCGCACGATCTGGTTGTAATCCCCCTGGGAGGGCGCGATGTTCCCCAGGCCGGGGCCGCCGCGCATCACGTCGATGATCACACAGGGCACCTCCGTGCCCGCGATGTAGGAAAGGCCCTCCATCATCAAGCTGATGCCCGGTCCGGAGGAGGAGGTCATCACCCGGGCGCCGGTGCAGGCCGCGCCGTAGACCATGTTGATGGCCGCGATCTCGCTCTCCGCCTGCACGAACACCCGCCCCAGCTCCGGCATGCGTCGGGCCATATACTCCAGCAGCTCGGTCTGTGGGGTGATGGGATACCCGAAATACGCCTCGACGCCGGCCCGGATGGCCGCCTCCGCCATCGCCTCGTTGCCCTTCAGCAGCTCCCGCGCCATGCTTTCCTCCTCATCCTTGCATCACCATTTCGGGCACCCGCGGGCGGACCTGACGATAAACCGTGATCGCTCCCTCCGGGCACACCACCGCGCACACCTCGCATCCGGTGCACCGCTCCGGATCGAGGAGCTGCGCCGGGTGATAGCCCTTGGGCGTCAGGCGATCCGATGCCAGCCCCAGGACCTGCTGCGGGCAGAAATGCACGCACAGCTCACAGCCCTTGCAGAACCGCTCGTCCACCTGGATCCAGCCTTTGACCGCCATGGGGAGCCTCCCGGAAGGATCTGGGATTCTTGCAGGGAGAGGAAGAAGGAGAGGATCCGAAAACGGGAGGAGGAGGGGGGACTTCACCGGCGCGGGATATAAAAGGAGGCCCTCGCTCGATCGCCCGCCGCCCTTCCCCCAGCGCCCCGGGCGGCGGAGGATCCAGCCCCCACGGTGAATCCTGGGCTCATCCCTGCGCCGCACGCCGCTCATGGGAGATCGAGGAGATGAATACCTCCTTCACCTCTCATTATAAACCGAATCGCCGGGATGTCGAGCCTGTCTGATCGAAAATCGGACCTTTTCGATCATGTTATTGATCCAAAATCTGAGCGCCCGACAGGCTATGGGAGATGGAACCCTTCGTAGCGGCGCACTTCCACCAGGGCGAAGCTCCAGCGTTCTCGAAGCTGACCGTGGGTGTCCAGCCAGCGCCGGACCAGATCCCGGTCGTCCCACATGGCGGCTTCGGAGTAGATCAGCCAGACGACCTCGTGGCCCCGGATCAGCGCGCGCATCCGGGCGTCGACCTCCGCCTCTCCCATCGCATACGTTCCCTCGGGGGTCCGGTAGATCGTGGCCGGCGCCCAGGCGCCTTCGTAGGGCCGGCGGAAGTAGTAATCGAAGACATGCTGGACATACCCGATGTGGAAGAGGATGAGATCTCCGGGGCGATAGCCCTCGGCCACCACCCGGGCGGCTGACCGGAAGTCCGATTTCAGCGGGAGCGCCGTCTGGGCCCAGAGGCCGACGGCCATCGGGGTCAGGACGCAGGCCAGGGCCAGGGCGCGCGGGAGCCGTCCCGGGATCCGGGCCCAGCCCGCCGCGGCGAGGGCGATCCAGGCCGGCGCCGCCGCGATCAGATAGCGCTCGACGAAGAGCGGGCGGCACAGCGAAATGAGAGAAAGAAACGCCCACGGGCTCAGGGCCCAGATCCCCAGCGCGGCGCGGAACCGCCCGCCCGCGCGCCCGGCCATCAGACCCAGGGCGGCCAGGGCGGAGAACGGAACCAACCCCCAATCCGGGAAGCCTCCCCACACCCCTACGCTGAACCCCCAGGCCAGCATCCCCAGGCCCTGCAACGGCGGGACGCGGGGGAAGCCGGTTTCGCCGCAGGCCGCGCGGATCCCCCCGCTCCATCGGACGAGCTGGGGGATCTGCCAGGCCAGAAGGGGAAGATCGACGAGGAGCACCAGGCCGAGGACCAGGACGAGGAGGCGCAGGGACCTTCGATCCGCCCGATGGATCCCTAAGGCGAGCAGCGCCGGCACGAAGAGCGCGAAGAGGATGTGGCTGTAGAGGCCCAGGGCGATCCAGAGGACGGCCTCCAGCCATCCGCCGGGATCCCGGCGGGCGGCCTCCATCGCCCCCCACGCGGCCAGGAAGAGGGTCACCAGCAGCGCATACATCTTCGCTTCCTGGCCATACCAGACCAGGAAGGGAGAGAAGGCCAGCCCGAGGGCGGCCATCCGGGCGGCCGGCCGCGTCAGATGCCGGCGGAACAGGGCGAAGCCCAGGGCGACGCTCAGGACCCCCAGGGCGGCGGAGGGGAAGCGGAGGGCGAACTCGGAATCGCCCGCCAGGCGGACCCACTGGAACAGCCCCAGGAAATAGAGCGGCCCGTTGAACCCGGGGCGGGCGAGGAGCTCCGCCAGCCGCGTCCATCCGGCCCCTGCCCCGACCCGGAAGGCCGCCGCGACCTCGGCGGTGAGATCGCGGCCGAAGCGCAGGGCGTCGACCTCATCCCGCCAGAGGGACTGGGCGGTGAGCCCGCCGACGCGGAGGGCGAAGGCCGCCAGCAGCAGGAGCAGGATCCGCGGATCCGGGCGCCGGGGGCGCCATCGCCGGAGCGCCGCGAGGGCCCGGCCGAGGCCGAAGCTCAGGCTCCATCCGACGAAGAAGGCGAGGAGCGCGCCCGTCCCGCTCATCGCCAGAGGATTCCACAGATCGAGACCACGGAGGTCCCCGCCTCATCGGCGGGGCAGAGATCGTAATCCACCGGCTCCCCGACGGTCGGCTCCAGGAGGCGGAGGGCCAGGTAGATGGGGGAGACCCCGCAGACGTTGTTCCGATCGCGGGTCTCCCGGATCCGGGCGAAGAAGCCGGCGGCGTCCCCGGCGACCATGTGGGCGATGAGGGATTCGTCCTCCGCCTTCAGGCGCGCCCGCCCGCGCAGATCCAGCGGACGCCCTCCGAAGGCCGGGCCCACGTGGGAGAGATCCCCCGCGGCGACGACCACGGCCCGTCGCCCGGCGACGGCCGCCCGCAGGGTCTCCAGGAAGCGTGCGATGCGGAGATCGGCCATCGGATCGAGATCCCCCTCGATGAAGGAGGCGAAGGGGCCGCACAGGATGGGCACCAGCTCCACCGGTTTCTCCTCGCGGATCGCGTGGAGCCACACGGCGGCCAGTTCGATGGAGTGCTCACCGCGATGGCGGAGCTCGCCGGCGAAGGCGGCCTCCTCGCCCAGGACCTGGGCCAGGGCGTCCACGATGGGCCGGGCGGTGGGCAACACCCCGAAGGGCGTGGCGTAATGCTGGCGGGTCAGGGTGATGGCGCCATCCTCCCCGTAATGATCCGTCCCCAGGAGGATCACCAGGTCCGCCTCCCGGACGAAGGGGGCGGCCCGGGCCCAGACCCGGGCGTAGGTTCGGCCGCCCCGGGCGTAATCGATGTGGGGGCTGAGCAGCCCGCGCCCTTCGGGGACGGGGTCGTCCGGCGCGGCCGCTTCGTGGAAGCGGCGGATCATCCGGCGCAGATCCTCCGGGTCGGCGGGGTAGACTTCCCCGGCGAGCATCGGCGGGCGGAAGGGGGCGCGGCGGTAGTCCTCCAGGGCGCGGGCCTGGGCCTCCGCGAAGCGGGAGTTGTCCAGGAGATACAGCTCGTCCAGCGTGGCGATCAGGGCGCGCAGCGTCTCCTCGTCGATCCGGACGCCGTAGCGCACCATCAGGGCGGCCCGGATGGCCCGCAGATCCCGGGTGCCATCGCACAGGGTGAGGACGGGGGCCAGGGGCTGGGGGATGAGAACCATCTGGTCCGAGAGACGAAGGGGATCCCGGACCAGGATGTAGGAGCGGCCGTTCCGGTTCATCGGCCGCAGATCCACCGGCCGCAGCTTCGGATACCGCCCCGCCTCGCCCACCTTGCGCCCCCTCCAGCCGATCTCACCGGAAGGCTATTTTAACAAAGAAACGAGGGACCGGAGATCCCTCCGGTCCCTCCAGGAACGAGACGTGAAGCTCCACCTTACAGCGGCCCGGGTTTCGTCTCCTCACCCCGCCCCCAGGCGGGCGAAGGGGGAGACGGGAGCCGGGACCCGCCGGCGGCGCCGGGCCAGGGCGATGCGCAGGATATGCACCGCCATCCGCCCATAGTCATACCCCGCCGCCGCCGCTGACCGCACGAACCCCGCATCCGGCGACAGGTCCGGATTCGGGTTCACATCGATCACATAGGGCGTCCCATCCGGCGCCAGCCGGATGTCCACCCGCCCGTAATCCCGCACCCGCAGCGCCCGATACGCCAGGGCCGCGACATGCACCACCTCCGCCTCCGTCCGCTCATCCAGCGGCGCCGGCACCACCGGAACCGTCCGCCGATACCGCTCGCTCCCCCGATCCCACTTGGCGAACTGATCGACGATCCGCTCCTCCTCGGACAGGCCGTCGAAATGGATCTCCGAGATCGGCAGCGGCTCCGGATCCCCGTTCCCCCACAGGCTGACGTTCAGCTCCCGACCCGGGATGAAGGCTTCCACCAGGGCCGGTTGCCGGAGGACCTCCAGCACATACTCCACCCGCTCCCGCAGCGCCCGGGGAGATGGGGCCACCGCCTCCGGGGTGATCCCGATGCTGCCGTGCTCCCGCGCCGGCTTGACGATGGCCGGAAAGACCTCCCACCCCTCCAGGTCCGCCAGCCGATGACACACCCGCCAGGCCGGCGTGGGGATCCCGTTCAACGTGAGGAAAGCCTTCATCAGGGCTTTGTGGCCTGCCACGGTCAGCGCCCACGGGCCGGACCCCGTATACAGGAAGCCCAGGGCCTCCAGGGCGCGGGCCACCCGGGGCTCCCCATAGGGATCCCCCTCCAGGGCCTCGCACCAGTTGAACACCACCCACTCCTCGGGATCAAAGCCCTGCAACGCGCCCCGCACATCCCGACGGACCTCGACGGGACGAACGGTGAGCCCATGGGCTTCCATCCCTCCCTGCAGTCTGCAGACGCACTCCCGGGCATACGCCTGATCTTCCGGAGGCCATGCGCCATCCATGTTGTAAAGCAGGATCACCTGACGCACGGTCCTCAGGCTCCATGGACGCCGGGACATCCTCCCTCCTCCGGAGACCGGGTCCTCGCCTCCGCCGCCGGCGCGCTCGCCTCCGACGAAGGCCCCAGACCCTTCAGATACAGGGCCAGCCCCTCGCCGGCCTCGTAGAAATCCTCCACCACCGCGAGGAGCCGGAACCCATGCCGCTCATAGAAACAACGGGCCGGCGCGTAGGCCGGGGTGGTCGCCGTCTCCACCAGGATCCACCGCCCGCCCTCCCGCCCCACGTGCGCCTCCATCGCGCGCAGCAGGGCGGTCCCGATGCCCCGCCGCTGGGCCGAAGGATCCACCAGCAGCCAGTAGAGATCCCACGACCAGCGGGTGAGGGGCCGCCGCCCGTAACAGATCAGCCCCCGGATCTCCCCATCCCGCTCCTCCGCCCACACCCGGAAGTGATAGCCGCTCTCCTCGAAGCCTCTGCGACAGGCCTCCCGGAAGATCTCGATCAGCGTCTCGATTTCCTCCGGCCGGAACACTCCACACCGCTCGGCCAGCGCCCGGATGGCCGCCTCCTCATCCGCTCGGGGCCAGCGAATAGGCGACATCGACATCCCCCGTCGGGACAGGTTGAAGCCGCGGCGCCTCCCGCCGTCGATACCGCCGCTCCCACGCCAGGCGGATCAGCCGCTCGGCCAGCATGCCGTAGGAATAGCCCGCCGCCCGCGCGGCGTTCACGAAGCCGCTGTTCGGCGCCAGGCTGGGGTTCGGGTTGACCTCCAGCACATACGGCGTCTCCCCCTGCAACCGGATGTCCACCCGGGCGTAATCCCGACAGCGGACCGCCCGGAAGGCCCGCAGGGCCACCTCCCGCACCCGCTCCGCCCGTTCCTCCTCCAGCTCCGCCGGGCAGCGCACGGGGGTCAGCTCGTATTCCTCCGAGCCCGGCAGCCACTTGGCCGCGTAGGTGCACACCCGCCACAGGGGGTTGGGGATGCGGGAGTAATCCACCTCCGCCAGGGGAAGGACCTCCGGGTTCCGCCCGCCCCAGAGGGCCACGTTGAACTCCCGCCCATCGATGAAGGTTTCCACCAGAGCGGGCTGGCGGTAGACCCCCAGGACGTAAGCCACCCGCGCCCGCAAGGTCCTCTCCTCCGTCACCACCGCCTCCCGATCGATCCCGTGGCTGGCGTCCTCCATCAAGGGCTTCACGATGGCCGGGAGGGGGATCCGGAGGGGCTCGTCGGGGTTGTGGAACACCTGAGCCGGGGGCGTTGGCAGGCCGGCCTCCCGCAGGCGGGCCTTCGCCCGCGCCTTGTCCAGACAGAGGGACAGGGTCGCGCCGGAAGAGCCGGTGTAAACGAAACCCCGGGCCTCCAGGGCCACCGGCACCACCGCCTCCCCCTGGGGGCGGCCCTCCAGAGTCTCGCAAAGATTGATCACCAGGGTTTCCCGGGGATCGAAGGAATCCAGCGCCCGGTGGAGAGACTCCAGGTCCCGGATCCCCCGCGCCTCCACGGGCCATCCGCGCTCGGCAAGGGCCTCCGCCATCGCCTGCGCCGTCCAGAGCACCTCCTCGTCCGCGATCCCATCGCGGGGCTCCCCCCGCGGGAGCCGCTCCACCACGCTATACAGGATCAGCACGCGACCCGGCATCGCCGAACGACGGCGCATCGGTCGCTCCCTCAACAGGCGGATTCACTCCGCGCCCGCCGCCACGGCCGCGGGGACCACCGGCTCCGGGGACAGGCCGTAGCGACGGCAGGCCGCCTCCAGGATCCGAAGGATCAGGAGCTCGTAAGACATCCCATCGGCGCGGGCGTTGAGCACCATGTCGCTGTAATGCGGATTCAGCCCGGGCAGCGTGTTGATCTCCAGCAAATAGATCCGCCCCGTGGCCGCATCGATCCGCATATCCACCCGGCTCACGTCGCAGGCCCCGATGGCCCGGAAGGCCTCGAAGGCCAGCCGCTGGGCCTCCCGCAACAACGCCCGGTCCAGCGGCGCCGGGCAGAGATAGCGGGGGCCCAGGGGCATCTCCGACTTGATGAACGAGGTGTAAAGCCCCCGCTGATCCGGAGGGCATACGCTGAGATCCACCATCATCGGCGGGAAGACGTGAACGCCCCCCAGGTCCAGTCCCTCCTCGGTGGCCCATCCGCCCGGAGGCCGGAGCCACGCCGCATCCCCCTCCACGTTCCCGATGAGGCCCACGGTGAGCTCCGGGCCGTCGATGAACGCCTCCACCAGGGCCTCCTGCCGGTAGGTCCGCAGGATATAGGCCACCTGCTCCCGCAACTCCGCCTCGTTCGTCACCACCGACTTCGCCGAGATCCCCATCCCGCTTCCCTCCCGGTTCGGCTTAACGAAGAGGGGGAAGGAGAGGCGGGGATCCAGGGGCTCATCGGGACGACGGAAAACCTGGAAGGGCGGCGTGGGCAGGCCCTCCGCGACCCACACCCGCTTGGTCATCGCCTTGTCCAGGGAGATGGCCAGGGCCAGGACCCGGGAGCCCGTGTAGGGGATGCGCATCATCTCCAGCATGGCCGGGACATGGGCCTCCCGGGAGTCCCCCCAGTAGCCCTCGCAGATGTTGAAGCAGATGTCCGGCCGGAACCGGCGGAGGGCCTCCGGAAGCTCCAGGTTGCCCTCGAAGATGGCCGTGGTGTGGCCCGCGGCCTCCAGAGCCCGGGCGATCCCCTCCACCGTCTCCTCCGAGTCCAGCTCCGCCCAGGCGTCCGGCGGATCGTCCGGCCCCTTCGGGGCGTTCCGCTTGAGGTTGGCCAGAACCGCCACGCGCATCACAGCACCTCCCCGTTGACGACCGGGAGGGGCTCCCCGATGATCAGGGGCATGGTTTCGGTGCCCCCCGTCTGGAGCCGCCGGTGCACGGCCTGGAAGCCCTCCGGGGCGATGGTCATGGCGTCGCCCTGGAGCAGCCCGAAGATCCCGCGCTGGCCGGGCTCGGGGCGCTGGTTCCGGCAGTATTCGCACCGGCTCGAGTCGTGGGGCGTGTAATCAGTGGGCTGCTCGTAGGTGCTGATGAAGCCCTCGAAGTTGCGCAGCACCACCCGGCGCTCGTTCATGGCCAGCAGGTAGTTGGGCATCACCGGCACCTTGCCGCCCCCGCCCGGCAGGTCGATCACATACGTGGGGATGGCGTAGCCGCTGGTGTGGCCCCGCAGGGCCTCCATGATCTCCAGCCCCTTCGAGACCGGCGTGCGGAAGTGCCCGGCCCCCTCCACCAGATCGCATTGATAGAGGTAATAGGGCCGGACCCGGCGTTTGACCAGCTCGTGGACCAGGGCGCGGATGATGTGGGGGCAGTCGTTGACCCCGGCCAGGAGCACAGTCTGGCTGCCCAGCGGGATGCCCGCGTCGGCCAGCTTCGCCAGGGCCTCGGTGACCTCGGGGGTGAGCTCCTTGGGATGGTTGACGTGGATGTTCATCCAGAGCGGATGATACTTGCGCAGCATGGCCACCAGGTCCTCGGTGATCCGCTGCGGCAGGAAGATGGGCACCCGCGTCCCGATGCGGATGATCTCCACATGGGGGATCTCCCGCAGCCGGCGCAACAGGTCCTCCAGGATCGGCTGGGGGAGGATCAGCGGGTCGCCCCCGGAGAGCAGCACGTCCCGGATTTGAGGCGTGCGGGCGATGTATTCGATCTGCCGGTCGTAATCCCGCCGCCCGAAGTTGGCATGGGGATCGCCCACGATGCGGCTGCGGGTGCAGAACCGGCAGTAGCTGGCGCACTGGGTGGTCACCAGCATCAGCACCCGGTCCGGATAACGATGAACCAGCCCGGGGACCGGGGAGTGCTGGTCCTCGGCGAGGGAATCCTCCATCAGGCCCGGCGTCGGCTCCAGCTCCCTCGCCGTGGGGATCACCTGACGCCGGATGGGGCAGTTCGGATCATCCGGGTCGATCAGAGAGGCGAAATAAGGGGTGATGTCCATGCGGAACCGGTGGGTCGCCGCCGCACCGGCCTCCTCCTCAGGGGTGAGACGGATGATCTGCTTGAGCTGTTCCACCGAGTTCAAGCGATGGGTGAGCTGCCAGCGCCAATCATCCCAGAGCGCATCGGGCACATCCCGCCAGATCGGCGCCCGCGGGCTGCGCCGCTTCCCACCAGGGGGCTCCTCCTCCAGGCGCTTCCGCTCCTCCATCTCCTCCCGCCTCCGGATACAGGATGCTCCGGGAAGGGCCATGCTTCCCCTCCCACGAGCGGGATTTTACTCCATGCGCGCCTTCCCATGCGTTAAGAAAACGTGTAGGTTCCGTGAGATTTCGGTGAATATCATTCATCTACGAATTTCGATAAATCGATAATCATCGATGAATGATCCTGGGTAGATCGAGGGAGCTTGCCGGAGGGGGGGCTTTCGCCGGGTGGAGGAGCGGGGTATAGTCGGGCTCTTGAAGGGAGCGGGCGTTTTCAGGCTCGCTCGAACCCGTGGTCCTCAGGAGGGATCCATGGAGGAGCCGGCGACGCCGGAGCGCGCTCTGGTGGTGGCGGCGCATCCCGATGACGTGGAGTTCACCTGCGCGGGCACGCTGGCCAAGTGGGCCCGTCGGGGATCCCGGATCGCCCTGGTGCTGTGCACCAGCGGCGACGCCGGGACGGAGGAGGCGGGCCGCTCCCGGGAGGAGGTGGCGCGCATCCGGGAGGAGGAACAACGAGCAGCGGCCCGCGTCCTGGGCCTGGAGGAGGTGATCTTCCTTCGTCACCCGGACGGCCTGCTGCAGCCGACGCTGGAGCTGCGGCGGGAGCTGGTGCGGGAGATCCGCCGCTTCCGCCCCCAGGTTCTGGTCTGCGGAGATCCTTCGGTTTATTTCTACGGAGAGGACTACATCAACCATCCGGATCACCGCGCTGCGGCGCAGGCGGCCCTGGAAGCGGTCTTCCCGGCCGCCGGGATGCCGCTGGTCTTCCCCGAGCTGGGCCTGCCGCCCCATCGGGTGCAGGAGGTCTACATCTACGGGGCCGCCCAGCCCAACCTGTGGATCGACATCGAGGAGACCCTCGCGCTCAAGATCGAGGCCCTGCGCTGTCACCGCTCCCAGATCGGGGATTGGGATCCCGGTCCCATGCTGCGGGCCTGGGCGGCCGAGGAGGGGCGCGCCGTCGGCCTGCGTTACGCGGAGGCCTTCCGGCGCATGCGCCTGGGGTAGGAGCGGCCGTCGCAGAGGCTTGTTTCAGAAACGCATCAACAGAGAGACCAGACGATACACCGGCTGGAGGATGGAGGAAAGGAGCCCCAGCTGGCGATCCAGGATCAGGAACAAGAGAAGGGGGAGCGGACCGTAGGCTTCCAGCCGGGCGTAGGCGTAGGCCATGTCCGGCGGCAACAATCCCTGCAGCACACGGAAGCCGTCCAGGGGCGGCAGCGGCAGCATGTTGAACACCGCCAGCCCGACGTTGATGAAGATCCAGGCCCGTAAGAAGGCGAAGGCCAGAGGGGTCGCCAGCAGGAGCTCCGGAGCCGCCCGATAGACCAGGATCCCCAGCCCGGCCAGGAGGAGGTTGGCCGCCGGTCCCGCCCCGCCCACCAGGGCCATGCCCACCCGCGGCCCATACCGGAGATAGAGGGGGTTCACCGGCACCGGACGGGCCCACCCGAACCCGGCCAGCACCAGCATCAGGGCGCCGATGGGATCCAGATGGGCCATGGGATTAAGGGTGACCCGCCCGGCGCGCCGGGGGGTGGGATCCCCCAGGCGCTCCGCCACCCAGGCGTGGGCGAGCTCGTGGAACGGCAGGGCGAACAGGAAGATCACCGCCAGGGCCAGCAGGTAACCCGCATCCAGTCGCAGGAACGGCATAGGGCCTCCTCGTCGCTTTCCCGCCGATTGAAATCGGCCTCCCCAGGCGCTCCGCGCCAAGCGTCGGCCTCCGCCGACGCAGAAGACCCCTTCCCGGTCGGCGCAGGCCGACCGTCGGCCGAAGGCCCTCCCGCCGATTGAAATCGGCCTCTCCAGGCGCTCCACGCCAAGCGTCGGCCTCCGCCGACGCAAAGGATATCCTTTTCGGTCGGCGCAGGCCGACCGTCGGCCGAAGGCCTTCGAAGGCCGAATTCATTCGGCGCACAGGCCGACCGTCGGCCGAAGGCTTTCCCGCCGATTGAAATCGGCCTCTCCAGGCGCTCCACGCCAAGCGTCGGCCTCCGCCGACGCAAAGGATATCCTTTTCGGTCGGCGCAGGCCGACCGTCGGCCGAAGGCCTTCGAAGGCCGAATTCATTCGGCGCGCAGGCCGACCGTCGGCCGAAGGCTCTCACGCCGATTGAAATCGGCCTCTCCAGGCGCTCCGCGCCAAGCGTCGGCCTCCACCGACGCAGAAGACACCCTCCCGGTCGGCGCAGGCCGACCATCGGCCGAAGGCCTCTGGAGGCCGAATTCATTCGGCGTCGCTACGCCCGCACGAACAGCGAGACCGTCTCGATGTGATAGGTCTGCGGGAACATGTCGAACGGCTGGACTTCCACCAGGCGATACCCGGCATCGATCAGGCGTCGGGCGTCCCGGGCCAGGGTGGCCGGGTCGCAGGAGACGTAGATCCAGCGGGAGGGGCGCAGGGCTTGCAGCGCCTCCAGGGCCTCCGGCGAACACCCGGTCCGCGGCGGGTCCACCACGACCACATCGAAAGGGCCCTCCAGCCCCGGCGCCACCTCCTCCACCGTTCCCATCCGGATCTCCACGTGGGGGAACTCGGAGAGATTGAAGCGGGCGTCGGCGGCGGCCGCGGGGTGCGCCTCGATCAGCACCACCCGCCGGGCGAAGGGCGCGAGATGGGCTGCGAACAGCCCGACCCCGCCATACGCATCCAGGACGGCCTCCGTCCCGCGCAGGTCCGCCCATTCCCGAACCCGGCGAACGAGGGCTTCCGCCACCGCGGTGTTCGTCTGGAAGAAGCTGGGCGCGGAGATGCGGAAACGGAACCCGTCCACCTCCTCCGTAAGGTAATCCAGGCCGATGAGCGGGACGGCCTTCTCCTCCTGCGTGAGCAGGACCAGGGAGACCCGCAGATCGGTCTCCAGGAGAGGGGGTTCGTCCCCTTCCGTCTCGAAGATCACCATGCGGTCCCCGGTGCGGACGCCGCAACGAAGGGTGAGGCGGCGCAGGGGCAGCCCTTCGATCTCCAGGGCCTCGTAGAGCTCCTGGAGCATGGGATGGGCGATCCAGCATCGGGTGATCGGGATCACCCGGTGGGAGCGCATGGCCTGGAAGCCCAGGCGCCCGTCGGCGGAGACGGAGAACTGGACCTGGTTCCGGTAGCCGAAGGGGTCGGGGCTGGGGATCATCGGACGCACCGGCGGGTCCTCGATCTTTCCGATGCGGCGCAAGGCATCCCGGACGACGGCCTCTTTGAGGCGCAGCTGGGCCTCATAGGCGATGTGCTGGAAATGACACCCCCCGCAGGTCCCGAAATGGGGGCACGGCGGATCGACCCGCTCCGGCGCCGGGCGGAGCACCCGGAGGATCCGTCCCCGGGCATACGAGCGGTGGTCCTCCACCACCTCGATCTCCACCTGCTCCCCGGGGATCCCGAAGGGGACGAAGATCACCTTGCCCTCATGGCGGCCGATGGCCTCGCCGCCGTGGGCGATCTGTTCCAGGGTCAACCGGATCCGCGTCATCCCCAGGTTCCCTGCCGCAGGTGCGATCCCTCCGCCCCCGCATGGCGCTGTTCCCGAAATCGCGGGGATCAGAGATCCAGGTCGGGCTCCCGGCTGGCCTCGATGGCCAGCTCGATGAACACCGCTGAGGTCCAGCCGAAGATGGGAGCGGCGCGGGGCGGCCGTCCGCCGGTCTCCGGATGGTAATACTCGTAGAGATCGCGATGGCCCATGGCCAGCCGGAGGGTGCGCCGCCGCAGCTCTCGGGCCAGCTCCGGGTATCCGCACCGGAACAGCCCCTCGATGAAGAGGCGGTTGATGTTCAGCCAGGTGGGGCCGCGCCACATCTGCTCCGGATTATAGTGCGGATCGTCCAGGGCCACGGTGGGGATGGGATAGCGCGGCCAGAAGGCGTGCGGATCCTGCAGATGGGCCACCAGCCGCTCCACGATGGGCCGGGGGAGGCGTCCGGTGAGCAGCGGGTAGAGGCTGAGGGGGGTCTTGATGCGCACCGGCTGCTCCCGCCGCAACGGCCAGAACAGGCCGGCCTCCTCATCCCACATCGCCGCGATCATGCGCTGGGTGAGGGCCTCCGCCTCGGCCCGCCAGCGCGCCGCGTCCTCCGTCTCTCCGATCACCTCAGCGATGCGGGCGAGATGCTCCATCTGGATCACCAGGTAGGTGTTGAGGTCCGGCGACTCCACCGGCATCCCCCCATCCCACACCGGGGAATCGTCCCAGCCGGAGGAATAAGGGTGGTTATACTGGCACAGGCCATCCCGGTCGTCGTCGTTCCGTTCGAACCACCACCGGTTCCAGCGCACCAGAGGCTCGTAGATCTCATCCAGGAAATCCCGATCGCCCCCCATCTCGTAGATCTTCCAGGCCGCCCAGGCGGTGATCGGCGGCTTGGTCACGTCCGCGTCCACCGGCAGCGGAAGATGGGTGACCCGGCCTTCATCGTGCACCGCATCGGGGATCATCCCGTCCTCCCGCTGGTGATCCAGGACCAGGCGGATCTGATCCTCCGCCAGCTTGAGGTCCACGTAGCGATAAGCCAGGGCGTGGAAGCAGGCGTCCCACTGCCAGACGCCCACGTAGTGGATCTTGCTGGGGGTCATCCCCTCGCGGGTCATGTAGAAGCGGGGGGAGATCAGCCCGGCCCGCATCACCCACCAAGCGTAGTAATACTGAGGGGCCAGGGCTTCGTGGACCGGCGGGGCGGCGGCGAACCACTCGTGCCAGCGGGCCTCGGCCTCCTGAAAAACGGGAAGGGCCGGCCGCAGGCTGCGGTTGAATCCGAGGCGAGGGGTGATGTTCAGCAGGACGGCGGCGTCCGGGGTGGGCTCGACCAGGAACGTGATCCGGAAGAGGCCGGGGCCGGCGGACTCGATTTGATTGAGGCGCAGGCGGGCGTTCGTCGTATAGGCGAGGTTGCGCACCCCTCGCAGGATCCCGCCCCGGCGATCGGCGCGGGCGGTCTCCGCCTGGGCGACGAACTGGAAGCCGATGGACTCCGGAGGAAGGGAGAAGTAGAGGGCCTCCGGATCGTTGAAGGTCATCCCGATGGTCCCGCGGGGGGTATGGAAGAACACCGCATGGGGGTAAGCGGTGAAGGAGACGGGCAACGGCTCGCCATCGGGGCCGATGAAGACCATGCGCTCCACGATGGGACGGCGCTGGCGGTAATCGCCGAACTTCTCCTGCTGCTTCTCCCAGCGCTCGGCCAGCCTGATGAACAACCCGGGCACCCCCGGGCGCAGGTCCTCGGCGAACACCATCATGCGCGAGGACCGTTCGCTGAAGGGCACGTGGTAGAGATCGATCCGATCCTTCAGCAGCCGGCAGAACGGACTCCTGGGTTCCTCCCAGCCCATCGAGAACGCCATCGCCGATCGCACCTCCCTTCCCCAGGTTTCGCAGGGCCCTCCGGCCTCCCTTCCCCGGATTATAGGGAGGCCCGGACGGCGGGCAACATTTCGCAGGACAGTAGGAGCGGCCTCCGCCGCCACCCCGCGGGATCGAGAAGACGGAGGTTTAGGGTGACAGGGGGCGATCTCCACCGGGATCTTTTACCTCATCGAAGATAGGAGTTCGGGGCTGAAGCCCCTCCTACCAAAAAGAACGATGTCTTTTGGTAGGAGCGGCTTTAGCCGCGACCCTTGCGTCATCGAAGGCGGAGGGTTCAGGGCTGCAGGGGGCGCCTTCATCCGTGGCCTTTGGGGTCTCGAAGACGGAAAGTTCGGGGCGAAAGCCCCTCCTACAGAAAAATCCTTCCTTTCGCCGTCGATCGCCCTGACGCCTTACACGGAGAGCCGGGTCATACGGCGGATGACCAGAAAGCCCAGGAGGACCAGCATCAGCATCAGGCCCAGCAGGGCGTAGCCGGCGACCCCGCTGGTGAAGAAACGCATCATATACCGGCGGTTGAGCGGGAAGAGGATCAGCCAGAGGGCCAGCGGGAGCGCCGCGAGGATCTGGGCGCTGAGACGATAGGCCGCGGTGAGGGTCCGGATCTCGTTCTGGAGATAAACCCGCTCGTGGATGCGCATCGCCACCCGCTCCAGGAACTCCGCGAGGTTCCCGCCCACCTGCTGGTTGATCTGGATGGCGGTGAGGGCCAGGGCGAGCTCCTCGCTGGGCACCCGCGTCCGCATGTGCTCCAGGGCCTCGGCGAGGGAGAAACCCAGCTGGACTTCAATCAGGACCCGGCGGAACTCGTCGGCGAGGGGCGGAGGGAGCCTCCCGGCTGCCTCCTCCAGGGCCCGATACAGGCTCCCCCCGGTCCGCAGGACCCCCGCGATGAGGAACAGGGCGTCCGCCAGCTGCCCTTCCAGGCGACGGCGCCGGGCCTCCCGGCGGTGGCGGAGGAACAGGAACGGGAGGGCCGCTCCCGCGGCCGCGCCGAGAAGAACCAGCCCGGGCAACCGGTAGACGGCCAGGCCGATCCACGTCCCGAGGGCTGTCGCCCCCAGGACCAGCCCGATGAACTCGACCGGGCGCCAGGGGAGATCCGCCTCGGCCAGGCGCCGGCGGAGGGCCCGCTCCCCCCGGCGATGCCATTCTTTCGCCCTCGCCCACCGCTCCGACAGCCAGCGGGCGAGCCGCTCCCGCTCCGACGGTCGCTCCGGATCCTCCGCCTCCCACTCTTCCTCATCCTCCATCCGGAAAAGAGCAAGCAGCGCGCCGAGGAGGAGCAGGAGGAGGACGCCGAGGAGGATCGCCCCGCTCATCGCCGCAACTCCACCCGGGTCACCCCCGCGGGGCACACCGTCGGATCCGAGACCAGGCGGAAGGTCCCCCAGCCCAGGGAGAGGTCCTTCCCATAGATCGCCCCGCGGTCGGACTCCGCTTGCGGGGCTTGAAGGGTCACCGGGCCCCCGGCGGCGTAGATCAACCCGGTCCAGGTGAAAGAGGAGTTCCCCGTCGTGATCGTGATGGCCCGACCGGCGACCAACAGGGGCGCCCCGCGCTGGGGATCGTTCAACGCATTGCCCAGCTCATAGCGATTGTTCGGATCGTCCAGCAAGAGGGATCCGGTGGCCGCCAGGGTGACCGTGGCCTTGATCGACCCCATCGCCTGGCTTCGCGCAACCCGCGCGTCCCCCTCCAGGTAATACAGCCCGTCCTGCAGGCGGACCCGCTGGGCCGTGATGCATTGATTGGGATCCGGAGCCACGGCCCCCGCCGGGTGCGCGTCGAGGAGGATCGGCTGACCCGGGTTCTGGGGGCGGATACAGTAACGGCTCCCCGGGTAGGCGCTCCACAGCGGGCCGCCGGGGGCGAAGTCCGAGGGAGCGTAAAGGGCTGGAAGAGGCTGGAAGGAGACCTGGACCCGTCCGCCCTGGCATTGCACCCAGAAACCGATGTCCGCGGTGGTTCCATACTCACACACCCCGCGGATCGTGCCGACCCACCGGAGGGTGAGGTCCCTCCCTGCATGGACACTGCCGGTGACGTCCAGGGAGGCGAACTCGGCGCGGAGATCGTTTTCGGCGAAGAGGGCATGGGCGCAGGCAGGGCTCGGGCGATAGAGGGCCACGGCCAGGGCCCGCACTTCCAAAGGATCGAAGCCGAAGACCCCGGCGAAGAAGGCGTCGAACCGATTGATGACCGTGACCTGAACCCCCCGGGCGTCCGCCGGGATGGCCCCCGATGGCAGGGGCGCCAGGAGGTTGCTGTTCTCATCTACATAGTAAGCTTCGAAGACATTGGGGGCGCCGTCCACGTTGAAGACGCCGTGGGCGTCGATGGCCTCCCGCAGGGCGGCCAGGAGATCCGCCTCGCTCCCGCCCTGGCGTCGGATCTCCCACAGGCGTCGGGCGCCGGAGAGGGCGGCGGCGTCGGCGGCGTTCTGAGCCCGCCGCCGCTGGACGAAGGCATTGCCGCCGTCGATGGCCAGCGCCACCAGCGCCAGAAACCCCGCGAAGGCCAGCCCGAGCAACACCAGGGCCTGCCCGCGCCTCCCGCGCGCCGCGATCCTCCGCCGCATGTCCATCCGAGGCCCTCCCCGCCCCCGCCGTAGGGATCCCGAAACTCCGCGTTTCTCCATTTTCAAACCGATTTTACAAAAGTGTATGAAACGCCGAGGAGGGACAAAGGTCCGGGGGGGAGCGTGCTATCGGATGCCGGCGAGATCGGGCAGGATCTCCGGGGGCACCTGATCGTCGACGGGCTCCCCGCGGGCCAGGCGCTGGCGGACCTCCGTAGAGGAGATCCCGGCGAGATCGGAGGGAAGAGCGAGGAAAGCGATGCGCTCCCGATAGGGGGCGCGGGCGGGATCGTTTCGGAAGGCCTCCAGGGCGGGGAGATCCCATGGGGGGCGGGGCGCGACGACCAGGCGGGCGGTGGCGAACAGGGCCTCCAGGGCCGCTTCCATCGCCATATCCGGATAGTAGCGGGGATCGAACAGGCGGACCAGGGTGTCGCCGCCCATCAGGAAGAAGAGCTCGGGTCCCTCCCCTACTGCCTCCCGGAGGGCCTGCGCCATCTCGAAGAAGCGGGGACGGTTGCAGAGGGCGACGCTGCAGGCCGGCCGCGCCCGGGCGATGGCGAGGAGCATGCGCAGCCGCTCCCGCATCCCGAACCCGACCAGCGGCTTCTCCACGTGGAGGAGGGTCAACAGGAACACGCCCTCCTCCAGCGCGAAGGCCGCCCGGGCAGCCTCCACCAGGGCCACGTGGGCGCGGGTGGGAGGATTGAAGGAGGCGGGGAGAACGCCGATGCGCCGGGCCCCGGGCGTTGCCCGATGCACCCAGCGCCATTGAGGCGGCCCCTGAGGGTCCAGCTCCCTCAAAAGCGCGTTCAGGTCCTCCCGTTCAGGACCCATGGAGGAACTCCCGGGGAGGACGGTCCGCTTATCCGCCCAGGGCCCGGAGGGCCATCGGGAGGCGGAGGAGGAGGTCCCCGGCGGTCACGCCGGCCTCCCCGATCTCCGCGCGGGCCCGCTCGCCGGCCAGGCCGTGCAGATAGGCCCCCAGGGCCGCCGCCTCGAAGGGGCCCAGGCCCTGGGCTCGCAGACCCGCGATGGCTCCTGCCAGCACATCCCCGGTCCCGGCGGTGGCCATCGCCGGGTTGGCGAAGGGCATCACCAGGGCCCGGCCATCCGGGGCGGCCACCACCGTGAAGGCGCCCTTCAGCACCACCACGTGGCCCCAGGCCTGGGCGAACTGCCGGGCGATCCTCAGGCGATCCGCCTCGATGGCCGCTTTCTCCAGCCCGGTCAACCGGGCCATCTCGCCGGGATGAGGGGTGAGGATCGCGGGGCCGGGAAGGCGGGCCGCCCAGTCCCTGGCCTGGGCGATGGCGTTCAGGCCGTCGGCGTCCACGATCAGAGGCGGCCAGGAGAAGGCCGGCGGAGGGGCCTCCGCGGTCTCCGGCTCCAGCTGGAAGCCCAGGCGTCCGCGTTTGAGGGCCCGCTCCATCCCGAACATCCGGTGGACGAAGGCCATCGCTTCCTTCTCCTGGGTGAGCCCCGGCCCGAGGACCATGGCGGCGTAGCCCTCGACGGCCTTCGCCAGCACTTCCACGGCATCGGGGATCAGGACGCCCAGCTCATCCGGCAGCAGGATGTAGGTGATCTCCGCCGTCCGCGCCGCCAGGACCGGGTAGATCGTTCGAGGGATCGCCAGGGTGACCCATCCGGCGCCGACGCGCGCCGCCGCGTGGGCGGCCAGCCCGGGCGCGCCCGGGTAGTTCGTGGATCCCGCCACCACCACGACCTTCCCGAACGTGTTCTTGTGAGCGTCCGCCGGGCGTGGGGGACGCCAGGCCCGCGCCATCGCCGCGTCCATCACCTCGAAGGCGCCCTCCGGGACCCACTTCGGATCGATCCCGATGTCCGCCACCACCAGCTCCCCCACGGCGTGCGCGGCCGGGAACCGGAAGTGACCGACCTTCGGATGCGCGAAGGTCACGGTGAGATCGGCGTGGAAGGCGTTGGGGTCCAGCTCCCCGGTGTCGTAGTTCATCCCGGTGGGCCCATCCACGGCCACCAGCCAGGGCTCGGGGGGCACCCGGGAGCTCCAGGCTGTGGGAGCCAGGGGGGCGCCCGGGGCGAAGAAGGAGGCCGGCCACGGCCGCCGATCGCTCACCTCGGCGCGCACGATCTGGAGCATCCGCAACAGGTCCCCCTCCAGCGGGCGCGTGGTCCCGGTCCCCAGCAGGGCGTCGACAACGACCGCGGCGCTGCGGACCCAGAGGCGGAGCACCCGCCACGTGCGGTCGTCGCCGGCCTGGGCGATGAAGCAGCCGGCCGCCTTCGCCGCCTGGAAGACGGGATCGGTCTCCTCTCGGGGTTTGAGGAGGTAACAGGCCACCTCCGCCCCGGCCTCCTTCAGCAGGCGGGCCGCCGTCAGGCCGTCTCCCCCGTTGTTGCCGGGGCCGACCAGCACCAGGATCCGCCGCCCCTGGACGGGCATCCGTCGCATGATCTCGGCGGCCACCGCCTGGCCGGCCCGTTCCATCATCCGCGCGTAGGTGTGGCCAGCGGCGTCCGCCGCGGCCTCCGCCTGGCGCATCTGCGCGACGGTGAGCGCTTTCATCCGTGAGGCTCCCAGGAGAACAGAATCCGCCCGGGCCTCCGGGCCATCGGTTGCCTACCAGTAAAATATATAGCGAACGGGGAGGGAAAGCGATGGACCTGATCAAGCCGCTCTCGTTGTTGGACAAAGTGCGTTGAATCGAGCCGATCGCTTCGGACATCCAGCGCGAGTTCATGTCGATGAGGCCTGCCCCGCGGAAATCGTTGTGGGGCCTGTGCGCGGATCTGGGGCCAGCGCCGTCGGCTGAAGAGATCGACCAGGCACGTCGGGAAGGGTGATCTCTTTCTGATGGAGCATGTTCGATTGCTTCAAGATCAGGGGTCGCGCCGTTATATCGCAAGCCAGGAGGGAAAGCGATGCGCCCGGAGCTGGGGTTGATCGTGCAGGAGCCTTACGCCACATACATCGTGTTGGGGAAGAAGACCTGGGAGATCCGCCGGTATCCGACGCATATCCGGGGGCGCATCGGGATCGTCAGCCCGCGGGGGTGGATCGGGACGGCGGTGCTGGCGGAAGTGCGGGGCCCGGTCTCGGTGGAGGCCCTGCGGCATCAGCGCTCCCGGCACCGGGCGGATCCCGAGTTCCTGGAGGCTTACGCCCAGGGGCGTCCGCTTTACATCTGGGTGTTCACCGACCCTCAGGCCTTCCCTGAGCCGATCCCCATCTCCCGCCCCCGGGGGCCGGTGGTCTGGATCCGGCTGGAGGAGCCCCCATCTCGAAGAGCCCGTAGGGCCCGTCCCTGAACGCCACCAGCGCCTGGACCCTTGCGGGCCCGCCTCGCGCCTTCCCCCGGACGCCTCCCTGGTCGGTGAAGGCAGGCGTTCCCTCTCTTGCCACCTCGCAAGGCTTCGTCCTCGCGGATTGTGGAGCGCCGGCTCTCGATTCCCCAACGAGAGATAGAAAAAACATCCTGGATATGTTAGACTCAGAGCAGAGCACGTGGCGGGAGGCCTCAGATGCGCGCTCGCTTTTGGGTGGGAGGCGGTTTGCTCATCGCTGCCATCGGAATGCTGATCGTCAACGGGTTGCGCAGCGCGTCCCAGTATTACCTCACCGTCTCCGAGCTGAAGGCGCGGGCGGCGAGCCTGCAGGGCCGCCCCATCCGCCTCTCAGGGATCGTCGACGGCGGGACGATCCGCTACGACCCGGAGACGCTCTATATCGAGTTCGGCCTGGTGGACCGCGTGGCCGACATCGGTAAGGTCCCGCCGCTCAAGGTGGTCTACCAGGGGGTGAAGCCGGACCTCCTCCAGAACGAGGCCCAGGCGATCGTGGAGGGCACCCTGGGGCCGGATGGGGTGTTCTACGCCCGGACCCTCCTCCTCAAATGCCCGACGCGTTATGAAGAGGAGGCCGCCACGGGATCCTCCCGATAGGAGGGCTTGGATGGTCCGGGAGGTCTCTCCCCCGGAGGAGCTCCAGCGGCGGCGGGCCGCCCTGGAGGCCGAGCTGGCCCGCTTCCTGGACTTCCTGCGAACCCATTATGTCCCTCAACGGGTGATCCTGTTCGGCTCCCTGGCGGAGGGCCGGCTCCATCCGGACTCAGATCTGGATCTGGTCGTGGTGATGCCCTCCTCGCGCCCGTTCCTGGAGCGCATCGGAGAGCTCCTGGAGCGCTTCCGTCCCCGCGTGGGCGTGGATCTCCTGGTCTACACCCCTGAGGAGTTCGAGGAGATCCGGAACCGTCCCTTCTTCCGCGAGGAAGTGCTGGCGAAGGGAGTGGTGCTCTATGAATCCCCTTCCGGAACATTGGCTCCGCTTCGCCCGTGAGGACTTGCGAATGGCGGAGCTGGCTTTTGAGGACGAAATCTACAATCAGACTTGCTTTCACGCGCACCAAGCTATCGAAAAGGCCCTTAAAGCCTGCTTGGAGGCCGAGGGCAAGCTGCCTCCCAGAACCCATAAGATTGCGGATCTCATCGCTCGAGTTCGCGGTTTATCTCTATCTGACCTGGAGGGAAAGTCGCTACGCATGGATCGTTTCGACATTCCGCCCCGATATCCTGACGCGCTACCCGGGATGCTACCTGAAGGATGGCCGGGCCGTGCGGAGGCCTTGGAGGCCCTGGATCGAGCCCGAGAAGCCCTTCGACGAGTGGAGGCACTGCGATGAGTCTGCTGGGGGAGCTGGTGCTGGATCTGGCGTGGGGGCTGGGCCTGGCGGGGACGGCCCTGGCCTTTTATGCGGGGTGGCGCCGGGAGGCGCGATGGGAGGAGGTGGCCCGGCGCATCGGCCTGGTGATGGCGCCGCTGCTCACCCTGGCCGTGCTCCTGCTGGAGTCCGCCCTCCTCGCGGATGACTTCCGCCTGATCTACGTCGCCCAGGTCTCCCGGCAGACTCAGCCGCTCTTCCTCAAGATCACCGCCCTGTGGGGCGGCCAGAACGGCTCCCTGCTCTTCTGGTCCTGGCTGATGAGCCTCTTCCTCTTCGCGGCCATGGCCCGCGCCGATCGCTTCCCCCGCGATCTGCGGCCGTTCATCGCCGGCGTCCTGCTGCTGACCCAAACGTTCTTCCTGCTGCTCAACCGGTTCTTCGCCAACCCCTTCGAGACCTTCCCGGTCCCCCCGGCGGATGGACGGGGGTTGAATCCCCTGCTGCGCCATCCGGGGATGATCGCCCATCCCCCCCTGCTCTACCTCGGCTTCGTCGGCTTCACCGTCCCCTACGCCATCGTCATCGCCGCCCTGCTGGCCGGCCGGCGGGATGATGAATGGATCCCGCTGCTGCGGCGGTGGACCCTGGTGGCCTGGCTGTTCCTGAGCCTGGGCCTGCTGGTGGGGGCCCGCTGGGCCTACGACGTGCTGGGCTGGGGCGGCTACTGGGGATGGGATCCGGTGGAGAACGCGGCCCTGCTCCCCTGGCTGACGGGGACCGCTTTCCTGCACTCGGTGATGGTGCAGGAGCGCCGGGGCATGCTGAAGGTGTGGACGGCGCTGCTGATCATCCTCACCTACGCCCTGGTGATCCTGGGGACGTTCATCACGCGCACCGGGGTGATCGCCTCCGTGCACGCCTTCGCCCGCTCGGCCATCGGGGTGCCCTTCCTGATCTACATGGGGCTGGTGCTGGTGGGCTCCCTGGCCCTGCTGACCGTGCGCTGGGAGCTCCTGCGGGCGGAGAACCGCATCGAGTCCTGGCTCTCCCGGGAGACATTCTTCCTGCTCAACAACTGGCTCTTCCTGGGGATCGCCTTCGCCGTCTTCTGGGGCACGTTCTATCCGATGTTCTCCGAGCTGCTGTTCAACGAGAAGCTCACGGTGGGCCCCCCATATTACAACCGGGTGACCGGGCCGCTGTTCGCGGGCCTCTATCTGCTGATGGGGGTGATCCCCTTCCTCCGCTGGCGGCGGACGCCGGGGGCTTCCCTGAGGCTGGCGGTGGGCTCCTCGGCCATGGCCGGGCTGGGGGCGATGGCCCTCGCCCGCGCCCTGGGGGTGTCCCTACCGTGGGCCCTGGTGGGATTCGGCCTTTGCGCCTTCGCCGGGTGGGGGACCCTGCTGGATTATGCGCTGGGGGTGCGGGCGCGGCGCCGCGCCACGGGGGAGCCCTGGCCGACCGCCCTGGCCCGGCTGCTGGCCCGCAGCCCCCGCCGTTACGGGGGTTACCTTGTCCACCTCGGCGTGGTCCTGATTGGGATCGGGGTGATCGGCTCCCAGGCTTACCCGCAGGAAACCCAGCGCACCCTCCAGCTGGGAGAGGCGCTCTCCTTCGGCGGCTACCGGCTGGTGTATCAGGGGATCCGGCAATACACCCCGGCGACGGAGCCGGACGTGGTGGTCACTCAGGCCTGGGTGCGGGCTTTCGACGCCCGGGGGAATCTCCTCGCCGATCTTTACCCCTACGTGCTGCAATACGACAGCGGAGAGAGCCTGACGCCCCCGGCCCTGCGGGCCACGCTCAAGGAGGATCTTTATATTCTGCTGAGCGGATGGGTGGAGGGTGGGAACCGGGCGACCTTCAAGATCTTCATCAACCCGCTGGTCTCCTGGATCTGGATCGGAGGGATCGTCCTGATCCTGGGGACGCTGGTGGCCGTGTGGCCTCGGCCCGCGCCGGCCCCAGTCCCACAGATGATCCGTCCCCGGCTTCAGGAAGAGCCGTCGATGATCTCGTGAGGGAAAGCCATGCGGAAGTCCGCATACCTTCAAGGACCCCGCCCTCTCGGCTTTGCGCTGGGCGCTATCTTCCTGGTTTGGGCCCTGGCGGTAGCCCGGCCCGCCGGGGCCCAGACCCCGGTCCCCCCGGTGCCCGACGACGAGGTCAACCGGGTGGCCCGACAGCTGTATTGCCCGGTTTGCGAGAACGTGCCGCTGGACGTCTGCGACACGCCCACGTGCATCCAGTGGAAGGAGGAGATCCGCTCCATGCTCGCGGCCGGCCGGAGCGAGACGGAGATCGTGGATTTCTTCGTCTCCCGCTATGGGATGCGCGTGCTGGCCGTCCCGCCCCCCCGGGGGATCGGTCTGGGAGTGTGGCTGATCCCGGCCCTCGGGCTGCCCGCCGCCGGGCTGTGGCTGGCCTCCCGCCTCGCCCGCTGGCGCCGCCCGGCGCCCGCGCCGGAGGTGCCCCCGGAGGCCGGCTCCGATGAAGCCGCCCGCGCCCTGGATCGGTGGGTGCGGGAGAACTGGTAGGAGGACCGCATGGCCCGGATGGGACGATGGGGTTGGGGAGCGGCCCTCGCCCTCGCCCTGATCTTCCTCGCCCTGCTCGGCTGGGCCTTCATCGAACGAGGGCGGACCGCGCCGACCGCCGGGCCGGCGCCGGATTTCACCCTCTCGCTTTATGAGGGCTACGACGGCGGGCTGGGGATCCGGGAGTTCCGGCTGCGAGAATGGCGCGGACGTCCCGTGGTGATCAACTTCTGGGCCTCCTGGTGCAAGCCATGCGAGGAGGAAGCTCCGTTGCTCGAAGCCCTGTGGCGGAAATACCGGGAGCGCGGCGTGATCTTCGTGGGCGTGGATTACCTGGACGTCCCCTCCGCTGCCCTGGATTACCTGCGGCGGTTCGAGATCACCTACCCCAACGGCCCCGATTTGGGCACGCGGATCTCCCGTCTGTATCGCATCACCGGCGTCCCCGAGACCTTCGTGGTGGACCCGGAGGGCCGGGTGGTTTTCTATAAGGCGGCGCCGATCCGGCCCGGGGAGCTGGAGGCCGTTCTCGATCCGCTGGTCAAATAGGAGCGCGGGATGGGAGAGACCCTCGTGACCCTGCTGATCGGCTTTGGGATCACCCTGCTCACCCTGCTCTACGTCCTGAGCCCGCTCCGGGGGAAAGAACCGCTCCATCCGCCGCAAGATCGGGAGGCCCTCCGGGCGCAGTATGAGCGGATCCTGAGGGCCCTGTGGGATCTGGAGACGGATTGGCGGATGGGGAAGATCCCGGAGGAGGATTATCAGGCCCTGCGGCAGCGTTACCTGCAGGAGGGCGTTGCGGTGGGACAGGCCTTGCAAGGAGAAGGCGAGATCCCGGATCTTGAGGCCCGGATCGAGGCGGCGGTCCGGGCTCGCCGAGCCCAGCTCCGGAGGAAGCCGCGATGAGCCCACGCCTTCCCCACACCCTCCTCCCGCTTCTGCTCGCCGGGATCCTCCTCACCGGCTGCTCCCTGACCCTGGCCGCCCCTCCGCCCGCCGGCGATGTTCCCTTCCGGACCCAGCCGATGCCCACCCCCACGCCGGCGCTTCCCCCGGCCTCCCTCTCCCTCAAGACCGGCCAGACGATCTTCCGGGAGCGCTGCGCCGCGTGCCACGGCGCGCTGGGGCGCGGCGACGGCCCTCAGGCGACCGCCCTCCGCGCCCGCTTCCCGGACGCCCGCCTGGACCTGACGCAGGACTTCGCGGCCCGCACCGCTTCCCTGTGGGACTGGTTCCGAGTGGTCAGTGAGGGGCGACCGGAGCGGGGCATGCCGCCCTGGGCGAACGCCCTCAGCGAGGCGGAGCGCTGGGCCGTCGTTTTCTACGCATGGTCTCTGGCCGTGCCGCCCGAAGCCCGGGCCAGCGCCCCACAGCGCTACCGGGAGGCGTGCGCGGCATGCCACGGCGCGGATGGACGCGAGGGGGCGGCTTCCCTCGCGGATCCGGAGCGGCTGCTCCGGGCAGCCCCCGCCGCATGGATCGAAGCGCTGCGGCCGGAACGGGTCCCCGCCCACGCCGGGCTGCCCGAGCTCGCCCCGGAGATCCGGCAGGCCCTCGTCGCTTATCTCCCGGATCTGGCCTTCACCGTCGCGGATCGAGAGGTTCGGGATCCACCCCGCCCGACCGGGAGCGCCGAGGTGAGCGGCCAGGTCCTCCACGGAGCGACCGAGGCGCCCGCGGCCGGCGTCACCGTCACCCTCTACGCCCTGATCGGGTCCTCCCCGATCTTCTCGCAGACGACCCGCACGGCGGCCGATGGGAGCTTCCGCTTCCCTGAGGTGCCGGTGTATGCGGAGGCCGATTACCTCCCGATGGCGGAGTGGCAGGAGATCGCTTACCCGGCGGCCCATCCGCTCACCCTGACCGCCGGGCATGCGCTCACAGTGACGCTGATGGTCTTCGACCGGACAGCGGACCCCGGAGGGATCCACATCGATCAGGCCCACTGGATCCTACAGCCGCTGGCGGATCGCCTGCTGGTGACCGAGATCTGGATCTACTCAAACCGGGGATCGGCCGCCTATGGAGGCGCCGGGAACCCCGGGATGATCTTCTTCCTTCCTCCGGGCGCGTCCAACCTTCAGATCGCCGAGGGCGAGCTGGGCGCCCGTTACCGACAGGAAGGAGAACGCTTGATCGACACCGCGGCCATCCCGCCCGGGATGGGCTATCAGGCGGCGTTCGGGTATGAGCTCCCCCTGGCCCGGGCGCGGACGCTGACCCTGCGCTCCCTGTATCCGGTCGCCCAGTGGAACCTCCTGATCGCAGGCGACGCGATGGAAGCGACCGGCCCCGGGATCCGGGATCTGGGACTGCGCACCCTGGGATCAACGGTGTATCGTCTCTATGAGATCCGGCCTCCGGATCCGGGGCAGGCGATCACCCTTGCCCTGCGGCCCCGCTCGGCGGCTCCCGGCTGGCTGGTCCCGGTCCTGCTGATCCTCGGCGCAGGGCTGGCGGCCGGGATGGTATGGTTCAGGTGGGGCCGACAGGTGGATCCCATCGAGGAGCTCGCCCGACTGGACGAGGCCTACGCGGCGGGGGAGGTGGACGAGGCGACCTACCGCCGGCGGCGGGCCGCCCTGAAGGCCCGCGCCATGCGCCGGATGGGCGTCGAATGAATTCGACCTGGAGGGCCTTCGGCCATCGGTCGGCCTGTGCGCCGAATGAATTCGGCCTCCAGGGGCCTTTGGCCGGTGGTCGGCCTACGCCGACCTGGAAAAGCACCTTTTGCGTCGGCGGAGGCCGATTTCAATCGGCGCCAAGGCCTTCGGCCGACGGCCGGCCTGTGCGCCGAATGAATTCGGCCTTTGAAGGCCTTCGGCCAACGGTCGGCCTGCGCCGACCGAGAAGGTGTCTTCTGCGTCGGCGGAGGCCGACGCTTGGCGCGGAGCGCCCGGAGAGGCCGATTTCAATCGGCGGGAAAGCCTTCGGCCGTCGGCCGGCCTGTGCGCCGAATGAATTCGGCCTCGGAAGGCCTTCGGCCAACGGTCGGCCTGCGCCGACCGGGAAGGTGTCTTCTGCGTCGGCGAAGGCCGACGCCCGGCGCGCAGCGCCCGGAGAGGCCGATTTCAATCGGCGGGAAAGCCTTCGGCCATCGGTCGGCCTGTGCGCCGAATGAATTCGACCTCGGAAGGCCTTCGGCCATCGGTCGGCCTGTGCCGACCGGGAAGGTGTCTTCTGCGTCGGCGAAGGCCGACGCCCGGCGCAAAAGCGCCTGAGAAGGCCGATTTCAATCGGCGGGAAAGCCTTCGGCCGACGGCCGGCCTGTGCGCCGAATGAATTCGGCCTCGGAAGGCCTTCAGCCAACGGTCGGCCTGCGCCGACCGAGAAGGTGTCTTCTGCGTCGGCGGAGGCCGACGCCCGGCGCGGAGCGCCCGGAGAGGCCGATTTCAATCGGCGGGAAAGCCTTCGGCCATCGGTCGGCCTGTGCGCCGAATGAATTCGACCTCGGAAGGCCTTCGGCCAACGGTCGGCCTGCGCCGACCGGGAAGGTGTCTTCTGCGTCGGCGAAGGCCGACGCCCGGCGCGCAGCGCCCGGAGAGGCCGATTTCAATCGGCGGGAAGGCCTCCGGCCATCGGCCGGCCTGCGCCGACCGGGAAGGTATCTTCTGCGTCGGTGGAGGCCGACGCTTGGCGCGCAGCGCCCGGAGAGGCCGATTTCAATCGGCGGGAAGGCCTCCGGCCATCGGCCGGCCTGCGCCGACCGGGAGATCTCATTTGCGTCGGCGGAGGCCGACGCCCGGCGCAAAAGCGCCTGAGAAGGCCGATTTCAATCGGCGGGAAAGCCTCCGGCCGTCGGCCGGCCTGTGCGCCGAATGAATTCGGCCTCGGAAGGCCTTCAGCCAACCGGTCGACCTGTGCCGACCGAAAAGCGTTCCCTGCGTCGGCGAAGGCCGACGCCCGGCGCGGAGCGCCCGGAGAGGCCGATTTCAATCGGCGGGAAAGCCTTCGGCCATCGGTCGGCCTGTGCGCCGAATGAATTCGACCTCGGAAGGCCTTCGGCCAACGGTCGGCCTGCGCCGACCGGGAAGGTGTCTTCTGCGTCGGCGAAGGCCGACGCCCGGCGCGCAGCGCCCGGAGAGGCCGATTTCAATCGGCGGGAAAGCCTCCGGCCGTCGGCCGGAGTCGACCGAAATCGGATTCCATAAGGAGATCGGCACCGCTCGTGGATGTCCGGACCCAGGCTCGCGGAGAGGAAATGGGAACCGCGTGGGGCGCGCCCCCGATCCTGCGCGCGGATGGGGTGGCGAAGGCCTTCGGTCCCCGGTGGGCGCTGCGCGGGGTCTCCCTGAGCGTGCGCCCCGGAGAGATCGTGGCCCTGATGGGGCCGAACGGCGCCGGCAAAAGCACCCTGCTCCGGGTGCTGGCCACCCTCCTCCGCCCCACGGCCGGCGTCGTCTATGTAGGGGACCGGCGCTGGCCGCCGGACGGCCCCGGGGTGCGGGCGCAGGTCACCTTGCTGGGCCATCAGCCCTGGCTCTACCCGGACCTCACCGCTGAGGAGAACCTGCGTTTCGCCCAGCGCCTCTACGGCTGGCCGGAGGATCCCGAGGCGCTGCGCGCGGCCCTGGAGCGGATGGGCCTGGCGGACCGCGCCGGGGATCCGGTTCGGACGTTCTCCCGAGGGATGCTGCAACGGCTCGCCCTGGCCCGGGTGCTGCTCTCCCCGGCCCCGGTGCTGCTCCTGGACGAACCCTTCACCGGACTGGACGTGGTGGGGATGGACCGGGCACAGGAGGCCCTCCGGATGCTGGCCGATCAGGGGCGTGCCCTATTGATCGCCCTGCATGAGCCGGCGGCCGCCTCCCTGGCCCATCGGGTGGTGGTGTTGGCCGGCGGGCGCGATGTCGCGGAAGGCACTCCGCAGGATCTCCCCGCGGAGGCACTGCGGGAGATCTATGCGTTCGCTCTCCGGCCAGCCGGGGACCGACAGGCCCTTCGTCCGCCCCTGAGGCAGGAGCCGGCGCCCAGCCGGATGCAACCGGAGGGAAGCGCCAGGACCCCCCGGCGCGCCTCACCGGGGGCTCCAACCGGCGGGCGCGGGGAGCTGCGCGTGCTCCGGGCGTTGCTCGGGAAGGACCTGCGCGTGGAGGGGCGGGCCCGGGAGGCCCTGATGCCGACCCTCACCCTGGCCGGGCTGAGCCTGTTCCTGTTCGGGGCGGCCTTCGAGCTGCGCCCGGACTTGGCCCGCGCCGTGGTCCCGGCCTTCCTCTGGATGCTGCTTCTTTTCGCCAGCAGTCTGGGGGTGGGACGGATGATGGCGGCGGAGATGGACCGAGGGACGTGGGAGGGGTTGCTCATGGCCCCGGCGGATCGCAGCGCCTTGTTCGCCGGCAAGGCCCTCGTCCACGGGCTCCTGCTCGCGCTGGTGATCGGTCTCTCCCTGCTGGCCGCCGCGGTCTTCTTCAACCTTTCCCTCTGGGAGCCCCGGATCCTGCTGCTGCTGGGCCTGGGGACAGCCGGGCTGGCGGGGGTGACCACCCTCCTATCTGCGATGGCCATGGCAACCCGCACCCGGGAGCTGCTGCTGCCCATCTTACTGTTCCCGGTCGCCGCCCCGCTGCTCATCGCCGGGATCCAGGGCACCCGGGCGGCCCTGGAGGGGGACCCCGAGGGATGGGGGACATGGATGCAGATGATGCTGGCGTATGATATCATCCTCCTGACCGTGGGCGGACTGATCTTCGAAGAGGCGGCGGGCGCCTGAGCTCGCCGGTTCGCGCTTCCGATTCCGGAGTATGACGCGATGAAAACCACCGAGCGGATCTGGATCGGCATCACGGCCGCCATGATGGTCCTGGCCACCCTGGCGGTCTTCGTCTACGCGCCCCGCGAAGCGAAGATGGGCGACGTGCAGCGGATCTTTTACTTCCACGTGAGCACGGCGTGGTCCGGCTTTCTGGCTTTCGCCGTGGCCCTGGCCGGCGCCGTCGCCTACCTGCGGACCCGGGCGGCGCGCTGGGACGCGCTGAGCCACGCCGCGGTGGAGGTCGGCCTGGTGCTGTTGACCATGGCCATCGTCACGGGCTCCCTCTGGGCCCGGCCGGTCTGGAACACCTGGTGGACCTGGGACCCGCGGCTGACCACGACGACGATCACCTGGGTGGTGTATCTGGCCTATCTGCTGCTGCGGGGGGCGGTGGAGAACCCGGAGACCCGGGCGCGGTTCGCCGCGGTCTACGCCATCGTGGCCTTCATCACCGTGCCCATCACCTATCTCTCCGCCCGCCTGCTCCGCACCATCCACCCCATCGTGTTGGGCCCCAGTGTCTCCGCGGAGGCCCAGGGCCAGTTCGGCCTCACCCCGCGGATGGTGCACACGATGCTCATCAGCCTGGCCGCCTGGACGCTGCTGTTCAGCGTCCTGCTGATGCTGCGCTACCGGATCCAGCGTGCCCAGGAAACCCTGGAGGCGCTGGAAGCATCTATAGAAGAGTGAGAAACATCCCCCGGGGGTCGGAGGATGAGCTATCTGATCGCGGCGTATCTGGTGTTCTGGGGTGTGACGTTTCTTTACGTGCTTTCCCTGCTGCGCCGGCAGCGCGCCCTGGAGGAACGGCTGGCCCGCCTGCGGGCGCGGTTGAACCCGGAGCGCGAGGAGGAGCCCCATGCAGGCCGGTGAGGCGACTTCCCTCTCCCTCCGGTGGCGTGTCTTCTCCCACGCCCTCGCCTTCGTCCTGGGGTTCTCCGTAGTGTTCGTCTTCGCCTGGGGTGGGGCCGCCACCCTGCTGGGCCAGCTCTTCTTCGGCGGGCGCGATCTCCTGGCCGCGCTCGGCGGAACCCTGGTGATCCTGATGGGGCTGGCCATCCTGGGGGTCCCCATCCCCGGGATCTCCGCCCTGATCCTCTCCGAGTGGCGGCCCCACGTCGAGCTGCGGCCCATGGGCTATCTCACCTCCGCCCTGATGGGCATCTTCTTCGCCGCCGGATGGACCCCCTGCGTCGGCCCCACCCTGGGGGCGATCCTCACCCTCACTTTCCAGCAGGAGACCGCCGGCCAGGCTCTGGGGCTGCTGGCCGCTTACGCCGCCGGCCTCGGGATCCCCTTCCTGGTCATCGCCCTCCTGCTGGATCGAGCCCTGGCTGGCATGCGCCGGATGCGCCGGTTCCTGCCGACCCTCCAGGCCATCAGCGGCGTTTTCCTGATCCTCGTCGGCGCAATGGTGCTGCTGGACGCGCTGCGGTTCTTCTTCCCGGGCTTCGAGGTCCCTCCGTGGATCCCAACCTTCACCCACCTGCGGGTATGGACCTTCCGGATGGGCCTGTTCCTGGATGTGGGGCCCGGGGTGGGGCTGGGCTATCCGGTCGCCTTCCTGGCAGGGCTCCTTTCCTTCTTCTCGCCATGCGTGTTCCCGCTGGTCCCCGCCTATCTGGGCTATCTCAGCGGACGCGCCCTGGGAGGAGCCCATGCGTAAAGCCGGGATGGTCCTCGCCCTGGGGGCGCTGCTCCTGATGGCCTGTCAGCGGGGCGCCGCCAGCCCGCCCACGCCGGCCCCCGCCACCCCCGTCCCCATGGGACTGACCACCGGGATCCCGGCGCCTGATCTCGAGCTGGAGCGCCTGGACGGGGGGACGGTGCGCCTGCGGGATCTACGGGGGAAGGTGGTCCTGCTCAACTTCTGGGCCAGCTGGTGCGTCCCATGCCGGGAGGAGATGCCCCTGCTGGCCGCGATCTACCGGGATTATCACGCGCAGGGCCTGGAGATCCTGGGAGTCAACCTGACCTCCCAGGACGACTTCGGCGAGGTGCGGAAGTTCGTGGAAGAATTCGACCTGCCCTTCCCCATCCTTCTGGATCCCAACGGGCGGGCGGAGCGGGACTACCGCATCTTCGGAGTGCCCACCACCGTGTTCATCACCCGCGAGGGGATCGTCCACCGCGTGAAGGTGGGCATCCTGAAAGGTCGGGAAGACGTGGAGCAGACCATCCGTCCCCTTCTGGGGCTGCGCTGACGACCTCTTCGCCGGAGCGAAGGGATGGGGACCCTGATCCTGCTGCACGACCGGCTCAGCCAGACCATCCTCTTCTTCGTCCTGATCTGCGCCCTCTGGGGGTTCTGGCGGTATTTCCGTGGGGAAGGGGTGCGCGGGGACTTCTGGGGGGCGCTCCTGATCCTGGAAGGCGTGATCCTCGTCCAGGGGCTGCTGGGGCTGGGGATGGTCCTGATGCGCCTGTGGCCGGCCCGGGGCGGCATACACTTCCTGTATGGCGTGGTCATGGCCCTGGCCCTTCCTCTGGTGTATGCTTACACCCGCGGCCGCGACGGGCGACGGGAACAGCTGATTTACAGCGTGGTGCTGGCCATCATGGTCGGCCTGACGCTACGGGCCATCACCACCGGAAGGTGAGGCCGGGCGATGCGGGCACCCTGCGTGCTGGTGGTGGATGATTCGATCGATGCCCTTCAGACCCTGAGCGACATCCTGGCGGTGGCCGGCTACACCGTGCGCACCGCCCCCAGCGCCGAGCGCGCCCTGCAGATCCTGGAGGGCACGGAGGTGGATCTGGTGATCACCGACCTCCGGATGGGGGGGATGGGCGGGATGGCCCTGATCCGCCGTCTCCGGGAATCCTTCCCTGAGATCCCGGTGATCGCCTTAAGCGGCTTCGCCGACGTGGGGACGGTCATCCAGGCCTTCCGGGAGGGGATCGCGGATTTCATCGCCAAGCCCTTTACCGCCGCCGAGGTCACAGAAGCGGCCGCCCGGGCCCTTGCCCGCCGGAAGGCCGGGCCGGGTCGTCCTCTGACGGAGAGCGCCCCGCCCTCGGCGGTCCTCCCACCGGACCAGCGCGCCCGCGCCACCGAGACCCTGCGGGACTTACAGGCCCGCCTCGGGGCGGAGCTCGCCGTGCTGATCGGCCCGGGGGGATCTTTGCTGGCCGCCCACGGCCGGCTCCCGGAGGACGCCGCTCAGGAGATGGCCCGCGCGGTGGGGCAGATCGAAGAAGCCATGAATCGTCTGATCCCCTTCCTGGGGGAGCCGGGATGGACCGGTCAGGCCTGGGAGGGAGAGCGTTGGGCCCTTTACGGCAGCCGCCTGGCTCCCGGCTTTCACCTCCTCGTCCTGGTCCCCCGGTCCATCAAGCCCGGCCTGGTCGCCCTGGAGCTCCGGGAAGCCCGGGCCCGGCTGCAGGGACTCAGCATGGAAGCCCCCGAACCCTCCGCCGAGCCTCCCGCCCCGCCCGCTTCGGAAACCGGTCCCGGGGAAGCATCCCCGGTCCCCACGCCCGAGGCCTTCCCGCTCCCGCCGGAGGAAGCGTGGGAGATGGAGGAGGCCGGAACGGGAGAGCTCCTGACCTATGAGGAAGCCCGCGCTCGCGGCCTGATCCCGGATCTCGGTGAGGAGCCGGAAGAGACAGGATGAGGACGTGGATCCGGATCGCCGCCCTCGGGCTGATCCTGATGGGGAGCTGCCTCTCCCGCCCTGCAACCCCGCGGCCCTCGCTGACCTCCGTGATCGTCCTGATGGAAGGAGTGGGAGGAGATCGCGGACCCTTCGACTTCGCCGCCGCCGGCGTGGGCGCCTTTCAGCGCAGCGAGGGTGTGAGCGTCCCCCTGATCGCCATGGGATACGATCCCCTTTCCTGGGAACGGATGATCCGTGAGGCCGTGCGGGATCCGAACCATCGTCTGTTCCTCATCGGCATGGAGGGGCCTGCCCGCCTGGGCCTGGAGATGGCGCGGATCTTCCCGGGGAAGCGGTTCGTCCTCCTCGGCCTGCCGCCAGAGCAAGCCATCCCGCCCAACGTCCTCGCGATTTCCTTCGATGAATGGGAGATGGGCTGGGTGGCCGGCTACATCGCCGGTCGGTGGGCGGATCCGGCGCGGACGCGCCAGCCCATCGGCGCGCTGATCGGCCCGGGGGCGGAGGCGCTGTGGGAGGGCTACGCGTGCGGCGCGCGGGCGGCCGGGACGCCGCCGGAGGCCCTGCGGGTCGAGACCGTGGCCTCGGATCGGGACCCTATCGCCGGATTCGAGGCGGCCCTGCGCCTGTATGCGCAGGGGGTCCCCATCGCGGCGGGGCTGGCGGGGGGGAGCAGCGCCGGCCTCTTCGAGGCGGCGGGCGCCCTGCGGCGATACGCCATCGGCGTCGGCGCGGACTGGTATGACCGGTATGCGGCCATGCGCTCCTCGGCGATGGAGGCCCTGCTCGGCTCCGTCACCCCGGCGGTCGATGAGGTCGTGCGGCGGACGCTGCGTCAGAGCCGGCGCGGGGAGCTCCCCTTCGGGATCCATCGGACCCTGGGGTGGCAGGCGGGCGGGATCGCCTGGCGAGGGAGCCCGGCCTTCTTCCATCGAGCCCCCCGGGAGCTCCAGCAGGCCCTGCGGGAGCGCGCCCTGCAGCCAACCCCGTGCCCGACGCCCTAAAAAGGTCGCGGCGAAAGCCGTGCCGACACGATGAATTTCTTGCAGGAGAGGCTTTCGCCCCGAACCTCTGCCTTCAAGATCCTGAGGGCCACGGATGGAGCCCTCCCTCACAATCCCAAACCTTTCGTCTTCGATGGCGCAAGGGTCGCGGCTGAAGCCGCTCCTACAGTGAAGGCTTTCGTCCCAACCCCTGTCCCGATTTCCCGATTAGGCATCCCCGCGCTCGATCCATCTCATCGGACCAAAGGCAAAACCCCAACCGAATGCGGGTCATCCTGGGCTTCCGGAAGGGTCCGGGGTGTCCTCCGGGGCGACGTGGTCGAAGGGGTTGTCGGTGGGAAGGCCTTCCGCCCGAGCGGCGGCCAGAAGCGCCGCGTCCCCGCTGACGAAAATCAGGGGAAGCCCGAAAGCCGCCAGAATGCGGGCGTATCGCAAGGCGACAGCCAGCTGAACGGCATCGTAGGCTTTAAGAGGGTATTGCTGGGTCAAATCCGCAGCATATTCCAGATCAGCGGTGACCAGCGGTATAACCGCATATCGGGAGACAAACTGGCTCACAAAACGCCGATACTCTCGATCCCGCTGGGCTCTCCGAATCCGTCCGATGCGTTCGATCACCGCCAGCCCTGCCGCAACTTCCACACGGGTGATTTCGGCAACGAAAATGGTGTGAACCCATTCGGTCTCGGAATCTCGATCTTCCACAAGGTGACGAACCCACGTGCTTCCCGGTTCTGTCACATAGTATTTGACGAGCGCGCTGGCATCAAAATAGTAAAAGGCCATATCACCGGCGGCTCTCCATGATGATCCGGCTGAGAGGTGGGTCCAGGATCAGACGATGCATCAGGCGGATATGGGCTTCCTTCTCTTCTTCCGGCAGCGCCTCCCATTCGGCGGCCAGCTGCCGCTCCTCCGGCGTCGGCTCCCGAATCAGCCCCTGGGACCGCAGCCAGGCGATCAGATGCCGGGAATCAGGCAGCACACCAGGCGTCGGTGGAGGAACCTCCGGCTCCTCCCCCGCCAGCTGCCGCACCCGCCGCTCCAACCGCTCCAATCGAACCCTCAGCTCCAACAGCTCCCGCTCCACTTCCCGCATCGAACACCTCCCGCTTCCCATCATACCCCCAGCCCGACCAAAGACCAAATCCCAACCGAATGCAGATCACGCCAGATATCCGGAAGGGTCCGGGGTGTCCTCCGGGGCGACGTGGTCGAAGGGGTTGTCGGTGGGAAGGCCCTCCGCCCGAGCGGCGGCCAGAAGCGCCGCGTCCCCGCTGACGAAAATCAGGGGAAGCCCGAAAGCCGCCAGAATGCGGGCGTATCGCAAGGCGACAGCCAGCTGAACGGCATCGTAAGCCTTCAAGGGGTGGCGCTGGGTGAGGTGGGCGGCGAACTGAAAGTCCGAAGTCCGCACCGGAAGGGGATAGAAAACCTCGCTGGCGATATCCCGCATAAAAGCCCGAAAAGCCCCATCGCGCGCCTTAAGAGAAATCCGCCCTCTCCGGTGAAGGACAGCGAAGGCTGCCGCGCATTCCACGATGCTGGCTTCGGAGATCCAAATCGGATGGGCGGGCACACCGCTGTCAGGCAACCGGGCGTTTATCAGGCCCCTCACCCAGGCGCTGCCGGGCTCTCGGATGTAGTATTTCACCAGCGCGCTGGCATCCAGGTAATAAAGGGCCATTCTCAGCGACGGTTTTCGATGATGATGTCACTGGCCATCGGCCCCGGAGGCAAGTGGTCCAGCTCCCGACGGATCGCCTCCTTCTCTTCTTCCGGCAGCGCCTCCCATTCGGCGGCCAGCTGCCGCTCCTCCGGCGTCGGCTCCCGAATCAGCCCCTGGGACCGCAGCCAGGCGATCAGATGCCGGGGATCAGGCAGCACACCAGGCGTCGGCGGAGGAACCTCCGGCTCCTCCCCCGCCAGCTGCCGCACCCGCCGCTCCAACCGCTCCAACCGAACCCTCAGCTCCAACAGCTCCCGCTCCACTTCCCGCATCGAACACCTCCCGCCTCCCATCATACCCCCAGCCCGACCAAAGACCAAATCCCAACCGAATGCAGATCACGCCAGATATCCGAAAGAGGCCCGGGCCTTCGCTGACCCGCTGCCGGCAGGTTCGAGCGGCGACGGGCAGATCGGCAGGAGGGAGAGTTTGACGGCATAGGGGCTTCCGTCTATACTGTCCACAGATCCAACCGAATAGGCACGACCTGCGGGGCAGGGTGAGGCCGCCCTCGGGCGGCCAATTCCCGACCGGCGGTGATGGAGGGAGCATCCGCTCACCTCCTCAGCCCGCGAGCCGAGGCCCTCCGGCCGAGGCAGGACACCGGTGAAAGTCCGGGGCCGACCGTATAGTCGGGATGGGAGCAGGTGGCGTTCCCATGGCGCGCTGCGCATGCGCGTGGCCTGCCCCGAAGGCATTCCTCCCACGCCTTCGGGGTTTCTGTTCTACGCCCATGCGCGGCGAAGGCGTTGCCCTGCCCCCGAAGGTCCACCGCCTTCGGGGGTTTTTGTTCCGCCGTGGGGAACAACCCGACCCGGGGATGCCGGAGATCCCCGGGCGGGCCTCCATCGCCTTGCCCCGAAGGTCCACCGCCTTCGGGGCGTTTTGTTTTCCATCGCCTGGGATCGGACCCACGGTCCGAGGGCGATCTTCGATCCGGGGAGGACTGGGGATGAGCCGGAAAGAGATCGGGGTTCGTCTCCGCATGCGGGGTTCCATCTGGCTGCCCCGGGCGGGCGCCGCCGCCCTTTTCCTGATCCTGTGGAGCCTCATCGTCCGCTGGGGGGATTATCCGCCTTTCATCCTCCCCGGGCCGGAGCGGGTGGCCGCCCGGCTGTGGGCGCTGGCCGTTGAGGGGACCCTCTGGCGGCACTGGGTGGCCACCGCCGTCGAGGTCGGCCTGGGTCTGGGCCTGGGGGTGACCGTCGGCCTCCTCCTGGCTTATCCCCTGGCCCACTGGCGCCCCTTTGAGCGGCTGGTGGCGCCGTATCTGGTAGCCTCCCAGGCTGTCCCCATCGTCGCCGTGGCGCCGTTGCTCATCATCTGGTTCGGGCCGGGGTTGCTGGCCCGGGTCCTGGTCAGCGCCCTCATCGCCTTCTTCCCGGTGCTGATCTCCGCCATCGCCGGCTTCCGCCAGGTCCCGCCGGAGTGGCGGGAGCTGTTCCGGAGCCTGCAGGCCACCCGCTGGCAGACCTTCCGGAAGCTGGAGTGGCCGGCGGCCCTGCCGGTGATCTTCGGCGGGCTGAAGATCGGGGCCACCCTCTCGGTCATCGGCGCCTTCGTGGGGGAGCTGATCAGCGCCGACCGGGGGATCGGCTTCCTGATCAAGCAGGGCCAGGGGCTCTACGACACCCCCCTGGTGTTCGGAGGGATCCTGCTCCTGGCCTCCCAGGCGCTGTTGCTCTACGGCCTGCTCACCGGGCTGGAGCATCGCTGTCTGCGCCGATAACCCGCCCGCGGGGCGGATCGCCTGTCATCCTATCCCGACGGAGGTATCCCGATGCGCCGACGACTTCTCTTCCTCGTCAGCGGCATCCTGGCCCTGACCGCGTGTCAGGCCCTGGCGGGCCCGCCCGGCCCGGCCACGCCCACCCCCATCCGGTTGCCCATGGGCTACATCGCCAACGTCCAGTTCGCTCCCTTCTACGTGGCGGTGGAGAAGGGCTACTTCGCCCAGGAGGGGATCCAGCTCTCCTTCGATTACAGCTTCGAGACCAACGGGGTGCAGCTGGTGGGGGCCGGGCAGCTCCCCTTCGCTCTGGTGAGCGGCGAGCAGGTGCCCCTGGCCCGGGCCCAGGGGTTGCCCGTGGTGATGATCGCCCAGTGGTATCAGCGCTACCCCATCGCCATCTTCGCCCGGGCGGAGAAAGGCATCCGCTCTCCCCAGGACCTGCGGGGGAAGACCGTCGGGCTGCCCGGGTTCTTCGGAGCCTCGTATGTCGGCTTCAAGGCCCTCCTCTACGCCACGGGGATCCCCGAGGAGGAGGTGCGGGCGGTGGACCTGGGCGGTTTCACCCAGGTGGCGGCGGTCCGGGAGGGGAAGGTGGATGCGGCGGTGGGTTACATCAACAACGAGCCTCTCATGCTGCGGCGGGCCGGCCTGGATGTGACCGTCATCGACGTGGCGGATTACGCCGCCCTGGTGGGCAACGGCATCCTGACCAACGAGCGGACGATCCGGGACCAGCCGGACCTGGTGCGGCGGTTCCTGCGGGCGTTCCTGCGCGGGCTGCGGGACACGCTGCGAAACCCGAAGGAGGCCTTTGAGATCAGCAAGAAGTATGTGGAAGGGCTGAGCGGGGAGAACGAGGCGGCCCAGTGGGAGGTGCTGCAGGCCACGCTGCCGCTGTGGGAGGCGGAGGTGCCCGGCCGCTCCGATCCCCGGGCCTGGGAGGAGATGACCCGAGTCCTGGTGCGGATGGGCCAGCTCAAAGAGCCCGGGGACATCCACGCCGCTTACACCAACGCCTTCGTGGAGGAGCTCTGGCCTCTGGTGGAGCGCGGGCGATGACCGATCGGCCGATCCTGGTGGCGCGCGGGATCGCTCACTGCTATCCGACCGCCCGGGGGGAGGTATGGGCCCTGCGGAAGGTCTCCCTCGCGCTGCGGCCCGGGGAGTTCGTCTGCCTCGTGGGGCCCTCGGGGTGCGGGAAGACCACCCTGCTGCGTATCCTGGCGGGCCTGCTGCGCCCGACGCAGGGGGAAGTCCGGTTGATGGATCAGCCCCTCCGGGGGCCGGACCGGCGGATTGGGATCGTGTTTCAGAAGGACTCGCTGCTGCCGTGGCGGACGGCCCTGGAGAACGTGCGCCTGCCGCTGGAGCTGAACGGGCTGAGGGGGCCCGAGGCGGACCGGCGGGCGCGGGCGTGGCTCCGGCAGGTGGGGCTGGAGGGCTTCGAGGACGCTTACCCCCGGGAGCTCTCCGGCGGGATGCAGCATCGGGTGGCCCTGGCCCGCGCCCTGGCCGCCGACCCGGAGATCCTCCTCCTCGATGAGCCCTTCGCCACCCTGGACGCTCTGACCCGGGAGCGCTTAAACGAGCTCCTCCTCTCCCTCTGGGAGCGGCAGCGCAAAACCGTGTTGATGGTCACCCACGACGTGCATGAGGCCGCCCGGCTGGCGGACCGGGTGCTGGTGATGCGGCCGCGCCCCGGGGCGATCGTGGCGGAGATCCCCATCTCCCTCCCGCGGCCCCGGGGCGCCGACCGCTGGTCCCACGCCGCTTTCCTGGAGGCCGTCTGGGCCATCCGCCAGGCTCTGGGGAACGGCGCGCTGGAGGAAGAAAGCAAGGGGGAAGGCCCATTGAGGGGCCTTCCCCGGACTCCCATCGCCTGAATGCCCTCAACCTTCCACGCGGGTGTGTCCCAAAATCGTAGACAACTGCTCGCAGTTGTCCTACAAAGCGACCAGCCCGACAAAATTGGGACACACCCTCCGCGCCTGCCGGATCGGCTCCTCAACGATCCGAAACGTCCGATGGTCCGCTTCGTCGCGAAGATTCTCTCCCCCATGGACCCAAGCCCCGGGGCGTTATAATAAAATCGTTCGACCGCTTCTTGACGGGAGTTCGAGGCTGAAGCCCCTCCTGCAAAAAGAACGATATCGTTTTGGTAGGAGCGGCTTCAGCCGCGACCCTTGCGCCACCGATGACGGAAGGTTCGGGATTGTGGGGGGCGGCTTCATCCGTGGCCTTGGGGATCTTGAAGGCAGGTTCGGGGCTGAAGCTCCTTCTGCCAGGAGACTCGGTCCGTGGATAGACGGATTCTTCCCTAAGCGAGGCCGCATTGATGCCGTCTGATGAGGTTCCTCGTCTACGTTATGGACAAGAGACGCCCGGGCATCGCGCCCTTCGAAAAGGACGCTTTTCCGAAACGGGCCGAGTTTACTTCGTCACCTTCACCGTTGATCAACGCCGTCCGCTGCTGATCGGCGTGGTGGCACAACATTTCATCGAACACCTGTTACAGTGGCAGCGGGAGAGCGGATTCGCTTTGCTGTCATTCGTCGTAATGCCGGATCACGTTCATCTCCTGGGCATACTGACCGGGCAGAGCAGGCTCAGCGACGTGGTGCGGAGATTGAAGGGCTGCACGGGGAGGGCGCTGAACAGACTTCTGGGACGGTCAGGTCCTTTCTGGCAATCTGCCTTCTATGATCACGCGCTTCGTGCGGAAGAAAGCGTGGAGAAGATTGCACGCTATATTGAGGAAAACCCGGTTCGGCGAGGGCTGGTGGGGGATCCTTGCGAATATCCTTATAGCAGCGCGAATTTGGTTTACGCGGAGCAGATGTTGGGATGGCGATGGTGGATGAGGGATGATGTTCTCCAATCGAAACATCTTCAGCCATGACCTTGTGTTATCGAAGACGGAAGGTTCGGGATTGTGGGGGCGGCTTCATCCGTGGCCTTGGGGATCTTGAAGGCAGGTTCGGGGCTAAAGCCCCTCCTACCAAAAGATTGATGTCGTTTTGGTAGGAGCGGCTTTAGCCGCGACCCTTGCGCCGCCAAAGACGGAAGGTTCGGGATTGTGGGGGCGGCTTCATCCGTGGCCCTTGGGATCTTGAAGGCAGGGGTTCGGGGCTGAAGCCCCTCCTACCAAAAGATTGATGTCGTTTTGGTAGGAGCGGCTTTAGCCGTGACCCTTGCGCCACCGATGACGGAAGGTTCGGGATTGTGGGGGGCGGCCTTCATCCGTGGCCTTTGGGATCTTGAAGGCAGGAGTTCGGGGCGAAAGCCCCTCCTACCAAAAAGAACGATGTGTTTGGGTAGGAGCGGCTTTAGCCGCGACCCTTGCGCCATCGAAGACGGAAGGTTCGGGATTGTGGAGGGCGGCCTTCATCCGTGGCCTTTGGGATCTTGAAGGCAGGAGTTCGGGGCGAAAGCCCCTCCTACCAAAAAGAACGATGTGTTTGGGTAGGAGCGGCTTTAGCCGCGACCCTTGCGCCATCGAAGACGGAAGGTTCGGGATTGTGGAGGGCGGCCTTCATCCGTGGCCTTTGGGATCTTGGAGATAGGTTTGGGGCTAAAGCCCCTCCTACCAAAAGATTGATATCGTTTTGGTAAGAGCGGCTTCAGCCGCGACCCTTGCGCCACCGATGACGGAAGGCTCGGGATTGGGGGAGGTGGCTTCATCCGTGGCCTTTGGGATCTTGAAGGCAGGAGTCGGGGCGAGAGCCCCTCCTACAGAAAAACCAATGCGGTTGGGGCGGCTTCCGGCGTGACCCTTCCCGATCTCGAAGACGGAGAGCTGGGGGTGAAAGCCCCTTTGCGCAGGAGGGGAACCGTGAAAGACCCTGTGCCGGCGGTGGGGATCTTCGATTCGGGGGTCGGAGGGCTCTCGGTGTGGCGGGAGCTCGTCCGGCTGGCCCCGCAGGTCCCCACCCTTTATGTGGCCGACCAGGCCCACGTCCCCTACGGCCCGCGGTCGCCGGAGGAGATCCGGCGGTTCGCCGAGGCCATCACGCGCTTCCTCCGGGAACAGGGCGCGCGGGTCATCGTCCTGGCCAGCCACACCACCTCGGCGGCCGCCCTCTGGCCGCTGCGGGAAACCTTCCCCGAGATCCCCTTCGTCGGCATCGAGCCGGCGGTGAAGCCGGCCGCCGCCCGCACCCGAAGCGGGGTGATCGGGGTGCTGGGGACCTTCGGCACGCTCAATGGCCCGCTGATGGCTCGGGTGGTGGAGCGGTTCGCCCGGGACGTCCGGGTGATCCCCCGGGTCTGCACCGGATGGGTGGAGCAGGTGGAGGCCGGGCTGCTGGAGGGCCCGGAGGCGGAGGCCAGTGTCCGCGCTCATCTGGATCCGGTCCTCCAGGCAGGCGCCGACGTCCTGGTGCTGGCCTGCACCCACTACGCCTTCCTCGCCCCGCTGATCCAGCGCCTGAGCGGCCCGGAGGTCCTCCTGATCGACCCCGCGCCGGCGGTGGCCCGCCGGGTCCTGGAGGTATGGCGCGCGCAGGCGGGCGGGCCGTCTCCATCCTCCGAGCCGACGGCCCGCTTCTTCACCACCGGGGATCCGCTCCGCTTTCAGGAGCAGCTGCGCCGGCTGATCGGCCGGGATGGGCCCATCGAACGCCTCCGCTGGGATCCCCCGGAGCGTTCCCTCACGCCGGAAGGATGAGGGGACGAGAGGGATCGACCCGCTCCTTCGGAGCGAGGAGAGGCGCGATCGCCCGGCTTCGAGTCCTCAGAGGTCATGGAGGGTGGCATGGAGACCCATATCCCGGCCCTTGTGTTGTTGCTGGCTCTTCTGATCCTGGCTGCCAAGGCGGGGGCGTGGATCAGCCTGCGGCTGCGCCAGCCGGCCATCCTGGGGGAGCTGATCGCCGGCCTCCTCCTGGGCCCCAGCCTGCTGAACATCTTCAACTGGCCGGTCTTCCATCATCAGGAGTTCCCGGGGATGGTGTTCGCCCTCGGAGAGCTGGGGGTGATCCTCCTGATGGGCATGGCGGGGCTGGAGATCGAATTGGAGGAGTTCCTGCATGCGCGCCGGGTGGCGCTCCTCACGGGGACGGCAGGGGTGCTGATGCCGTTGCTGCTGGGGACCCTGGTCGCCTATCCCTTCCACAGGGATCTGCCCTCTTCGATCTATGTGGGGCTGGTGCTGAGCGCCACCAGCGTGAGCATCTCCGCCCAGACGCTGCTGGAGCTGGGACGGCTGCGCTCGCCGGAGGGGATCGCCCTGCTGGGGGCGGCGGTGGTGGATGACGTGCTGGCGTTGCTGGCCCTGGCCGCCTTCACCAGCGTGGTGACCCCGGAGGGCGGCTCGGGGGCCGGGGGCCTCGGGCTGCTGATCGCCCTGGCCCGCATGGCCCTCTTCCTGGTCCTGGCCTTCCTGCTCGCCCGCTTCGCGCTGCCCCGCCTCGCCACCTGGGTGGAGCGCCAGCCGGTGAGCGAGGGCCTCATCGCCCTCTCCTTCGTGGCCATCCTGGCCCTGGCCGGGACGGCGGAGGAGCTGGGCGGGCTGGCGGCCATCACCGGTGCCTTCCTGGCGGGGCTGGGCCTGGGGGCCCATCCGGCGCGCCATGCCATCTCGGAGCGCCTGCGGCCGGCGGCGTATGGGTTCTTCGTCCCCCTCTTCCTGGTGGGGGTGGGGCTGCGGGCGGACCTGCGGACGATGTCGCTGGAGGGGTTGTGGTTCACCCTGGCCCTGATCGCCGTCGCGGTGATCTCCAAGGTCGTCGGCTGCGGCCTGGGGGCGTGGCTGGGCGGGTTCCGCCCGCTGGCGGCGTGGCGGGTGGGGCTGGGGATGATCTCGCGGGGGGAGGTGGGCCTGATCCTGGCCTCCCTGGGCCTCTCCACCGGCTTCCTCCAGCCTTTCGAGTTCGTGGCGGTGGTGGCGATGGTCCTGGCCACCACCCTCATCACCCCGATCCTGCTCCGCTGGTCTTTCGGCCGGTGAAGGGTCGGGGAAACGCGAACCCTGCTCCCGGAGGTTGCGGATGCCGAAATGCGTGGTGGCGGTGATCCCGAACTTAGAGAAGGTGCACGAGGTGCTGCGGGTCTGGAGCGCCTTAGGCGTCCCGGGGGTGACGATGATCGACACCATCGGGATGGCCTCCCTGCGGCAATGGGTGGGCCGGGACGACGTGCCGCTGGTTCCCTCCCTGCGCGCCCTGATCGAGAGCGCGGAGGCGGCCTTCCATCACCGGACGCTGTTCTCGGTGGTCCCGGATGATTTCGATCTGGAGCGGCTGATTCGGGAGACGGAGCGGGTGGTCGGCCGCTTCGAGGATCCGGAGACCGGATTCCTTTTTGTGCTCCCCGTCCTGGAGGCGCGAGGCCTGCGCCGGCCATGAGCGTCCTGCGGGTGGAGGAAAGGGAGGAAGAGGGGTTCCGGGCGCTGTGGGTGACGAACGGGCCCCTGGCGCTGACCCTGGTGCCGGAGCTGGGGGGCAAGATCGCCGCGTGGGAGGATCGGCGGCGGGGGGTCTCCTGGCTGTGGCGCAACCCGTATTTGCCGTGGCGCCGGCCGGAACCCGGGGCCTCGTATGTGGCGGCCTTCGACCTGGGAGGGTGGGACGAGTGCTTCCCCTCGGTGGCGCCGGGGGTTTATCCGGCGGAGCCGTGGGCGGGGATGCCGCTCCCCGATCACGGGGAGCTGTGGTCCCAGCCCTGGGCGGTGGAGGCCTGGATCGAAGGGGAGCGGCTCTTCGTCCGCGGACGCGTTGAGGGGCGCCTCCTGCCGTATCGCTTCGAACGCCTTCTGACGATGGAGGCGGGCCGTCCCTCGGCGCATTTGCGCTACCGGGTGGAGAACCGGTCCGAGCACACCCTGTATTTCCTGTGGGCGGCGCATCCTTTGTTCCCGCTGGAGCGGGGGACGCGGCTGCTGGTGCCGGGGCCGGCGGCGGGGCGGGTGGCGGGGGCGGTGGGCCTTTCGCCGGCGGCGACGACGTTTGAGTGGCCGCGGTTGCCGGTGGCGGGGGGCGAGGTGGACCTGCGGGAGCCGGACCCGGCGGGGGGCTGGGCGGTGAAGGTGTTCCTGCGGCCGGCGGCGTCGTGGGCGCGCCTGGTGCGGCCGGAGGGGACGTGGTGGGAGGTGCGCTGGCGAGGTCCGGTGACCGATTTGGGGCTGTGGATCAACGCGGGGGGCTGGTCGGGGGCGGGGACGCCGCCGTATCGCAATCTGGCGTTCGAGCCGGGGATCGGGGCGCCGGACGACCTGACGGCGGCGATGCGGGAATGGGGAACCTTCGGCCTGCTCCCCCCGCTGCAGGAGGCGGAGTGGTCGCTGACGGTGACAGTGGGATAGTTTCAATCCCACCCCAGCGTTCCGGCTTCCTCAGACGGCAACCCCCATGGTGACCCCACCTCTGAGTTTCAAGGTCATAGCTTTCAATGCCACCACGGCGTTCCTGCTTCCCCATGGGGGTCCGCGGACGATTTTTGAGCGGGGTGGACGCACGTGCGAGGGGCGGGGGTTCAGGCCTCGGCCTCCGGCTCCGGGCGCTCCTCCTCCCGGAGGGCCCGCGCCTGGCCCATCCCCATCCCGGTCAGGATCCCCACCCCCGCATACCGGGCGAACTCCGCCAGCAGGTGCACCATCGCCTGCAGATACCGATCCTCCCCCAGCACCCGATATCTCACCTGCCCCACGCACCCGATGCGCACCCCCTCCTTCACCCGCACCGCCCGGCTCGACAGATCGAACCGCGCCACCCCCACCCGCGCCGCCACCATCTCCCGCAAGGCCTCCGGCAGCACCGCCGGCGCAAACCGGTTCCACTTCTCCATCAAATGCCCAAACACCGCCTCCGGAACCGGTAGCGGGTTCCACCGCTCCCCGTCCCGAAAGGCCGTCGGCGAGGTGAACTGCAAGGCCACCTCCCGGGGCCACGCCCGCGGCGTCCGCCCATACCGCGCGATCAGCCCCTCATACGTCGTCCACCCCGCCCACGGATCCCCCTCCCGGATCACCCGCTCCACCCGGAAGGGGACGCCCTCCAGCTCGATCCGCTCCCCCTCCCCCCACAGGGCGCCCCCCTCCGGATCGATGAGCGGGGCCAGCTCCGGCCGATAGGCCGTCACCCGCAGGCGATACACCCGCCCCGGATCCACCGCCTCCCCCTCCCGAGGCCCCATCAGGGTGGAGCAGGTGAGGCCCGACGGCCCCTCCGCCTCATGCACCTCCCCGGCCCGCGCCGCATCCCGTTCCGCCAGCCGCCGCAGCACCGCCCCATACACCGCGTAGCCCAGCCAGCGGGGCAACGAGGCGGCCCGCTCCGGCCGCACCTCCCACACGACGCTGATCAGATCCATCGCGCTCCTCTCCTGCCGCTGGATGCCTCCGTCCCGACCGCCGCCGACGCCCGCGGGCGCCCGCTCGGGGATTCCCTCATCCGCCGTTGAAGAGTCCCTCGGCATCCGGATCGAAGCGCTCCCGGCCGCGCCCGTGGAGCAGCCCCAGGACCTCCCGCATGGTGCGGGCCAGGGCCACCGGCCGGCCCAGGGCCTTCGCGATGTCCCACGGGGTGCGATCGTCGAGGGAGATCCCATCCGGGTGGTCGAACATGATCCGGGGGAGCACCACCAGCTCCCCCAACGGGCGCGGCCTCAGCTGGGCGATCACGTCCTCCGCCATCAACAGCCCCGCCACGGTGATGGTCTCCCCCAGACGGGTGTTGACCACCGGGACCACCTCCAGGGCCGTCCCGGCGCGCCGGTTGAAATCCCGAACGACCCGCTCCAGGACCGGCGCGAAGAGGGTGGCGGTGACCAGCGTCGCCCGCCGCCCGGCCAGATCGCGAGGCCGCCGCCGGTCCAGCAGCCGCTTCACCCGCCGGTAATCCTCCAGGAAGTCCCGGACCATCCCCAGCCCGTTCTCCTGCAGCTGCAGCCCGTCGTAGGCCCGTTTGGAGGGGACCGGACGTCCGAGGGAGAGATACCACTCGTCGGTGGCGTAGACGAACCCCACCCCGAGCTGCCGGCGGAAGGCCCGCTGCCAGGCGTGGACCGCCCGCAGCACTCGCCGGGCCTCCTCCCGGGTGTTCGGGCGCACCCCGTAGCGCTGGAAGCGGGTCACGCCCACCGGCACCACGCTCACGGAGCGGATGTGGGGCCACAGGGTGGCCAGGTCGAACACGCTGCGCTCCAGGATCTCCCCGTCGTTCAGCCCGGGCGTCACCACAATCTGGGTGTGCATCTCGATGCCGTGCTCCGCCAGCCAGCGCAGCTGGGCCATGATGTCCGGAGCCTGAGGGTTGCGCAGCGCCCGTCGACGGACCTCCGGGTCGGTGGCGTGGACGGAGATGTAAAGCGGGGAAAGGCGCTGCTCGACGATGCGCCGCCAGTCGCGCTCGGCCAGGTTGGTCAGGGTAACGAAGTGCCCATACAGGAAGGAGTAACGGTAATCGTCGTCCTTGATGTAAAGCGTGCGGCGCATGCCCTTCGGGGTCTGGAGGACGAAACAGAAGGGGCACAGGTTGTTGCAGCGGCGGATGTCGATGTCGAAGGTCGGATGGGCGAAGGTCAGCCCCAGGGGCTCCCCCTCCTCCCGCGGCCCGCCCAGCCGCAACAGCTGCCCGTCCCGCCACACCTCCATCACGACGTGATCCTCCGCGGCGTAGAACTGAACGTCGATGATGTCCTCCACCGGATGCCCGTTGACCCGCAGCAGCAGATCCCCCGGCCGGATCCCCACTCGCGCGCCCCAGCTGTCCGGGTCGACCGACCGGATGAGCCCCGCGGTCTCCTGCGGGCGGGGCCGCTCGGGGACGCAGAACTCCGGCGGGACACGAATGGGACGGGACATGGAAGCCTCCGGGAAAGGATCCCCTTCAACGCATGTCCAGATCCGGGACCGTCAGGACGGCGGAGGGGGCCAGGTAGGCGAAATCGAAGCGGACGGGATCCCCGGGCTCCCGGCCGGGGATGGGCATCAGGCGGGCGGTGAGGGGCTTGCGGAGCCGCTCGCTCAGCGCCCGCAGGTCCTCCAGGATCCGGATCAGGGCGCCCTCCGGCGTCGAGCCGGGGAGCGGGACGGTGTCCAGCCCGGTCCCGCAGACCGCGGAGTAGAGCAACAGATGGGGAAGGCCGAAGGCGCCCTCGGCGGCCCGCCGGGCGAGGATAGCGTCCTCCAGCACCGGGAGCATCACCCCGCAGAAGCCGGTTCGGGGGAAGTCCGCGGCGTGGAGGGCGGCCGCCAGCCCGGCGATGACGGCCAGGGTGCCGGACGCCCCGAAGGGAACCCCACTGAGGGCTTCGATGGCCGTCCCGATGCTGCGCTCAGGCTCGGGGAAGGGCGCCAGGGAGAAGTCGACGCCGGCGAAGCGGGCGCCGAAGGCGGCGGCGATCGGCCGGAGCAGGGCGCCGAGCTGCCGTCCGATGGCCTCCACCTGGGCCTGGATCATGGCGCAGGCCGCCGGAGGGTCCTGGGCGGCCCGGGCGGCCTCGACGGCGAGATCGGCGGCCTCGGTGGCCAGGGCGAGGGCCATGGGGCCGCCGTCGTGGTAGGCGGCCGGGAAGAAGGGGCACAGCGGGGGCACGCCGGCCAGGGCGGCGAACCGGAGGTTGGCGAAGCCGTCCGGGGCCACGGCTGCGTTCTCCCGGATGACCCGCGCGGCCGCTCGGGCGTCCGCCTCCCGGCTCAGGGCGAGGGCAGCGAAGACGCTTCGGGTCTCCGCGAGGAGGCGGGGGATATGCGGGGCCAGCGGCCCCACAGGGCCCACGCTGAGGTAATCGAAGCCGGCCTCCTGCGCCAGGGCCTCCTGCGCGCGGGCGCGGGCGAGGAAGGCCTCCGGCGCCTCCGAAGGCTCAGGCGGGGGCAAGGCCAGCCGGAGGGTCTGGACCTCGTAGCCGGCCGCCGCGAGGGCTTCCCGCGCCGCCCGGGCCAGGGCCCCGGCCCGGCGGATCTCTTCCTCTACAGGCGCGCCGAACACCGTCACCGCACGGATCCGCATCGTCCTCCTTTCCCGCCGGCGCCGGAGGCGTTCCTTACGCCTCCTCCCCGGCCTCCTCCGGCTCCAGCTCGGCCAGCGGCACGACGGCCTCGCATTTGAGGCAGCGGGCGTTCTCCCGATCCTCCTGCACCAGGAGGCCGCCGCAATGCGGGCAGCGGACGGTCAGGGGGCGCTTCCAGGTGGTGAAGTTGCAGGTCGGCCAGTTGCTGCAGCCGTAGAAGGTGCGCCCCCGCTTGCTCTTCTTCTCCAGCAGCTCCCCGCCGCACTGCGGGCACGGCACCCCCAGCTTGTTGAAGAAAGGCCGGGTGTAGCGGCACTCCGGGAAGCGGGTGCATCCGACGAACTTCCCGAACCGCCCGTAGCGGATTTGCAGCGGGGCGCCGCACTCCGGGCATTGCTCGTCCAGCACCTCATGGTCCAGGGAGACCTTCTGGATCCTGGCCAGGGCCTCCTGGAGCCGCTGCTCGAAGGGCCCGTAGAAGCGCCGCAGCACCTCCACCCAATCCTCCTCCCCGGCGGCGATGCGGTCCAGGTCCTCCTCCATCCGGGCCGTGAAGTTCACGTCCATGATGTCGGGGAAGTGCTGGACCAGCAGGTCGGTGACGGTGATCCCCAGGGGGGTGGGGACCAGGCGCTTGTCCACCCGCTCGACGTAGCCTCGCTGGAAGAGGGTGGAGAGGATGGGGGCGTAGGTGCTGGGCCGGCCGATGCCCAGCTCCTCCAGGGTCTTGATCAGGGAGGCTTCGGTGTAGCGGGGCGGCGGCTGGGTGAAATGCTGCTCCGGGAGCACCCGCCACAGCCGCAGCCGCTCGTTGGGCTCCAGGGGCGGCAACAGCCCGCCCCCCTCTTCCTCCTCCTCCGGCTTGACGTCCTCCTCCCGGGCCTCCTCGTAGACCACCAGGAAGCCGGGGAAGCGGATGGCGGAGCCGGTGGCGCGGAAGAGGTAGCGGGGATTCTCCAGGGCCTCCAGGGGGATCTCCCCGTCGGCGATCAGGGCGCGGGGCACGGCCACGATCTCTACGGTCATCGTGTCCAGGATGGCGGGGGCCATCTGGCTGGCGATGAAGCGCTTCCAGATCAGCTCGTAGAGGCGATACTGATCGCGGTCCAGATAGGGCTTCACCGATTCCGGCGTCCGGAACACGGAGGTGGGGCGGATGGCCTCGTGGGCCTCCTGGGCGATGCGGGCCCGGGTCTTGTAGACCGGAGGCTCCGGCGGCAGCAGGTGCTCCCCGTAGGCCTGGGCGATGAAGCGCCGCGCCTCCTCCTGGGCCAGAGGGGAGACGTTCGTGGAGTCCGTGCGCATATAGGTGATGAGGCCCACGGAGCCTTCCTCGCCCAGGGGCAGGCCCTCGTAGAGCTGCTGGGCGACGGCCATGGTGCGGCGGGCGGTGAAGCCCAGGCGGCGGGAGGCCTCCTGCTGCATCGTGCTGGTGGTGAAAGGCGCCGCCGGCCGCCGCCGCCGCTCCCCTTTCTTGACGTTGACCACGACGTAAAGGGCGTCCTCCAGCTCCGCCACCAGCGGGCGCACCTGCTCCTCGTTCTTGAGGTCCGGCTCGAGGCCCAGATAGCGGACCAGCCGGGCGCGGAAGGCGCGCTCGTCGTCCAGTTTGGAGAGCTCCACGGCGATGGTCCAGTATTCCTCGGGGACGAAGGCCTGGATCTCCCGCTCCCGCTCCACGATCAGCCGCAGGGCGACGGATTGGACCCGGCCGGCGGAGAGGCGGCCGCGGACCTTCTCCCAGAGCAGGGGGCTCAGCTTGTAGCCCACCAGCCGGTCCAGGATGCGCCGGGCCTGCTGGGCGTGGACCAGCTGCATGTCGATGCCGCGGGGGTGGGCGAAGGCCTCCCGGATCGCCGGCTCGGTGATCTCGTGGAAGACGACGCGACGGAGCTTGGAGGGCGGGATGTCCGCCACCTCGGTCAGGTGCCAGGCGATGGCCTCCCCTTCCCGGTCCGGATCGGTGGCCAGGTAGACCTCCTCAGCCTCTTTGACCGCCTGTCGCAGCTCCCGCACCACCGCCTGTTTCTCTTTGGGCACCCGGTAGGTGGGCTTGAAGTTGTTCTCGACGTCCACCGCCAGCTGGGATTTAAGGAGATCCCGCACGTGCCCGATGGAAGCTTTCACGGTGAAGCCCCGGCCCAGGATGCGGCCCACGGTGCGGGCCTTAGCCGGGGATTCCACGATGACCAGCCGCGTCCCCTTCTCCGCCATCCTGACTCCCTCCCGTCGAATGAATTCGACCTCAAAGAGCCTTCGGCCGACGGTCGGCCTGGCAGGCCGAATGAATTCGGCCCGAGAAGGCCTCCGGCCACCGGTCGGCCTGCGCCGACCGGAAAGACATTCTTCGCGTCGGCGAAGGCCGACGCTTGGCGCGGGGCACGCCGGATGAATCCGGCCTCGAAGGGCCTTCGGCCAACGGTCGGCCTGCGCCGACCGGAAGTCATTCTTCGCGTCGGCGAAGGCCGACGCCCGGCGCGGGGCGCGCCGGATGAATCCGGCCTCGAAGGGCCTTCGGCCAACGGTCGGCCTGCGCCGACCGAAAAGACATCCCTTGCGTCGGCGAAGGCCGACGCTTGGCGCGCAAGCGCCTCAGGAGGCCGATTTCAATCGGCATGAAAGCCGACGCCCGGCGCGAAGCGCCTCAGAAGGCCGATTTCCATCGGCCCGAAACCGTTACAGATACTCCTGTCGCCCCTCGCGCTTCAGCGCCTCCACCAGGAGACGCACGTCCTGGGCGCGCTCGCGGTGGCAGACCAGGAGGACATCATCGGTGTCGACGATGATCAGATCCCGGACGCCCAGGGTGGCCACCAGACGGCCGTTGCCGAAGATCAGCGAGCCCGAGGTGTCCAGCCCCAGGTGCTCCGCGCCCAGGACCACGTTGCTCTGATCGTCGCCGGCCAGGATATCGAGCAGGGCGGCCCAGCTGCCGATGTCGTTCCAGCCGAACTCGGCGGGGATGACGGCGACCTCCTGGGCCTTCTCCATCACTCCGTAATCGATGCTCGTGTTGGGCATCCCGGGCCAGATGCGGCGCAGGACCTCCCCCTCCTCCGGGGTCCCCAGGGCGCCCTCCAGCTCCCGCAGCCCGGCGGCCAGCTCCGGCATATGGCGCGCGATCTCCTCCAGGATGCGGTCCACGCGCCAGATGAACATCCCGCTGTTCCAGGAGTGGCGCCCATCGGCGACGAAGCGCTCCGCCGTGGCCAGGTCGGGCTTCTCCCGGAAGGCCCGCACCCGGTAGGCCAGGAAGCCCCCGAACCGCCCCAGGAGCTCCCCGCGTTCGATGTAACCGAACCCCGTGGCCGGATAGGTGGGGCGGATGCCCAGGGTGACCAGGAACCCTCTCTCGGCGACCTGGAAGGCCGCCCGGAGGACGGCGCGGAAGCGGGCCTCGTCCCGGATGTAGTGATCCGCGGGCAACACCGCCATGCAGGCCCGGGGATCCCGGCGGCGCAGATGCAGGGCCGCCAGCCCGATGGCCGGGGCGGTGTTGCGGCCCACCGGCTCCACCAGGAAGTTCTCCCGGGGGATCTCCGGGGCCTGCTGCATGAGCTCCTCGGCGTGCTCCCGGCCGGTCACCACGAGGATCTGCTCCGGCTTGAACATGGGGAGCAGGCGATCGACCGTCAGCTGGAACATCGTCCGCTCCCCCAGGAGCCGGAGCATCTGCTTGGGGCGGCTCTGCCGGCTCAGCGGCCACAGCCGGGTGCCGCTGCCCCCCGCCAGGATCACCGCGAACATCTCCCCCGCCATCCGCCACCTCCCCTCGCATTTCGCCGATTCGCAGATTCCGGCTGAGAATAGAGCCTGCCGGCCGACTCCGGCTGTCCGCCCGGATCCTTCATCGGCGCGAGAGCCTGTGCGTCGAATGAATTCGACCTTCAAGGGCCTTCGGCCGACGGTCGGCCTGGCGGGCCGAATGAATTCGGCCCGAGAAGGCCTTCGGCCATCGGTCGGCCTGCGCCGACCGAAAAGACACTCTTCACGTCGGCGAAGGCCGACGCTTGGCGCGGGGCACGCCGGATGAATCCGGCCTCGAAGGGCCTTCGGTCAACGATCGGCCTGGCGGGCCGAATGAATTCGGCCCGAGAAGGCCTCGGCCATCGGTCGGCCTGCGCCGACCGAAAAAACATCCCTTGCGTCGGCGAAGGCCGACGCTTGGCGCGCAAGCGCCTTAGAAGGCCGATTTCAATCGGCGCCAAGGCCTTCGGCCAACGGTCGGCCTGCGCCGACCGAAAAAACATCCCTTGCGTCGGCGAAGGCCGACGCTTGGCACACAAGCGCCTCAGGAGGCCGATTTCAATCGGCGCCAAGGCCCTCGGCCAACGGTCGGCCTGCGCCGACCGAAAAGACATCCCTTGCGTCGGCGAAGGCCGACGCCCGGCGCGAAGCGCCCGAGAAGGCCGATTTCAATCGGCATGAAAGCCGACGCCCGGCGCGCAAGCGCCGCAAGAAGGCCGATGTCCATCGGCGCGAAAGCCCGCCGCCGGGCAGGCAGTCGCCGGAAAATAACGATAACGCAGAGCGAACGGGTTCTGCAACTTCGACCGTCCGGAGCGGTCCGGCCATCCTTCGATCCGCAGGAGGCTTTCGTCCATGAACGTGCTGGTGCTGCATGGGCCCAACCTCAACCTGCTGGGGACGCGGGAGCCCCACATTTACGGGACGATGACCCTGGAGGAGATCAACGCCCGGCTGGAGGAGTGGGCGGCCGCCCACGGCGTCACCCTGCGCATCATCCAGTCCAACCACGAGGGCGTCCTCATCGACGCCATCCACCAGGCCCGGGGCTGGGCGGACGCCATCCTGATCAACCCGGGCGCCCTCCATATCTACGGCTACGCCCTGCGGGACGCCCTGGCCGCCGTGAACCTGCCCGCCGTGGAGGTCCATCTCTCCAACCTTTACGCCCGGGAGGAATGGCGCCGGGTCTCGGTGATCGCTCCGGTCTGTAAGGGGGTGATCCAGGGCTTCGGCTGGCGCAGCTACCTGCTGGGCCTGGAAGCGCTATACGCCCTCCATCAGGAGCGCGCCGCGCAGGGCCGGGCGTAAGCCAAGCGAGGAGCGCGATGCCCGAACGGTTCCCCCCGGCGCCTTACCGGGTGCGGATGCTGGCCGGGACCCCGCGGGAGATCGGCGCGCAGCTGGGCCGCCTGGATCCGCCTTTCCATCGCCCGCCCTGGTGGCCGCCGCCTCCGGATCCCGAGCTGGCCGAGGCCTGCCGCCGGCTGGTGGCCCGCTGGCATCCCCCCTTGATCGAGGAATACGAAGGCTACGCCGCCGCCCAGGGGATGGATCCCCGGCTCCTCTGGCAGCAGGTCTGTCGCACCTCCATGCGCGCCCGCCTGTTCGCCTGCTCCGCGGGGGCCGTGTGGGGGCCTGCGGGCGCGTGGGTAGGGCGCAATTACGATTTCCGCCCGATCCAGCGCCGGCGGGATCTGGTGGGGCTGCGCCCGGAGGGGTGCCTGGCCTCCCTGGGGATGATGGGCAGCGTCCCCGGCGGCCGTTACGATGGGGTCAACGAGGCCGGCCTCTTCGTCTCCCTGCACGCCGTGATGGCCGACGAGCCGCCTCCCCGTCCCGGGATCCCCTTCCATCTGATCCCCCGCATCCTGCTCGAGCGCTGCCGCTCGGCCGGGGAGGCCGTGGAGCTCCTGCTGCGGATGCCGCATATGCTCCCCCTGAACCTCCTGGTCGCCGATCCCCAGGAGGGGTTCGCCGTGGAGATCCATCCGCTCTGCGCGGCGGTGCGCCTCCCGGAGGACGGGATCCTGACGGTGACGAACCACTACGAGCATCCGGCGATGCAGCCTTATGGAGGCCGCCGGGATCTGCGGTTCTCCATGCGGCGGAAGGAACGGCTAACGGAGCACATTGCAACCGGGGAGGGCCCGCCCCGGGAGCGCCTCCGCAGGGCTTTAAGCGATCACGAGGCGCCGGTCTGCGGGCACCGCCCCGGGTTCTCCACCCTCTGGTCCGTGATCGCGGACCTGAGGGGGCGCGCCATCGAATACGCCTTCGGCCCCCCCTGTCAGACCCCCTTCCATCCCTTCCCATGGCCCTCCGCCTCTGAATGGGATCATCCAGGCGCGCCCGATTCGGGAAACTGAAATGCGCGGGCGCGTTTCCTCCGGCGGCCCTGGGGCGGTGGTATAATTCGGATAACCAAGTAATCATGGACGGGTTCGCAGCGGAAACCCAGAGGTCGCGGTCCCTAAGCAAAAGTCGCGGCGGAAGCCGCTCCGACAATGCATTGACCCTGGAGGGGCCCAGGGATGGAAGCGAGCAGAGCTCCCGCGATCTTCCGGATCCGCCCGCATCTCGTTCAGCGGGTTCACGAGGGGCTGCAACAGGGGACGGTGTGGATCGCCGCGCCGCCCGGCTACGGCAAGAGCACGCTCCTGCGCTCCCTGGAGCTCCATCTCCCCGGCAGCCGCTATCTGGGCCTCATGCCATCCGCCATCGACCCGGATTGCCTCCGGGAAGTCCTCGCGTCCCTTCAGGGAGCCCGCATCCGACTCCTGGACGACGTCCATCTCCTCGCCGATGGCCCGGAGGCGCTGGGCGTGTTGCAAGAGGCCATCGCCCGGACCCCGGAACGCTGGGTGGTTGCCGGGCGGTGGATCCCGGAGCCGCTGGGCGGAGGCCCGTTTCCGCAAACATGGCTGACGGAGGCGGAGCTGGCCTTCTCCGTCGACGAGGTGGCGGCGGCCCTCGGGGTGGACCCCGGGACGGCCGTCCAGGTGCATCGGCGGACCCGGGGCTGGCCCATGGCCATCGCCCTGCTCGCCCAGCCTGACGCCGACCGCCCTCTCCCGGAGCGGTGGCCGGAGGCTCGGGATCGGCTTTTCGAGGAGCTGGCCCGCTCGTTGATCCGAACCCTCCCCGAGCCGCTGCGCGCCTTCCTGTTCCGCACCGCGATCCCGCTGTGGTTCAACGGAGCCCTGGCCGCCGCCCTCCTGGAGGACCGTTCGGATCTCCTGCCCCAGCTGCCCGGCCTGTTGCAGGAGGTCCAGCGGCGCCGGCTGTTCCTGGAGTCCGCCGGATCCCCGGATCGCTGGCGCTACCACGAGCTGTTCCGGGAGTTCCTGCTCCGGCACATCCCGGAGCCGCTCCCGCCCCTTTTCACCCGCGCCGTCGCCTGGTTCGAGAAACAGGGCGACCTGGAGATGGCCATCGAGCACGCCCTGGCCGGCGGGCTGGACGCCGAAGCAGTCCGGCTGCTGCGGGCCCTGCCGGACGCCTTCATCTGGGATCGGGGGCGGCGGCGGACGTTCCGACGCTGGGTGATGGCCCTCCCGGAGCCCGCGCGTCGGGAGGCGCCGGATCTGATGCTCCGCCTGGGCAAGGAGCTCCATCGGGGCGGCTACTGGGAGGAAGGCCGCGCGCTCCTCCGGGAAGTGCTGGCCTGGGCGGAGCAACGGGGCGATCCGGCGTTGCGGGATCAGGCCTCGCTGATGCTGGCCTCCGTGCTCTACATCGAGGGCCGCTTTGGGGAAAGCCTGGCCTGGAGCATGCAGGGGCTGGGGCAGGCGCGCTCCCCGGCCCTGCGCATGCGGCTGCTCAAAACCGCCGCGGACGCCTGCACCGGCCTGGGCCGTCTGAGCGAAGCCCGGCGCCTCTATCAGGAGGCGATGGCCCTGGCGGAGGCGCTGGGAGATCCCCACTACCCGGCGTTCCTCCGCCACAATCAGGCGGTGGGCGTGGAGATCCCTGCCGGGCGCTTTGAGGCGGCGCGGGCACTGCTTTCCGCCAACGCTCCCTATTACACGGAGCGGCCCGCCCAGCGGATCACCCATCAGATGGGCTGGGCGCTGCTCGCGGTGGAGACCGGAGCCTGGGCCGAGCTGGAAGGAATCCTTCGGGAGATCGAGGCCCTGGCCCACGAGGTGGAGGAAGGACAGGCCAGCAACGATTTCTGGTTCTGGTGGTGCCGGGCGATGGGCGCCATCGGCCAGAAACGATGGGACGCCGCCGCTCAGGCCCTCGCCCGGGCCGGGGATCTGGCCCATGGGCATCCCGAGCGGATGGGAGCCCTCGCCCAGGCCCAGGCCTGGCAGGCCCGCCGGCAGGGCCGCCCGGAGGAAGCCCTCCGGATCGCGGAGCAGGCCCTGCCGCGCCTGGAAGGGGCCCCCCTCGTCCGAGGCCTGGTGGCCCTGGAGCGGGATCTGGCCGCCTGGGCGCTGGGGCAGGCGGAATCCCACCCGGCCGTGGGAGCTTTGATCGCCGCCCGGGCCGGCGCCGCTTTCCCCCGGTTGCGGGCCCTGCGGGCTCTCCAGGCTTACGCCGCCGGGGATCCCCGCTGGCGCCGCCACCTCCACGCCGCCCTTCGTCAGATCCGACGGGAGGACTGGCTCTCCGCCCGGGACCCGGAGCTGGGGACCGCCCTCTGGCTGCTCTGCCTGCAGGAGGGGATCCACGAGGCGGAGGCCATCCGAGCGCTGGGACGCCTGCGGCCTCTCTCCGAGCTCGGGGCCTTGCTCCGGCATCCCCGCGAGGGGGTTCGTCACGCTGCGGCCCAGGCCCTGGCCGCCGCCGGAGAGGAAGCCGCCATGCCGCTCCTGCAGGATGCCCTCCGCCGGGAGCGCCACGCCCAGGTCCGTCAGGCTATAGCCGCCGCCCTGGAGGCCCTGGAATCCCTCCCCCCGCCTCCCCTGGAGATCCGGCTTCTGGGCCGCTTCGAGGTCCGGCGCGGCGGGCAGCTCCTCCCGGACTCCGCCTGGCCCCGGCCGGCTGTCGCCCGCCTCCTGCAATACTTCGCCCTCCATCGACGTCAGTGGCTCACCCGGGAGCGCATCCTGGAGGACCTGTGGCCCAAGCGGGATCCCGAGGAGGCGGAGGAGATCTTCCGTCGGCTCTTCTCCTGGCTGCATCAGGTCCTGGAGCCGGCGGTGCGCCCCAAGGGCCCCTTCCGCTACTTCGCCAGCGCAGGGGAGAGCCTGCGTTTCGATCCGCAGGATGTGGTGAAAGTGGATGTGGAGCAGATGGAAACGGAGATCCGCCGGGCGCTGGCGGCGCGCCCGATGAATCGGGGGACCTGGGCGGCGCTGGCGGCGCGCCTGGAGGAATGGCCCCTGTTGCTGCCCGGGGTGCCGTATGACGCCTGGCTGATCCCCCACCAGGAACGCTGGCGATCGCTGCGCACCGAAGCCGCCCAGGCCCTGGCGGAGGACGCACTGGTCCTCCAGGAGCCCGTGGAGGCCATCCGCTGGGCGGAGCGCGCCATCGAGGAGGCCCCCTGGCTGGAGGAAGGCTACCAGGTCCTGATGCGGGCCTGGTCCCGCCTGGGGCAACGGGCCCGCGCCCTGCGCGTTTACGAGGAGGCGGTGGAAACCCTCCGTCGGGAGCTCCAGGTCCCTCCCGCCCCCCTCACCCGCTGGCTGGCCGAACGCCTCCGTCGGGGCGAGCCGATTTAAGCCCCGGTCCGCCTTCCCGGCTCCCTGTTCACAGGTTGTTCACAACCCCCGCCTACTCTTTGCTTCGAGCAAGAAGGGACCCCACCGACTTTCCGAGAGGAGGGTGCGATGTCGAACATGGGATCATCCGGAAGCCGGCTTCCGTTGGTGGTGGGCGGGGGATGCGCCGGGCTGCTGCTGCTCGGGCTGGCCCTCGTCGGCCTGGGCGTGTGCGCGCTGGGCGTCGTCGCGCTGAGCCGCGGACAGGGCCCGCAACCCGTTCGGCCAGCCACCCCGGCCGTCCGACCGACCGGCGTGCCCGGCGGTCAGACGGCGCCCCAGCCTGGCGGGACCACCGGGATGCCTTCAGAAGGCGGACCCGCCGGAGGCGGCCCAGCCGGCGCGCCCGGCGGTCAGACCATGCCCCAGCCTGGCGGGACCACCGGGATGCCTTCGGGAGGCGGACCCACCGGAGGCGGCCCAGCCGGAGGAGCAGGAGGAGGCGGCTTCACGCTGGTCCAGACCGGCGGCTATACCTGTGATGTGAACGCCAACCAGTGCCGACCCCTCACCTCCGGAACGGGGTCTGCGATCCAGGTGCAAGCGCTGGGGGATGGGAGCATCCAGGTGCAGTTCCCCTTCGGCGGCCTGCGGGTCAACCGGGATTGCTCTCTGGTGGACCAGCCGGGCTATACCCTTTTCCCGTGTCCTTTCTTCCCCAACGTGCAGGGGTTCCAGGGGCTTCTGGTCACTCCCCAGGGCGCCCAGCCGATCAACACGCCGTTCCAGTATGCGCTGATCGACACGGATTTCGATCAGGACGGCATCGTGAACGAGCCCGGCTACTACAGCCACAGCAGCGGCAGCCTGGCCTTTGAGGCGTATCGGGAGGACGGCACCCTCAAGTTCGCGGGCTACATCGTCGACACCGGGAACTACACCTACCTGTATGTGTTCACCTACCAAGCGCGCTGAGATCGGTGGAGCCCGGCCCTCTTCGGACCGGGGCCTTCCAGATCTCCTGGGCAGGTGAGTGCCTTCCGGCTACAGGACATGTAGGGCAACTGCGAGCAGTTGCCCCACATGCGGGCCGGGCTCCTTCCCCAAACAGATGACCGGGAGGTGAAACATGACGGCATCCGCGATTGCGGCGCTGGGGATCGCCATGGTCGGGGCGTTGATCCCCACCCTCCTGTTCGCAGGGCTGCTATGGTGGTTCGACCGCTACGAGAAGGAGCCGCTGACCCTGATGGGGGCCGCCACCCTCTGGGGCAGCCTGGCGCAGATGGCGGTGACCCTGCTGCGGCCCCTGGTCCTCGCCGGGGGCGCGGCCCTGTTCGATCCGCTATGGGCGGGGACCTGGGGGAACGCCTTCCTGTTGCCGGCTCTGGAGGAGGTGATCAAGGCCCTCTTCCTGGCCGGCTTCTTCGTCCTGTATGCCCGGGAGATCGACAGCCTCTACGACGGCTTCCTCTACGGAGCCCTGACCGGCTTCGCCTTCGCTGCTGCGGACACCATCGTGGGGGCGCCGGCCCGGGGCTGGAGCCTGGAGGGGGCTTTCGGGCGGACGCTGGCGCTGGGCCTGGCCCACGCGTTCTTCACGGGGTGGATCGGCCTGGGGCTGGCGGCGGGCCGGCTGAGCCGGAGCCCGGCGCGGCCGGCGTGGCCCCTCCTGGGCGTCCTGGCTGCCTTCCTCTTCCACAGCCTGCGGGAGCTGGCCATCGTGCCCACCCTCTGGAACCCGGGGCTGGCTGGCATACGGGCCCTGATCAACGCCCTGGGCGTCCTGCTGCTGATCGGCATCGTGATCTATGGGATGGGCCGGGAGCGGGCCTGGATCGCCCGTTACCTGGGGGAGGAGGTCTCCGCCGGCGTCCTCCCGGCGGCCCTGTATGAAGTCCTCCGCTCGCCGGGAGGCTGGCTGACCTACCGCTGGGGGCCGCTGCTGCGGGGCGACGCCACGACGTGGCGGCGGCGTGGGCAACAGCTCCAGGTCGCCGCTGAGCTCGCCTTCCGCAAGCATCAGCAGGCGGCCCTGGGGGAGGCCCGATGGGAGGAGGAGATCCGGCGCCTGCGCGAGCTCCTGCGCCGCCTGGCGGAGTAAGCGACGGCTTCATCCCCGACCGGAGGGACAACCATGGAGAGCCAGGGAGGATTCCCCCTCATCGCCCTGTGTCTGGCGCCCGTGCTGGCCTTCGGGCCGATGGTCCTCTACGCGGTCTTCGCCTGGTGGTTCGACCGCTTCGAGAAGGAGCCCCTCTGGCTGATCGCCGCCGCCTTCCTGTGGGGCAGCGTCCCCACCGTCCTGCTTTCCCTGTGCGCCCAGATCCCGACCTTCGCCGTCTTCCAGGCCGCGCTGGGGCAGAGCGCAGGGAGCGCCCTGGGTTCCATCCTCGTCGCGCCCTTCACGGAGGAGCTCTTCAAAGGGCTTTTCGTCTTTTTGCTCTTTCTGCTCTACCGGCGGGAGATCGACAGCCTCTACGACGGCTTCCTCTACGGCTCCCTGGTGGGCTTCGGCTTCGCCGCCACCGAGAACGTCCTCTATTTCCTAAGCGCGGCCTCTGCGGGCGGGTTGGGGGGGATGTTCGAAAACTTCATCGCCCGGGCCATCGTCTTCGGCCTCAACCACGCGGCCTTCACATCCCTCACCGGCCTGGGGTTCGCCGCCGCCCGGCTGTCGACCTCGGCCCTGGTCCGCCTGACCACTCCCATCCTGGGCCTGGGCGGGGCGATGGCCTTCCACGCCCTGCACAACACCGTGGCCACCCTGACCAAAGCCGCTCAGTCCCCGCTGGTCTGCCTGTTCTGGGTTCCCTTCGATTGGATAGGGGCGCTGCTGATCTTCGCCATCGCCCTCTACGGGCTCACCCGGGAGCAGCGCTGGCTGCGGCAGTATCTCCGCGAGGAGGTGGAGGCAGGCGTGCTGCCGGAGGCCCTCTATCGGCAAGCCACATCGATCCTGGGTCGCATCGGCGCGCGATGGGGGGCGCTGCTGCGCGGGGATGTGACCACCTTCCGGCGGCTGGGATGGATCTACGCCCTGGCGACGGAGCTGGCCTTCCGCAAACATCAGCGGGCCGCCCTGGGGGAGACCCGCTGGGAGCCGGAGATCCAGCGCCTGCGGGAAGCGCTGCGCCAAGCCGTCGGCCCCGCCGGCGCCGGATGAGGAGAGGCCATCTCCTTCTGTTGCCCCCATAAACACCGAGGGCGGCCTTCCCTGCCAGCCGACCGTTCGCTCGCTGAAACGGAAGGTCGCCCTTACCAACCAAAGTCCTATTAAAAGCCTCTTTCTTTATCCAATCAATTTTAGAAGATCTTCTACAGACATTCTTGCATCGCGCAAAATCTTTTTCAAAAGCCCTCTTCCAATTGTCTGACCTGCATGAACAGGGACCGTGACAACCCGTCCATCGGGGTGTCTCAGTCTGACATGACTTCCACGCTGCCGGATCACTTGGAAACCAGCCTTTTCCAGGGCGCGGATCAACTCTTTGGCAGTTAAAGCCGGCAGACGATTCATTCGATGATCACCTTCTGCAAACCGATGAATTCGGCGCTCGGCTCCTCACCTTCCTCCAGACACATCTGGATAACTTCTCGAATATTTTCCAGCAGCTCCTCCAGCGTTCGCCCCTGGCTATAGCAGGCTCGCAGTTGGGGAACCTCCCCCACATAATATCCGTCTTCATCCCGTTCGATCACCACGTAAAATTCTCGCGCTTGCTTGCCCATCCGTTATACCTCCTCCATGGCATGCGGCCCATCATCTGCTGACATTATATTATGGTCACATATGCTCGTCAAAGCGGGAGTCTTTCCAGAGGCAGTTCTTGAGGGCTCACGGCCCTGAACGCATCCGGAGCCATCGTCTGGAGGCGCTTGCGGCGCGCCGTCCATCGAGCTGCCCGGACGATGGCCCCCTTCCGACCGGCGAGCTCCCTTCCGCGGCGGAGCCACTACTGGATCACTTCCCCGGAGGCGCTTCCGAGGGGCCCTCCACGGCTTGCCCCAGGATCCGCGGCAGATCCGCGAGGTTGCGGAAAACCCACTGGCGCATGGTGGCCGGCTCCGTCACCCGGCCGTAGACCGCCCCATCCGGGTCCTGGAAGACCTGGACCACGTAGACGCGCACGAGCCGCCGATGCGACACCGGTTCGATCCCAGCCATCGAAGCCTCCCGGCGTGAGATCCGGATCTCCCAGCCCCTCGCACCTGATCTTCCCCCGCCCCTGGGAACAGGCTGTGAACCGGAGGATGCGGCCTCAGGGCATGCCGGCGGACCAGAGCCCCCACAGCAGCGCGCCGAGGAGCCCGCCGATCCGCCCGCGCCATCCGAAGCCCGTTCGGATCGCCAGGGGAAGGGCCGCGAGCAGCGCTCCCGCCGCCCGGATGAAATAGACCGCGCTCAGGAACTCCAGGGGGGTCCGGCGGTAGAGGCGCTCCAGCCACTCCCCCGCCAGCGGAAGGACCGGCAGGGGCAGGATCCAGGGCGCCACCTGAAAGGCCACCGCCCCCAACCCGATCCACGCCCCGTGCATCCATCGATCGGTCCGCGAGCCCTCCGGCGGCGGGAGCAGCAGGCTCCCCAGCAAGAAGGCCAGCGGCGGCAGAAAGCGGTCCTCCAGGGGGAGCAGCGAGGCCAGCGGGAGCATCAGGCCATAGCCCAACAGGAAGGGGCGGACCGGGGAGACCGTCCCTTCCCCTTCCACGCCCCGGGCGGCCTGCAGGGCGGTGAACAGCAGGTAGGGGAAGCCCCAGGCCATGGCACCCAGCAACGGCCACAGGGCGGTGTTCCGAACCAGCCCCTCCGGATCCTCGAGCTGCCGGGCCATGACGGCAGTGAGCAACAACAGCCCGGCCGCGATGATCCACTCCAGCAGATCCTCCGCTTCCTCCCGCAGCTCCTGCAGACCCTTCAACGGCTCCCACGTCCAGGCCACCATCATCAGAAGCAGCGGCCACCACTGCTGGGGCAGCTCCAGGTCCACGATCTCGAAGAACGCCTGGTAGAAGGCGAACAGGAAGGCCACCGTGCCGATGAGGAGGGCGACATACCGCTGGGCGAAGGCCCCCGCCGCCATCCGCCGCCGCATCCCGAGGCCGGCCACCCCCAGGACGAACAGGACCCCGACGGCCGTCCGGCCCGCCAGATAGGCGTCCGGAGGCCAGCCCCGAAGGGCATGCCAGATCCCTTGATACAGCGCGAAGGGAGCCCACAGTCCCGGGCGCGCCAACCCCTGCATCCCCAGCTCGGGCCAGAAGGCCGGCAGGGCCAGCGCGCCCAGCGCCAGGGTCAGGAAGGGGAGCGCCCCGAAGAGATGGGGGCGGGCGCGCAGGAGCTCCATCCGGCGGCTCCAGAAGTGGCCCAGGCGTCCCCCCTCCTCCACCAGATTGGCCCCCAGCCAGAGCCAGACCGGGACGCTCAGGCCCCACGCCCCGGCGAGCATCTGCCGGATCCCCTCGCCGAGGGCCGCCGGCCCGCTCCCCCAGGCGACCAGATAGGGGATCGTCAGGCCCAGGGCCAGCAGGCCCCCCCGCGCCATCCGGGAGATCCGCACCGAGGGCCAGAAGGGAAGGCTCATCAGCCCGATCCCCAGCAGCGCCTTGAGCCCCAGGCTGAGCAAGAAGGGATGGATCGGATGGGGCGGGAACTGGGCCAGGGCCAGCGCCCACAGGATCCGCCCGGGCCAGCCCGCGAGGGCGGAGCGGGGATGGGTCCGCTCGAACAGGAGAAGGGCCAGCGTCGGCGCCAGCACCAGCGGCGAGGCCCCGGCCAACAGCGGCAGGCCGAAGTAGAACAGGCCATAGACCGCGACCGGCAGCCGGAAGGCCGCCGGCAGATCCCCCGCCGTCGCCGTCAGCAGAGTCCAGAGAAAGGCGATCCACAGCGTGAGCAGCCCGATCCCCGCCGGATGGGCGAGCCCGTCCCGGACCTGCGGGCCCACCCCCGGGAGAGTGAAAACGAAGGCCGTCCCCAGGGTGGCGAACAGCAACAGAAGCCAGGCCCACCCTCGCGGCCCCATGCGGAGGAGATCCGTTAGCAGGCCGACGCCGCTCCGCTGGGGGGCCAGGATGAACGTGTGGAGAGCGTCCGCCGCCGTCCGGCGCAGCTCCATCCACGCGGACCGCATCTCGCCTCCCTCGCATCAACGTCCCGGGATCTCGTAGATGCGAACCTCGACGCCCGTCATATAGCCGATGAGGACGGCCACCGACCGCCCCTCCTCCATTAAGGCCATCCGCAAGGGGCGCGGCGGGAGGACCGCCCGTCCGATCATCCGCCCGCTCGCGGCGTCCCAGACGTAGAGCCGGCCGTTCATGTTCCCTTCCCCCACCCAGTCCGCCAGCCCGACGATCCGCCGGCCATCGGGGGTGAACTGCAGCGCCTTCAAGGGCAACGGGAACTTCCCCTCCATCTCCGGCTGCAGCTCCAGCTCCTCCTGCAGGTCCAGACGCACCTCTCGCCGGTCCGGATCGATGGAGACCCGCCACAGGGCGACGCGGGTCGGGAAGGGACCTTCATAGCCCTCGCCCTCAATGGGCCGCATCTCGTTCTCCGCCGCCGTTAGGAGGCGCCCGTCGGGGGAGAGGGCGATGGCCGTGAGGGGCTCGAACTCGATGGAGTCCCACCACTCCCCGGTGTAAGCGTCCCACACCTCGAGATCAGAGGCCCGATCGGTCATCTGGAAGATCAGCCGCTCGTCGGGCGTCATGACGAACTGATCCGCAGGCCCGTAGAGATCAAAGGCGAAAGCCCGCCGTCCCGTCTCCACGTAATAACCGCTCAGGGTGCGCTCGCCTCCGACCAGCAACAAGCTTCCCTGGGGGGAGAAGGCGATGCGGCGCACCTCTTCCTGGATCGGCAACGTGAAACGGGTTCGCGCCCCCGGCACATCCCACACGCGGATCTCCGACCCGGTCCGCAGGGCGAAGGCCCGGCCGTCCGGGGAGAAGACCAGCTCTTCCACCCTCGACGGGGTGGGGAGCCCCTCCGCGATCTCCCCGGTCCGGGGATCCAGAAGCCCGGTCTGGCCGTTCGCCGTGAACAGCGATAGGCGTCCATCGGGGGCCGGGGCGATGGCGACGACCCCCTCTACCGGGATGGCCATCCGGAGCGGCAGGGCGGGGGCCTCCCCGGCCGTCGGGGAGAGGGTTGGGCCCGGCGTCGGCGGGGAGGGCGGCGCGGCCGTGGCCGTTGGCCTCGGAAGGGAAGTGGGGGAGACCGGCGGGCGCGCCGTGGGCGTCCGGATCTCCGAAGCGGGAGTAGGCGAGAGCAGGCGCGGCAGGAACCGGTAAGCCAGGAATCCGCCGCCCAGGACGGCGCAAGCGCACAGCGCGACGAAGGCCAGCGCCAGGCCGCCGATGAGAACCGTTCGCGAGCGCATCCGGTTCGCCTCCTTGCTTAAGGGTTCTTTGCGGCTCACCCCTGAGGGACCACCCGCGCGGCCACCTCGGCTGGAAGATCCCGGGCGAGGGGACGATCCGCGATCCCCCGGACGAACCAGCGGATGTCATAGAGGTCGCCGGAGCGGGTGATCGGGCCATCGGAAGGGATCTCAAAGGCGAACGCTTCCTCCTGGCCGGGCTCGAGCTCATAAACGGCGCGGCCGATGAGGGTCGTCCAGGTCCGCCCCTCGGCGAGGATCCGGTAGCCGGCCTCCACCCGCACCCGCTGCCGCGCCTCGCCCTCCCAGCGGACCCATCCCCGCAGGGCGGAGCCCACCGGGAAAGACCATGCGGCCAGAGCGACCCGCAGAGGGTCGGAGGACGGGAGGTCCGAAACAGGCTCCGCCGCCGGGGCCTCCAGAGCCGGCGATACCCGAACGGGCCGGACGGAGAGCGGGATCTTCTCATACGCGTCGGGCCACCCCTGCAGCCCGACCTCCAGCTCCACCCACCATTCGAAGGCGTGGACGTCGGCGCCGAGGCGGCCTCGCTCCTCCCGCCGGAACGAGGCCATCCCATCGATCGGGACAACGAGGGCGGCCATGTAGCGCTGGGGGAGCCCGGGGAGGAGCTCGACGCGGTCGGCGATCTGGATCTCCTGGACCACGCGCGTCTGCTCCCGCTCCTCCTTCCGCCGGCGGGTTTTACGGAACCAGTCCCACACCCAGAAGGTCATGAACTCCTTCGTCATCAGCCGGAGGCGGATGGGGCCGGCGATCAGGGGGCGATGGGCCTCCACGGCGATCCGAACCGCGAGGGTCTCCCCCAGGCGGGCCGCGCGGGGCTCGACGTCGACATGCACCGTGGCGGCCATGCGGGTGAGCCCCTCCGATGCGAACCCGGCCCCCAGGAACAGCAGGGAGAGGGCCGTCAGCCCTCCTCCGCACCCCCAGATGAGCGCCATCTCCGGATCCCCCGCCCGCCCGGCGCGAACGGCGAGCCATCCCCCCAGGCCGACGGCCCCCAGACTGAGGAGGATCAGCACGGATCCGATCGCGATCCAAGGGGCTCCCCGTCGCATCGCCGACCTCTTACCGGCGCAGGAGGGGCTTTCGCCCCGAACCTTCCGCCTTCAAGATCCCAAAGACCAGGGATGAAGCCGCCCCCACAATCCCGAATCCTCCGCCTTGGAGATCGCAATGGGTCGCGGCTGAAGCCGCTCCTACAGAGAAGGATGCCGAAATGAATTTCGGCTTGCTTTCGCCCCGAACCGGTCTTCACCCGGCGCAGGGGGCTCCTACCCCCGAGGCGCGGCCCCTGGGCCCGAAATCCGGCGATCGGATGCCGCGGATCATCGCCCCTCATAGGCGGCGGGGAGGGCGGCCCCGCAGGCGGGGCAGCGCCGCCATTCGGGATCCACCTCCCGGGCGCAATAAGGACACCGGAACCGGGCGGGCTGGCCGCAGCCCGCGCATCGGGCGTCCCCTCGCGCCAGCCGCCGGCCGCAGGTCGGGCACCGGAAGGCCACCGGGGCCTCCGGGGAAAGGGTGGGGGGCGGCCCCTCCAGGGCCCGGACGAGGGCCCGAGCCGTTTCCCCCACCCGCTCCTCGATGGTCGTCCCCAGGCCCGGCGGCGGGACGGGCCGGGGCAGCCGCGGCCGCCATCCCCCCAGGGTCCGCCGCAGGGCCCACGGCAAGAGCCACAGGTTCAGCGCCAGGGAGAGGGCCAGCAGCCCCAGGAGGCCCAGGGCGCCCTTCCCCCCTCCGGGGAGGACGAGGAAGAGCGCGAGGGCCCCCAGCCCGACGATCAGCAACCCTCCCCGAACCGCCCGGAGCATCGTCCCCTCCTCGCTTTCCCCTCCCCTCACGCTTGAGGGGGGAAGGGGAAAAACGGCGAGAGGATGGGGCCGAAGGTCTCGGTCAGGCGGGCGAAGAACGAGCGGATGGCCTCGGCGACCGCCCCGCCCACGACATCGGGGTGGCTGCGGAGATAGGCGGCCACCGCGCCCAGCAGGGCCAGGATGACAACGGCCAGGGCCACCCACTCCAGGGTCTGCAGCCCTTGGACATCCGAGAACAGCCAGGCCCCAAGGGCGCGCTCCTTCCAAACCATGGCTTCCGACCATCGAAGGCGTCCGGCTCGCACTGGATCCCTCCTTTCCGGTGTCTATGCGCCCAGCTTGGCGCCGCAGGCGGGGCAGAAGCGGGCGCCGGCCGGGAGCTCCGCTCCGCACTGGGGGCAGAAGCGATACGCCCCGCCGGGCGCGGCCTCCCCGCCGGAGGCGGCCGGGGCCGTCGTGGCCTGGACAGCGCTCACATACCGCTGGGCCTCCTGATAGCGGCCGGCCACCCAGGCCGCCGTGTCCACCGGCAGGGCCGCCCCCGTGGCGATGAAATACTGGATGAACTCGAAGGTCCGCTGGGGCAGCTTGCTCTGCTGCCAGGCCCCGTAGGCGGCCGTGAACAGCAGCGGCCAGAGGAGGAAGAGCCCCGCCCCCGCCGCCACCGCCTTGTCCACCCACTTGCCGGCCCCGATCTCCACCTGCAGGCTGTCGCCCTGCCGGCGAAGGGCCACGTTGAGGGCCGAGGAGACCCCCAGCAGGTTCCGCCATGTCTCGTCCTGGCGGGCCTGGATCACCACCCCACCCTGGGGGAGATCCAGCACCTGCACTTCGAACTTCTGGGCCCGATACCAGTCGGCCAGGCTCTGCACCAGCCGGCCCATATCCAGGTTCGGAGCGTGGAACACGCGCTGATCGGGCATGGCCTCACCTCCTCAGGCCGGGGTCTGCAGGAAAAGGGTCGTTTGCATCGCATTCAGAACCGCCAGCTCCAGCAGCAGCTGGGTGACCTGCTCATGGAGGGCGTCGCTGAGCTGGGGTTCGATCTCCCGCAGCAGGGCCGCCACCCGCTCCGCCTGGGCCCGCACCTCCTCCGGGTCGATGCGGCCGTCGGCGATGGCCTGCTGCCAGGACTCCATCCGATCGACATACCGCTGGAAGAAGAGGTCATCCCCCTCCTCGCTGAACCAGCTGATCCGTCCCATGGGCGCCTCCTTCCCCCGGATTCGGGAACATCTCGCCTCCTGCATCGGAACAACTTGTGAACAGACCGGCCGCCCCGGCTTGAAAAAGCCGGCCGGACGACCCCCAATCGTCCGGCCGGATCCTCGCATCGTCAGCGGGTCGGGATGGCGTCGCGCGGGTTCTTCGGAGGCTACGGCGGCGGCGGACTCGGGGAAGCAGTGGTTGGGGAGCCCGGCTCTTCCCGTTCCCGGGGAGCCTCGGAAGGCCCGGCCTTCCCTGGCCCCTGGAGGACGTCCAGCGTCATCCGGCGCGTGACGCGCGGCCCGTCCTTCTCTTGCTCCTCCGTCTCCAACCGCAGCTGCATACGCCGGACGATCTCCTCCGGGGTCTCCTCGGGCGGCCCCTCCTCCGGCTTCTTCTCCTGCTTCTTCCACAGCTCCTCCGTCTTCTCCACCATACGGTCCAGCAGGCGCTCAGAGAGGCCGAAGAGGGCCCCCAGGGCCAGGAGGGGCACCGTGTCTTTCTGCAGCGCGATGGGTGGGGTGAGAAGCTGGGAAAGCGTTCCCAGCGCTTCCAGAGAGAGAATCTGCTGGTTTTGCAGGATCGCGACCAGGTGCAGGCCGGCCCATGCGCTGAGGGCCCCAAAGAGGGGTGCCGGGAACACCGTCGCCCACGAGAGCCCGTAGTCCGGCATCTTCGGGCTGCCCCGATACACCCGCGCCAGCCGGCTGAGCAGACCGCCCACCGCCCCCGCCAGCAAGATCGGGCCGTAGCCCACGATGGCCAGGGCCAGCCCAATCGGCAAGCCCACGAGAACCATAAAGGTCAGCAAGTTCTGCATCTTAAGCACCAGCATGAACCGCTTGTCCCGCGCCTCGTAGAGATCCGCCAGGAACGCCGAAAGGGTCGCTCGGGCATCCCCGTTTGCATGCCCCAGCGCTTCCTGGAGAGGCTTTTTCCATGCCTTCTGACGCGCCGGGGGAAGCTCCGAGAGGTCGCCCAGGGCCCGCTGCAGCCGGGCCTTGAGGTGGGGCGTGGCCATCGCGTTCGCCGCCAGCCGCTCCGCGTCGTGGATCAACCGCCAGGCGGCCAGCTCCGCCCCGCCGTTCCAGCATAGCGCTTTCACTTTGTCCCCGAAGGTCCAGGAAACCGCTCGCTCCGCCTGCTGGAGCAGCGCCTCGACATGGTTCAGCACGACCTGTTCGGAGGGGGTGACCGCCTCGGGCTCCTTCTGTTCCAGCTGGATGCGCCGGCGGGTCCCCTCGATCTCGGCCCGGGTGAGCTCCCGGAGCATCCCGGCCACCAGGAAGGCCCGGATGAGGAGGAAGAGCAGCCCATACAGGAGCCACAGGATCACCCCTGCCAGGATGATCCAGACGGGCTCCTCCGCGCAAAGCCCGAAGAGACATCGCTCTCCCGGCATATAGGGCCTCCTTTCTGGGGGAAGATCTCATAGAGAAAAGCGGGGGCGCCCTTTGCAGGGCGCCCCCTGCTGGAGGCCAGACAGGACGTTATGGATGGGCCCGCCGCCGGCGGGGAACCTTGCGGAAGGCAGGAAGGGCGCTCCCCGGCGGCGGGGCCATCTCCCGCGGCTCCGGCGTCGGGATGGACGGCGCCGCGGGGGCTCCCTCCTCCACCGCCTGGCCGCTCGAACGCGCCCCGCCCGCCTGCCGCAGCACCAGCGGCAGGAAGAGCCGATACGGCACCCGAACCGTTATCGGCTCCGATGTGATGCCCATCCCCACTTCATCCCGTGCGTCGACCCGGATTTGATAATCGCCGCCGCCGGGGACGGAGAAGGCGAATACCTGATTCAACTCCCGGACCGGCTCGGTTAGCATCAGGTCTGTCCCCAGACTCCACGCCTGACCCCCATCGCGACTGTAGTAAACGGCAAGGCGGGAGAGGCCCGAGTGCTCATCCTGGGTCCGCACGCGCAGGCGGATCTGATCTCCGGCGACCGAAGGATCCGAAAGCGTGGGCGTCACCGGCGGCGTGACATCGATGACATATGTGATCACGTTTGTCCAGATGGGCGGGTTCACATCAAAGACGATGACCGCCTGGGCCGTCAGAACCGTGCCGCTGCCGAGGTTCGCCTTCGGCCGGACCCGGAAGCGCACCCACCCCTCTCCCTCCGGCGGATTCCGATTGGGGGGCAGATTGATGCCATTGAAGGCCCAGACCAGCACCCGCGACTCCTCATCGGCGCGCAGCTGCAGCTTGTCCGGGTGGCTGCTCCCCAACATCTGAAGGGCTGACCAGTCCAGGTTCGGATCCAGGGTCATGGTCACCACCACCGTTTCGGCCTCCGCCGTCGCCGTGGCCACGTTCTCGAAACGGATGGTGAACATCAACGCTTGAGACGGATCAATATAAACCCGGCTCGGCAAACCCTGGATATCGTTCGGATCCCAGGAGGCCCGCAACGGCACCGACCGGCTCCCGCCACAATCTGATGTCGCGGAGGTTCCCGAAGCGCCCACAGGGCTCACAAGATGCTGATCATCACTGGAAAGCACTTGGTTGACAAAGTCCTTAGTATTATACATGACTACGACATTCAATGGACGAGACTGCGCAAAACTTTCCCGCAACTCATCAACGAAAGCCGGATTCAGTTTCCCTTCTTTAGTAAAATAAGGTATGTTGTCACGGCCCATCCGGAAGTAATGTTTAGTGTAATAGTGTGGGCCAGCGGCCATAATTATGTTCCCCCACTCATCTCGCATAGGCTGCCCGGTGTTCCGATCTATCACTGGCTTGCCTGAACTGCCATATCCCATGTGCGGATCTGTAACGATTTTCCTGCCAAGCACATTGCCGAATTGATCCCTAACCAATTCCTCTCCCACTACTCGCTCGCCATAGTGGAAGATATTTACATCATAATATTCGTCACCAACTTTCACAATCTTGCTTAATCCGACACGAATCGGCTCGATATCATTGCCGCTCAGAGTGAGCTTATACTTGTTCCACAACAAGATGTCCCGCCGACCCGGTGGGCCCCAGCCGAATTGGATGTTCGATAGATTCGAATTGATCCCCAATCGGTTTAGCGCCCCATCCACCCGCTGCAGCGTGTTCAACAGCTTCTGAGCGCCCGAATCCAGGGTAGAGGCAATCACCTTGTAGTGCGATCGGCCGAGTTGGATCAGACGCTGGTTCACACTATGCGCCAGGGCTGCCAGTCGCTCAGAACCGTAGATCTTGATGGGCACGCTCAGTTTGAGCGGCACGGCTATGGCTGCGATATTGCCAGCCACACGACCCCACTTCACCGCCATCTGAATGTAGGGATCCTGGCACTCCAAATCCGGAACCGGATTCAGCTTGACGAACCCCAAGGTCAGCCCTTCCACAAGGCCGGCCCCTATGGCCTTGGCAGAGGCCTCCATCGTCTCCCAGCCCTCAAACGAGAACATCTCTTTAACGGTGGCCCCGAATAACTTCAAATTGTCCCAAAGGCCACCGCTGTATTGCAGCGTGCCGATCCCGGCCGGACGGGCCATGCCCGTCGATCCCTCCAGCACCCGCTCAAAGTTCAACTCTACATACGGCGGCAGGGCCTCCCTACCCCCGAGGGCCTCATACCAGGCCGGCAGAATCGCCTGCACCGCCGCCTGGATCAGGACCGAAGCCAGAACCGGATTCCGGATATACAGACGCTCCCACCATTCAAGGCCCCGCGCGCGCTGCCAGTTGATCAAATCGATGAACCGTTGCTCGTAATGGCCCTCCAGCATCATCCAGCCCGCCATCATCAGCAGCGTCAGCCGCTCCGGCGTCTGGTCGTCCATCTCGGCCCGCAAGAGCTCCCAGCCCTCCACCGTCGTCATCCCGAGCAGCTCGCTATACATAAACAGGGGCGCTCCCAGGCGCAGCTGGCCCGGCGCATCCCCCACCGCCTCCCACGGGATCCGGAACCACACCGTCGCCGTCCGCGTATCCCCCGGCTCCACGCGAATGGCGTAAAGGGCCAGGTTGCCCTCCCGCTTCACCACCTCCACGCCCCCGGCGGCCGCCGTCACCGTGATCACCTGCGTCCCCGTCGGCGTCGTCGCCATCACCAGCGCCACCCCCGGGGCCGTCCCCGCGTTCGTCACCCGCACCTCAAAGGGCAGAAGGAAGCCCGGCCGGGGGCGCGCCGGAGGCTGCGATTCCACCACCATCACCGGCATGTAGGGGAACACATACAGCGGGAAGCGGCGCTCCTCGCCGCCCTGCCGCACCACCACGTCCCACAGGCCGCTGAGCCCGCCCATGTTCACCCGGACGCGCAGCTCCTCCTCCGAAACCCGGATCACCGATTCCGGATCCACTCGCTCCGTGTCCGAGATCACCTGCTCCAGCCACACCTGCGCCCCGCTCGTGAAGCCATACCCGTAAAGGGTCAGCGTCTGGGTCAGCCCGGGCACCGCCAGGATCTCCTCCGGCTGAACGCTGGCGATGCCCCAGGCGGTCAGGTTCACCGAGAAGGCCCGCTCCGGCCCCGTCCCCATCCCGATGCCGTCAAAGGCCGTGACCCGAATCGTGTAATCCCCGGGCGGCAGCGCGCGGGTCAGGGTCAGGGTGGCCGTCACCCCCTCGCTCGACTCAATCCGATAGAACCCCCGATCCCAGCCCGCCGGGCTCTCCACCTGGTCGTAGACCGCCACCACCGTTCCACCCTGCCGGATCTCCGCCCGCAGATAGATCATGTCCTGGACGAAGGTCGTCCCGGTCAGGGCGTCGGTGTCCGTGACCCAGATCTGAAACTGCAGAGGCAAGGCGTTGAAGGTGAAGCCGTCGGCCGCCGGATTCACCACGAAAGCCTGCGGGGGCTGATTCTCCGGAATGAAGACGCCGGCCACCCGCAGCCAGGGCTCGAAGTCCACCCCGTCGCTCACCCGGTCCCCCAGGCCCATGGGGTTCCGGGAGGGATGATACGGGCCCGTGGGATGGCCCCACGCCTGCTGGCGGGCGTTCACCGTCCGGGCAGGGGTGTCATTGCGGATCCCGAAGCCGGCGTTGCGGTAGAAGAGGTTGCCCCGAAGGATGGGCTGGCTGTTCGAGGTCACCAGGCCCGGCCCGCCGTTGAGGTAGATGGCGTTCCCGGCCAGCGTAGGGGCGCTGCCCACCACATACGCCCCGGCGCCTGCGTTATGGTGGATGCGGCAGTCCTCCACCACCACGTCCGAACTCTCAATCCACAACGCCGCATAGTTGCCAGCACCCGCCGAGTTCACCACACACCGCCGCATCACCCCCGAAGAACCACTCGCAAACCGAATGAAATACCAGCGCCCCGGCGCCACCGTCGTCGTGCTCGCCGTAGTAAACGTAATCGGCGCCGTCTCCGTCCCCGTTACAACCAGCCGCCCATCCACCCGCAAATACACATTGTCCTCAAACCGCACCGCCGTCCCCGGGCTCGATGGTGAGCTGGCCCGTGTCCGCCACGGTCACCGACCCCTGGACGATATAGGGGCTGCCGGCCGCCGTCCAGGTCACCGAACCCGTGATGGTGCCTCCGGGGATGATCGTGGGTCCCTCCGCCTCGGCGATGCGGGGGCGGGTCAGCCCCGTGATCCCGGCCCCGATCAGGAAAACCGCCAGCGCCATCACCGCCAGCGCCCCCACGCGCCGGGCGCGCTTCGCGATCTCCGTCCACGGCTTGCTCCGAAACATCGTTCACCTCCTGGGATCGGCTTCAGGCTGCGGACCGCGTCCCGGGATCTCGCCTCAAACATGTGGGCGGCGAACGCATCTTCCCCCCTAACCTGCCAAAGGCTTGTGAACAATCTGTGAACAAAAGCCTCTCACCCTCTAACCTCTTTACAACCCACTTTCGAGGCGAAGCCCTCATCCTCCGACGCCTCTACTCCTTGCTTCTCAGCTTGCCCAAAGCCTGTGAACAAATTGTGAACAAGGTGGCTCCGGGCTCTAACTTTCTTACAACCTTATGCCCACCGAGAGGGATTCGGAAGAGACGCTTCCCTTCTTCGAGGTCTATGGCGCGGGCGCTCCGAGGAGGGCCGTTGCGCGCCCTCGCCTTCCCTTCGGAGAAAGCCGGGGCTCAAGAAGGGGAGTGGATCCGAGGATCGGCCCGCCTATGCCTCGCGGCCCAGCCGGAGGACGGCGAGGAAGGCCTCCTGGGGGACCTCCACGCGGCCGATCATCTTGAGGCGCTTTTTGCCTTCCTTCTGCTTCTCCAGCAGCTTCCGCTTGCGGGTGACATCGCCCCCGTAGCACTTGGCCAGCACGTCCTTGCGCATGGCCTTGATGGTCGCCCGGGCGATGACCCGCCCCCCCACCGCCGCCTGGATGGCCACGTCGAACAGCTGGCGGGGGATCACCTCCCGCAGCTTCTCCACCAGAGCGCGCCCCCTGGCATACGCCTGATCCCGGTGCACGATCAGCGCCAGGGCGTCCACCGGCTGGCCGTGCACCAGGATGTCCAGCCTCACCAGATCCCCCGCCCGATACCCGATGAAGGTGTAATCCATGGAGGCGTAGCCCCGGGTGCGGCTCTTGAGGGCGTCGTAGAAATCGATGAGCAGCTCGGCCAGGGGGACCTCGGCCTCGATCATGACCCGCCGCGGATCCAGATAGGTCATGTTCTGATAAACGCCCCGCCGCGAGGTGATGAGATCCATCACCGGCCCGATGTAATCGGCCGGGGTGATGATGGTGACCTTCATCCACGGCTCCCGGATCTCCTCGATCCAGGAGGCGTCCGGGAGATCCGAGGGACGGGTGATGGTCTTCACCGAGCCGTCCCGCAGCACCACCTCATACTCCACGCTGGGGGCCGTGGCCACGATGTCCAGCCCATACTCCCGCTCCAGGCGCTCCTGCACGATCTCCATGTGGAACATCCCCAGGAAGCCGCACCGGAAGCCGAAGCCCAGGGCCTGGGAGGTCTCCGGCTGGAAAACCAGGGCCGCGTCGTTGAGCTGCAGCTTCTCCAGGGCCTCCCGCAACAGCTCGTAATCCTCGCCTTCCGAAGGGTAAAAACTGGCGAAGACCATGGGCTTGGGAGGGCGGAACCCCGGCAGCGGCTCGGGGGCCGGGCGGTCCGCCGTGGTCAGGGTATCCCCCACCCGACACTCCCGCACGGATTTGAGGCCCGTGGCCACGTAGCCCACCTCCCCCGCCTCCAGCCGGCCCGTGGGGGTGAAGTCCGGCGTGAAGACCCCGATCTCCACCGGCTCGCTGGTCACCCCGGTGGACATCACCAGGATCTTCCGGCCCATAGCGAGGGCCCCGTTGACCACCCGCACGTAGGCGATGACGCCTTTGTAAGGATCGTAGTGGCTGTCGAAGATCAGGGCCTGGAGGGGGGCCTCCGGATCCCCCCGGGGGGGAGGGACGCGCTGCACCACCGCCTCCAGGACCTCCTCCACGCCGATCCCCAATTTGGCGGAGATCCGGAGGACCTCCGACTCGGGGACACCGATGAGCTCGGCGATCTCCCGGGCCACCTCGTCGGGCCGCGCGGCAGGCAGATCGATCTTGTTGACCACCGGGATGATCACCAGGTCGTGCTCCAGGGCCAGATAGAGGTTGGCCAGGGTCTGGGCCTCGATGCCCTGGGTGGCGTCCACCAGCAGCACCGCCCCCTCACAGGCGGCCATGGCCCGGCCCACCTCATACGAAAAGTCCACGTGGCCCGGCGTGTCGATCAGGTTCAGGATGTAGGTCTGCCCGTCCCGCGCCGTGTAGCGCATCCGGACGGCCGAGGCCTTGATGGTGACCCCCCGCTCCCGCTCCAGATCCATGGAGTCCAGCACCAGCTCCACCCCATCCCGCGTCTGGATGGTGCCGGTGCGCTCCAGGAGCCGGTCCGCCAGGGTGGTCTTGCCGTGATCCACGTGGGCGATGATGCAGAAATTGCGAATGCGCTCCAGTCCCATCGCTCCCCCGCCCGGGTTCGGGAAGAGGTGCGCCCGAAGCCGGTTTCGCCGTGCATCATACCCATGGCGCGAAACGGGTGTCAAATGCCTCCGCCGATTGAAATCGGCCTCTCCGGGCGCTCCGCGCCAGGCGTCGGCCTCCGCCGACGCAAAACCCCTTCCCGGTCGGCGCAGGCCGACCGTTGGCCGAAGGCCCCTGGAGGCCGAATTCATTCGGCGTGCAGGCCGACCGCCGGCCGAAGGCCTTTGACGCCGATTGAAATCGGCCCTCTCAGGCGCTGGCGCGCCACGCGTCGGCCTCCGCCGACGCAAGACGCCTTCCCGGTCGGCGCAGGCCGACCACCGGCCAAAGGCCCCTGGAGGCCGAATTCATTCGGCGTGCAGGCCGACCGCCGGCCGAAGGCCTTTGACGCCGATTGAAATCGGCCTTCTTGGGCGCTGCGCGCCACGCGTCGGCCTCCGCCGACGCAAGACACCTTCCCGGTCGGCGCAGGCCGACCACCGGCCAAAGGCCCCTGGAGGCCGAATTCATTCGGCGTGCAGGCCGACCGCCGGCCGAAGGCTCTCCGAGGTCGAATTCATTCGACATCGATCCTCCACTGCTCGCAGTTGCCCTACATGCGGCCGGATGCTTCCTCCCGCGCCCGGCCCGGATGTAAGATAGGAAAGTGCCGCCCCAGGGATGAACAGGCTGCCGGGGGCGGGCTCCGAACTCAAGGGAACCTCTCACAGGAGGCCGCCATGCGCCGCCGTATGCTGCTCTGGATCGGGATCGCCCTGGGGGCCCTGATCCTGCTTCTCCTCGCTGGAGGCGCCCTCGCCTTCTACCGAGCCTCCCGCCAGCCCTTCCCCCAGACCCGCGGGACCCTCCGCCTCCCCGGCCTGCAGGCCCCGGTCACCGTCATCCGGGATCGCTGGGGAGTGCCCCACATCTACGCCTCCAACCTCCACGACCTGTTCATGGCCCAGGGCTTCGTCCACGCCCAGGACCGCTTCTGGCAAATGGAGTTCTGGCGCCACATCGGGACCGGGCGCCTCTCGGAGATGCTGGGGAAGACCACCCTGAACCAGGACCGCTTCATCCGCACCCTGGGCTGGAACCGGGCCGCTCGGCAGGACCTGGAGCGCCTCGGCCCGGAGGAGCGGGCCATCCTCGAAGCCTACGCGGCCGGGGTGAACGCCTACCTGGAACAGCATCGGGATCGCCTGCCCCTGGAGTTCACCCTCTTCCGGCTGTTCGGACGCCGCTGGGAGATCGAGCCCTGGCAGCCCCTGCACACCGTGGCCTGGGCCAAGGTGATGGCCTGGGATCTGGGGGGCAACTGGGACGACGAGCTGCTCAACGCCCGCATCGTGGACCGGATCGGCGCCGAACGCCTGAAGGAGATCGTCCTCCCCTACCCTGCCGACCGCCCGGTCATCGTCCCGACGCCGGTAGCCGAGGTCCCGGAGGAAACCCTCCGGGCGCTGCTGGACATCGGCCGCTCCCTCCAGCGGATGACCCTGGGAGATGCCCCGGACATCGGGTCCAACAACTGGGTGGTGGCCGGATCCCGCACCGTCACCGGAAAGCCTCTCCTGGCCAACGATCCGCACCTCAGCATCCAGATGCCCAGCATCTGGTATGAGGTGGCCCTGCACTGCGAGCCCGTCACCCCCGAATGCCCCCTCCGGGTCGCCGGCGCCTCCTTCCCCGGCGTCCCCGGCATCGTGATCGGCCACAACGACCGCATCGCCTGGGGCGTGACCAACGTGGGGCCCGATGTCCAGGACCTCTATCTGGAGCGGGCGAACCCTCAGAACCCCCTCGAGGTCGAATTTCAGGGGAAGTGGGAGCCCGTCCGGGTGATCACCGAGGAGATCCGCATCGCCGGACAGGCGGAGCCTCTTCTCCTCCCGGTGCGGATCACCCGGCACGGCCCGGTGATCAACGACGTGGTGGAAGCCCTGACCCGCACCCAGACCCTCTACGCCTTCCGCTGGACCGCCCTGGAGCCCTCCTCCATCGTGCAGGCGTTGTTGCGTCTGAACCGTGCCCGGAACTGGGAGGAATTCCGCGCCGCCCTGGCCGACTGGGACGTCCCCGGCCAGAACTTCGTCTACGCCGACGTCGACGGCCACATCGGCTACCAGGCCACCGGCCGCATCCCCATCCGGGCGAAGGGGAACGGCCTGCTGCCCGTCCCGGGCTGGACCGGCGAATACGAGTGGACCGGATATGTCCCCTATGAGGAGATGCCCCGGCGGCTGGACCCACCGGAGGGCTTCATCGTCACCGCCAACAACGCGGTGGTGGATCCAGCCTATCCCTACTTCCTGGCCGCCGTGTGGGATTACGGAGACCGGGCCCAGCGCATCACGGATCTGCTCCGGGCGAAGGACCGGCTCTCCATCGAGGATATGGCCGCCATCCAGAACGACACCTTCTCCCTGGCCGCCCAGGCCATCACGCCCTACATCCTCCAGGTCTCCTTCACCGACCCCCTCGCCCGCCAGGCCCAGGATCTCCTGCGGGCCTGGGATTTCCGAGCCACCCCGGAGAGCCCGGCCCCCACGATCTTCGAGGCTTTCCTCCAGCATCTCCTTCACGAAGCGTGGGTGGACGAGCTGGGCGAGGAGATCGTGCAGGAGCTGCTGACCGGGGGCAGCCACAACCGATACTGGGCCCGCTGGGCGCTGGCCCAGCCGGACCTGGCATGGTGGGACGATCTCCGCACGCCGCAACGGGAGACCCGCGACGACATCGTGCGGCGGGCCTTCGAGCAGGCCGTGGCCGAGCTGCGCGGGCGCCTCGGCCCGGATCCCCGCGCCTGGGCCTGGGGGAAGGTCCACACGGCCACCTTCGTCCACGGGACCCTGGGACAATCCGGTATTGGGCCGGTCGAGGCCATCTTCAACCGCGGCCCCTACCCGGCCCCCGGGACCAGCGCGGCGGTGAACAACACCGGGTTCAACGTCCAGAAAGGGTTCGCCGTCCGCAGCCTGCCCTCCCTCCGCTTCATCGCCTCCACCGCCAGCTGGTCCGACAGCCGCTTCATCCACACCACCGGCCAGTCCGGGCAGCCTTATCATCCCCATTACGACGACTTCATCCCGCTGTGGCTGAAGGGGGAGTATCACCCGATGCTCTGGTCCCGGGAGGAGGTGGAGCGGAATGCGGAGGGCGTCCTCATCCTGCAGCCGTAGCTTCCGCCTGGGGAGGCTCGCATGCGCGTGCTGATCACCGGAGGGACCGGATTGCTGGGCCGGGCGCTGGCGGAGCGCCTCTGTCGGGCTGGCTACGAGGTGATCGCGCTCTCGCGGCGGCCGGAGCCGGCGCGCCTGCCGCCGGGCGTGCAGGGGGCGCGCTGGGACGGGCGCACCCCGGAGGGATGGGGGCATCTGGTTGAGGGGGCCATCGCGATCATCAACCTGGCCGGGGAGAGCATCGGCCAGCGGTGGACCGAGGCCACCAAGCGCCGCATCCGCGAGAGCCGACTGAACGCCGGCCGCGCCGTCGTGGAGGCCATCGCCGCCGCCCGGGTGAAACCCCACGTCGTCCTTCAGGCCTCCGCCGTCGGTTACTACGGGGCGCGGGGCGAAGAGCGGTTAACGGAAGAAGATCCTCCGGGGAACGACTTCCTGGCCCGCCTGGCCGTGGACTGGGAGGCCAGCACGCAGCCCGTGGAGGCCATGGGAGTCCGCCGGGTGATCCTGCGCACCGGGATCGTTCTGGCGAAGGATGGGGGCGCCCTGCCCCGCCTGCTCCTTCCCTTTCGCTTCTTCCTGGGCGGCCCCCTCGGGAACGGCCGCCAGGGGTGGTCCTGGATCCATCGGGATGACTGGGTGGAGGCCGCGCGCTTCCTGATGGAGAACCCGGAGGCCCGGGGGCCCTACAACCTCACCGCCCCCCAGCCGGTTAGCAACGCCGAGCTCTGCCGGATCCTGGGGAAGGTGATGGGGCGCCCCTCCTGGCTGCCGGTGCCCGCCTTCGCCCTGCGCCTGCTGTTCGGGGAGGGGGCCGACTTCCTGCTCACCGGCCAGTTCGTGCTCCCCAGGCGTTTGCTCGAGGCCGGCTTCACCTTCCGTTACCCGGATCCCGAATCCGCCCTGCGGGCCATCCTGCGCCCCACCGCCTCGTAAGTTCGCACATGTCCCCATTCCCGCAGGGATCGGGGAGGTCCCACGAGAGGCCTCCCCGATCCCTCATTTTCCCGCAGCCCCTCCCCGACCGCGCGGGCTCCCCTCGGTTGATCGGTTAAAATGAAGCAAAGCGCTCCGGAACCGGGGTCCTGCCCGCCGCCCGACCGGGGCGCGCTGTGGAGTGGGGGAAGAGGACCGCCATGCTCAAGCCGGGGACGCTGCTCCACGGCCGCTATCGCATCCTGCGCCCCATCGGACGAGGTGGGATGGGCGCCGTCTACGAAGCCGAGGACACGCTGCTGGAGGGACGCCGCTGCGCCATCAAGGAGATCCTGCTCGGCTTCGAGGCGGATCCTGCCTATCGGGAGCAGGCCCGCGCCCAGTTCTATCGCGAGGCCAGCGTCCTGGCCCGGCTGGATCATCCCAACCTCCCCAAGGTCTCGGATTATTTCTCCGAAGGGGATCGGGATTACCTGGTGATGGATTTCGTCCCCGGCCGGGACCTGCGGGAGCTCATCGACGAGGCCCGGGAGAGCGGCCGCTTCCTCGACGAGCGGACGGTGCTGAGCTGGGCGGAGCAGCTGTGCGACGCCCTGGATTACCTGCACCGGCAGAACCCGCCCATCGTCCACCGGGACATCAAGCCCTCGAACATCAAGCTGACCCCCGACGGCCGGATCAAGCTGGTGGATTTCGGGCTGGTCAAGCTCCTGGCGCCGGATGAGGACCGCACCATCACGATCCTGCAGGGGCGGGGCACCGCCGCCTACACGCCGCTGGAGCAGTATGGGGGGGACGTCGGGCACACGGACATCCGTTCAGACATCTACGCCCTGGGGGCCACGCTCTATCATCTGCTGACCAACACGCCCCCGCCGGACGCACGGCAACGTTTCCTGAAGCCGGACAGCCTGATCCCGCCCCGCGCCCTCAACCCGCGCATCTCCCCCCGGGTGGAGCGGGCGATCCTGAACGCCATGGCGTTGCATCCGGATGACCGTCCTCCCAGCATCGCTGCCTTCCGGGCCGAGCTGCTGGGGACGGCTCCGCCCTCCCCACCCGCAGCGGTCTGGGCGCCCCCCGAAAGCCTGTGGGAGGTCCTCTGGCGGCGCCACCGGCTCCTGGCCCTGGTGGCCCTGGGGATCTTCGTCCTCGCCCTGCTGATCACCCTGATGCACGGGTAGGCGCCGACACCCATTGACAATCCCCCGCCGCTCCCCCTATAATGGAAAGCGCGAGGCAGATCGATCCGAACACGAAAGGGGGTGGGAACGTTGGCGCGCGTGGTCATCGAGGAGGGGGAGTCCTTTGAGTCGGCCCTCAAGCGGTTCAACAAGCAGATCCAGGCCGACAAGCTGCTTTCGGAGCTCCGCCGCCGGCGCTACTACGAGCCGCCCAGCGTGATCCGCAAGCGCAAGAAGGCGGCCAAGCTGCGCAAGAGCCGGCGGACGACGCTCAAGGCCCTGCGGGCCGCCGGTTTGCTCTGAGTGGAAACGCCGAAGCCCTGAAGGAGATGAGGGGCGGGGATCTTTCCCCGCCCCTCATCTGTTTTCCGGATCCCGGCTTGCGAACCGGCAACCCCTTCTCCTCCGGCTCGCATCAGGAAGTCGGATTCAGCGGTCGAAAGCCTGACGCTTCCCCTTAGCCCCACGCCTATGGGAGCATCTCCGTCTTCAGCACCGCATCCAGCACGATCATCGCCGCCAGGGCCAGCGGGAGCGCCGTGCCCAGATGATAAATCCAGCCGTATTTAGCAGGGGGGATCGCATAGAGGGCCAGGACACACAGATCCAGGGCGATCCCGATGATCAGCCCGCCCACGATCACGGCGATGCGTTTGGCCAGCATCCCACCTCCCTCCGCGAAGTTCATCGAGCGCCTTCTTCACGGAAACCCCTCACCAGCACAGATAGATTGTAGCCAGCCCCGGTCGCTCCGTCAATGGGAAACCCATAAATTCAGAGCCGGGAAGCGTTTTTGAGAGACGATGACCGCCTTCCCAGCCCCCGTGGACAACCAGCGGCCCATGATTGGGTCAGCTCCATTGACATTTTTCCCAGGATCGGTTATGCTGGGGATAGAGGGGCCAGCGGGGATGGACGGCGATGGCGGAGATCTTAGGGGAGGCACAGGCCTCCCTGACTCCGGAGGTGGCCGATGCAGGCCACGAGGTCTCGTATCCTTCAGATCCTGCGGGAACGAGGAGAAGCCACCGCTGTCGAGCTGGCCACACGGCTGGGCCTCCGCGCCGTCACCGTCCGGCATCACCTCCGCGTCCTGCGCGCCGAGGGCCTGATCCGGGAGGTCCGCACCCACCGCAACGGCCGCGGGCGTCCTCGTCTGGTCTTCACCCTCACCGAGGCCGCCAACCGTCTCTTCCCACGGAACTACGAAGGGCTCGTCCGCCATCTCCTCCCGGTCGCCCTCTCGGCGGCGGAGATCCGTCAGATCGCCCGACGCATCAGTGAGGAGGCCGCCCTCCAGGGGCTGGCCGGTCCGGCCCGGCTCGCCGCCGTCGTCTCCTTCCTCAACTCGAAAGGCTACCTGGCCCGGATCGAGCCCGCGACCAACGGCCCGGCGTGGCTGGAGATCCGCAACTGCCCCTACCTGGAGGTCGCCCGGGAACAGGAGGGGCTTTGCGCCCTGGACGCCGCCCTGATGGAGGAGCTGCTCGGGGCGCCGACGGAGCGGGTCTCCTGCATCATTCACGGGGATCCGGCCTGCCGTTACCGCATCCGCTCCGAAGCGGCCTGATCCCTCGGGCCGAACGACCCTCTCAGGAGCCCCGGTGCGAAAGGCCCGGACCGGGTTACAGGCTCAGTATGTGCCACACTGCATCCTCCAGCCCCAGGCGGCGCAGGGTGAGGGGCACCAGGATCACACCCAGGGTGTTCAGACGACGGCTGCCGGTGAGGGAGGGAAGCAGGCCGATGCCGGAGGCCGCGAGCAGGACCGCAAGCCCCGGGATCCCCCCTAACCCTGCGACGCTGAGGACGATCAGGGCCAGCGCCGCTGCATAAACCCACCGCCACGCCCGGGAGGCCGCCCAGCGGCTCATCCCCTGTGTGAGCGGCTCCATCAGCAGGAAAGCCAGCGCCGCCGCCAGAGCGGTGGCCAGGACCGCCGCGCGATAACGGTCCGGCGTCGCCGGCCCCGCCCAGGGAGCCAGCATCGTCCCCAGCCCGCCCCGCGCCGCGGGGGAGTCCGGCAGGAGAAGCAGCCAGAAGACGCCGACGCTGTAGAAAGCCCGGGCCGCCCCCTGGGCGACCAGGAAGGCGCGATCATCCCGCTGGGCCGTGGCGTGACCCGCCAGCAGCCCCCCGATCCCCGCCGTCACCCCCGGGAAAAGCACCGAGAACACCCCTCCCAGCAACCCGGCCCCCACCCCCCGCGCCCAGATCCCGAACGGAAGCGTCTCCCCTGAGGGACGGGATGGAGCGGGCCGACCGCCCCTCATCGCCTGCAACAGGCTGGGAACCGCGAACAGCCCCAGGAAGGCGGGGATCAACGGCTGACGCGCCAGGGGACCGATGAGAGGGTTCCGGGCGAGCAGGAGAAAGCCCAGCGCTCCGGAGAGGGCGAAGGTGACCACCCCGGCGCCGAGCCGCATCCAGACCGTCATCAGACGCCGGGCCGGCGTGGGCAGCCGCTCGGCGCCCCACGGCCACTCCGAAAGCAACAGGAAGGCGCTGAGGGCCAGCAGGATCCAGCCCACGTGCGGCGCCAGCACCGCCCGCAGCGCCGCCCATCCCCGGGGCCAGAAGGGCGCGGAGAGCAACAGGAGCATCACAGCCCCCCACGCTCCCCATCCGGCCCATCGCACCGCCTCCTGTCCCCATCCCTCCCGGAGGGCCTTCTGGGCCGGCAGCATCAGCCCCAGGGCCCCTTCATCCGGGGTTTGGTAGAACACCGCCGGGGCCAGATGGAAGAAGGCGTAACCCACCGCCACTCCGATCCCCAGCCCCAGCCCGCCGTCGGCGGGAAGGATCCCTTTTCGCTCAGGAAGGCTGAACAGGAGGGCCGCCACCAGGTTATAAGGATGCAAGCCGGGGACGATGGCGCTCACGCCGCTCAGCGCCAGCCCCACCCCTACCCCGAGCAGCAACTCCACGGACATCCGGCTCCCTCCCTCACGATCCATCCTCCGCCCGGAGCCAGCCCGCCTCCGTCAGGATCCACTGCACCCGGCTGTCCCGGGCGGTGTGAGGGAGCGCGTCGACCAGAAAGCGGGCGTAGGTGACCCCCACGGTGATCCCTCGAAGGCGCGGGAGGAGGCGGTCGAAATACCCGCCGCCATATCCCAGCCGGAAGCCCCGGCGATCGAAGGCCACCCCCGGGATGAGGGCCAGCTCGATCTCCTCCGGGGCCACCTCGGGGCACTCCGGCGTCGGCTCCAGCATGCCATAGGGATGGCGCTCCAGGGCGCCGGGCTGATACCGATGGAGCGAGAGCTCCCGGGAAGGGGCGATCCGGGGGAGGACCCATCGCTTCGTGGGGTGGCGGTCGAGCAGCGGTGTCAGATCGATCTCGTTCCGGAAGGCCATATACGTCAGCACCGTATGGGCCTGCGCAAAGGGAGGCCATGCCTCCAGGTGCGCGCGGACCGCCGCGCTGGCGGCGGCGACGATCTCCGGAGGCAACGCCTCCCGCTCGGCGAGCCATCGGGCGCGCAGGGCCCGCTTCACCCCGCGAACCGACTCCAGGGATGGGAACTCATCCTGCTCATTCATCCAGAGATATACTCCTTGCCCTCCGGGTCCGGCGCATCCACCGGAGGCCAGGCGGCCAGCTGCTGCGCCCAGTGCTCCGCAGCCCGGCGGGCGGCCTCCCGGAAATCCATGCGTCGGGAGGCGTAGAGGATCGGCTCCCCTACGAACACCACCGCCGGCGGCGGCCCTCCGGCCATCCTGGAAAGGTCCGCGGGATCCTGGACCTCCAGGGCGACCCATTGGAGGTCCTCGGGGACGGAGAGCGGGGCGCTGCATGCGAGGCCCGCCGGCAGGCCGCGGGCGCGGGCGGCCCGGGCGTGACGGCCAGCGATCCCGGCCTCCGGCGCCTCCCGAGCCCACCAGAAGATCGCCCCGTTGGCAGCCCCATGGGGGACTGCCTCCGCCGGGAGCTCGGGAGCCACCGTCACCGCGTCCGCTCCCCACACCTCAAAGGCGGCCCGGAGATACGCGCCCGCCGAAGCCGGATCCCGCCACCGGGCGTCCAGCAGGATGGGCAGATCGTCGGGGAGATAGCGGATCAGACGCTCCATCGCCACCATCCCGGCCGCGCCCTCGGCCAGGAAGGGGATCAGCGGGACGGCGCAGGCGCAGATCCACGCCCCGACCTCCTCCAGGATGGTGCGGGCGAAGGGGAAGACCGGATCATCCACCGGCAACATCGGCGCCGGCATCCGATCCCGCCACACCGCCAGGGTCAGGCCCAGACGGGTCCGCCGCTGCCGCTGGGCGTTCCGGAGCTTCCCCCAGAAATCCGGGCGTCCGGGGATCGTCATCGCCATCCTCCCGCTCTCCAGCGCGGCGATCCGATGGGCTCAAGCGCCGGCCATCGGCCAGCGGGGCCGATACTGCAGAGCCTCGGCGATATGATGGGCTTGCAGGACCTCCGAGCCCTCCAGGTCCGCGATGGTGCGAGCCACCTTCAGAACCCGATGATAAGCCCGGGCGGAGAGATGCAGCTGATGCATCGCGGCCCGCAGCAGGGCCTGGGCCTGGGGCTCCATCGGGCAATACGCGCGGATATGCCCGGGTCCCATCTCAGCGTTGCACGTGACTCCGGTCCCGTGGAAACGCAGGCGCTGGAGGGCCCGGGCGCGCTCCACCCGCTCCCGGATCCGGGCCGAAGGCTCCCCCCGCCGGTCGTCGGACAGCTTCTCATACTCCACGCGGGGGACCTCAATCTGGATATCGATGCGATCCAGCAGCGGCCCGCTGAGGCGTTTCTGATAACGGGCGACCATGGCCGGGGAGCAGGTGCAGGGCTTGATGGGATCGCCGTAGTAGCCGCAGGGGCAGGGATTCATCGCCGCCACCAGCATGAACGCCGCCGGGAACTCCAGGGTCCCGGCGGCCCGGCTGATCACCACCCGCTTGTCCTCCATGGGCTGACGCAGCACCTCCAGGGCGCGCAGGTCGAACTCCGGCAGCTCATCCAGGAAGAGCACCCCCCGGTGGGCCAGGGAGATCTCCCCCGGGCGGGGGAAGCGACCCCCGCCCACCAGGCCGGCGTGACTGATGGTGTGGTGGGGCGCCCGGAAGGGGCGCTGGCGGATCAGAGGGAACTCCGAGGAGAGGAGGTCCGCCACGCTGTAGATGCGGGTCACCTCCAGCGCCTCCTCCAGGGAGAGACGGGGGAGGATCCCGGGGAGGGCGCGGGCCAGCAGCGTCTTCCCGGTCCCGGGCGGGCCGATCATCAGCACGTTGTGGTTGCCGGCCGCCGCCACCTCCAGGGCCCGCTTTGCGTGCTCCTGGCCCTTGATGTCCGCGAAGTCCACCGCGGGAGGCGTGTCGATCCAGCGATCCAGCGGCGTGGGCGGCTGGGGAGGGATGGGACGCTGCCCGAGCAGGTGATCCACCAGCTCCCGCAAGGAGGCCACGGGGTAGATCTCGATCTCCGGCACCAGGGCGGCCTCCGGGGCGTCTGCGGCGGGGACGAAGAGGCGGCGGATGCCCATCTCCCGGGCCAGGGCGGCCATCACCAGGGTCCCCGGCACGTGGCGCACCGACCCGTCCAGCCCCAGCTCCCCCACCACCATGGCCTCTTCCACGGCGTTCAGGGGGAGCTGCTCGGAGGCGATCAGCACCCCCAGGGCGATGGGGAGATCGTAGGAGGGGCCTTCTTTACGCAGATCGGCCGGGGCCAGGTTGACCACAATGCGGGCCAGCGGGAAAGAGAGACCGGCGTAGCGGATCGCCGAGCGCACCCGTTCCCGTGCCTCCTGAACCGCCGCGTCCGGCAACCCGACGATGGTGAACCCTGGCTGCCCGCGGCTGACATCCACCTCCACCGCCACAGGCTCCCCTTTCAGCCCGATCAGGGCGCAGCTCCACAGGCGGGCGAGCATCCCGGCTCCTTCGCGCGGAATCCCTGGAGCGGGAGGCCGTCCGATGGCCTCTCCCGAACACGCGCTCCCAATTAAATGATAGCCGGTGGTCCGGGCGGCTCTCCGTCCCTCTCAGGAAAAAGACGCCGAAAAGGGCGGATGGAAGCTTCTCTGCCCATCCGCCCCGGCGGCATGCGCTCGATCGCAAGATGTCGGTTGAGAGGAGGGGCTACGCGCCAGCTTCCTCAGAGGCCTCGGGCGCTTCGGAGGGGAGTTCCGCAGCCTCGGGGGCGGCGATCAGGCGCTCCTTCAGGCGGGCCGCCTTGCCGAACCGCTCCCGGAGATAATACAGCCGGGCGCGGCGGACCCGGGAGTGGCGCACGACCTCGATGTGGTCGATGCGCGGGGAATACAGGGGGAAGGTGCGCTCCACCCCGATACCGTGGGCGGCGATGCGACGGACGGTGAAGGTGCGGCCAGTGCCGCTGCCCCGGATGCGGATGACTGTCCCCTGGAAGACCTGCACCCGCTCCTTATCGCCCTCGCGCACCCGCCAGTGCACCCGCACCACATCGCCCGGCCGGAGCTCGGGGACCGGCCGCCCGGCGATCCATTCCCGCTCCAGCTGTTGAAGAATCAGATCGCTCATCCCGATTCCCTCTCCACCGAGATTTGCCCCGAATGGCTTCATGATGGCGACGATCAGGATCCTGGAGGACCCCGTCCCGATCGCCCCGCTGGCCTCTTCCGGATCTCCGTCCCCAGGTGGCCACGGGGTTCGCAAGCGTGCCGATGGCCGATCTTCGCCGCGATCCGCACGCAGAGGGACATTATAGCCGTCCTGTATGATCCTGACAATATTGCCCCCAGCGCGCAACGAGAACGACCTGACCGGTCCACCTCCGACCCCGCCCCAATCTATCCTGCATCCGGAAGAACCGATAAGCCCCGCAACGAACGGTGGACCACGCCGAGATCTCAGCCCCTCCCCGGCATCCCCCGATCCTCCGATGCACATCCCCGGGAGGGGGATCCTCCTCCCATCCCCCGGGATCGGATGTCGGGGAAAGGGCCGGCCGGGAACGCGCCCCCGGCGCAGCCCATCCCCCTTGACAGGCCGCCCCGGCTATGCTATGATGGAAGCCCGCTTGAGTCCGGAAGATGTGGCGGGGCTCCGGCCCTCTCACCCAAGATCTGGGGGTTCCCGACGTGCGCTGTCCCTTCTGTGGGAGCGAGGAGACGCGGGTGATCGACACCACGCCGGAGGCGGAGCGGCGGGCGGTGCGGCGCCGTCGGGAGTGCCCCCGGTGTCTGCGCCGGTTCACCACCATCGAGCGTCCGATCCATCTGGCGCCCATGGTCATCAAGCGGGATGGGCGGCGGGAGCCTTTCGATCGGGAGAAGCTGTTGCGGGGGATCCAGATCGCCTGCGCCAAGCGGCCCATCCCGGCGGAGGCCCTGGAGCGGCTGGTGGAGCGCATCGAGGCTCGCATCCAGGCCATGGGCAAGCCGGAGATCCCCAGCCGGCAGATCGGCGACATGGTGATCGCGGGGCTGAAGGAGCTGGACGAGATCGCATACATCCGCTACGCCATCGTCTATCTCGGCCTGAGCGACCTGGAGAGCATCCGACGGGAGATCGATAGCCTTCTGGAGGCCCGAGCCCGGGAAGGGGCCCCCTCCTCGGTCGGCCCGGCCTGAACGCGCCCACCCCTCGGGCCCTGCCACATCCCAACCGAACGGAAGCCACACCCGGGATCCCGCCGTGCTCCGGGATCCACCATATATGGGATTCAAACACATAGCCACCGCCATATATGGCGTTCCCCATGTTCCGGCAGGGGGCGGGACGGGAGGTGGGGGGTTAACCGTCATGCAGGGAGAAGCGCATTTCGATTCCCGCTGGGACGCGCGGGTTCGGCGCTCAGGGCGGACGAGGGACGGGATCCCCTGGATGGCGCTACACGCATGATCCGTGGGGCGCTTCGAATCCATCCCACTGGAAGGAGGCGGCCATGACGACGCGCTGGGAGATCCGAGTGGATGAGGCCAACCCGGAGGAGGAGATCCCCTTAACGGAGAACGGCCGCATCGTTCTGGAGCGGCGGTATCTGCGCAAGGGGCCGGACGGCCGTCCCGTCGAGACGATCCCCCAGATGTTCCGCCGGGTGGCCCGGGCCATCGCCGAGGCCGAGAAGGAGCTCGGCGGCGATCCGGCCCTGTGGGAGGAGCGGTTCTATCAACTGCTCACCTCCCTCCGCTTCCTCCCCAACTCCCCCACCTTCACCGGCGCCGGCACCCCTCTAGGGCAGCTGGCTGCATGTTTTGTCCTCCCCCTTGAAGACGACATGGGGAAGATCCCGGGGGGGATCTTCCAGACGCTGCGGGATGCGGCGCTGATCCAGCAGACCGGCGGCGGCAACGGCTTCTCCTTCTCCCGTCTGCGTCCCAAGAACGCCATCGTCTTCTCCTCCATGGGCCGCGCCACCGGCCCGGTGGGCTTCCTGCGGGTCTACGATCGCGCCTTCGGGGAGATCGCGCAGGGCGGAAGCCGCAGGGGCGCCAACATGGCGGTGCTGCGGGTGGACCACCCGGACATCGAGGAGTTCATCACCTGCAAGACGGACGAGAACGCCATCACCAACTTCAACATCTCGGTGGGCATCACCGACGCCTTCATGCGGGCGGTGGAGAACGACGAGGAGTGGGAGCTGCGCTTCCCGGATGTGCTGCACCCCGCGTATCGCAACTTCCGGGGGACCCTGGAGGACGCCGAGCGGGCGGGCATCCCCATTCGGGTCTACAAGCGCGTGCGGGCCCGGGACCTCTTCCGCAAGATCGCGACCCAGGCCCATCACAACGGCGAGCCCGGCGTCCTCTTCCTGGACACCGCCAACCGCTCGAACCCGGTGCCCCATCTGTATACGTTGGAAGCAACAAACCCCTGCGGTGAACAGTGGCTGGGGCCTTATGAGAACTGCTGTCTGGGCTCGGTGAACCTGGCCCGCCACGTGAAATACGTGAACGGCAAGGCGGAGGTGGACTGGGAGAAGCTGCGGGAGACGGTGGAATGGGCCACCCGCTTCCTGGACAACGTGGTCCAGGTCAACCAGTATGTGCCCGCCGTCCCTCAGCTGAAGGAGGCCGCCTTCAAGACCCGCCGCATCGGCCTGGGCTTCATGGGGCTGGCGGATCTGATGTATCACCTGCGGATCCGCTACGGCTCCGAGGAGGGCCAGGAGTTCGCCGCCCAGATCGCCGAGTTCATCCGCTATCACGCGATGCGGACCAGCATCGAGCTGGCCCGGGAGCGGGGGCCCTTCCCGGCCATCCGGGGCAGCATCTATGATCCCGAGGACCTGAAGTGGGAGCCCCCGAAGCCCCTCAAACCCTACACCCGCGACTGGGGCCGACCGCCGCTGGACTGGAACGCCATCGTGGAGGGGATTCGCCGTCACGGCATCCGCAACGCTGCTCAAACAACCGTCGCGCCGACCGGCACCCTCTCCACCGTCGCCGGCTGCGAGGGCTATGGGTGCGAGCCGGTCTTCGCCCTGGCCTACATCCGTTACGTCCACGAGGCCGAAGGGCGCCTGGAGCTGCGCTACGTCAGCCCCCTCTTCATGCGCGCCCTCAAAGAGGCCGGCCTCGACGAGGAGACCCGCGCCCGGATCATCGAGGAGGTCCTGCGCAAAGGCACCTGCCAGCACATCCAGGAGCTCCCAGACTGGATCCGCCACACCTTCGTGGTCGCCCAGGACCTCACCCCCGAAGAACACGTGTGGATGCAGGCCAGTATTCAGGCGTTTATTGATAATAGTATATCAAAGACGATCAATTTCCCTGAAACAGCAACCGTAGAAGATGTTGAAAAAGCCTATCTTTTAGCCTGGAAGCTGGGATGCAAAGGGCTTACCGTATACGTCGCCGGCTCCCGCCAGAAAGAGGTCCTGGAGACCCTGGAGACCAAGGCCAGGAAGGAGCAGAAGGAGGCCGCCATGGTTCCCGCTCAGCCGACGCTGCCGCAACCGGTTGGCCCGACGGTGCGCCCCCGGCCCCAGAAGCTTGCGGGCGTGACCTATCGCATCGCCACGCCGGTGGGGACGGCCTTCATCACCCTGAACGAGAACGGGGAGGGCCAGCCCTTCGAGGTGTTCCTGAACGTGGGGAAGGCCGGCTCGGATATCGCGGCGGTGGCGGAGGCCATCGGGCGGCTGATCTCCCTGCTGCTGCGGCTGCCTTCGCCCGTGCCCCCGGCCGAGCGGCTGCGCCAGGTGGTGGATCAGCTCCAGGGCATCGGCGGGGGGCGCGCCCTGGGCTTCGGACCGGAGCGGGTGCGCAGCCTCCCCGACGGCATCGCCCGGGTGCTGGCGGAGTATCTGGCCGAGCGGGGCCTGGAGCTCCCCGCCGCCCCCGCCCCTGCGGTCCAGCCCGCCCTCCCGTTATCGGAACCCCACCCCGGCCGGGAGGAGCCGAGGGCCATGGGGCCGGTGGGGGACATCTGCCCCCAGTGCGGGGAGGCCACCCTGCTGGAACAGGAGGGATGCCGGACCTGCTACAACTGTGGCTACAGCGAGTGTTAGCGCGGCACTCAGGAGGCCCCGGAGCGCGAGGGGGTTGCGCTCAGCAGCCTGCATGAGAGCGCCTCTCGCGCTCCGCACCCGGCAAGGATCCGCCATCGGATCGCGGGGGGTGGCTGGCGGGAATCCCCTATCGCTGTGCGGCTGCCCCCCGTTTCATCCATCAACTCCCACCCTCAGGAGCGAGACCGTAAGCTGCGCCACAGGGACAGAACGCCGATCCCCAGTGGGAAGGCCGCCGCCTGCTCCAGATACGCATCCACTATCCCCAGTAGAACCCAACGGTCTCTTCGCCCGCGCATGATCTAACTCCTGAGATCCATTGTAAGCGCTTCGATTTGATGAACGAAACGCCGGGATCCCCTCACCCGGCCGGCGCCTCCGGTTCTCCGGAGCGCGGGAGGACCCGAAAGAGGCCATAGCCGATGAGGACGGTGAGGTCGGGCTCCAGGCCCTGGAGGACCTCCGGGCGGTGGGTGGCGGCGATCAGGGTGATGCCGTGGGCGCGGCACAGGGCCGCCACCTTGCGGGCCACCCGCAGCGCCATCGCTGGATCCAGATGGGCGGCGAACTCGTCGATGAGCAGCAGGTTCGGCCGCGCCGCCAGCAGGTAGGCGATCCGCGCCCGCTCCTTCTGCCCGGTGGAGAGCTCGGAGAAGCGCGCCCGGTAGAGCACCGCGTCGGCGATCCCCGCCACGTTCAGGACCTCGATGGCCAGCACCTCATCCCCTGTCAGCCGATACAGGGCTTCCAGCAGCGTCTCCTCCCCGAACTCCGGCTCCACCTCGCCCGGCAGATACGCCGCCGCCCGGATGTTCTCCGGCACCTCGATGCTCCCCGCCTGCAGGGCATACAGGGCCCGGATCGCCCCACGGGGCAACGGGGCCTCCCCCCGCCGGGCCGCCGCCCCCAGCAGCAGGCGCAGCAGGGTGGTCTTCCCCGCCCCGGACGCGCCGATCAATGCCACCACCTGTCGGGGGTGGATGATCAGGGATACATCCTTCAGCACGATCTTCTGGATCGCCCGCTCCTGAACGCCAAAGGCCTCCAGCACCTCCTGCACCGGGCGCGCCACCCCGGCCAGGCGCAGAAGGCTTTCATAGCGATAGGTCACATGCCGCAGGCGAATAGGGCCGGCCAGCGGCTCCACCGGCCGGAAGGCCGGACGGTAGAGCCGCCCGCGATGGGCCCGGGCGACCGGGTCGGTTTCATAGAACCGCTCCAGGTAAGGCTGCGCCTCCTCCGTTAGCGGGTAGACCAGCACCGGCCGCCCGGAGGCGGTGTCGCCGAGATAGCGGAAGCCCGCCCGCTCCATAAACGGGTTGTAGCGGGCCATCTGGGCGATGGTCTCCAGAAGCACCTTGGGACGACGCATCTCCGGGATCCGCCGCTCCCGGATCCAGGCGATGGCGGCTCGCAAGGCCAGCTGCCCCAACCCATCCGCCCGGTAATCCGGATGGACCACCACCCGTGCCAGACGGGCCACCCGCGTGTCGCAGACCCGCAGGGCGATCTCCTGGGATTCCCACCACAGGTCGAAGGGGGTGAGCTCCGGCCGCTCCCGCTGCAGCTCCTCTTCATAGCGCTCCGGCCAGAAGGGAGGCTCGAACCATTCGGCGGGGAAGATGGCCTGCCGAAAATGGGGCTGGACGGAGCCATCGGGCAGGCGGCGGTGCATCAGGGGGATCGGCGGATCGATCCGCACGTATCCGATGTAAAGGGGCTCATAGGGCATGCGCTCCTCCAGGGTCAACACCAGAAAGCGGGAGGCCCGGGTGGCGTCCTTGAGGTCGCCGAAGCGCATGGGACGACGGCAGTGGGGGCACTGGGGCCGGGCATTGGCCTCCGCCCAGGTCCGATCCTCCGGGCACCACCAGCGGGCCAGGATCTCGGCCTCAGAGGCGTAGTGATGCTGCTCCAGATCGACGATGGCTTCGAAGTCCGACTCCAGGCCGGCCTCCCGGGCCCGCACGGCGTAGCGATACAGAGGCGCCGTTGAAAGCGGGGAGGAGCGCTCCAGGACGAAGGAAGCCTGATACATGGGCCAGACCGGGATCCACTCCCCGTCGACCGCACGCCACAGGGCGTAGGCATCGAAGGTCAGGGCCTGGGGATCCGCCCCTGCGCCCAGGGCCACCCACACCTCCTCCCCCGGGCGGAACCACTGGGCGATGGTCCCGGTCATCGGCAGACGAAGCCGCCCGTCCTCTCCCTCCACCTCCAGCATGCCGAACCAGCGGTATCGGAAGCGATCGAGCCAGACGCCCCGAACCCGATAGGGCTTCCCCGCAGGATCCGGGACGCCGGATGGATGCGCGCGCTCCGTCGACACGGAATCAGACCTCCGGACGGATTCCCTGATCGACCCGCCTTCCTCACAGGATCACCGGGATGGCCTCGGCCAGCCGGATCTCCTCCATGGAGACCACGCATCGGTAAGCCAGGGCCTGCACCCCTCCGGCCACGGCCGCCCGCAACATGCGCCCGAAGGCGGGGTCCGCCGCGTCGTGGGGGCGGAAGGCCCGGGCGTCCGGCCGCTGCACAATGAAGACGATGAAGGCCTGGGCGCCCGCCGCGCGGGCTGCCTGAAGGGCGGAGAGATGGCGCCGCCCCCGCTCCGTGGGGGCATCCGGGAAGAGGCCATCCCCTCCCTCGACCAGAGTGACGCTTTTCACCTCCACATAAGCCAGGCCCTCCGGACCCTCCAGGCGGAAGTCCACCCGACCTTCCCCCAGAGGGGGCTCGGGGATCAGACGGATGTAGCCGCGGAAAGGCGCCAGCCGCCCCTCCGCCCAGGCCTCCCGGAACAGGACGTTGGGAACCCGGGCGTCCGCGGAGACCAGGGTGCCGTCCGGGAGGGCCACGAGCTGGACATCGTAGCGGGTGCGCCGCGGGCCCTCCCGGCGGGCCAGCCACATCGGATATCCCGGGATGAGCAGCTCGTGCAGGCGGCCGGAGTTGGGCAGATGGGCCCGTGTCCGGCGCCGGCCGAGGCGCACCTCCACCGCAAAGCGATTCAGACGCCGCAGGAACACCGCCGGGATCAGGGGCGGCCAGCGCATGGCGGCAACGCTCACAGGATCAGCATGGCGTCGCCGAAGGAATAGAACCGATAGCCTTCGGCGATGGCCGTCTGGTAAGCCCGGCGCATGAGATCATAGCCCATGAAGGCCGCCACCAGCAGGAGCAGCGTGGAGCGAGGGAGATGGAAGTTGGTGATGAGGGCATCGACGGCGCGGAAGGTGAACCCGGGATAAATGTAAAGATCGGTCTCCCCCTCGAAAGGCCCCACCGTCCGCCAGGGGCAGACGTCCTCCGGGGAGCAACCCAGGCCGTAACGGGCGGCGGTCTCCAGGACCCGCACCACAGTGGTGCCCACCGCCACGATGCGCCCGCCCTCCAGTCGGGTCCGGTTGATCTGCTCCGCCGTCTCCGGGGACAGGATGCACCACTCCCGGTGCAGCTTGTGCTCCCGGACATCCGGGGTCTCGATGGGGCGGAAGGTATCCAGACTGATGTGGAGGGTGACGAAGGCGAAGCGGACGCCGTGCTCCCGCAAGCGGGCCAGCAGCTCGGAGGTGAAGTGTAGCCCGGCCGTCGGGGCGGCCACGGAGCCCGGCACCCGAGCGTAGACGGTCTGATAACGCTCCGGGTCGTGGAGGGGCTTCCGGATATAGGGGGGGAGAGGGATCGCGCCCAGCCGCTCCAGCCAGCTCTCCGGAGGGACGGAGAAGCGGAGCAGGCGGAGCGGCCCTTCGCCCTCAGCCTCCACCTCGGCGTGGAGATCGATGGACTGGTTGCCGGAGAGCAGCTGCAACCGCAGGCCCGGGCGGACGCCCCGACCCCGCACCATCGCCCACCAGCGATCCGCCGCCACCCGCCGCACCAGCAGGAGCTCCACCCGACCGCCGGTAGGCTTCATCGCGAACAGGCGGGCCGGGATCACCCGGGTGTCATTGAACACCAGCAGATCCCCCGGCCGCAGATACGCTACGATCTCGCGGAAGATCCGGTGCTCGATCCTCCCGGTCGCCCGGTCCACCACCATCAGCCGCGAGGCGTCCCGGGGCTCGACGGGCTCCTGGGCGATGCGGTCGGGCGGCAGCTCGTAGTCATACGCTTCCAGGCTCAGGAGATCCTTCGGCTCCATAGCGAGCGCGATACAGCTCCAGAAGGGTTTGAAAGCCCTCCTCCCCCAGCACCCACTTCACCTCCTGATCGAAGACCATAAACAGCGGACGGGCCGTCTCGGCGGGCTGCTGGCAGGAGGCCTCCGCGTAGAGCTCGTTCTCGTCATCCAGGATCAGCTGACCCTCCCACAAGGTGAGGGGGTAGAGGGCGCAGTGGAAGGGTTTGAGGGCCCAAGGATGCATGCCGGCCTCCACGGCCGCCACCTGCAGGCTGCAGCGGCCGTCGTCCAGCAGGAAGATGCACGACTGACCGACCGGATGGTTGGGGTTCTCGATGACCGTGGTCCCGACCCAGTAGCCCGCAGGCGGCGTGTCGTCCCATTCGGGCTCCGGATCGAACCAGCGGCTCGGGTCCCGGCGGTCCGGCGGCAGGACCCGCTGGACGAGCTCGGCGTGGCGGAGGATCTCATCCCGCTGCTCCACCCGCACCCACACCCCATAGGCGCAACAGCGCCCCCGGCAGTAGGCGGGGCCGCACCGCTGCACCGGCCGGGGCTCCAGCAAGCGGGGGTCCACCCGAATCCCGCGGATCTCGATGGTCATCCCGGCCATCCCCTCCCACCGGAAGCAGGAGGCTACCCGATCAGGAACTTCCCATCCCGATAGAGGACCTCGCCATCCACCACGATCTCTCCTTCTTTCAGATCACAGATCAGGTCCCAGTGGATGGCGGACTGGTTGGTCCCTCCGGTCTCGGGATAGGCGGCGCCCAGGGCGAGGTGGAAGGTGCCGCCGAGCTTCTCGTCGAAGAGGATGTTGCGGGTGAAGCGGCGGATGGCGAAATTCGTGCCGATGCCCAGCTCCCCCAGCCGCCGGGCGCCCTCGTCGGTCTCCAGCATGCGGTGGAGGAAGGCCTCGTTCTTTTTGGCCGTGGCCTTCACCACCCGCCCGCCCTCGAAGACCAGCTCCACGCCGTCGACCTCCCGGCCGCCGTAGAGGGCGGGGTAGGTGAAGCGGACCCAGCCCTCGGTGACGGTCTCCTCGGGGCCGGTGAAGATCTCGCCGTCGGGGAAGTTGTGGCGGCCGTCGGCGCTGATGAAAGTTCGCCCCTCGATCCCCAGCACCAGGTCCGCGTTCGGGCCGCGGATGTGGACCCGTCGGCGGCCCTTCAGCCATTCCACCAGGCGTGCCTGGAAGGCCGCCTGCTCCTGCCAGCGGGCGACGGGATCTTCGTCGTTGAGCCAGCCTGCCTCGTAGACGAAGTCCTCGAACTCCTGGAGGCTCATCTCCGCCTCCTGCGCGTAGGCCTCCGTGGGGTAGAGGGTGAGGACCCAGCGCAGCTCCCCCCGGGCGGCCCGCTCCATATAGGTGCGAGTGAGATCCCGACGGGCCGCGGAGGCCTTCGCCTGACGGGCCGGATCCACCGTGCTCAGGGAGCGGGTGTTGGTCTCGCTGAGCACGCTGATCAGGACGTCGAAGGTCTCGATCACCAGCCGGTCGATGGGGGAGACAAAGGTGAGCTGATGATCCTCCGCCACCCGGTAGAAGATCTCGGCCGCCCCCGGGAGGGAGACCAGCAGGTGGGGATAGGCCCCTCGCTCCAGGACCTGCCGGTAGAGGGTGAGGAGCAAGGGAGCGGCGGCCGGGGTGCCCCGGAGGGCCACCTTGTCCCCCGGCTTCACCGCCGTGGCGTAGTCCACCAGCACCCGGGCCCACTTCTCCAGACGCGGATCGCTCATCGGACACCTCACGGCGAAGAGGATGGATCCATCCTCCGTGATTATATCTTGCGCCCGTCTTCCGGAGACATCGGATCTGCCCTCCGGCGGATGGTCCAGGCTATCATGGTCCCCGAACGTATGCGGGAGAGGAGGTCGGGGATGTTGCGGATCACCCGCGAGGGCGGCCTGGCCCTCTGGACGGTGGATCGGCCCCATCGGCGCAACGCGATGGATTGGGCCACGATGGAGGCCTTCGCCCGGGCGGTGGAGGAGGCCTGCGCGGATCCGACGCTGCGGGTAGTGATCCTCACCGGCGCGGAGGGGGCGTTCCTTTCGGGGGCGGATCTGTATGAGCTGAGCGGCTACCGCACCGAGGCGGACGGCCAGCGGCTCTCGGCGTTGATGGGAGAGGCGCTGCGCCGGATGGAGACGGCGCCCTGGATCAGCATCGCGGCCATCAACGGCCCCGCCCGGGGCGGCGGGGCGGAGGTGGCCCTGGCCTGCGATCTGCGGGTGATGGCGGAGGACGCGGACCTGGCCTTCGTGCAGATCACATGGGCCCTCCCACCCGGATGGGGCGGCGGGCAGCGGCTGCGGCGGCGGGTGGGGCTCGGCCGCGCCATGGAGTTGCTCCTGACCGCCCGACGCATCGGGGCTTCAGAGGCGCTGCAGCTGGGCCTGGTGGAACGGATCGCTCCGGCAGGCCAGGCCCTCGCGGTCGCCCGGGCGCTGGCCGAGGAGATCCTCCAATGGGACGCGGAGGCCGTGCGGGCGGTCAAGGCCCTGCTGCGGGAGGGGGAGGAAATGCCCTACGAGGCCGCCCTGGCGGCGGAGCGAGAGCGCTTCGCCCGCCTCTGGGCCGCCCCCGCCCACTGGGCCGCCAAAGCGCGTTTCCTGAACCGGCGAAGCATATAGGTTTTAGGAGGGGCTTCAGCCCCGAACTCTCCGCCCTCGATAACACAAGGGTCGCAGCGAAAGCCGCCCCGATCACTCCGAACCTCCGATTTTCGATGACGCAAAGGTCGCGGCTGAAGCCGCTCCTACAAAAAGACGCTTTCTGTAGGAGGGGCTTCAGCCCCGAACTCTCCGTCCTCGATGACGCAAGGGTTGCAGTGAAAGCCGCTCCTACAAAAAGATGGTTTCTGTCGGAGGAGCTTTAGCCCCGAACTTCCATCTTCGAGACAGCATCGCATTCTCAAATATAAGGACGAATTTGTTGAATAAATCGCACAAAATCATCCGTCCGGTCGAGGAGAGAATACAAATAATCTATATTGACTTCGGCATATTCATGAACTAGTATGTTCCTTAAACCCACCATTCCGAGCAAAACCCTGTAGGTTTGCTCGTCAATGAACCCGTTTCGGCGAAGAAGATCCATGCATGCCGCATATGAATCAGGCACTCCAAGATTGTAACGGCTCACGATATGACAAGAAATATCGATTACAATTTGAATCGCCTCCAATAAGCCGTAGCGCAACGACCACTCGAGGTGAGGCTCCTGCCGGATCTCCTCCAGGGTGTATCGCTGGCGGAAACGTCGAAGCTCGCGGACGTTCGTTTCCAGACGGAGCAGGCGCTCATTCCCGGGGTTCATGGGGCGGCTCCTGGGCGAGACGGCCAGTTCGCAGACGTTCCTCAAACGCTTGCTGAACCATGGCGCGCAGGAAGGCCGTATCCAGATAGCGCTGGATCGCCCGCGCCCGGAAGGTCACAAACCGGTCGCGGTCTTTGCAGAAAAACAGGCGGCCCTCCGCGAGCACCCGATGCGTGAGGGCGGGATGACGCTCCAGGGCCGTGTTCAGAACCAGAAGATCCACACTCCGGCCCAGGGCGATCTCCAGCTCCGCGGCGAGCCGTCCCAAATCGAGCGCCGACATATGAGCATGGACGTCCTCGGAAATATACACGGCCACATCCAGATCGCTCCACGGCCTCGCCGTGCCCCGGGCAAAGGAGCCGAAGAGCAAAGCGAACTCCACCCCATGGGCGGAGAGGATCTCCTTCGCCCGCTCCAGGCGAGCCTCCAGCGCCCCCTCGTGCGAGCGGCTCATTCCAGCGCCTCCTCACAGATCGATCGGAACCCGCAGGCCCGGCAACGGGCCGGGATGGCGTGGGAGCGATGCGCCTCCCCCCAGGCCAGATCCCGCCGCATGGCCTCCAGGACACCGAGCAGCTCCTCCCGCAACGCCTCCGTGTAATCCACCCGGAAGGTCCGATCCCGGTAGCAGATCAGCCCGTAGGGCGGGCGCTCCCCCAGGGCTTCCTCCACCAGCAGGCAATAGGCCGCCAGCTGCAGGCGGTGGGAATCGTAAGGCCGCGCCGGCGCGGACCCCGATTTCACCTCCACCGGGATCAGTCCCTCCGGGCGGCGGATCAACACGTCGGGCCGCCCGCTCAAACCGTAACGGGGCGCCCGCAGCACCGGGGCGGGACGTCCGCCGAGGTCCTCGGCGACCACGGCCCCGCCGGGCAGGCCCGCCATCCGCCGGAGGAGCCATCCGATCCCGCCGAGGAACACCGCCAGGACCAGCAACAGAAGACCCGTCAGCGTCATCGCCGGATCAAAACGCCCGCAACGCCCCGACCTCCTGAACATCCACCGGAACCCCGTCGATCTCCGGCGGGATGCGGTCCTCAGGGGCCAGCTCCTCCAGCGGGACCTTGCGGCGAACGGAGACGACCAGGCAGAGCTCGCCGGTCGGCCGGCCGCCCCGCTGCCGATAGCCGATGCCCACGGCCACCACGTTGGCCTTGCGCAGCAGCTCCGCCTCCCGCCGTCGCTTGACCTCCCGGATGCGCGTGAGGGCTTCCGGTTCGCTCATCGCAGGGCCTCCGGGGCCGCCCGGCGTCGAAGCGCGGCGTGCAGCAACAACCGCCAGGCGAGCAACAACGCGCCGTTGCCGATCAGAGTGATCAGGGCGAAGGCGAGCGGGGCCGGCCGCCCAAGGAGGAGGCTCCGCAGAGCCAGCCCCAACGCCCATGCCCCCAGCCAGGCCAGCCCGGTCCGAACCCCCACCCGGGCGAATGTCGCCGAGGGATCCGGGCGATGTCCGCCGAACAGAGGGATCAGCATCAGCCAGGCGAGGGCGAAGGGGATGGCCGCTCGGACCACTCCCCAGAGCGGGGGCCCTTCCAGCAGCAGACCGTGGCTGGCCCGCCCCATCGCCGCGAAGATCAGGAAGAGGAGAAGATCCCCTCCCAGCGCCACTCCACCCCAGCGCGTCATGGGTTCCTCCCGGAGCTCCAGCCTGTCCATCGCTTTCCTTACTTGCTTCCATTGTAACGTGGGGCAAGCCGAGCGGGGGAGGGTTGACGGGCCGGCCGTTCCTTCTACAATTGAAGGGGTGAGCATGGGGCACCCTCCGAAGACCCGCCCGGCGCGATGTTGCCTTTCCGCATTCGAAATCCGATGGAGGGGGCGATGGATATCTTCGCGAAGTGCTACAGCTTCACCACCGCGAAAGAAGCGATGGCCGCCGGCTTCTATCCCTATTTCATCCCCCTGGAGGAAAACGAGGGCACCGAGGTCATCTACCAGGGGCGCCGCATCCTGATGTTCGGCTCCAACAACTACCTGGGTCTGACCACCCATCCCAAGGTGAAAGAGGCGGCCATCGAGGCCCTCAAGCGCTATGGCACCTCGTGCACCGGCTCCCGCTTCCTGAACGGCACCCTGCGCCTGCATCGGGAGCTGGAGGAGCGCCTGGCCGCCTTCGTCGGCAAGGAAGCGGCCCTGGTGTTCTCCACGGGCTATCAGACCAACCTGGGGACCATCTCCGCCCTCGTCGGGCGGGGGGATTACGTGATCCTGGATAAAGAGGATCACGCCAGCATCGTGGACGGCGCCCGGATGTCGATGGGGGTGACCAAGCGCTTCTCCCACAACGACATGGCCGCCCTGGAGCGCCTGCTGGCTTCTCTCCCTCCCGAGGCGGGCAAGCTGGTGGTGGTGGATGGGGTGTATTCCATGGGCGGGGACATCGCCCCGCTGCCCCAGCTGGTGGAGATCTGCCGCAAACACGGCGCACGCCTGATGGTCGACGACGCCCACTCCCTGGGGGTCCTCGGCCCCAACGGGCGCGGGACCGCCGCCCACTTCGGGCTCACGGATCAGGTGGATCTCATCATGGGCACCTTCAGCAAGTCCTTCGCCTCCATCGGCGGGTTCATCGCCGGGGACGAGGCGGTGATCCACTACATCCAGCACCACGCCCGCTCCCTGATCTTCAGCGCCAGCCTGCCCGCCCCCAACGTGGCCGCGGTGCTGGCCGCCCTGGAGATCATGCTGGAGGAGCCCGAGCGGGTCCGGCGGGTGAACGAGATCGGCGCCCGCATGCGCTACGAGCTCCGCCGCCTGGGCTTCGACATCGGGCCCAGCCAGACCCCCATCGTGCCCATCATCATCGGCGACGACATCAAGACCGCCCTGGCCTGGAAGGCGCTCTTCGAGAACGGAGTCTACGTCAACTGCGTGGTCGGCCCCGCCGTCCCCCCCGGCAAGCAGCTCCTGCGCACCTCGTATATGGCCACCCACACCGACGAGCAGCTGGAGCGCGGCCTGGAGATCTTCGAGCGGGTGGGGCGGATGCTGGGCCTCATCAACCCCTCGGCCGCCCATGCCGAGGAACCCGCGCCTTCCGCCCATCCCTGAGGGAGGAACGCGAGGATGCCGCTGTATGAATACCTCTGCCAGGATTGCGGGACGAAGTTCGAGCTGCTGCGGGGGATGGCCCACGCCGACGACCCCGCCCCCTGCGCTCAGTGTGGCAGCCTGCGCACCGGGCGCCTGATCTCCCTGTTCGCCGCGGTCAGCGACGGAAGGATCGTGACCGGCCCGGCCGGGTGCGCCGGGTGCTCCGCTCACTCCTGCGCCGCATGCGGATGCCATCGATGAGGTCCGGTCTCGATCCCCGACCTCGCGCCTTCCTCCGGCTTCTGCTCCTGCTCCTCGGGGTGGGAGCGGTGGGACGGATCTCGGCCATCGCCTGGGCCCAGGGCAACGCCCAGGTGATCTCGCCTCCCCGGGATCAGCCGGTGCGGGGCACCGTCGACATCGTGGGCATCGCCACCCATCCCAACTTCGCCAAATACGACGTGGCCATCCTCGACGCCTACGATTTCAGCAAAGAGTGGCGCTGGCTGGTCCAGGGACGGCCGGTCCGTGCGGAGGTGCCGATGGTCCTGGCCACCTGGAACACCACGCTCTTCCCGGATGGGGATTACGTGATCCTGATCCGCATCTGGGATCAAGGAGGGGGCCACCAGGATTTCCTGTTCTCCGGATACCGGGTGGCGAACGCCATGCCCGCCCCCACGCCCACGGAGGAGATCGCGCCGACCTTCGAGCCCGAGCCCACCGGCACCCCGGTTCTCACCCCGACGGTTCGCATCGAACTGCCCCCCACCCCTACGCCCGGCCCTACTCCTACCCCGATCCCGGGGGTCGGACGAACCCGAGGGGATTCCCTGGGGATCGGGGATCTCATCGGTGCGTTCCTCCGGGGAGTCCAATGGACTTTCCTCCTGTTCGGGGCCTGGGGCGGGATCCGGCTCCTGCGCTGGGCCTGGCGCCGGCTGGCCCGTCGGCCCCGCGCCCCCTGAGGGCCGCTCTCCCCTCCTCTTCTTAGCGGGAAGCGAGGAGCGGTGACTTCGGTTAAAATTTCCGTGAACTTCCCGCTCTCCGGGACCACTTATGGCACCCGAGCCCATTCGCGTCCTTCATTTCGCCGATCTGCATATCGGCATGGAGGCCCACGGCCAGATCGACCCCCAGACCGGCCTGAACCGGCGGGTGGTGGACTTCCTGCATGCCTTCGATCGCATCGTGGACTATGCCATCCAGCACGAGGCGGACCTGGTCCTGTTCTGCGGCGATGCCTTTAAAAACCGGGATCCCTCCCCGACCTATCTGCGGGAGTTTGCCGCCCGCCTCCGGCGCCTGCTGGAGGCCGGCCTCCCGGTGTTCCTGCTGGTGGGCAACCACGACCTGCCCGGGATGGAGAAGCGGGCCACCCCCCTGGACGTCTTCGGGGAGTTCCGGCCGCTGCTCCGGGGCGGCGAAGGCCTCATCGTGGGGCGCCGGGAGGATGTGCATCGCATCGACACGCGCCGCGGCCCTCTCCAGGTGATCGCCATGCCCTTCCCGGTGCGCAGCCGCCTCCTGAAAGACGAGGCCTGGAGAAACCTCCCCCCGGAGGAGCTGGATCATCAACTCCGGGAGACGCTTCACGCGGTGCTCCAACATCTCCTGGAGACGAAGATCGATCCCGCTTTGCCGACCATCGTGGCCGGGCATTTCTCCATCGAAGGGGCGACCTACGGCTCCGAGCGCCAGGTGATGATCGGCTACGACGTGGTCCTGCCTCCCTCCATGTTCCGCCATCCGGCCATCGATTACGTGGCCCTGGGCCACATCCATAAGCATCAGGCCGTGGGCGATGGGGCTCCACCGATCGTCTACAGCGGGAGCGTGGAGCGGGTGGACTTCAGCGAGGAAGGTGAACCGAAGGGCTTTTGCTGGGTGGAGGTTCGCCGGGGGGATGCCCGGTGGCGCTTCGTCGAGCTCCCCGCCCGGCGTTTCTTCACCCTCTCCCTGGACCTCCGCCAGGCCGCCGACCCGGAGATGACCGCCATCGCCGAGATCCGCCGCCAGGCCGATCGGATCCGGGAAGCGGTGGTGCGGGCCCGGGTGCGCATCCGGCCGGAGCAGGCGGAGCGTCTGCGGGAGGCCCGGATCCGGGAGGAGCTGGAGAAGGCCGGCGCGTTCTCCGTCTCAAGCCTTCACATCGAACGGGAGGAAAGCGTCCGCTCCCGCATCAGCCTGACGGAGATGGAACATCTGACCCCCCTGGATCTGCTGGCCCGCTACCTGGACTCCCGGGATCCCCCGCCGGATCCCAGGCGACGGGAGCGATTGCTCCGCCTGGCGGAGCAGCTGATGCGTGAGGAAGAGCCGTGAGCTTCGCACGTCGAATGAATTCGACCCTGGGAGGTGGGTGTGTCCCAATTTTGTCGGGCTGGCCCCTTTGTAGGACAACTGCGAGCAGTTGTCCTACGATTTTGGGACACACCCTGGGAGGCCTGCGGCCGACGGTCGGCCTGCGCCGACCACAAGGGTGTTCTTTGCGTCGGCGAAGGCCGACGCTTGGCGCAGCGCACGTCGAAGGAATTCGACCTTGGGAGGCCTGCGGCCAACAGTCGGCCTGCGCCGACCGGGAGAAGATCCTTTTGCGTCGGCGGAGGCCGACGCTCGGCGCGCCAGCGCCTGAGGAGGCCGATTTCAATCGGCGCCAGAGGCCTTTGGCCGACGGTCGGCCTGCGCCGACCACAAGGGTGTTCTTTGCGTCGGCGAAGGCCGACGCCTGGCGCAGCGCACGTCGAATGAATTCGACCTTGGGAGGCCTGCGGCCGACGGTCGGCCTGCGCCGACCGAAGGAAAAAGGCGTCGGCGGAGGCCGACGCCCGGCGCGCAGCGCCCGGAGAGGCCGATTTCAATCGGCGCGAAAGCCTGTGCCGGCGAAGGCGACGTCCGGCGCCCAGCGTCTTAGAGGCCGATCGCAATCGGATGAGGACGGAGATAGGGATTCGTGGAAGGTCTCCGCCGTCCTACCGGAGGTAAAGCGCGATGGAGCTGGTCCGGCTGGAGTTAAAGAACTTCCTGAGCTATCGGGAAGGGGTCCTGGATTTCAACGGCCTGCGCATGGCCGCGCTGGTGGGGCCCAACGGGGCCGGCAAGAGCAGCCTCCTGGATGCCATCACATGGGCCCTGTGGGGGAAGACCTCCCGTCTGGACCGGGATCAGGATCTGCTGGTGCATCGGGGAGAAAAAGAGGCCCGGGTGAGCCTCACCTTCCGCCTGGGGGAGGCCCTCTATCAGGTGACCCGCACCCGCCGCCGGGGGAAAGGCAGCACCCTGGACTTCCAGATGCTGGCGCCCCGCCGTCGCTCCCTCACCGGCTCCGGCCTCCGGGAGACCGAGCGGCTTATCTCCCAGACCCTCGGGATCGACTTCGAAACCTTCGTGAACTCCGCCTTCATCCGTCAGGGGCGCGCCGACGAGTTCACCACCAAAACCCCTGCGGAGCGCAAGGACGTCCTGGCGGAGATCCTCCAGCTCAGACGATGGACGGAGCTGGAGGAGCGGGCGAAGGAGAAGATCCGGCGCATCGACCAGGAGCTGGAGACCCTGCGCTGGCGGATCCAGGAATGCGAGAAGGAGCTGGCCCAGCGCCCCCAGCGGGAAGCCGATCTCCGGAAGGCCTCAGCCGAGCACCTGGCCCGGCAGGAAGAGCGGGAGAAGGCGGAGAAGGCCTGGGAGGAGCTGCGCCGGGATGAGGAGCGGGCCCGGGAGGTCCAGGGGCGGCTCCGCGAGCTGCAGGCCCAGCGCCAGGAGGTGGAAAACAGCCTGGCTCGCCTGGAGGAACAGATCCGCCAGCAAGAGGAATCCCTGCGCCGGTGGCGCGCGTTGCTCGAACGACGGGCGGCCATCGAGGCCGCCTGGGCCGCGCTCCAGCGCGCCCGGGAGGAGCTCGCCCGCATGGACGAGGCCTCCCGGACCGCGCTCGCCCTTCGAGAGCGTCGCGCCGAGCTGGAGAAGCAGATCGCCGTCGCCCGGGCGCAGCTGGAGGGGGAACGCCAGCGGCTGCAGCGGGAGATCGAAGCCGCCCGGGATCGCGCGAGCCGCCTGCCGGACCTGGAGCGCGAGGCCGCCGACCTCCGGGAGCGCCTGAGCCGGCAGCCTGCGCTGGAGCAGGAGATCCGGGCCCTCGAGGAACGGCTTCAGACGCTGCAGGCCGAGCGGGTCGAACGCCAGAGCGAGAACCGCCGCCTCCATGAAGAGATGAGGGATCTCAAAGCGCGCATCCAGGCCATCGCGCAAATCGGCGCGGAATGCCCCACATGCCGTCGCCCCCTTCCCGATGCGGAACGAGAGCGCCTGCGCCGGGAGTGGGAGGAAGAAGGACGCCGCCGGGCCGACCGCTACCGGGAGAACCAGAACCGTCTCCAGGCGCTGGAGCAGGAACAAGCCGAGGCCGCCGCCCGCCTGGAGGAGCGCCGGCAGGCCCTGAGCGCCCTCGCCCGATTCCATTCCCGCCTGGAGCAGATCGAGGGGGAGCGGGCGGACATCCTGCGGGAAAAGGAACGGCTCGCGGACCTGGAGACGGCGCTTCGGGAAGTGGAACGACGGCTCCAGGAGGACCTCATCGTCCCCGAGGAGCAGGCCGAACTGCGCCGCATCGACGAGGCGCTTCGGGACCTGGGCTACGACGTCGAGGCCCACCACGCCCTGATCCAGCGGATCCGGGCGCTGGAGGAGGAGGCTCAGGACTGGCCACGCCTTCAGGAGGCCGAGCAGCGCGTCCCCCAGGAGGAGGAAGCCCTCCGCCGGCTGGAGAGCCTGTATCACGACAGCCTCGAACGCCGGGAGCGCATCCTCCGATCCATCGGGGAGCTGGAACAGGCCGGGCAGGCGCTGGCGGAGCGCCTGAAGGCCTTGCCCGAAGCCCAGCGACGGCTGGAGGAAGCCCGGCGGGCGGAGCGGGAAGCGCGGGATCGCCTGATCGCCGCCGAACAGAGGCTGAAGATCCTCGATCAGCTGGAGCAGGAATGGCAAAGCCTGCAGGAGGAGATCCTCCGCCTGGAGGAGGAGAAGGGTCTCTACCGGGATCTGCAGCTCGCCTTCAGCCGGAACGGGGTCCCGGCCATGATCATCGAAGCCATCCTCCCGGAGATCGAGGAAGAGGCCAACCGTATCCTCCACCGCCTGACCGATGGGCGCCTCACCGTGCGTTTCCGCTCCCAGCGGGAGACCAAAGAAGGCAACGTCCGGGAGACCCTGGACATCCTGATCTCCGACGAGGGGGAGGAGCGGCCCTACGAAAACTTCTCCGGCGGGGAGAAGTTCCGGGTGGACTTCGCCATCCGCCTGGCCCTCTCCCGGATCCTCGCCCGGCGCTCCGGAACCCCCCTGCGGCTGCTGGTGGTGGATGAGGGGTTCGGCTCCCAGGACCAGGCCGGCCGGGAGCGGCTGATCGAAGCCCTGAACGCCATCAAGGACGAGTTCGCCACGATCCTGGTGATCTCCCATCTGGAGGAGTTCCAGGACGCCTTCCCGGTCCGCATTGAGGTCCGCAAGACAGCGGCGGGCTCCCGGCTGCACATCGTGATGTGAGGCGCAGGGATGTCGGAGCGCGTTTCCGCTCCACCGCGCGTCACCGCTCTCTATGGAGGCCAGGCCGTCCTGGAAGGGGTGATGATCCGGGGGCCGGCGGGGCTGGCCGTGGCCGTCCGCGCCCCCGATGGGCAGATCGTCCGCTGGACGACCCGGCTGCCGCTCCGGCGGGGCTGGCGCCGCTGGCCCCTCCTCCGGGGCGTCTTCGTCCTCTGGGAGACCCTGCGCTGGGGGATGGAAGCCCTCTGGTTCTCCGCCACGGTGGCGGCCGGGGAGATCGAAACCCGGGAGGGCCTGCGGAGCCCGGCCGCCCTGCTCACGATGGCGTTCTCCCTGGCCCTCGCCCTGGGGATCTTCCTGCTGCTGCCGGCTTCCCTGGCGGAGGGGATCCAACAGGCCACGGGAGCCTCCCCAGGGGTCCGGACGGCGGCGGAGGCGGTCCTCCGCCTGGGGCTGGTGATCGGCTACCTGATCGCCGTTGGGCGCCATCCCGAGGTCCGCCGCGTCTTCGCCTACCACGGCGCCGAGCACAAAGTGGTGCACGCCCTGGAAGCCGGGGCGCCCCTCACGGTGGCCGGGGCCCGCCCCTTCCCCACCGCTCATCCTCGCTGCGGCACCGCGTTTCTCCTCACGGTGATCGTGGTCGCCGCGGTCCTGTTCGCTTTCCTCCCCGCCTCAACGGTCCTCGAACGCTTGCTGCTCCGCCTGGCCCTGCTCCCGGCCCTGGCGGGTCTTTCGTATGAGCTGCTGTGGCTGAGCGCCCGCTACCATCATCTGCGACCGGTGTCCTGGCTCTTCGCGCCGAACCTGTGGCTTCAGCGGTTGACCACGCGGGAGCCTGACGACGCCATGCTGGAAGTCGCCCTGGCCGCCCTCGAGGCCGCGCGGGCCTTGGAGTCCTCAACAGAGGTTGCCGCTGGCGATGAAGCCTCCGGACCGTGAGCATCAAGGGGGATCTCCGCAAAACAATCGGGGTTCCTTCCCATCGCAGTGGGCCCTCACGTTGATCCTGATCGCGTATTTCCTGGCCCTGACACCCGGAAGGGAGCCCGGAACGATCGATGGGGAGCTGGTCTACTGGGCGACGGTCAGCATGGCCGAGCGCTGGCGTGCTGCAGTTCGGAATCCATTCCCCCCTTCCTGGGCAGCAGAACATGCTTCCTGGGTAGTGGAAAATGGCTTCCTTCAACCCGGATGGGATGGCTCCTGGTTCGTCCGCTTCTCCCTGGGCCAGCCCCTCGCAGCCCTCCCCTTCTATCTCACCGGACGGATCCTCGGCGGCCCGGATTCCCCCACCACCCGCCTGTTCGTGAACGCCCTGTCGGCCGTGGCGATGGCCGGGGCCGGAGCCCTGCTCTACGCCTGGGGCCGCTCGCTCTGGGACAGTCGCACGGCCCTCCTCACGCTCGCGATCTTCGTCCTGGCCACCCCCGCCCCCGTCTACGCCCGGCTCTTCTTCAGCGAGGCGCTGCTCACCTTCTGCCTGCTGCTGGGCTTCCGGCTGTTCTTCACCCGCCGACCCGCCGGGATCGCCCTGGGCGGTCTGGCCATCGGCTGGGCCGTCCTCACCCGGGAGGGGGCTGCGGCTGCCCTGCCCGCCGCCGCCCTCGCCCTTCTGGTTCTGGCCCGAGACCGGCGCGAGCGCCTCGCCTTCGCCGGTTACGGGATGCTCGGCGCCGCGCTCCCCATCTCCCTGCTGCTCTGGTATAACGTCTACCGATTCGGCCATCCCCTCCGCCACGGCTATGAGGGGGAGGGCTTCACCGCCTCGCTGCCCGAAGGGGTGGCCGGGTTGCTGTTCAGCCCGGGCCGGGGTCTCCTCTTTTACGCGCCCACCGTCCTCCTCGCCCTCCCCGGCGCGCGGCTCCTCTGGCGCCGGGATCGCGCCCTCATCCTCACCGCGGGGACGCTGTTCGCCGGATACCTTCTGATGTATGGCCACTGGTGGGCCTGGGATGGCGGATGGGCCTGGGGCCCCCGCTTCCTGGTCCCCACGCTCCCCTTCCTGCTGTTGCTCGCCGGGGAAGCCATGACCCAGCCTGCCGGCCGCCGCGCCGCCCTCGCCCTGGGCCTCCTCGGGTTCCTCGCCCAGCTCCCCGGCGTGTTCACCGATCACCAGAAGTTCCACACGGAGCTGTTCGTCGAACGCGGCTTGCCCTACGCTCCCAACGTCTGGTTCCGGCCGGAGCTCTCTCCCATCCTGGGCCAGTGGCGCGACCTGTGGCATGGGCGCCACGGGGCGCTGGCCCTCCACCGCCTGGAAGCACAGGGGATCCCATCTCCCATCGCCTGGGGCTTCCGGCTCGGGATCGCCGCCTTATTGGCCTTCGGGCTGTGGGGCCTCCGCCGGCCGGTTCCCCCGGTGCCGGGTTTCAGGCTCCCAGCCCGATGGGCCTCCGCGATCCCCATCCTGCTCCTGTTCGCCGGCATTGCCCTGAACGGGGTCGCCCTCGCGCGCTGGGCATGGATCCGCCGCCAGCCGTTCTGCGATGGCGCCGGCCGCCTCTGCCTGAAGCAACGGTTCGGCGGCCAGGTGGAGCTGGTCGCCTTTTCCGTCGAATCCCCACAAGCCCGTCCGGGCGAGGACATCGGCCTCACCCTCTGGTTCCGCGCCCTCCGGCCAATCACCGAACCCCTGAGCGTCTACGTCCACGTCCTCCCTGCCGATCACCCCGAGGCCCATCAGGTGTTTCAGGAGGACCACGAGCATCCCGCTTCCCTGCCCCTCCCCCGCTGGAGGCCGGGGCCGCTCTACAGCGACTTCTATCGCCTGCAGGTTCCGGCCGCCCTCTCCCCCGGTCGCTATGCGCTCAAGGTGGGACTGTATCGCCGGGCACCTCCCGGCGGCCGGATCCCCGTGGACAGCTCCGGGGCGGACGGCGTGATCCTTCCCCTTCCGATCGAGATCCGCCCCTGAGCCGCTGAACCCATGCCCGGCCTTCCCGGAGGCCCGAACGCCCGGTTTCCGGTAGAATCTTCCTCGGGGACATTTCGAAAAGCCGAGGTCACCGATGGAGATCGGTCTGGTGGGAATGCCCAACGCGGGCAAATCCACGCTCTTCAACGCCCTCACCCGCCATGCGGTTCCCACAGCGCCCTATCCCTTCACCACCATCGAGCCGCACCGCGGCGTTGTCCCTGTCCCCGATCCCCGGCTGGAGGCTCTGGCCCGCATCATCCGACCGGAGCGGGTGGTCCCGGCCACCCTGACCGTCGTGGACATCGCCGGACTGGTCCGCAACGCGCACCGAGGGGAGGGCCTGGGGAACCAGTTCCTGGCGCACATCCGGGAGGTGGATGCCCTGTTGATGGTGTTGCGCGGGTTCGCGGCGCCGAACGTCCCGGCCGGCCTGGGGGAAGTGGATCCCGTAGCCGAGCTGGAGGTGCTGGATCTGGAGCTGGCCCTGGCCGACCTGGAGACGGTGCAGCGGCGCCTGGAGAAGACCCGGAAGGCGGCCAAGGCGGATCCCTCGGCCTTCGCGGAGACCCTGGCCGCGCTGGAGGACCTCGCCGCCCATCTCCAGGCGGGCCGCCCTGCCCGCACCTGGCCCGGCCGGGAGGCCTGGGCGGGGCTGTTGCGGGAGCTCTTCCTGCTCACCGACAAGCCCCGCCTGCTCGTCCTGAACGTATCCGAGGAGGACCTGCCGGAGGACGGCCGGTGGGCGGCGGAGCTGGCCCGCCGGGCCGCGGCGGAGGGAAGCCCTTTCCTCGTCGTCTGCGCGGAGCTGGAGGCCGCCCTGAACGAGTGGCCCGAGGAGGAAGCCCGCGCCTACCGGGAGAGCCTGGGGCTCTCCGGTTCGGCCCTGGATCGTTTGATCCGGGCCGCCTACGCCCATCTGGGTCTCATCACGTTCTTCACCATCACCGGCGGCCATGAGGTGCGGGCCTGGGCCATCCGAAAGGGGACCCGCGCGCAGCAAGCGGCCGGGCGGGTGCACTCCGATATGGAACGCGGCTTCATCCGGGCCGAGGTGATTCCCTGGAACGTCCTGGTCGAGGCCGGCTCCCCCCAGGCCGCCCGGGAGCGAGGCCTCTGGCGCATCGAGGGGCGCGACTACGAGGTCCAGGACGGGGACGTTCTACACTTCCGATTCCACGCATGAGCACACGCCAGGAGGAAAGGATGAAGGTCGCGCTGATCACCGGGGCCGGGCGCGGATGGGGGGAGCGCCTCGCCCGGGAGCTGGCTGCCCGCGGCTTCCACATCGTGGCCAACGATATCCACCCGGCCGCCGCGGAGCGGACCGCCGAACGGATCCGCACGGCGGGGGGATCCGCGGAGCCTTTCCACGCGGATGTGGCCAATCGGGTGGCCGTAGGAGCCATGGTCCAGGAGATCCTGGACCGCCGGGGCCGGCTGGACCTGGTCATCCATCACGCGGAGGTCCATCCGCACCGCGGGCTGCTGGAGATGGGGGAATACGAATGGGACCGCACGGTGGCCGTGATCCTCAAGGGGGCTTTCAATTTGTTGCAGGCCGCCGCCCCGGCGATGATCTCGCGGGGACGCGGGGCCTTCGTCTTCATGATTCCCGCGCCGATTCTGGAGGGGAAGATCCCCCACGCTGCCTATGGGGCAGGGAAAGCCGGGCTGCTCGCGCTGGCCTATGCGGCCCGGGACGCCCTGAATCCCTTCGGCCTGGCCGTGCACATCCTCCTCACAGAGGAAGGGGGTTCCCCTCCCGAGGACAGCGCGGCCGCCGTCCTGGATCGGATCGCCGCCCTGGATGGACGGAGCGAGACGCTGCGCCTCCCCCCTTGCCGGGATCTCAGGCCCCAAACGTGAAGGGCGGCCGGGACCGTGGTATGATGACGGATGAGGCGTTGGGAAGGACATCTCTTTCCTGAGGCGAGAGGGCGATGGAAGACCTCTACCGGGAGATCATCCTGGATCATTATGAGAACCCGCGCAATTACGGCGTGCTGCCGGACGCGGACATCTCCTACGAAGATGACAACCCCCTGTGCGGGGATCGGATCCGGATTGACCTGAAGGTGCAGGATGGGCGTATCGTGGATGTGCGGTTTTCGGGGAAAGGATGCGCGATCAGCCAGGCCTCGGCGTCCATGCTGACCGAGCGGATCAAGGGGGCCACCGTCGAGGAGGCCCGCCGGCTGACCCGCGACGATATCCTGGAGATGCTGGGGATCCCCCTGGGGCCGGCCCGCATCAAGTGCGCTCTGCTCTCCCTGAAGGTCCTCAAAGCCGGCCTCTACGGGTTGCCGAAGATCGACTGGGACGAGCTGGGCTGAGGCACCCGGCCCTGAGGTTCAGACGTCAGCGGGGGCACGTGGGAAGAAGATGAGGTGGAAGACAGCCCGCGCCCACGAGGGCCTGCCGGTCCCGCATCGAAACCGCCCCCCTCGCTGAACTCCCCATCCCGCACCGGCGGGCGCTCGCCCGAAAGCGCCTTCGACAGCTCCAAAGCCCGCCGGGGGCTCCTCCTCAAACCAGGCTGGCCTCAATCCGTGCATCAGGACAGACTGCGCCATGGGAGACCTCGGGGATCGGGCTATCCCTCGCCATTCTACCCGGCGAGGAGGTCCCTCTCCCCCTGTCCCCACTCGCGTCCGAACCCCCGCCACTACCGGGCCGGAGCGCTCGAGGGTCCGGAGGCCTTCTGCTTGGAGGCCTTCCGCTTCATCGAGGGACGCACCCCCCGGTTCAGGTAGGCCTCGATCTCCTCCCGGGCCTCCTCGAAGCGCTCGATCAACTGCTCGTCCGTCCCCTTGAACCCGGCCACGGCCCGCTGGGAGCAGGTCGCGCACCCCAGGGACGCCCGGTAGCTGTCCATGTCGCAGGTCAAGCAGCCTGCGAGGCGGATCACGGTCAAGGAAAGGGCCAGCGTGTCCGGATGGTCCTCCGGCAGCCGGGCCACCCGACGCACCAGCGCCTTCCATGCCTTGCCCCGCACCTCCGCCAACAACGGGATGCACCGGGGCGGGAACAGGATCTCGCTGTCCGGATACATGGATTCCCTCCTCACCGAGCTCTTCCCCACACCCATTTCCCCCTATTCTACACCCACTCACTCCCACCCCATGCAACTCTCAATTAAAATATCTCGGTCATACTTTGGGATCAAAGTACATAGCATTCAACCCAAATAAAACGTTAATATACAGCATAACTTTGGTAGATTGATCTAAAATGATTCGTATAAATGTTTTATCTTGCCGGAAACATCAAAATTGCACTCTGCAAGGACCGTGTGGGGCCTCGGGTCAGGGGCTTCGGAAACCTTGGAGGCTTGTCCCTGCGATCCCTTTGGGTTTAGGGCCCCAGGAAGGCGATCCAGACCCCCGCGGCGGTCTTGGAAGCTCTGGCTCGCGATCGCCCTGGGGGCGGACCTGCGGGGGCGCTGGCGGGTGCTTGGGATCTCCCCGCGCTTTGGGACGCGCTCTCCCCTCCCCTCCGGGAGAGAATGGCCTTCGAGCGGATCGATCGTCCTTCCCCTCGAAGCTTCAACACCCGCCGCCGAGCGATTCGAAAGATCGGGCCTCGGGACCTCGCCCGGCTTTTCCGGTTCCGGTCGATTCGGGGAAAATGAACAGCGAGGTCCCGAAAGGATGACCTTCGAGCTCGAGAAGGGGAGGAATCGATGCCGGCGCGGGCCCGGATTGATCCGGAGACACGATCGGTGATCGTGGAATGGCCGGATGGTCTCCAACGTGCCTTCTCATGGTCCCGGCTGCGGGCGGCCTGCCCCTGCGCCCTGTGCCGGGTGGAGGCCCAGCGCGCACAGGAAGATCCTCTGTTCCTGCGCCCTGCCCCCGATGACACGCTGGTGGGCCTGGAGCCGGTGGGCAACTACGCGGTGCGTTTCTTCTGGGGGGACGGTCACTCGGCGGGCATCTACACGTGGCGCTATCTGCGGGAGCTGGAGGAGGGATGATGGCGCGCCTGGTGCTGATGGGCTCCCCCACCTTTGCCCTGCCCACCTTCGAGGCCCTGGCGGAGGAGCACGAGATCGTTGGGGTGTTCACCCAGCCGGACAAACCCGCCGGGCGCGGCCTGCGCCCCACCCCGCCGCCGGTGAAGGTCTGGGCCCAGGAACGGGGGCTTCCGGTGTTCCAGCCCCGCTCCCTCCGCCGGGACCCGGAGGCGGTGGCCCAGCTGCGGGCCCTACGGCCGGAGGTCATCGTGGTGGTGGCTTACGGGCTGATCCTGCCCCCGGAGGTGCTCGCCCTTCCCCCCTACGGATGCCTGAACCTTCACGCTTCGCTCCTCCCCCGCTATCGGGGCCCTGCGCCGATCCAGGCCGCCCTCCTCCACGGGGATTCGGAGACCGGGGTGACCGTGATCTGGATGACCGAGGAGGTGGACGCCGGGCCGATCCTGGCGATGGAACGGGAGCCGATTTACCCGGAGGACACCGCGGAAACCCTGGGGGAGCGTCTGGCCCGGCGGGGGGCCCGCCTGATGCGGGAGACCCTGCGACGCTGGCTGGCGGGGGAGATCACGCCGCAACCCCAGGATCCGTCCCAGGCCACTTACTGCCCGCGGATCACCAAAGCGGATGGGGAGATCGACTGGCGCCGCCCAGCGGTGGAGATCGAACGGCGCATCCGGGCCTTCACGCCCTGGCCCGGCGCTTACACGTTCTGGAAAGGCCGCCTGCTGAAGATCGGCCCGGCCCAGGTCCGCCTCGACCTCCACGCGCCTCCCGGCCGGGTGGTGCCGGTGAACGGCGGGGCGGGCGTGGGGACGGGCGAGGGGGTTCTGGAGCTCCGGACGGTTCAGCTGGAGGGCAAGCGGATGATGCCCATCGAGGCCTTTCTGAACGGCCATCCGGATTTCCTCGGGGCGACCCTGGGCCGGGAGGAGGCCCGGGATGGCTGAAAGGGCTCACCTTGAGACCGGCCTGGCCTTCCTCCTCACCGCCGGGCTGCTCTACCTCACGCAGCGAGCTCTGCATCGGAACCTCCAGCTCGCGCTGCACCGCCTGGCGCGGGATCCCGAGGCCGCCCTCGTGCTGTATTGGGCGCTGCTGTTCCCGGGCGTGCTCCTCCACGAGCTCAGCCACTGGATCGCGGCGCTGCTCCTGGGGATCCGCCGCTATCGTTTTGTGTTCTGGCCCCGGCGGATGGGCGGTCGGATCCGTCTGGGGGCGGTGCAGCTGGAGGAGGGGGATCCCTTCCGGATGAGTGTGATCGGGGCGGCCCCGCTGTTGACCGGGATCGGCGTGATCGCGCTGATGGGAGGAGCGGAGCCTTCGACCCCTTCGTCCGGGCTGGCCCTGTGGGCTTCTGCCGCGCAGGCGCTCCAGGGGCTGTTGCAACGGGAGGGCGGCGGGGCGCTTCTTTACCTGCTCTTCGCCGTGGGGAACGCGATGTGGCCCAGCCCTTCCGATCGGGCGGCATGGCCGGCGGTGGGGATCGCGGGCGGGGCGCTGCTGGGGCTGCTGCTGCTGGCCGGCCCCAGCTCCCTCCTCCCGGCCCTCGCCGGGGTGGCCGTCCATCTCCTGTCGCGGCTCACGCCCCTGTTCGCCCTCCTCCTCGCCGTGGACCTCCCGGTCCTGATCCTCCTCCTCGCCCTCAACCGGCTCCTGAGCCGATAAGCCGTCCTGCGCCCATGCGGCGCCGAGCGTCAGCCTTCGCCGATACCCCCTTTCGTGTCGCAGGAGGGGCTTCAGCCCCGAACCTCCGTCTTGGAGGGCGCAAGGGTCGCGGCGGAAGTCGCTCTGACAATCCTGAATCTCTGGTTCTCGATGACGCAAAAGTTCGCGGCTAAGGCCGCTCCTACCAAAGAAGAGGCTTCAGCCCCGAACCTTTCGTCTTCGAGAAGGCGCAGGTCGCGTCCTGTAGCCGATAAGGAATTTCGGCCTGCGGGTTGAAAGGCTTCCGCTCCTCTGTCGGCGCGGGCCCGAGGTCCCAACGAGGCTGCCGGAGAAAAACATCAGCGGGGCAGGCACGGATGCCCGCCCCGCCGCGCCGGCAGCATACAGGCTGCGGCTCATTCCACCACGATGTTGATCAGCCGCCCGGGCACGTAGATGATGCGCTGGGGCTGGCGGTCTCCCAGATGACGGCGGACGTTGGCCCGGTCCAGGGCGATGCGCCGGGCCTCCTCCTCGGTGATCGAGGCCGGCACCTCCACCCGGTCCCGCACCCGCCCGTTGATCTGGATCACCAGGGTGATGGTATCGGCCCGGGCCAGAGCTTCATCCCATTGCGGCCACGGCTGCTGGTGAACGCTGTAGGGATAGCCCAGGCGCTCCCACAGCTCCTCCGCCAGGTGCGGGGTGAAGGGCGCCAGCAACAACAGCAACGTCCGGATGGCCTCCTGCCAGGCCTCGTGGCCGGCCACCGGGGTCGCCTTCGCCTCCTGGAGGTAGTTGGTAAACTCCATCAGGGCAGCGATGGCGGTGTTGAACTCGAAGTCCTCCAGGTCCTGGCTCACCCGCTTGATGGTGCGGTGGGTCCAGCGCCGCAGCTCGGCCACCTGTTCGGGCGTGGGCTCCCCTGCGGCCGCGGCCGGCTCCAGGACCAGGTTCCACACCCGGTTCAGCCAGCGGTGGACCCCTTCGATGCCGGTGGAGCTCCAGGGGCCGCCCACGTCCCAGCGGAAGCCGAACATCAGGTAAGCCCGCACGGTGTCCGCCCCGTAGCGCTCCACCAGCTCGTCGGGGGCCACCACGTTGCCCCGGGACTTGGACATCTTCTCCCGGTCCTCTCCCAGGATGACGCCCTGGTTGCGCAGGCGGATCATCGGCTCGTCGAACCAGACCATTCCCATATCGCGCAGGACCTTGGTCCAGAACCGGGTGTAGAGCAGGTGCATGGTGGCGTGCTCGACGCCGCCGGTGTAGAGGTCCACCGGCAGCCAGTAGCGGGCCTCCTCCTCATCCCACGGCGCATCGTCCTTGTGCGGGCTCAGGTAGCGGTATTGATACCAGGAGGAATCGACGAAGGTGTCCATCGTGTCGGTCTCCCGCTCGGCCGGGCCGCCGCACTGCGGGCACGTCGTCCGGACGAACTCCTCCAGGTATTTCAGAGGCGACTCGCCGGTGGGCAGGACGTTGACGGTCTCCGGCAACAGCACCGGCAGCTGGTCTTCCGGCACGGGAACGGTGCCGCACTTCGGGCAGTAGATGATGGGGATGGGGGTGCCCCAGTAGCGCTGGCGGCTGATGCACCAGTCCCGCAAGCGGTAGGAGACGGCGGGGCGGCCCAGGCCGCGTCGCTCCAGCTCGGCCACCACGGCCTTCTTGCCCTCCTCGCTGGGCAGGCCGTCGAAGGGACCGGAGTTCACCATCGTCCCGGGCCCCTCGTAAGCGGCCGACAGGGGCTCCCCCTGCCAGCCGGGCGGGGCGATCACCACCCGGATGGGCAAGTTGAACTTCGTGGCGAACTCGAAGTCCCGCTGATCGTGGGCGGGCACGCCCATCACCGCCCCCGTCCCGTATTCCATCAGCACGTAGTCGGAGATCCAGATGGGCAGCCGCTCCTCCGTCAGCGGATGGCGGGCGTAGGCCCCGATGAAGACGCCGGTCTTCTCCCGCTCCAGGGATAGCCGCTCGATCTCGGTGCGGCGCTGGGCCTCATGGATGTAGGCCTCCACCTCAGCGCGGCGCTCCGGGGCGGTCAGCTTCGGCACCAGGGGATGTTCCGGAGCCAGCACGACGAAGGTGGCCCCGAACAGGGTGTCCGGGCGGGTGGTGAAAACCACGATGGAATCCTCCCCCTCGGTGGGGAAGACGATCTCGGCGCCTTCGCTGCGGCCGATCCAGTTCTTCTGCATCGTGCACACCCGCTCCGGCCAGTCCAGCCGGCTGTGGTCCAGCAGTTCGTCGGCGTAGGCGGTGATGCGCAGGAACCACTGTTCCAGCTCCTTCTTGATCACCGGTGTCCCACACCGTTCGCAGACCCGCTCCCCGTCCTGGGAGACCACCTGCTCCCGGGCCAGGGTGGTGTTGCACTTCGGGCAGAAATCCACCGCCGAGCGTTTGCGGTAGGCCAGCCCGCGCTTGTAGAACTGGATGAAGAACCACTGGTTCCATTTGTAGTATTCCGGCTCGCAGGTGATGACCTCCCGTGTCCAGTCAAAGGAGGCCCCCATGCTGCGCAGCTGCCGGCGCATCCGCTCGATGTTGGCATAGGTCCAGGTCTTGGGGTGGGTGTTGTGCTTGATGGCGGCGTTCTCCGCGGGCAGGCCGAAGGCGTCGAAGCCGATGGGGAAGAGGACGTTGTAGCCTTTCATGCGCAGGTAGCGGGCGACGGCGTCGCTGGGGGCCATGGCGAACCAGTGGCCCATGTGCAGGTCGCCCGAGGGATACGGGAACATGGTCAGGAAATAGAACTTGGGGCGGCTCGGGTCGCGGACCGCCCGGTAGATCCCGGTTTCCTCCCAGCGCTGCTGCCACTTCGGCTCGATGACCTGAGGATCATAGCGCTCCATCCCACACCTCCTTTTTATCCTTTCCGATCCACCACCGTCAGCCATCCATAAAGATCCGGCGTCTGACCGGTCACGATGGCAAAGAAGCGCTCCTGCAGCCGCCGGGTGATCGGCCCCGGCTCCCCGCAACCGATGCGAATGCGGTCCACTGATCGCACCGGGGTGATCTCCGCCGCCGTCCCGGTCATGAAGATTTCGTCGGCGGCGTAGAGCCACTCCCGGGGGATCGGTTGCTCCCGGACCTCCAGGCCCTGCTCCCGGGCCAGGGTGAGCACGGCGTCGCGGGTGACCCCGAGCAGGATCGAGTTGTGGAGGGGTGGCGTGTAGATCACCCCGTCCTTCACCAGGAAGAGGTTCTCCCCGCTCCCCTCAGCCACGTAGCCGTAGGCGTCCAGCATGATCGCCTCGGCATAGCCCAGGTCATGGGCCTCCATGGCGGCGAACTGCGAGTTCACATACTGGCCCCCGATCTTCCCCAGAGCCGGGAAGGTGTCCGGCGCCATGCGCCGCCAGGAGGAGACGATGACGTCCACTCCCTTCTCCAGGGCCTCCTGGCCCAGATACTTCCCCCACTCGAAGGTGATGATCACCACCTCCACCGGGCAGGAGCGGCCGTCGACCCCCAGGACACCCGCTCCCCGAAAGACCAGGGGGCGGATGTAGCAGGAGGCGTGGCCGTTGGCGCGCACCGTCTCCACCACCGCCTCGGCCAGCTGCTCCTCCGTGTAAGGGATCTCGATGCGCAGGAGCCGGGCGGAGAAGAACAGACGGGCCAAATGGGGCCGCAGCCGGAAGATGGCCGGCCCCTGCGGCGTCTCATACGCCCGGATCCCCTCGAAGACGCTGGTCCCGTAGTGGAGGGCGTGCGCCGTCACGTGGACGGTGGCCTGATCCCATGGGACCAGCCGCCCGTTCCACCAGATCCAGTCGCTTCTCAGCGCCATCGGGGTCCTCCTGCTCAGGGTATGGAGACCAGCTCATGGGCCACGACGGCCCCGGCCAGCACCAGCAAGGAGAGCTCCAGCGCAAGGAAAAGAGGCTGCCGGTAATAGCGGCGATAGAAGGCCAGCCCCCGCACCCCGGCAGTGTGGAGGTCCCGAGGCCAGAGGGCATACTGCCGCCGCCGCCACGGCCACAGCCACATGATCCCATCGTCGGTCCCCAGGCTGTCCAGCAGCAGATGCACGAGGGCCAGCCCGAGCACCAGGGCGACCGGCAGGTGGAAAGCCCAGGCCAGGCAAAGACCCCAGATCCCCCAGAACAATGGAGTGTGGGTCCAGAGGGCGTGGTGGGGATTATGGCCTTCGCCCCCGGCCCGACGCCGGCGCCACCAGCCCCACAGGAGATCCAGGTCGGGCAGCCCGCTGAGCAGGGCCGCCAGACCCGCCACGCCCAGGTGGAAGGGCTGATGGGCGGCGCGCTGGATGACATACGCGGCCACCACGCCGGCCGCCGCATGGGCCATCACGGTCATCCCGCTCCCTCCGGAACGATTCGGGATCCTTCGAGCCCCGGTCTGTTTAAGGAAAGAGCCCCCCTCCGTCAGGGACGAAGGGGGGCTCCTCCGCGGTCCCACCCTGATTCACCGGGAGCGCGGGGTCTGCGCCTCCGGTGCGCTCTGGCGCGGTAACGGGCGCGACCCGGCCGGGGCTACCCGCCGGGCAGGCGTTCACCCCGGCAGCTCCGGGGCGAGTTCAGCCTTTGGGGGCTTCCGCAAGAGCCGCCCGGGATCCGGGGATGACCCGGGGGACCCTCGCCCCGCTGGCCCTCCTCAGGGGCCATGCGGCCTCGCACCAGCCGGCCGCTCGCTGGAGGATGGCCTACTACTCCCCTTCCCCGCCTTTAGCAGGATCCACAATCCCACGGCGGATAAAAATTAGGGCGCTTTCGCGCCCCGGAACAGGTGGACCCGACGGGATTCGAACCCGTGACCTCCTCAATGCCATTGAGGCGCGCTCCCAGCTGCGCTACGGGCCCACGATTTCCAACCAGTGGAGCCGACCGGATTCGAACCGGCGACCTCTCCCGTGCGAGAGGAGCGCTCTCCCAGCTGAGCTACGGCCCCACGTGCATCCTTCATTTTACCCGGAGGACATGAGCCGTGTCAAGATTGAGAGGCACACGCACACCCCAGGAGGCGCAGGGGTCAGAGGACGTGGGGGGATCGACGTGGGACTGGAGGCCTTCGCCTTGCTGTCGGATGGCGCGAGGATCGAGGCGCCCAAGCCGGTCGTCCCGCGGCACTGACACCGTCGAGGGCAGCACCCGCGGGCCCTCGGAAGAAGAGATCTTCAACGCCCCGTAGCCGGGATCAAAGCCGAGAAACCCCACGCCTGTCATCTTGGGCCTCCTCCAGAAGGAGAAAAGGCACCACACGAATCATTCATGGAAAATGTATGGGCCGGCGTGGCTACCACCACTCCTCTTCATCCCACGTCTCGTCCCACTCCGCTTGCCGCTCCTGTGCCTCCCTTCGCAGGCGCTCGAAGTCCGCCTCTTTCCCCATCGCCCGCAGAGCCACCAGATAGGCCTGCTCCCAGTCCTCCGGCTCCCGGTCCTCCGGCGTTTCGGGCGCCGGGATCCGAACGACCGCCGTCCGGGGCGGACGCACCCGGATCGCCTCTATCCCCTGCTGCCGGGCCAGCTCCAGGATCCGGGAGCAGAGCAGATCGTAGATCCGCCGGGTCTGCTTCCGCGCGAAGGCCTTGCGCAGCCCTGCCTCCAGGGCGATGACGCTGCGCTGCCGGCGGGCGAACCGGACGACGTCCGCCGCCACGTCCCACAGATGGTCCTCCTGTCGCTCCCCGCTCCAACCCTCCATCCGCCGCAGCGGGATCTCGTCATAGCCGCGCAGACGGCCGTCCCACCCCACCGCGGCAACGAGGACGCGGAACGGAAGCCGCATCAGGCAGACGCCCACCACCCCGCGGGGCCGGGGCGGCTTCCGGGCGGCCCGGCGCCGCCGCCAGGCGTCCAGAAGATCCCGGTTCGCCTCGGCCCACGCGGCGACGTCCGACATCCGGACCAGCCGCATGGGGGCGGCCTGCCGGTAGTGGGGATTGGGCACCTCCCGGTGTGGCAGCTGCGCGAGGATCCGGCGCGCGGCCGATTGGGAGATGCCCAGGGCCTCGGCCACCGTGGCGGCGGTGACCCACCGGTCGTTCCAGGCGATGGCCAGGACGGCGGGCGAAACCACCTGCCGGAGCTCCTCCAGGACGGCCGGATCCGGGGGCTCGGCCATCCAGGCCGGCTCCCGGTCCGGCGGGTCCGGCGTGTAGGGCCGGAACAGCTCGAAGGCGCGGCGAAGGCCCAGGAACCGCACGGCGTCCGCCGGAAGCATCCGGCGCAGATGTCCGAGGCGCTCCTCCGTGACGGGCTCGGCGATGCCGGCTTCCCGAAGGAGCGCCTTGAGGGCCTTCAGCCGCTCCCGCATCCGGGCGATGCGCGCGGCCCCCTGGAGGGCTGGAGCGCTGCGCTCCGACATGCCGGCTCCTCCGTCTCCCGGTTTCCGAAAAGCGCAGTGGAGCGATGGCGGACAGCCGTGTCGCTGTCCTCACGCCATTCCGGGATCAAGAACGAGCCCCTTGCTTCGGAAACCGAAAAGATTCCGTCTTAGGTGGCGGCGGAAGGCCCACCCTGGGCTTCTATCCAGGCCAGGGCCTCCCGGACGGGGATGAACCGCCCCTCCGGCCACAGCCACCCGGCCCGCAACGCAAAGCCCGGGATCGCCGCGCTCCGCAACACCCCGCCCTCCACCCGGGCCGGCACGAACCGCCCCCCTTCCAGCCGGTAAAACTCCGTCCCCGCTGGCCCATACGGATCGATCCGCCATACCTCCCGCACCCCTGCTCGTTCATACGCCCGTAACTTCGGCCCCCGATCATATGCCACCGTCGCCCGGGACAGGATCTCCACCACCAGGTCCGGCGCCCCCATCACCCCCCGCTCGGTGATCAAACCCGCCCGCTCCCGGGCCACAAACAAGATGTCCGGCTCATACACCTGGTCCGAGGCCAGAACGACCGGCGTCCGCGATCCCCGCACCTCTCCCAGGTCATGCGCCTCCACATATTCGCTGATCAGACGGAACAGGAAGCCAAACAGCCGTTCATGGATGTCCAGGGCTGGTGAAGCCATGATCATCACCCCATCGATGAGCTCCGCCTTGCGATCCTCCGGGGCCAGCTCCAGGAACTCCTCTGCGGTCATCCGCTCCGCCACCTCCACCCGCGTGCCGAACTTCATCCCCTCCATTCTCCGCCTCCTTCCGCCTCTTCTCCGTAGCAGGCCAGGCCCAGCCCGCCGGGCCCGGCATGAGTGGCCACCGCCGGGCCGGCCTCGGCGACGAAGATCTCCGCCGGCCGCAGCTCCTCCTGCAGCGCGCGGGCGACCGCCTCCGCCACCTCCGGGAGACGGGTGTGCATCACCCCGATGCGCAGGTCCTTCCGCCCCCGCGCGTATTCCCGGATCAGTTCCTGGAGCCGGGCCCGGGCCCGCTGGGTGGTGCGCACCCGCTCGTGGGCCTCGATCCGACCCTCGTGCAGCTTGAGGATGGGCTTGAGCTGCAGCACGTTCCCCATGAGCGCCTGGATATGGCTCACCCGCCCGCCCTTGGCCAGATACTCCAGGGTGTCCAGCACGAAGTAGAACACCGTGCGGGCCCGCATGAACTCCATCCGCCGCAGGATCTCCTGCGCCGTCGCTCCCGCTCGGGCCATGCGGGCAGCCTCCAGCACCAGGATCCCCTGGGGCACCGAGATCAGCCGGGTGTCCACCACGTGGATGTCGGCCTCGGGCAGCATCTCCCGCGCCGCGACGGCCGCCGCATAGGTCCCGCTCAGGGCCGAGGAGAGGTGCAGCGAGATGATCGTGGCGCCCTCCTCGCTCAACCGCCGGTAGACCTCGTAGAACCGGCCCACCGGCGGCTGGGACGTGGTGGGCAAGGTGGGGGAGGACCGCAGATAGTCATAGAACGTCTCCAGGTCCAGATCCTCCCCCTCGTAATACGTCCGTCCCCCCATGTTCACGACCAGAGGGACGACGGTGATCCCCAGCTCCTGGAAGAGGGCCGGGGGAAGGTGCGCGCCGCTGTCCGTGACCACGCGGATCATCCGGGCTCCTCCCTGTTCGTTCTATAGGGAAGACCGTCCGCGAATCCCGGTCGGAGCCCATGGTCCCCGAAGCCTCCGCGCCCGCCCATTCGCGGATGGTCCCCGTCCCTTCCCGACACACTCGACCGGAGATCGTTCGGCCTTCTACGCCCATCCCGGGAAAGCGGAGCGGCCGGCGTATCGGGCGGCCTCCCCCAGCTCCTCCTCGATGCGCAGCAGCCGGTTGTATTTGGCCACGCGATCGCTGCGGCACGGCGCCCCGGTCTTGATCTGCCCGGCGTTCAGCGCCACGGCCAGGTCCGCGATGAAGGTGTCCTCGGTCTCCCCGCTGCGGTGGGAGATGATCAGCCCCCAGCCGGCCCGCTGGGCCAGCCGGGCCGCCTCGATGGCCTCGGTGAGGGTGCCGATCTGGTTCACCTTGCACAGCAGCGCGTTGCAGGCCCGCTCGGCGATGGCCCGCCGGATGCGGCTCACGTTGGTCACCAGGAGATCGTCCCCCACCAGCTGGATCCGGCTCCCCAGCCGCTCCATCAGCAACCGCCAGCCCTCCCAGTCGTCCTCCGCCATCCCATCCTCAATGGAGAGGATGGGATACTCCTCGACCCAGCGGGCGTAGAGCTCAACCAGCTCCGGGGCCCGCAGGGTGCGCCCCTCCTTCCGCAGCACGTAGACGCCGTCCTGAAAGAGCTCGCTGGCCGCGGCGTCCAGGCCCAGGGCGATCTGCTCCCCCGGCGTATAGCCGGCGGCCTGGATGGCCTCCAGGATCAGCTCGATGGCCTCCTGGTTGGACTTCAGGGAGGGGGCGAAGCCCCCCTCGTCGCCCACGTTGGTGCTGTAGCCCCGCTTCTTCAGGACCTTCTTGAGGTGATGGTAGACCTCCGCTCCCCAGCGGAGGGCCTCGGCGAAGGAGGGGGCGCCCAGCGGCAGGATCAGGAACTCCTGGAGATCGGCGGAGTCGTCGGCGTGCTTGCCGCCGTTGAGGATGTTCATCATCGGCACCGGGAGCACCCGCGCCTCCACGCCGCCCAGATAGCGGTAGAGGGGGAGGCCCAGGGAGCGGGCGGCGGCGACCGCCACGGCCAGGCTGACGCCGAGGATGGCGTTGGCCCCCAGCTCCCGCTTGTTCTCCGTCCCATCCAGGCTGATCAGCGCCTCATCGATGCCGGCCTGGTCCAGAGCGTCCCATCCCACCAGCTCCTCCGCGATGCGGGAGTTGACGTTCTCCACCGCGCGCAGCACCCCCTTCCCCAGATAGCGGGCGGGGTCCTCATCGCGCAGCTCCCAGGCCTCGTGGGCGCCGGTGCTGGCCCCGGAGGGCACGGCGGCCCACCCCACCGTGCCGTCGGCCAGCCGCACCTCCACCTCCACCGTCGGGTTGCCCCGGGAGTCCAGGATCTCCCGCGCCCGCACCACCTCGATCCGTGTGGGGAAATCCAGCGTGTGCGCCATGTCGCTGCTCCTCGCCATAAAAGGTTTCGGAACTCACCGCTTTGCGCATTATCCCCCGTAAAACCATCCGGTGTCCCACATCACCAGCGGCCGGGCCTCCGGATCCCGCAGGCCGGCCTCGATGACCTCCGCGACGAACACCGTGTGGTCCCCTCGGCGCACCGCATCGGTCACCTGGGCCTCGAACCAGGCCGGCAGGTCCACCAGAAGGGGCGCGCCGGTCCGCGGGCCCCGTTCGAAGGAGTAGCCGTTCAGCTTCCCCTCGGCGACCTGGGTGGGACGGAAGAAGGCCGAGGCGATCTCCTTCTGCCCGGCCCCCAGGATGTTGACCGCGAACTTCCCCGTCCGCTCGATCAGGGCGTGCAGATGGCTGTCTTTCTTGATCCCCACCATCACGAGGGGCGGCTGGAAGGAAGCCTGGGAGAGCCAGTTGATGGTCCCCGCCGCGATCTCCTCTCCGTCCGCGGCGGTGAGCACATACAGGCCGTAGGTGATCAACCGCAGGGTGCGCTTGCGGACCTCCGGATCCATCTCCTCCCTCCTCAAAGATCGCAGAGGATTAAGGTTCGTTATCTATCATACCCAAGCAGCTGCCGGAGCACCGCATCCCCTGCTTCCAGGCTTTCCGGTTCCCGAGATGGGAGGGGCGCCTTCGATGAAGGGAGCCGGTGGATCGACGGATGGGGGCACCGAAGCGCCCTACACCCGCGCCGGAAGCCGTGGAACCATTCCGATCTCCGCGTCCAGAGCCGTTAGCGCTGGACGTCCAGGATCGCGATCGGCCACTCCTCCCCCATCGGCTGCCCCCGGAGGAAGGCCGGAAGGCGGCGGCCGTCCGGGCCGTAGAAGCCCAGGACCAGAGCGTAGCGCCCGGGAGGGAGATCCGGCGGCAGCCACACGCCGTAGCGGTCCGAGATCACCTCCCCCGGGCGCCAGGTGGGGGTCGGACGCCGCCAGCCCACCGGCTCCCGATCGGTTTGCGCCACCGGTCGGCCGTCGGGGCCGCGCACGTGCACGAACACCTTGTAGGGAACCGGGATGGGCCTGAGGGCCCGCCACTGCACCGCCAGGCCGATGACATCGCCCGGATGCGCCCGGCGGGCTGTCAGCCCATACCGCGCCACCTCAATGGCCTCCCCGAACCGAACCTCAGGGGCGGGCGATTCCTCCGGCGTCCCCAGCCCATAGACGGCGAAGCGGATCCGTCCCACCCACCGTTCCTCCGCCCGGAAGGCGTGGGCGTCCAGCCAGGCCTCCACCTGCCCGGTCGGATCCGCCTCCCGCTCCCCATACCAGAGCACGAACAGCCGGCCTCGCCCTCGCAGCGCGGGACCCAGCGTCCTCTCGATCTCCTCCGGCGCAGGCGGCCGCCCCCGGGGCGCCGACACCAGCGGGGCGTCCGGCCAGTAATAGGTGAAGACATCCACCTGGCCGGGCGCGTAGAGGAGGATCCCATCCCCGGGCCGGACCCATGCCGCCAGGGCCTGGGCCAGGCCCCGGTAATCGTCCCGGGCGAAACGGGGATCGAAATACAGGGCCCGCAGGCTGAGGCCCATCGGGAGCGCCACAAGCCCCAGGGCGAAGACGAAGGCGGCCTTCCCGGCCGGCCCCCGCAGCCTCCCCATCGCCGCCAGGCCGGCGGCCCAGAGGGCCACGAAGGCCGGGAGGGCGGCCATGAAAAACTTGAGATTGGCCTCCCGATAGGCCCCCCGCCCCAGCACCAGCGCCACCGGGGCCAGCGTCAGGGCCAGCCCGATGCCCCCGCCCCGACGTTCGGATCCGGCGAGGGCGAAGGCGATCCCCCCCAGGGGGATGACGAGGACCAGCGGAGGGACCTCCGGCGGCAGGGTGATCCCCCAGCCCAAGGCCCGCAGGATGGCCTGGAAGGCCTCGGGGAGGGGAACCGGGGCCGGTGCCGGCCACTGTCGGAGCTGAGCGAAGGCGGCGGGAGCCCAGGGCAGGAAGGCCAGCCCGATCCATGCCTGCAACCCCAGCCAGCGGATGAGACGATGCCACCGGCCCCGCGCCATCGCCTCCCCGAGCATGATCAGGCCGTGGGCGGCCGGGATGGCCGGGAACACGTAGTGGGTGTAGAGGCCGGCGGCCCCGGTGAGGAGAAGGCCCAGGGCCCGCCCGGGCCGGGGCCGTGCCCGCCAGGCCAGAAAGAAAAGGGAGTGCAGCGCCGCCCACAGGCCCAGGAGGGCATACATCCGGACCTCCTGGGCGTAGTAGACGGCCAGGGGATGCGCGGCCATCAGCAGCATGGCGAGGCCGGCGGCGCGGCGGCCGAACAGCCGCGCGGCCATGGCCCCCGTCGCCGCGATCAGCAGCACCCCGCCGAGGGCGGAGAAGGCCCGCAGGGCGAAGACCGAACGTCCGGCGACCGCGCCCCAGGCGTGAAGGAGCAGATAATAAAGCGGCGGATGGATATCCTGGGCCGCCGCCTCCACGATCCGCCGGACGGGGCTGGCGCTGAGACCGGCCGACGTTCCCTCGTCATACCACAGGCTCTGGGCGTCCAGCCGGTAGAACCGGAGCCCCATCCCCAGCAGCAACGTCATGAGCCCGACCCATCCCAGGGCCCTGCTCCGGCAGGCCCCTCCGGCCGGCCCCATCCCCGTCCCTCCTCACTCGTTGAACAGCTGGCCGACCGAGCGGCCCTCGTGGATCCGACGGATCACCTCGGCCAGCATGGGCCCCACGGAGAGGACGGTCATGTTCGGGAGTCGCTTATGGGGTGGGATGGGGATGGTGTTCGTGCAGATGATCTCCCGGATGGGCAAGGCCCGCAGGCGGTCCACGGCGGGGCCGGAGAGGACGGCGTGGGTGAAGCAGAGGTAGATCTCCGCCGCCCCCTGCTCCTTCAAGACCCGCACCGCGCCGCTGACCGAGCCCGCCGTGTCCACCTCGTCGTCCACCAGGATCACCTTCCGGCCGGCCACCTCGCCGATCACCGTCAGGGCCTCCGTCTGGGTGCCGGTGCGGCGTTTCTCCACAAAGGCGATGGGCAGATTGAGCTTGGCCGCGTAGTTGCGGGCCTTCTTGGCGAACCCCAGGTCGGCGGCCACCACCACCGCCTCGTCGGGGGAGAAGTTCTTCTCCAGCAGGTAATCGCTCAGCAGGTGGAAGGCCGTGAGCTCGTCGCCGGGGATGCTGAAGAAGCCCTGGATCTGGCTGGCGTGCAGGTCGATGGTCACCCAGCGATCCGCCCCGGCCACGGCGATGAAATCCGCCACCAGGCGCGCGGTGATGGGCACCCGGGGCTGATCTTTCTTGTCGCTGCGGGCGTAAGCCAGGTAAGGGATCACCGCTGTGATGCGGCCCGCGTTGGCCCGCTTGATGGTGTCCAGCAGGATGAACAGCTCCATCAGGTTATAGTTCACCGGCGAGGCCGTGCTCTGGATCACGAACACGTCCTGCCCGCGGACGCTGGCCAGCAGGCGGACGAAGATGTTCTCGTTCGGGAAGACGATGATCTCGCGGGGGAGAAGGGGGATCCCCAGACAGTCTGCGATCTCCTCGGCCAGTTGCGGATGGCCGGAGCCCGCCACCAGGATCAGGTCCCCATAGCGCCATGACGGCCCGGGCATTCGCGAACGACCTCCCTGTCAGGATGACGCAGCTTATTCATCATAGCCGGGATCCCCGGAATCCGAAAGAAGGGGCGTGAAAGGAGAGGCATCCGCAACGATTCCGAAAGAAGAACCGGTGGACGCGTGACGAGGCCACGTCGGAAGGGGCGACTGCGAATTCCAGCCCGAACGCACCAGCTGGGCTTCCGAAGCCCCCGGCGCACCCATGTTCGTGGACGGCCCTCCGCCACGGGACACAGAGGGGCCGTGCGCCTACAGATCGGTCAGATGGCACGTATCGTTCAGCGTCACCACGATCCAGCGGCCGTCGTGGAGGGCCAGCTCCGTGAGCGAGGCGTTGTCGAACCGGAAGGGGGAGGGCCGATCCAGGGGGAGGCCCAGCCACTGGCGGAAGAACATGCTGAAGGTCCCTCCATGGGCCACCACGGCCAGCGTCCGTTCCGGCCGCGCCATCGCCCCCTGCATCGCCGCCCACACCCGTTCGGCGAACGCCGCCCGGGGCTCCACCCCCGCGATCTCCGCCGTCGGATCCCGCTCCATCTCCCGCCAGGCCTGTTGCAGCGCGGCGACCTCCACCCCGGTGCGTCCCTCGAAGGGCCCCTGGCCCCGCTCCTTCAAGCGCTCATCGACCTCGATGGGGACCTCCCAGACGGCGGCGAGGATGCGGGCGGTTTCATAGGCCCGCCACAGCGGGCTGCAGAGGATGAGGTCCGGCGGGCGCGCCCGGAGGCGCTCCGCCAGACGCCGGGCCTGCTCCCGGCCCACGTCATCCAGCGGCACATCCGCCCATCCCTGGATCCGCCCCTCGGCGTTCCACGCCGTGCGTCCGTGCCGGATCAGGTAAAGCCGCTCCGCCATCCGTGCCCATCCGTTCCTCGGGATCTCGGCATATATGTTTCAGCTTGCACGCTCTTTAACTCGGATCCGAACGTCCCCGATCGAGGCCTGGGATCCGTCGCATGAGCCGTCTTTCCTCCGCAGAACCTCCCCCGCGGAGATCCGTCGGGCTTAGGGGAGCTCCAGCTTTCCCACCTCCACGCCATCTCCGACGGCGCCGTTGAGGCGGACGGGCCAGCGAGCTCCGGAGGCCGGGTCATACAGCCCGACCCGGAGGGTGTAGGCCCCGTGGAGCCCCCGGGGCAGGATCACCCGGGTGAAGACCGGGAAGGCGTGATCCGGCGGCCAGGTAGAGATGGGAACCAGATCGTTGGGCAGCGGCCCATCCCGCTGGGCGGCCAGGCGGCCGGAAGCATCCAGAACATGGAGGAAGACCCGGGGGGCCTGGGGCACCGGTCCCACCCGGGCCCACATCAGGGTCACCCCCAGCACATCCCCCGGCCACCGCGGCGGGCGCAGGTGAACGCCCCGCAGCTCGATCTTCCCCGCGAAATCCGCCCGCAAGGGCGTGAAGGCGAACCCGTGGAAGGGCGGCCACGTCTCATAATAGGCCACCCACAGGGATCCGAAGGGCTGCCCCCCCACCTCGAAGCCGTTCTCCAGCAGCAGCCCGTCGAACAGCCCCAGGGGGTCCACCACCTCCTGCTGCCAGCCGAAGAGCCACAGACGCCAGGGGCCATCCGCAGGGCCATAGCGGCGGCGGGCATCCTCCAGCATGGCGCGGATGGCCTCCTCGTCCCATACCGGAGACTCCGGACCCATCCACAGGGGGGCAGGGACCTTCATGCGCTCCCAGTAGTAGAGAACGGCCCAGTTGGCCCGCAGGGCGAGGGCGGCCTCCCCAGGCCGGATCTGCCGGGCCACGTGGGCTACCGCCTCCCGATACGGATCGCGGCCGCGGCCCGGATCCGCCCACCCCGTCCGCCCGGGAGCGGCCATCATCCCCCACAGGGGAAGGAGGGCCAGCGCGCCGAGCCATCCCCGGGCGGAAGGAGGGATCCCCCGGATGCGGGCGGCGAGGAGCTCGCCCAGCCGGGCGGCCCCGCCGCCGACCCCGGGGATCCACAGCGCCCAGAGGAAGATCGCGTAGCGCGGGTGGAAGACGGCGAAGCGGGCGAACAGGGTCAGCAGCACCGCCAGCATCAGCCCGAAGGTCCCCAGCGTCCCGATCGCCCATCGGCGGACGAAGGAATCCGGGCGGAGCAGGGCGGCCGCGGCGAGGAGCCCGGCGAGCCAGGCGATGCCCTCCCCACCCCAGAAGCCTCGGGCCAGCTCCTGCAGCAGGCCCTCCGCCGTCATCGGCGGCCGGATGAAGGCCTCAGGCTGGAGGAACCGCTGGTGGGCGAAGGCCAGCCAGGGCCCCACCAGGGCCAGAAGGGCCAGCATGCTCCCTCCCCATCGCCGGAGGGCCTCCGGGCGCCGCCGGCTTCCCAGGCCCAGGGCCGCGGCCATCGTCGCCACGGGGAACAACCCGTAGTAATGCGTGAGGGCTGTCCCGGCCGCGACGAGGGTCCAGACGGCGAAGCGGCGGGAGGAGGGTCGACGGCGCGCCGCCTCCGTCGCCGCCCAGAGGGCCAGGACGCCGGTGGCCAGCATCGTATACATCCGGGCTTCCTGGACGTAATAGAGCCAGAAAGGGGAAAGGGCCATTGTAAGGATCGCGAAGGCCGCGGCCGGGCGTCCCCAGCCTCGAGCCGTCAGGCGCGCGACCAGGGCGGCCGCGAGGAGGCCGAAGGCCACGGACGGCCCGCGCAGGGCGAACTCGCTCTCCCCCGCCGCCCGGATCCAGAAGTGGAGAAGCAAGTAATAGAGAAAGGGGCTACGGTCGGCCGCCGTGGCCTGTAACATCGCGGGGATCGGCATCCGGGCCAGATGCCAGGACCACCCCTCGTCGAACCAGAGGGAAGGACCGCCCAGGTGGTCCGTGTAAAGGACGGCGGCCAGGAGCAGCAGCCCCACCGAAGCCCCCAGAGTCCCCAGGCCGCGTTCCCTCCCCATTGCCTCTCCATATGGATGGACTCGGATCAAGGGGAGTGTAGCGGGAACAGCGGGAGCTCGCCACCGGTCCTTGGCGGGAGCCGATGGGGAGACTATCATCCTTTAGAAGGAAATCGAGGAGGGTGGGAATGCATCTCGTCGTTCAGATTCCGGCGTATAACGAAGCGGAGACCATCGGCGAGGTGATCCGGGAGATCCCGCGTCGGATCCCGGGGATCGATCGGGTGACGGTCCTTGTGGTGGACGATGGCTCTCGGGATGGCACAGGGGAGGTCGCCCGGGCGGCGGGAGCAGACGTGGTGATCCGGCATCGGCGCAACCGGGGGCTGGCGGCGGCCTTCCAGACCGGGATGGACGCTGCGTTACGCCTGGGGGCCGATCTCATCGTCAACCTGGATGCGGACGGCCAGTATGATCCGGCGGACATCCCCGCTCTGATCGCCCCGATCCTGCGGGGGGAGGCGGATCTCGTGGTAGGCGATCGGCAGGTGATGCGTCTCACGCACTTCCCATGGCCCAAGCGAGCCCTTTCCGCGCTGGGTTCGGCCGTCGTGCGCTGGGCTTCCGGGGTGGAGGTTCCGGATGCGCCGAGCGGCTTCCGGGCTTACACCCGGGAGGCGGCGCTGCGTCTCATCGTGCTCACGGACTTCTCATACACGGTGGAGCACCTCATCCAGGCGGGCAAGCGGCGGCTGGCCGTCGCCCACGTTCCGGTGCGCGCCCGACCCACCCCGCGGCCCTCGCGGTTGCATCACGGGGTTTGGGATTTCATCAAGCGCCAGGGGGCCACATTGGTGCGGGTCTACGCGGGCTACGAGCCGTTGAAGGCCTTTTTCTATCTTTCGCTCCCCTTCTGGCTGATCGGCCTGATCCTCTTCGCCCGGCTGGCCTGGTTCTTCGTCACCGAGGGCTTCGCCCTGCGAGGCCATTTGCAATCCCTGATCGTCGCCACCCTTTCACTCATTCTCGCCTTCCTGATCTTCCTGTTTGGCCTCCTGGCCGACCGCATCGGCGACAACCGGAGACTGCTGGAAGAAGTCATGTATCGTATGCGGAAACTGGAGGAACGTTTTTATTGATCTTCGCCTTGCCATAGTAACATCTTTTAGAATATATCCCGCCCATCACAGATAGGGAAGATGGTAGAATGCGGCCCAAATGGAGTGCAGAAGCTCTGGAAATGCGCCGGATGATCGCCGTTCGGATGCTCCAGGCCGGCCAAGGAGTCCGGGAAGGGAGTCGTCTGGTCGGCGTCTCCCCGGCCTCGGTTTCTCGCTGGAAAAAAGCGCTCCAGGAACAAGGGGTGGAAGCGCGGCGCGCCAAACCCCATCCCGGCCGTCCCCCTCGCCTGACGGCGGACCAGAAACAGCGTCTGGCGGAGATTCTCCGGCGAGGGGCCCGAGCGGCCGGATTCCCCACGGATTTGTGGACCCTTCGCCGGGTCGCCCAGGGGATCCAGCGGGAGTTTGGGGTGTCATACCATCCGGGTCGGGTCTGGTATCTGCTCCGGGAGATGGGATGGAGCCCCCAGAAGCCCCAGCGACGGGCCCGGGAGCGGGACGAAGCGGCCATCCGAACCTGGCGCGCCCAGAAGGGGGAAGAGGTGAAAATGAAATAGGACTTACGCAGTTGGCAGGAAGGGAGCCCCACATATGGCGAGTGATCGCCCAAAACGCCCCATATATGGCGGTGGGAATGACTCAGTTGGGCCCCAACTGCGTAACTCCTATGAAAAAAAGTCCCGGGAGAACGGCGGGCCGATCCTGTTTAGAGACGAGAGGGGCTATCGGCTGCAGCCATTGGTTCGCCGGACATGGGCGCCGAAAGGGCAGACCCCCGTGCCGCCCAGTGGGGATCGGCGCGACCGGCTCTCCGGGATGGCCGGGATCTGTTTTTCCCCTGTGCGGCATCGGCCTCGTCTGTTCTTTCAGATTCATCAACAGAACATACGTTTTGATGCTGTGATCGCCTTCCTGGGCCTGGTGCATCGGCATGTGAGGAAGAAATTCATCCTGGTCCTGGATCGGCACAGCGCCCATCGGAAAGCGATTCGGCTTCTCCAGGAGCAACATCCCGACGGGATGGAAGTCGTCTGGTTGCCTGCTTATGCGCCGGAGCTGAACCTGGTAGAAATGGTCTGGAATCATAGCAAATATGGCGACCTGGCCAATTTCTTGCCGGAAGGGATCGACCATCTCCGGGAAGCGGTCAGCGCTTCGCTGGAACGAATGGGAACAGAGACTGCCTTATTGCTTTCTTGCTTCCGATATGCCGGATTGGAGTGATGATTGTTGCTTTGAAAAAACGAAGGTCAATAGATCAGATTAGGAGGGTTGGGTAGTCCTCCCTTGGGGTAGTGATAATGTCTGTAGGTTAGGAATTCCTCCCAACTCCAGACGTGGTCGGTCAAACCTATCGCCATCGCCGGGCTCCTACCTCGATAACAGCGTCCGCCGGATGCGAGCGCAGCCAATTGCCCTCGAATAAGCACAAGACCACCGCGGCATCCCACGTCTGCTCCCGCTTGGCAAAGGCATGGGTCTTGCGTGTCAAACAATTCAGCCGGTCACGCAACACCCCGTTCAAGCGTTCTTCGTGAACCGCATAGGGACACGCTATCGGCTCGCCCCACACTTGGCACACCTCAATACGCACCACCCTCCCTTGACAACGATGCTTGATGGCCTGGGTCCATCCTACCCCAGGGGTAGACACCAAGCGAGGTCGGCCCCGTTTCCTCGGGCGTTGCGGGTCCCGATTCACCCGGTTGGACCTTCTGGCGATACACCTTTCGCCCGTCGCTGACCCATGGCACGCCCTGCTGAACCACTGTCCGCTGCCACGTCTGGACCACCACGCGGGAAGCCGCTTCCTCCTCCGAAGCGGCAAAGGCTCAAGCCATCACGAAGCGCGTGGGCCGATCCATCCTTTACAACATCTACATCCCCAACTACATCCCCAACGTGGGCCCATCCTTGCCGGCATGTTGCCCGAGTCTCCAGCTGGAGCATGTTTTTTTGACAAAGGACCAGAAGGCATCTACCTCCACCACCGTCAAGTGGAGATCATGGACCAAGGCATTGGTGATCTGTTCCGCCTGCGTCGCTGCGGCACGCAACCACCGCCCTATGGTCTCATACTTATGGCCCGTGACCTCTTCAGCGGCGCTCAGATTCCCCCGGCGCATCACCACCAGCAGCGTGCATGCCACCTCCATAGGGGTGTTGCGCAAGCGGTACATCGCCGTGCCTAGGGTGGGCCCAAACGAGCGCTTGCAGTTACGGCAGACCCAACAGGGCTGCCCGCCCTTGCTGCCATTCTTTACCACGTGGGTGGCCCCACAGTGAGGACAGGGGAAATTATCTGGACAAGCTTTTCGTGCCATCTTCTTCACCTATACCATTACCATATCACTATTCGATGGAGTGACCACAGGAGGTCGTGGGTAGTGGCAAATTTTGACTAATGATAGTATACTTTACCCTAAATCTGGAAGGTATATCAATCATCGCAGAAATCATTCTAAATCTAGCATGAAACAGCCGATTTTTATTCATTCATCGGCATAATTAGCAATTTTTACAATCCATTACTAGGTATTCAAAGTCATCTAATGCGTATCACTCACTTACCAAACAAGTATCAAAGAAAAACCCCACCAGCGGAACATTCATAGGCTCTCCACCATAGAACTTGCTGTCAAACTTTATAGATTCCCAAGGAGTGCCTGACAAGTTGCCTAATCCCAGCCCTATGCGATGGTTAGCTTCGAGCGGTTGATTTAACTCAAAGACAAAGCGGCCGCTCTGGTCTATATTGCCCGTGGCTAAAACAAGCCCTCCAAAAGTGATATCCACGATTATGATAGGTACTCCAGGAGGACCGCCCCCGGTGACACGCATGGTCCCTGAGCGAATTGGTTTATCCAATCGGAAAGCATATACCTGGCCAGCCGATAGTGTAGGGACTAACGGGCTATGGAGAGCACTGACTGAAGGGCTGATAGAAGGAATCTGTCTTGGACGGCAACAAGTTAAAGATACTACGATCACCAGCAAAATCAAGCCCACTTTGGAACACATTGCGTTTGCCTCCAAAAACAGGGCCACCCCCGCATGGGTGGCCCTGTTTTGATTGATATGCTAGAATTTTATGGTGTTAGATTGAAACCCTCATAGTTATTATCATCCATTGATATTCCCCAGCCCATTTCGTTAACAATTGCTACAATAGGTTGATCGCTAGTGACCGTCACAGCACAATTTGCCTGATCGCTTACAAATGGATTACTGGTTGTAAACACGTCGGGCCTAGTAGAAGGCCTAAAGAACAAATATGCAGCACCAGGCTCAATTGTTTGTGGTTTTGAAACAGCTACAAAGGATGAACCGCCTCGAGTAGTGCAATTAAAGGTGGCTACAACATTTGTGGCCCGGACTGTACCCACATTCTGGATCTGTAGACCACTCGTATTCTTATAGTAATTATCCTTAAAGAGTGGAGCACTCACTTTGGTAGTGGCGACTTTATTAGGAATTGCCGAATAGGTAATACCAGCAGGTGGATATCCAGATAGCGCCCCCTCATTGACAAGTGCTACGAAATTCCCTGTTCCCTCAATGGTCGCCGAGGCCAAGCAGGGGGAGGGTAAAGGTGTATAACCAGCAAACTGCACAAAAGTGTATGCTCCACCAGCAGGAACAGCATGACTCTCCGTATAGGTGCTTCCCCTACAAGCGCCATCCGTTCCTTTATAAGTTACGGTAACAGTTATATCAATTGTGTTAGGATTTTGCACCTGAATACCAGTAAAACGGCCATACCATTGATGTTTGATCACCGGGGCATATGCTTTGCTATCATAATCTGCGGGAGTAAAGCCCCGAGTACCTTGTAAAAGTGTCGCTGGATTCTCAACAGTTTTATGCTCCAGTGAAACACCAGCCAGGGGTTGAGCAGATGTAACAATCAGACTACCGACCCGTCCGTCTTGATTAGTGGGAGGGGTATATCCTGCATCGTAGATGCTAAAGACAACCATTTGGCCAGGTCCGATGGAGGGAGTTGTATAAGTATAAACAGCACCCGTGCGCATCTTAAAGACAGCTTGAGCTGTTGCTGCTGCATTACCAGCATTTTGGACATAGAAACTGGTAGTATGACCGTAGTAATCTCCCTTGACCAACGGGAAAAGGAGCGTGTTAGCTGTAGCGGAAGCATCAAACCCCTGATACTGAGCCGCCGCTTTACCTCCATCCTGTCCAAGCGAGCCAGCTTTTATATTTGTTACGTTCACAATAGCCCTAATTGGCTGATCAGCACTCACGATAGCCGATCCTTGAGTAGCCGAGCTACTCAACTCTGGGTCGAAGGGGGTGAATGTATAAGAAGCACCAGGAGCAATCTCCCTGTCTGCCCGCCAAGTGTTTGATGTGTTCTTATCATAGATTGTAATCGCTACTCGAGCTGTTGCAGTACCCACATTTTGCACCTGCTCGCCCGTCCACCAGCCACTGCCAGGCAAAGTGCCTTGAGCCGACGCCACATTGATTGCTAGTGCTGCAATCAGGATAGGGATCCATATCGTCAACCTTTTCATTTTTAACCTCCTGTTTTTGAGTTTAAGTAAAGATGTTTATGATTAAGTTGATGACTTTTCCGCCTGTTTACCTATAACCACCTCCTTTCTTAAATATGCTAAATAGTCGCTTAAATTATAGCCTTAAATGCTCGTCTAATCAATAATCTATAGGGGTTACATGCTCCCAAAATACTTGTCTAACCAATAATCCAAAAGGGTTACGCAGTTGGGTGGAGGACATACTGGTCCTCTCCAGGTCATTTGTCGCCTCATATGCCGCGTCCCTGTCTCAGCAGATCGTCTGAAACATCCAGATGAACCCCCTTGGAGCTAAGGGTTCGGTAGTTGCTCCCCTGAGTCGTGCTCGGTGGTATCATCGGGGCCAGATTCCGACGGAGGTGGGCCCGATGAATCGAAAGCCCCATCCCCAGAACCCTCCCTGCCCTCGCCGTGGGGCCACCTACGGGATCCAGAACGGCAGCCAGGGCGGACAGCCCCGTTGGGTGTGCCGAAACGGCGGACACTCCTTCGGCCCCACCCTGGGCACGCCGATGGATCGCTGGCGCGCCGCCCCGACGGAAGTGGCACGCACCCTGCTGGTGGGGATGCGCCGGGGGAGCCTGAGCGCCGCTGAAGCGATCACCGGCCACCCGGTGGGGACCATCCGGTGGTGGCGGCGGGCGGCGGCCCGACACGCCGAGGCCCTCACCGAGGTCCGGGTCCACGACCGGCATCGGAGCGAGGTCGAGGTGGATGCCTTCCGGTCGTTTGTCAAAGAACTCATCTCAAAATTCTCCAGGCGATGAGGAAGCCGGCGAGGAGGACGAAGGCCAGGAAGGTGGCAAGCCGCCTTTCGTGCCGAACCGTCAGCCTTCGGAACCCCCCTTTCCGCCATCCGAAGAACCGCTCCACGCTGCTTCGAGCCTTCCGATCGGCCTTCCGACGCCGGAACGCCCGCTTTCCCCCTCGGGTTCCCTTCCCCCGCCGCCGCAACCCCTCCCGAATCGCCTTCGCATCATAGGCCGCATCCGCATATATCACCTTCGGCCGCGTCCGCGCCCGCCCCCTCCCGCTCTTCTTCACCCGCAAGCCCCCCAGCACCTCCTCCAACCGACGACGATCGTGCTCATTCCCAGGCCCCACCACCACACTCAAGGGAAGCCCATCTTCATTCACCAAAACGTGCACTTTCGTCCCTTTTCGCTTCTTATGCCCATCTACTCCTACACCTTCCCCCCTTTTTTCGCCTCCACCAGCGTGGAATCAACCGCCACCGCCTCCACCTTCACCTTCCCCAGCGTATACCCCCAGTCCAGAAGGGCTTGCAGGATCTGGTGCCAGACCCCCTTTTCCTGAAGTTCCCGAAACCGCCGCCAGGCAGTCTGATAGGCGCCATATGGGCGGGGCATATCGCACCACCGGCAGCCTGTAACCAGCACATACAGGATCCCGTTGAGGACCTTGCGGTCATCCGCCCGAGGTCTTCCGGTTTTGGCCCTGGGCGGCAGGAAGGGCGCAATGAAAGCCCACTGCTCATCGGTTAGCTCCTGAAACCCCATCGGCCTTCCCCTCCCAGGCAGGTTGTCCAGAGACAGAGTATACTCCAACCGGACACCGGAGTTTTGAGATGAGTTCAAAAAAGTGTCCAGAGGCTGGAGATCCGGCCGCCTCGGCGGGCGTGGTGGCGCAGACCCGCCAGCGCACACAGGGCCAGAGAGGAGTGGTTGGGATCCACGATGGTCGGCCCGTCGATCGTCGGGCGGTTGGCCGCATCGACCGGGACGCGCAACCGACGGGAAAGCGGGGGCGTCCGCCCCGGGCGCCCACGCCCGGGGTGGGGTGGATTCAGGCCGTCCAGCGCCGTCATCGGGGCCGGATGGTGCGCGTGGAAGTGCGTCCGGTTCTGGAAGAGGCGGTGGATGGTCCCGATCCGGTGCATGAGGAACGATGGAACGGCGTGCTGCGCGATCGGTTGAACGCGCTGAGGCGTAAGACCCACGCCTTTGCGAAGACGGTAGAGACCTGGGATGCGCGGGTGATCCTCTGTGGGTTTGAGCCTAACGGGCTGCGGCCGCATCGGGCCTTGCGGGAAGCGGGGGAGGGCCTGCCGGAGGGGCGGGGTCGGCCGCGGACGCCGGCTATGGCCATCGGGTGGACCGACCCCATCTGGACCTGGGAGGAATGCTTGACCTTCCCACATCACCAATACCTTAGGGGGTGACTACCGAGGCAATGAGTTTCAGATTCTTCAAAGACGCATACCAACTATCCATCAGCACATACTCGGGTGTAAAACCCCGCTCCCGGGCTTTCCGCCGCATCGCTTGAAAGGGCTCGTTTGGGGTCTTCCTGCCCTGGGGTTGGTCCTCCACCCGAAAGTCCCAGGGAAGGAGGGCCTTCCCCTCCGTCCAGAGCAAGGTCCAAAGCGCCATCCCCTGGACCACCCGCGGATGCTGGCCGCTCCAAGGATCCGTCATCCGATCCATCTTCCGGGCATCGGGCTGGTCCAGCGGGGGTGGATTCATCGGCCTGGCCTCCCCGGGCCGGAGTGGGGTTCGACCGGCTATCATGATGGCACGGAAAGGAAGACACGGCCAACTGCGTAACTCCTACTCCATCAACCCCACCTGGACAAGGAGGTTTCTGGACGATGAGCTCAATGCCTATGAGGGCTTGTTCGCAACACAAAGATATCCTATAGTTTCATCTCTAATTTGATCTAATTTGTCTAAATAGTATAAAATAATTGGAAATATGATCTGAAAAAGCAACACTAGAAGAGCTCTGATGGGCCAATTAAGTGGTCGTTTTTTGTTATTCCTTGAGAAAATCCAATAATCAATGTTTTGCAGTTGAAAAGAAAGAAGCCAGAAATATCCCCCGATTGGCCTTATAGAACAAACGTTAAAACCCGCTTTTTCTAATAAATAGTGCAATCCGAACGATGTATAACGATAAAAATCAAAAGGCTTTTGATGTTTTGGCCAACTCTGAGGTACTGAAAGAAACAATAACCCATTTGGCTGAAGAACACGCTTAAATTCCCTCAGAACTTCCAAAGGATCCTGGATGTGCTCTAACACTTGGATACACAATATAGCATTAAACACCTCTGAAGGAAATGGTAAGTTCCTTAAGTCACAAATAGCATCAAGATTACTATAGTCCCAAGAAGGGTCACCAACAGCAAGATCAACGCCCACATAACGTGTATGCACAAAGTCTGGCTTAAACCGCCCTTGACCAGCCCCAGCATCCAACACCCAAGAACCCGGGGCAATTGACCGGGAAGCTTCTTTAACAAAGTCGTAAATTGCAAAAGTGTCTGGTTCAATCCGCCTTCTAAACCATTCAGGGATGATCAGAGGTGATCTTTCGCCACTTTTTCTTGTCAAGCGGAACCTAAAGTTCATTTCTTCCTCGCAAATACAAAAATGGTAGAACCTTTCTTCAGCCAGTTGAGCAACATGAACATGGGTTCAAACGGTAAACGCATGCCTGGTATGTTAACTAACTCTCTCAAAATATGCGCGAGATGCCGATTTTTAGACCCTATCATTCTTTCTAGACTAAGGACAAAAGAAAAGTATCCAGACACTTCACATCTCCAGTCCACAATGTGAAAGCCTGTGTGGTCAAGCAAATCGATAAGCGTCTTGCGTGTAAAGACAAAGAAGTGCCTTGGAGGATCTAGACCTTGCCAATAAGGGCCGAAGAGTCTTCGCTCCAAGCTATCCCAGTTAGGTATACTTATAGCCAACAAACCGTTACTGCGCAAAAGAACAGACGCCCTTGTCAAAGTACTTTTAGGCGAGAATGTATGTTCTAAAACATCCCAAAAAGTTATCACATCAAATGATTCTGGGATAAATGGGGCTTCTTCCAAGAAGCCATTAAAGACATTGAGGCCAAAGTGTTGACGAGCGAAATCAGCTACAAACTTAACAGGCTCTACTCCCCTTACTTCCCAGCCCGCTCTTGACATCTCATTTAAGAAAAGACCCGTTGAACAACCCACATCCAACAAGACGCCTCTTTTAAGACCGCTATAATGTTCTATAAGACGACGCCGTTTAGCTATCTTGCGCTGGCGCATCCAACGCATAATAGGGATATCCTCTCGATTGATTGGCAAAAGAAATGAATTATAGTAAGCAGGAGGATATAAAAATTCTATAGATTTTGAAGAAGGACGAGGATTAAGATAAATCAAGCCACAACCTTCACAGAGATGGAAGGTAAATTTACCAGGTATATGATATAATGTATCTTCTAAAGTATAAAAGATTATTGAATTATTGGAGCCACATAAATCGCAATTAACTACTTCTAATTGAATATTCACGGACATATTTCAGGCTCTATTATTGGAATTTACTGACTTAGTCGGGTAGTGGTCAAGAATTCAGTGATAAAGCAAACAAAACTCCCCATCTCATCCGACCCCAATCCATCATCCGGATATGCCGCCGCCGGAGTCTCGCTCAACGCAGGCAAACTCTGAACTTTTTTAATCCAAGCCATCAGAGTAGAGCAGGAGACGCTGAAAAGGTGTTGAATCGACCTTACGCAAGCTCTTTCCAGGTAAATTCGTAAGATAAGCTATTTTTGTTCTCCCGTGTAGCGCCCTTTGGTTTCAAGATCCAACGGGCGCCGCAGTCCTGGCAGCGATATTTGGGACTTTTGAAGTCATTGTATCCGTTGCAGACGATGTTCGGGCGCTGGCATCGGGCGCGGCAGTAGAGGGTTGCTTCTTCAATCAGAGCACTCACGTCCGATGATGTGTTGTGCTTCACCATCTATTTTACCACTACTTCTTAGTCTTAAAGTCTGCCTCTTGCTATATTTTTTGAAATACTATTAATAAAGAATTGCCTGAAGATGGCTTACTGAGAATCTCTAAATACCCAATCGTCACAGTAATAGGATAAGTAAGGAGCGCCCAGAGATAGCGCAAGATCGGATACTTCCAAAACAGCTGATTCAATTCAAAAGAGATTTCTCCCCAGACCCCTATTGTTTCTTCAATGTCTACAATACTTGCCTCTGCTATATCTGCTAATTCACATAAATCCTTATATCTATATCCTTCGCGCACATGACCGGATATTCTTACTTGTCGATGAGCGCCTTTGCTACGGACTATATCCAGCACATCATGGAACCGAAATGCAGGTAGGAACCGCCATTGCTCCTGACGCGGTTTAGGAACATGAAGCACTAAATACCCTCCCGATTTGAGGGCGCATATCAGGCGCTTTACTAATTTTACATCGTCTTTTATGTGTTCCAAGACATCTACAAGAATTATCAAATCATAAGAATTATTGGCCTCCAAGTTCTCTATCGAATCTTCTACAATTACAACATTAGTTATCTTCTTATCTCGTTCAATTATCCTGCGGGCACTTTCGGCCATAATGGGATCCAACTCGAACCCTACCAAATGCCAATCTGGATGACGTTTTGCCAACCCCAAGAGCACAATTCCCCGTCCAAACCCTCCTTCTAATACTTTAGCCCCAAATGGTATATCTAAGCTTTCGATTTTATTCAACACGTAAGCAGATCTTAAACGAGTATGAACGTCAGGTGTTCCAAAAAGTAGGAAAAAGGCCATCTTTGCAAGTGATCTCTGTCCGCGCCATTGGAAACTTCCCATGCGTATGAATTCACAAAAGCTGATCACGTTCAGAGCCTTGCGACTATTAACTATGAATTTTTTATTACTTTTCATCCCTTTTATTACCTCCTTTTCTTAATGACAAATACCAATCGATCGTTCTCTGTAGACCTTCCTTGAAATCTGTCTTGGCACGGAAGCCAAACAACCTTTCCGCTTTTGAAGTATCTAGCCTACGCCTTGGCTGTCCATTAGGTTTACTAGTATCCCATCGAACTCGTCCTTTGAAGCCAGTTAACTCTTTGATTATCTCTACTAGCTCCTTAATACTAATCTCAAAACCAGAGCCCAGGTTTACCGGCTCCTCACCATCATATCGTTCAGCGGCCAGCACGATTCCCTCAGCGGCATCAGCAACATATAGAAACTCTCTTGTAGGAGACCCATCTCCCCACACAACGATTTCATCAGCTCCTGCTTCTTTAGCATCAACACACTTACGGATAAGAGCAGGGATGACATGGGATGTTTCTAAATCAAATTTATCTCCAGGACCATACAAGTTTGTCGGTATCAAGTAAATGGCATTAAAACCATATTGAGCTCTATATGCTTGACCTTGCACCAACAGCATTTTTTTTGCCAGACCATAAGGAGCGTTAGTTTCCTCGGGGTAGCCATTCCACAAATCCTCCTCCCGGAAAGGAATAGGAGTAAATTTGGGGTAAGAGCAAACAGTACCAACCGTTATAAACTTTTCTACTCCCCTCTTTCGCGCCTCCTCCATTAGCAGAATCCCCATTATTAAATTGTCATAGAAAAAGGTGCCAGGACGAGCACGATTAGCCCCAATGCCTCCAACAACAGCAGCTAAGTGGAAAACCACTTCTGCCTTTGAGTCATCGAAGGCACGTTTTACACCATCTGGTGTTCGGAGGTCATACTGGGCGCTGCGAGGGATAAAAATGTCCGAACATCCCCTCGCGCGCAATTCCTGAACTACATACTGTCCCAGAAAACCCGCGCCACCAGTGACCATAATTCGTTTACGTGTTAAATCCATAGCGCCTCCTGACTTTGTTGTAAAAGAGTAGAAGCTTAGCAGCAATAAAGTCCCATGCAAATTCAGATTCAGCCAAGTATCGAGCCCTTCTGCCCATCTCCTTGCACAAACTTGGATCTTTTAATAGCCGGAAAACTGCTTTAGCCAGGTCCTCTGGATTGTCATCGACAACCAGACCAAAGTTCCCCTTTGCTACCAATTTGGCCACATCACCCACATTAGTGATCACAACAGGACGTCCAGCTGCCATATAATCGTTGAGTTTAAGGGGTGAACGTCCCCAGTTTGCTCCACTATTTCTCATCGGCAACCAACACACATCACAAGCTCCTAAATAAAGGTTAAGATCTCGATAATCAACCCATCCGGTCCGCCAAACAACTCCAGAGGCTTTCACCATAGTTTCTACAGCAATATTACAATATCCGATTATTAATAAACGAGACCTTGGCTCCATACGATGCAATATTTCAAATGATTGTGCCATAAGTTCTGCATCAGCTCGGAAAATAGTGCCAATATATCCCAAAATATAAATATCTTCTGGCCATCCCAATGTTTTTCGCGCCTCCAATTGGGACACAGGGAAAATCTCATCAATGTTACAGCCGTTAGGCAAAAGAAGAATATAATTAGGGTCAATCCTCAAATTAACAGCTCTTTGATACAAAAAACTGTTAATTACTGTCGTTCCATCAGCCCAAGCTCGGAAATATTCTTCAAAGAAAGTTTCCACAGGCCTTAGAAAGGCACGTAGTAGTTGATTAGGACGCTCTTCCACTGCCCCCCCACGTCCGAACCAATCACTCCAATCCATAACCAAGGGCACCCTTTGCCAGCGCTGCCAGAAGAGTGCAGGCAGAATGACCACCGGTCTAGACTCAAAAGCATGTACTAGGTCAACCTTGAGTCTATAAGTTTGTATAATGCGTGATAATGAATTCCACAAATCCCATCCTGATCGTAAGGGGCCTTTAAATAAATCCGGAGACTCTATAATTCTTACACCGGTTTGACTATCAAAGGAAATCCTAGTTCTGAAATGATGGTCCCGAGAAGTAGCCACAATAGTGATTTCATGCTCTCTTTTGGCCAATGCTCTTGCCAAATGTAGAGCACGCCAGTAAGTGCCTTTACCAACCACGTTGTGGACTATCATCAAGAAGTGCATTGGGAAACCCTCCGCCATACATCGATCAACCCATCTCGCAATCCCCGGCAATAAGCGAGGGCAGCATCCCATCGTTTCCGCCAGAGTAGTCGAATTAACGTCTTGATAGCACTCCCAACCCGGTAAGGCACTATGACCAGCCAACGGAGTCCTTTCACATGTTTGTAAAAGAATAAAATACTGCTGCGAGCCATCCAGTATCGTTCGTTTGGGGTATCACTCCCTCCGCTACTTAGAGCCACTTTATGCCAAACATGAGCATTGGGAACGAATAGTAGCTTGAATCCTTGGCGCCTTGCTCGTAATGATAGATCTGAGTCCTCATAGTACATAAAGAAACTTTCGTCAAACAGACCAACAGTTTCTAACAACTTGCGGGAAATTAACACCGCACATCCGACTAAATAGTCACGTTCTAAAACTTGGTTCCACTGCCCTCTGTCTATCTGACCACGAGCATCACCTATTTTCTCAAGAGTCACAGGATGACACTTACCACCTATTGACCAGATAATAGGTTGTGAAGCATGTGCATAATAAATCTTCGGAGCAGCCATACCTATACCAGGTCCCATCGCTGCGATCAAATGATCAAGTGCATCAGAAGACACCTCAGTATCATTGTTCAGGAGAAAAACAAACTCAGCTCCATTTTCCAGCGCATACCGCAGTCCCACATTACAGCCTGCTGCGAAGCCAAGATTCTCATCGTTAACAATTATTTCAATATTAGGGAAGATTGCGGCGACGGTCTGAGGCGTCCCATCTTGAGAACCGTTGTCCACTAATAAAATGCGCTTATTAGGATAGCTTAATTTATTCACAGAATCCAAACAATTTATTGTCTCCGAACAGTTATTCCAAGAAAGTACTATCACATAAACCAAAGGCAAATTCGTAGAATTCATGAGCATGGAACTAGCATTCTCCTATTAAATGATCAAAATACACATATTGGTCAAAATTTATTATTTATAACCCAAATTGCTACTTTAAAAGACAGGACAAAAGATACGGTGCAAATTGTAACTGATCATCGCCATCCTGATCTTCAGCAAAAACCCTCTCGATGTCACCGCTTGAACCCTTTTGCCCAAGTAAAGCCTAAGCATTTCCAATACCTTCTTGGCTCTCCTCTTCCAAGCCTCCATTTCTTCCCCTGGATCCCTTCGACTTCCCCTCCGCCGGATAGGTTCCCACCCTATCCCTTCCCTTCTCATCTCTTCCTCCCATTCGTCGCATGGGTACGCCTGGTCTGCGATCACTTTGTCCCCCTCTGAAAGATTAAAAGGAAGTATTTGCCCGTCCTTCCAAATCATGAGACCTTCCATCTATGATGACGAACTCGTCTAGGAGTTACGCAGTTGGGGCCCAACTGAGTCATTCCCACCGCCATATATGGGGCGTTTTGGGCGATCACTCGCCATATGTGGGGCTCCCTTCCTGCCAACTGCGTAAGTCCTAGTTGTTTTAGGCAGATAATCGTCCCAGCCAGAAAAAGTCCAAAACCTGTCACTTACCAGATCTGCCTCAAGCTTAGCGTTAATATAAAAGATAACTCAAGCCAACCCAAACCAAGAGCAATCACTTTCCAAACCGAAACCCCACCTCATAAAAGCGGATGATTAAACCTTTGATGAGCTTCGAAGCATACATAACCAGGGACAAGAGCCACAAAAACAATAGCAAGACTCATCAGAAATCGAATACCAACCCCAAAATTACGCCCACATCGGAAATGGACGCTGGTAAGCGCAAAACAAATTCATTAAGACTTATCTTAGTGACAAGACGAATTATGAGATAATCTAAGAGCATCGCCATTGCATGTGAGCGAACTGCTTCTATAGTGCCCTGGATAGTTGAGGAAAGTGCAACCAGAACGATGCATGCCCCATCATTCCAAAGAATATCACGACCAAATTGTAAAAATTGGAGGCCAAATCTTAAAGAAAGTACAAGAGCTGTTAGGCAAACTCTCTTTTCTGTGATGACAACAAATCTTCTAAATAACACTTGAATTGAAAGCCAAGCACGCGTGGTGTGAACCTTTCAAGGTATAAATGATGTCCTTTTTGAGAGATGTATTGGCGCAACTTTTGGTCCCTTTTTAACGTACGTATGGCCTCTGCTAAGGCTAAAGGATTCTCCCTTTCGCACAGATAAACATGCTCACCATGAATCAACACCCGCCGCACAGCTGGAGAATCGCCCGTGATAACAGGTTTTCCCATTGCCAGCCCTTCATAGATTTTATTCTGTACTGTCATAAGAGATTGTGGTGTGGTGCCGAAACTACCGAGGATTACATCAGCTCTAGCAGCCCGACTTACCAGTTCCTCCTGATCCATCCAATCATCAAAGGTCACATTGGTGAGATTATATTGACGTGCCAGGGCTACTGCCGCTGCCTTTTCTGGACCATCACCAATTAATTCAAAGTAGATGTCAGTTTCGTTGCATAAGATTCTTGCCGCTTCAATAATATATTTTATTCCATGATTAGGAATGAAAGAACCATAATAGAGGACTCGAAATAGACCATCATCCCTCTCGATAGATGCCGGCTGGAACACCCTGTCGTCTGCTCCGAGAGGTATTAAACGGAACCGAGAGGAATCGACTTTATATTTTTTCTGAAACCATGCCACATAGTCCTCTGTATCCAGAATTAACAAATCTGGCAACAGACAGGATATCTTCTCCAAGCCATAAATCAGCCAGCTGGTGCATGGATTATGTGCAGTGAGTCCTCGTTCTTGAGCAATGAGGTAAATAGACATCAGCACATCCAATACAAGGGGCTTTCTATTTAACCAAGTCAGCACTCTGGCTAAAGGGACATCCAACTGCCCCGGATAACCGAGCACCATTACATCGTAAACGCCAACACTCCAATACTTACGCAGAAGACGGCAATAAACTTTCATAATTCGCAACCAAAAAGAGGGACGTATCCACCCCCCGCTGGCAGCTTGCACTCGATCATCAGTACCAAACCATAAGGGCTCGTGGCACTCAATGACCTCTACCCCGTTGCGCCGCAGCCCTTCTATCATCTTTCGATTGCGAGTATAGTTGGCCTGGTATGTCCCAAAATAACAAACTCGCAAGTCACCTCCAGGAAGTTCACCACGATGGTATGGACAAAAATGTGATTGAGTTATCAGTCTGTCTCAATTCCAACCCGCTACTGCCGTTCTTCACTTCCGCCCCCACCCAGGTAGTCGCTCCCTTGAGTAGTGCTCGGTGGTATCATCGGGACCAGATTCCGACGGAGGTGGGCCCGATGAATCGAAAGCCCCATCCCCAGAACCTTCCCTGCCCTCGCCGTGGGGCCACCCACGGGATCCAGAACAGCAGCCAGGGCGGACGGCCCCGTTGGGTGTGCCGGAACGGCGGACGCTCCTTCGGCCCCACCCTGGGCACGGCGATGGATCGCTGGCGCGCCACCCCGACGGAAGCGGCGCGCCCCCTGCGGGTGGGGATGCGCCGGGGGAGCCGGAGCGCCGCTGAAGCGATCACCGGCCACCAGGTGGGGACCATCCGGCGGTGGCGGCAGGTGGCAGCCCGACACGCCAAGGCCCTCACCGAGGTCCGGGTCCACGACCGGCATCGGAGCGAGGAATGCTTGACCTTCCTGCATCACCAATACCTTAGGAGGTGACTACCCCCACCCACGGCCCAGCCAGAAATACCACTGCTACATGCACAGATGCGCCACATTCAGACCGGACAAGTCAGTAGTGCATCCCAGAACCTTTACCTGACTATCACCACCTAAAGGGAGCAAGAGGACCTCTACCGAACCGCTGCTTTCACCCAGATGGAAGCGATGCACCCCTGCCTCTGCTCCACCGACCAAGTGCCAAGTGACCATTCCTCTAGCCCCAGCAGGCCCCCAAGCCTCATCCACAACCAGACCGTTCAGGTTCTCCCGCGGGATGCGCTTGTTCTGGAACAGACTCCGGCCCATCGGCAGCCAGAAGAACGGCCGGCTGTCCAGCACATCAGCGGCCAGGGCCTCACCCTAATAGACCAGCGTCACCGTGCCCGTCGCCTTGTAGCGGTGCCAGCCGGTGAAACGCAGGTTAACCAAAAGATACGCCACGTCCGGGCTCCAGCCGTCCCGGAAGACAATTTTGTCCGATGCCAGCGGACCCTTCTGGTTGGGCAAGCCCGAGTCGCTATACAGCAGGCACGAACCCTCAGTGGAAGAGCGGCCCCCCAGCGAGGCCGGTTCCTCCACTCCTGGCTGGGCAAAGAGATACCCATCCATTTGCTCCAGCGCCTCCACCGCCCGACCGGCCAGCCAGACGTACCGGAGGTCGCCAGATAGTTCACTCAGATAGGCGATCCCGGCCAGATTCCATCCAGGATAATTATACCGCAAAGGTCCCCATCTGGCAAGGCCTGAAGGACTGACCTTCGGAGAGAAGTTCGGACAGGGGGTGGTAGAATTGGGCGGAATCCTCTTCGGGGGAGGTAGGAGTCATGGCCGAGATCTTGGAGCGGGACGAGCACGCCCAGAAGGCCGCCCGGTTGGTCCAGGCGATCCTGGAAGCGGGTTCTTTGCGGATTTCGGACCTGGCTCAGGCCATGCGTGGGACAAGTCCCGATGCAAATTACAAGGCGATCCAGCGATTTTTGAAGGAGGCTGATCCGAAACAAGCCCTTTTGCGTCTTCTGGATGAAGAGGCGCCTTTCTACATTGGGGATGGGACCGAGGTGGAAAGGCCCTATGCCCGGCGGACCGGCGATGGGGGCCGGCTTTCCGACGGCCAGACCCTGGGCTTCTGGCTTTTGGTGCTGGGTCCGCCCGATGCGGGTCGGACGATTCCCTTTGCCTTTGTTTGCGACTCGGAAAAGACGATCCACCGGGATCTCCACTCCCGCAATCTGGAGCATCCGCGGCTGTTCCGACAGGTGAAAGATCTTCTGGGTGGCCAGCCGCTGGTTTTCGACCGGGAGTTCAGCGATCTGGGGCTTTTCGAAGCTTTGGCGGCCTCGGGGATCCAGGATGGGATCCGGCGGAATGGGGCCCATCGGCCGACGATCCCGGACGAAGAGGGGCGACGGGTAGCGTGATTCATCCGGCCGGGTCAAAAGGTGCTCCGGCGGAATGTCATCGATTTGGGCAAAGTAAAGGGCAACCTGGCGGGCGACTGGGCCCCGGGGCTGGAGGAGCCGGTGGGGGTTTTTTCCAACCTGGAGCCGGAGAAGGCCCTGGAGATTTACCGGAGTCGGATGAAGATGGAGCCAAGCTTTCGGGATCTTAAGGGTCTTCTGGGGCTGGAGAAGGGGATGTCTAAGAAATTAGGTACTTGTTTAGCGTCTGGGGGTTATGAGGTGTCCCACAGCGGGGGAGGGAACAGGGGAGGAAGCCGGGCCGGGGCCGTCCGGACCGATATCCGGTAGGCCAGCGTCTCTCGGCCCGGTTGCCTCAGGGTTTGCAGCAGGCTGGCCCACACCGCATGGATTCGGGCCCCTCGAGGGGTCTTGGGGCGGACCAGGACCGCCGGTCGGAGGGCCCGCTCCGCCCGGTGGCTCGACGCGGAGGAACCGCAGGAGATGCCGCCGTTGCTTACGCAGTCGCCGGGCCAAACGCGCATGGTCCCCATCCGTGAACCGTCGCTTCTCGGCCATCCGGGCAGACAGCTTCGCTTCCCACTCCTGGAGTCGGGCCTCAAACTCCGCAGGCTCCAGCCTCCCCTTCTCCGCCCTCCAGGCCAGGGCCTCCCGCAAAAGCCCCGCCCCCGCTTCTTCTCCCCCTGAAGCCGCCCCAACTCCCGCAGGACCTGCTCCCCCCGATGGTCCTAAGCCCGGAAACAGTCCGTTACCCCCACGCCCGAAAACCCCGGCCCCAGGACCCCCACCCCCACTTCATGGGACCGGCGCCCATCGATGGTGTAGACGGTCCCCCCCGGGCCGGTCAAAACCCACAACCCGGCCCCCTGCCCCCCGACCCGCCACCCCGTCTCATCGGCGTGCACCGCCACCGAGTCCCGGAGGGCCTCCACCAACTCCGGGTAGACCGGCTCCGCCTTCTCCGCCAGCCGTTCATCGGCCTGGCCCAGGCCCGAGGCCGTCACCTCCAGACCCCAGGCTACCCGGAACAGCTCCGCCACCTTCCGGTAGGGAATCCCCCGCCGATGCTTCAGGTCCGCCGCCAGCGCCCTCGCCCCCCGCCGCCCCCGTCGCCGACGACACCGGCCGGGGATGGCGCGACCGCACCCGCTTCCGACATCGACGACAGTAGCCCCTCTCCGTCCGAAACCGCGGGATGACCGGCCGCACCTCCGGGATGTCCACCTGCACCTGCTCATGGGTGGCCCGGTCCTCCAGGGGTCCCCCACACGCCGGACACGCCTCCAGCGGGACTTCCACCGTCTCCTGGATGGCCTCCTCGGGCGGCCGACTCCCGCCCCGGACGACGGCCCGGTGGCTTCGGATCGGGCTTGGGCTTATCCCGGGAAAAGGGCGCCGCCGAACGCCGACCCCGCCGCACCTCGGCTTCCAGGGCGGCGATCCGCTTCCGCGCCTCCTCCCACTGCGCCCGGAGCCGTTCCAATTCGGCCAGAAGCTGTTGGCAATTCGGACAGGTGGACTGGGTGGTCATGGCCCTCCTATGATACCCTATCCAGAGACGCTAAACAAATACGAAATTAGAAAACCTGGAGAAGTGGATTGCTTTTATGCTTTTGGCTTATGTGGTGGGCCTGCTCATCGGGGAGACCATCCGAGACGAGGTCTACCGGGGAAAAAAGCACCAGGCCTACTCGGGGCTTTTTATCCTCCTCAAGCACCGGCTCCGGCTGAGGCTCAGGCAATTTTTGAGGCTCATCCGGCTGGCCCTGGACCGGTTCAGGGCCATCGTCCAAGGCCCTGTCCTATCTCCTGCCTGAAGGTCAGCTGAAGGAGCAGCCACTCAAAAGAGAGTCGGGCGTTCGTGCCCAGGGATTCGCCGGTGTATAGAGACTGAAAATAGGCGTTGTCTATCCACTCTGGTTGATAGACCAGCGCATCGTCGGTCACCCGGAAGCGGGCGGTCCAGCCCCGCCGGTTGCGGGCCAGGTAGGCCCGGTTCGCCGCTGAGAAGGCCAGGTCGGTCAGCCCTTCCGCCTCCGGTAGGGCCGGCAGGCCCGCATCGTTCTCTTGGTTCTCGTGCAGTCCCTTTGGCGATTTGAACAGCATCGCCATAGAAAGTTTTAGGTCGGTCGCTACCATTATTGTGTTATCTCAAATATCCACACTCGATCTTGGTGGTAAATCAAGCGATAATGGCTACTCTTCAAAAGCACGTTGGGGTCCAATGTCTTTGGCCCTTTGTAGTTGACCGCGCCTCCCTGTTGACCTATGTATATGTGAGTGACAGCGCGATCTTTTAGCAGCTTCAAAACTTCGGAAGAATCTATACCGAACTGCTGAACCTGGGCTGTCAATTCATTTACCCATATCCGGTAATCCGGTCTCGGACCTTTTTCAACACCATAGTTCAAAGGTGGCACGGTGTTTGCTCGGCCGGCCAGCAGCGGGAGCCACCAACCTCCATCAGAACCTACTACTACGCTTCCTCCATAGGCAAAGAAAGAGTTTATCAGAAATTTGGCGCTTTTAGGCGTGTTTTCCCGAATCCAAGCCATTGCCCGGATGTCTGGGCGTGTTATTAGGGCATGAGCATTGATGTTCAAGTCGCCTAAACGCTTTAAAGCACCCCATAGGCCAAATGCAATTACCAGTATGGTCAATGATAACTTCCAGAAATGGCTACTCCGGTGTGCTATCCACTGTCCAATCATATCCCCAATCAGTGCTCCAGCCGGGATATAGACAGCTATAAATAAGGCAAAGTTACTGATAGACCCACTACCTGGTAAGTAGAGCCAATCTGGATTAGTGGCAACCAATAGCAAAAACCACCAGATGGACACAAGGAGAACCCCACGTCGCCGTTGCCATAGTCCAGAACCAATCGCTATGACTAAAAGCAGCCACCCCAAAGGGGCCATAAAGCGGGTGAGGTCTCCAATGGCATTGTATTGGCGGGCGAAGTCAGACAGGTGAGTGGGAAGAGTTGTGAGCTGTTTCACAAAATTTTGAGTAATAGTCCCGGCAAAGATGTGCAGAAACCACGGCAGAAACAGGAGTCCGGCTCCAATCCCCAATGTGCTCACTCTTGAAAGTACTTGTATCCAGGTTCCCTTCCGCAGATTGAGCACAAGACAAGCAGCAACAAAAATCACATAGAATATAAGCACGCGATAATGAGTCAAAGCGAGCCCCCCTATAGCCAGCCATCCCAATCCTGCCAATGCCCATGATTTATTAGAATTTTCAATAAACTCCCAGGTAATAAGCACCACAGTTGGTAAAATAACCTGCCCTGCGAGTTGAGTGTAGCGTCCCCAGTTCACATAGAACATCGGCATAGGCAAGAGCAGGCCAGCTATAAGCACACTCACCGAACCTGCCCAACGGTTGCCACTAATTTTCATGCTCAAAGGATAGAGAGCCAATACTGCCAGCCCGTTGAGAATCTGCCCAACCCATAACGTTGCCCGATATACGGGCATCCCAGTCAACCAGTGAAAGACTGCGACCGCACTGTGAAAACCAAAATGATAAGTAAAAGTCTGTAGTTCAGCATACGGCTCCCACGAATCAAACAAGCCGCCGTTGTCCACCAGCAACTGAGCGATGACCGCGTGCTGGTAGGAATCCCCCCACATCGGGGCGTCCAGCGTGCGCACCACCAGGAACCGCACGCCGAAGACCAAGGCCAGGATGATTACCATGGCCAGGTCGGGCCAGAGGGCATCGGAGCAAGCCCAGGCCCGCAGCGCCTCCCAGCCCTGGCGAGGTCGCCAGCGCCGGTAGCGCCAAGCCAACGCGGCCAGCCCCAGAACCACCGGCCCCCACGCATACAGGGGCCCCAAATGCAAGCCGACCAGATCTGTCCAGAGGAAGAGCAGAGGATAGAGGGCCAAACTGAGGCCAGCCGCCAGAGCCATCCAGACAGGCCAAGGAAGCGGGTCACCCCGCCAGAGCCATGTCAGCAACGCGCATCCCGGGATCAGATAGAGAACTGCCGCTACCGTCAGCAGCCCTATTCCTCCCAAAGCCGCACGTCCCAGTTCCAGTATCATCCCCCAAGGGTTGTAGACCAACCGGAAGGCCAACTGGACATCCAATGGTTCGTGGTCCCGATAGGCCGCGCCGTCTATGTAGGCATCGCCCGGGGCAGCCCCCACTCGCACCGCACCCGCACCGTCTAGCTCCAGGACAGCATAACGATAAACACCATGGGAGCGATGGTCCGATGGGAAGGAGAAGCGATAAAAGCCGGGGGTTGCGATCTGATCCAGTGAGAGCTCTGCTACAGCCAGGTCGATGGAAGACTGAGGGTCAGACCGGAGGTGGAGGCGGAGGACACCCGCGCTCCCCGGCTGCGCTTCCAGCCAGAACTCCATCCCACTCAGCCCTCCATGTCGAGCGACAAAGGTTTGGCCAACCCAATGTCCGGGTTCCAGAATGACCGATAGATCGGGGGAGACAATTGCTTGATCATGGTCCACAAAGTCGGAACATCCGGTTAAAAGGAGAACCGCTGTCCCCAATGCGATAAACACGGATCTCTTCCGGTTGAATCCAAAGCCTATCCACAGGTTTCTCAAAGGGTTTCCCTGAACCCTAAAGGCAAATAGCCCCATCGAATCACCTCGTCAACTCTTCAATTTCCCAACATTCCTCCTGGCCCGTGACGGGATCCAAGCGCCTCCAGGCAGAAACGAGAGCACCAGCTTGCCACACCGGAGATCGGAACGAAGTGGAAGACCTTCTATCTCCCCTGCTCTGCGGATAGCCTCATTGCCACCTTCCTGTTCCTCACTTGAAAAGGCGAAGCAGATGACCAGTCATTTCTGACTTTCATCGACCCGGATCACACGCGAAGTGTGTCCGGTCCGCGCTTTCAACGGCCCCGGACAGAATCCCCTCCCGGATCGATTCTACTCAAACCTGCAGATCCCGTCATCCCTCAGTAGAAAGTCCACTCACCGAGACAGCCACCAGGGATCAGCCATCCCGCGAGTCCAGAACGGCACTCCAGGATGTGAGCAACCCCCTCGATGATGGAGAAGAGCTCACCCCCCTCGCAGCCAAAAGAGATCCGCCACCCACGCCGCTCAGCGATTCTGCGGCAAATGCGCAATCCTTCGACAGGCCAGCAGCTGCCCCTCTGGACTTGACAATCCCTACAGACTCATTTTCTATAGTTGGGGAAAATCTGCAAAACGAGGGGGGGTGCCTTCATCCCCGGAAGCCTGGTATGATGCCTGGTATTTCCGCCACTGTTGCGGCCGGCCCTACGATCGAAGCCAGGAACGGACGGAGTCTTCGGGCGGATCGCCAATCGTATCACCGCTGACATCGGACCGCGAGCAGTTGTTGTGACCGATGATGGGTGGATGAGGCGGTTTTGCCGGCATCGGCGCATCGAAGGGCCAGAGAAGGGATTCGGTGGGGGATTTTTATCCAGAAAAGTGGATTAACTTGGTGTTTAGCTGATTCGAATATCATAAAATATTCAAAATAAGAGATAAAATGGGCAAGATCCGCGTGATAATTGTCTATATGAGCTTGGCGATTGCCTACGCCATCCTGGTGCCCCCATGGGAAACCCCAGATGAGCCTGCTCACTACCGCTATGTAGCGGACTTAGCGAGGCGAAAACGACCGCCGGAAAATCCAAAAATTATAAGAAAAGGCAAATTCTGCGAGGACTATAATTTTATTTCATCTAATTATGAGTGGTATCATCCGGCTATCGGCTATTTTCCTATATCAGGATTATATGCATTGATCGCTTGGCTGGCTCCTCATCGTCTTCCTGCCGAGATCCCACCATTGAATCCTCTGTTCTGCGTCTCTCCGTTTGAACATCTTAACATGTTCGTTCACCCCGCCCTAGGGCTCATTAACACTTGGAAAAACATGTGGGGGTTCCTTATTCTAAGATGGGGAGCCGCCCTGATGGGGATTCTGGTGATCTGGGCCGCCTTGGAGACCGCTTGCTTGTTAGATATGAAAGAGAGCTCATTTCTTCCAGGTTCTTTAATCTCCTTACTTCCACAATTCATCTTTATCAGCTCGTCTATTCGCAACGACACTACAACCAATGCGCTTGCCGCACTTCTCTTCCTCTTCAGCGCTCGCCTACAGTATATCGCTGAACCTCAAGCTGCCCGGCGACAAATCTTTATCTTAGGAATCACCGCAGGTCTTGGTTTGTTGTCCAAATTGGCTTTTCTATATGTATTCCCTGTCGCCATCCTTGCTGTCTGGATTCTCCCTGTCCCCTCATCCGAGGAGCGAATCCGGAACACAATTCGCTTAACGCTACCCAGCCTTATGTTTGTCGGCTTGTATTATGGGCTGTATCCCGAAGCCCGGGCGGCATTGCATCATACCGCCCTGGAGCTGCGCATCCACCCTCGGGCGCTCACTTGGGACTACTGGCGTCCCGTCCCCGCTATGCTCATCGAGCTCTTCTTTGCGCGCTTCGGATGGGCGAACGTAGCCCTTCCGCAGGGATGGATTCCCACCGCCTTGGGGCTATGGGCGATCGGAGCGGCGCTCACACTTGGACAAGCTCTTACGCTCCGGCGGAAGCCCGAATCCGCCCCTCTCCGTCGCGTCCTGATCCTGCTGGCCCTGGGCGAGGTGCTGGCCTGGATCGGCGTGCTTCGCTATAATCTCTCCCAATTCCAGCCTCAGGGACGCTTTCTATTTCCCGCTCTTGTCCCATGGGCGATTTTAGGCACCTGGGGGCTATCCCGGCTTCCTCGAACGCATCGACGGATTCTAAGCATAACTTGGATCGCCTACATGGGCCTGCTCAATGCCATCTCCCTTCTCACCTTAACCGCCGCCTATCACTAAACCGCGGCCTTGTGGATGCGATGCGAGCCGTGGGGATGCCACATTCACTCACGGGCCAAGCCACCAGCTCGGCCGCCCTCCTTCCGAAGAAAGACCTCGCACATATTCCCGCCAATATATCCCCAGTGGCGAGATTCCCTGGGGTTGTCCGCCCAAGCCGGAGTAAAGAAGGTTACCATTATAAAATTGATGATATTCTCCATCCTCAAACCGGCCACTATCATCATCCAAGCTATACCAGTTCCACCGCTGAATCAATCGACATTCGTCCGCTCCATAACCCAAATTACAGTCTTTATAATTTAAAAACTGATCAAAAGATGGGTACATGAAGGAAGTTTTAACCTCTTCATAAGAAAATCCGCTGTAATGAGGCGGCATATTGACACCATATTCTGTGATGATTAAAGGTTTATTTTGTTGACCTATTTCTTTCATCCATTGACGCATCGAAAGAAGTTGTTGCCATCCCAATTCGAATCTTTTATTATCTTCAATCGTGTATAATATTCCTTGTTCTGATTCTATTCCAGCTGGTATATCAGCACCCCACTCCCCTTTCTTCTCTTGTAGAATAAAAACATGGACATTCCAGACATCGACAGGCATGTCCCGACCATACTTTGCACGATAAGCGTCCCACACGCGTTGCAAATACTGTCGTCGAAGAGGGGTAAATTGGACTACACCGCCGATGGCGAAGCGAGCAGTGGGATCGATCGCTCGGATAGCCTCCCGGATCTCATGGTAAGCCTCGGCATATACTTCCGGGAGCATCTCATCCTGCCCCGCGCATCCCCCGTCGCTAGTCTCCCAGTCCACCCGCTCGATCTCGTTCCCGATCACCCAGAGCAAACCCGGCCGCTCCTGCGCCACCTGACGCAGGATCTCCAGAGAGGGAGACACCGTATAGGTATACTGTCCGTTTACCTTCAGATATTCACATCCCGGACCTGCGCAACAACGCATCGGGACCCCGTCCTTGACCTTCCACTGCTTAAGCCGAACGATAGGAATATACTCAATCCCGTAAGGCTGTGGAGCGTTGGGGGTGACAGTCCAATCCACATACCAGCCGAGCCGCAGACGATAGGCTTCACCCCACGGCGATCCGCCCTTCATGGGAAGGCCCAACGCCGGGGCACCTGCCAGGGCGGAACCAGGGGGGCAACCATGCGAGGGGATCCGGGGCGGCGCTCCGGGATGTGAGCAACCCTCCTCACTCCAAGCAGGAGTGCCGAAGAATGACCTGAGCGTAGAGCGTCTCCAGCCGATCCACGTGCTCCTCCATCGTCATCGGTGGCCGGACGCCGGCACGCAGGCGAGGGAGGAGATCCGGTTCATCTAGCAGGCGCTGCATCGCGGCGCGCCAAGCCATGATATCGCCCGGAGGCAGAAGCAGGCCATCCACACCATCGCGGACCCGATCGGCCAAGGCCCCCAGGCGGGAAGCCAGCACCGGCAGGCCGGCCGCGAAGGCCTCAGAGACGAGGAAAGAGTAGGCCTCATACCACAGGGAGGGAACGACCACCACATCCACCTGCATCAGGGCCTGCCAAACCCCTATCCGGTCCAGCCGGCCCAAAAAGCGAACGTTGGGAGTAGCCAGCGCCCGCAGACGGGAGACATAGGCAGGGTCAAAGGACTCGTCTCCAGCGATCCATAGCTCTGCCTTCCCGCATATCCCAGAGAAGGCCTCTACCAGCATATGCACGCCCTTCTGCCACGAAAGGCCGCCGATGTAGGCGAAACGAATTGTGCCGTCAGCAGGGCGTGATGGTGTAGCAGAAAGAACCGGTTTCTCCAATCCATGAGGCAATACGATGATCTTCTCCTCGGGCACGCCATGAGCCACATGCCAGCGGCGCACAAATTCGGTGGGGGCGATCAGGACAGAGGCTTCCTCCAGCACAGCGCGGAGCACGCGGTTGCGCCAAGCCGATAGACCAGCCAGAAAGGGGATGGCCGGCCACAGCTCGGGGACTCCGGCCCGGGCCAGCATACAGCGGGCGCAGTTCCAATCGCGGGGCCCTTCGCAGACCTCGCCGCTGTAGTTGGTCAATAGTTGAGCATTGGGGCAGAGCCACCAGTAATCGTGCAGAGTAACAATGAAAGGTATGGAGCGCTGCCGGATAGCATCCATCAACGAAACCGGGAGTCCCATCAGATGCTGGATATGGACCACGTCGGGGTGGAATTCATCCACCGCCTGGGTGAGCGCCCGGTGAATCCATGGATTGCGGAAAGTGTAGAGGAACCGCCGGGCCGGCCCGGCCTCTCCATCCCAGACCGCATAGATGCGCACCCCATCCTCCATGCGGTGCTGCAGGCCCCGACCAGGGGCATCCCGACGGTAGAAGACGGCCACAGCATGCCCGCGTCGGGCCAGGGCCCGGGATATCGCCTGGGTGTAGAGTTCGGCGCCCCCAATCCTGTCCGGAGGATATTGATGAACGACATGGAGAACACGCATTACTGCTTTCCCGCCAGGTGCAGGTAGAGGTCACGGATCATGGGATATTTGCGCTCCCAGGTGTGCCACGCGCGCGCCTTCTGCTCCCCCCGCCGGCCCATTACCTCTCGCATCTCGGGCTGGCTGGCAAGCATGGCGATGGCTTCGGCCAGCGCGCCCACATCCCCAAAAGGAACCAGCAGACCATCCTCCCCATGCTGAATCACATCGGTAACTCCCCAGGTCCGAGCCCCGATGACGGGCTTCCGGTAGAGCCAGGCTTCCAGGTATACGATGCCGAAGGAATCGGTGCGGGAAGGCATCGCGAAAATATCGCAGGCGGCCAGCAGATCTCGTTTTTCCTCCTCGCCGATTGGGCCCAGCACATAGATGCCCTGACGGGCCTCCAGGGGAAGCCGCTCCCAATATCGACGGAAAGGCTGAAGGCAAGCCCCTGCCAGGGCCAGGCTCACCTCACAGCCCTGCCGGCGAAGACGCCGGATGGCCTCTACCAGATGAAAGGTCCCTTTATCATACGATAAATTAGAGATAGAAACGACAAGGATCCCCTGAACGCCGTGCCGGGCACGGAAGCGCGTCCCATCCCCGCCCAGGACCTTCTCCGGGTTTACCCCTGGTCCTACTACGAGGATCCGCTCCGGTGGAACTCCCTGCCGGATGTAGAACGCTCGCTCCGTGGGGGTCTGGGCCACTACTGCATCGCTGGCCCGGACCAGCGCGACCTGATGGCGCATCGTGTAGAAGCGGCTGAGGGCATCGGCGCCGGGGCGAGGCCCGGCCCCCAGGTGGGTCAACGGATAGGCGACGAAGGGGATCCCTCGCCGACGGGCGAAGCGCAACCCTGCCTCCATCAGCGGTTCAAAGCAAATCGTCATCCCGGCCACCAGATCAAAGGGCTCGTCCGTCTGCTCCAGCCAGCGCCAGAGATCGGGGACCCAGGGGGTGTAGCGAGAAAGCCGCTGAAGCAGACCAACGGGAACGGGACGCAAGTGAGAGAAAGTCCAGAGCAAGCGTCGCCAGGCCGGATAGGCCAGTTGGGGGAACGGGAGATGACGAACCGGGAAGCGGAGAATCCGCACCCCATCGCGCCAGCCCTCCGGCTCCGGAATGCGGCGGCGAGAAGGATCCCAGAAGAGTTCAAAATCCAGCGCATCGGTGGTGGCCACCGTGACCGCATGGCCGTCGGCGACCAGGCGAGCGGAAATCTCGTGGAGATGGGTCTCTGCCCCTCCCCTGGCTGGCCAGTAACGCTGAACAATATGGAGAATCTTCATCGTGCCGAACGCAGGATGATGGGAAGATATAAACGATGCACCTGTCCCACGTATAAAGTCACAGGGATGCTGGCAGGGCTTCCTTGCACGGGACTCCCACCGCTCGTCCCTGTAATAATCACATTCCCCAGCGAATAAGTGCCGGTTTCATAGCCGGTGGTGGATACGGTCACGGTGAGGAGAGCGGTGGAGGTATAAAAGGCGGTTCCGGATGAGGGGACAACCGTCACGCCGGAAGGGATGGAAGAGACCGCCCAGTGGAAAGACCCGTCACCCGCGTTGCGGAGCCCAAGATAAGCCGTCTCAGCACTGCCGCTGCCATACTGATGCAAGAGATATAGCGACGAAGGCGACACATTCAGCCGCGGGGGCTGGGGATAGTATCCCATATGCCGGGGGTCCCGGTGGAACATGGGCCAGGGCTGAAGTGCTGGATTGTAGCTGTTCACGCCAAAGGTAAAGGCATAAACATAGCCGTGCGAAGAATCGTAATAGTTTGAGCCCCCAATGACTACATCGGTCTTGCCGTCGTGATCCAAGTCGCCGATGGCTGGGGAAGCAAAGAGAGAATAGGTAGTATGCAGGATGTTCTCTTGCTGGCCGTTCGAGCCGACCACGATGAGGTCCCAGTTCATGGAAAACAGGATTTCCGGCTGCCCATCGCCGTCCACGTCGGCTACAGTGGGAGAGGAGCGGATGAAAGCGTTCTTGCCCATATAGTCTTTGGGCCACATTGGGAAGCCGGACACCGGAGAACCATTGTGATGCCAGGCATAGAGCGCTCCATAGCAAGTGGGGGGGCATTGATTGGGCTCGCTGCTTCCAGCATAACCTGTGCCAATAATAATCTCCAGGTCCCCATCACCATCCAGGTCCGCCAGGGCCGGGGAACTCATGCCTGGATAGGCTACCGGCTGGGGCCAGCCGGGCAGGTCCTCCAGCACCCATTCGGAGCCGGAGGTATTCACCCGGAAGCCATACACATAGGGCTGGGTGTATCTGCCCTGCAGATACCAATACATTCCGGTTCCTACGAAAATCTCCAGGCGCCCATCGCCGTCCACGTCTCCCACCGCGGGAGAAGAGTAAATCGCCTCGTTCATCTGGCGGCGCGCCAGTTTCTGTCCATTCTTATCCAGAATCAGCACGAATCCACCATCGGTGGGACGGTAACCGTCGGGGAGGACGCCCCCTCCGGCGATATCGGTCCCGATGATGATCTCCAGATCACCATCCCGATCCAGGTCTGCCAGCGCTGCCGTAGACCAGACCGTATCCGCCACGTGGTAATGCCACTGATATTGGCCGAGATGGTTAAGCATGTAGATATTGCGATCCCATGAACCGAACACAATCTCCATATCCCCATCGCCGTCCAGGTCACCGATGGTCGGCGAGGACCAGTTGCCGCTGGGGGTTCCGGTCCCCTGGGCATCGTTAGTATCGTATTTCCATAACCGGTTGCCGTTCCGGTCAAAGGCGATGACCGAGCCCCTTTGCTGGTTAACGTCTCCCCCTGTGCTGACGATGATCTCCGGGATGCCGTCCGGAGGATACGAAATATCCGCCACCGCCGGGGAGGAGTTCACCGGGTCAGGCAGAGGAACGCTCCACTTGATCGCGCCGTCGTCCTCTAATACAGCCAGGACAGGCGAGGCGCCGTTCTTCGTTGTCCCGATGATGATTTCTAGCTTGCCGTCGCCGTCCAGGTCGTAGAGGGTCGGCGAGGAATCCTCAATCCGGCCGCCCAGGAGTGGACGGCTCCACCGCGGGGAGAGATATTGCGGGGCGACCTGCTGGGGAGCTGCTGTGCTCCAGAGGAAGCCCAGACACAACGCGGCCAAGAGCCATAGATACATCCTCATCGCGTCACCTCCAAACGGGTGAACCCTACCGACAGCATCCGCCGATCCCCGTTCTGTCCTCGGGGTGACCTCTGCTGGGCTGAGAGCATAAGCGTATTCAAAGGAGACCTCGTTCCAGCCGATCCTGACCATGGAGGCAGGAATGAGGATTTCGCTCTCCCACAATTCGCACTCCTGCCACCGGTAATGGGCCATTTCCTGGCCATTGACCTTCACGACCATTTCCTGGCGCCGATCCGGCACGCAGAGCGGGAAGGCTCCTATGCGCAGGCGGTAATCTTGCCGAGCGGGGCTCATCCACCCCGCTTGAGACCTCAGCCCTTCAGACCACACTCCCCAATCCTCAGCACCCGACCAGCCTTCCTGAAGCACTAGGTTGATAGGCCCCTGCATGTCAAGCACCTCTGCAACACAAATGGGCCAAGGCCAGGCAGTTGGCTGCTCCAGCGGCTCAAAGCAGGTCAAGGGACGAACGGAAGGATTTTTAGAAATCATACCCCACATTTCCCTTTCTTTATCACCCAATACATGGAGAAAAATATAACGAATGCCGTATTGCCGGAAAACCAACGCACTCTCTTTTTGAGAAAGAACATGCTGGTTGTTCAAGAGATAATACCACAAAGCAAATGTGTGTTCTGGCCAGAAAGATCCTGCACCAGAAGATGTGGGTTTATTGTGCAGTAAAGTTGCCCAGATAGTTCTTCCATCAATAAAAAGGGTGGGGTTTCTTAAATCTAAAACACCTTCGCTTGGTACTAGTTTCCGGTTAGCAAGCCAAGCATAAGCAGGATGAGGTTGTAAAGGCACAGGCACGCCATTCAAAGGAGGTGGAAGTGCTTCTACTATCCATATCGCCATCGCCAGATAGCGCAATAACTTAGGGAATCTTTCCAGAGCTATCGCTGCCAAACCGACAGCCCCCAGCATGCTTATAAACGCGAAGCGCGATACTGTTCTTGCTGATTCCCAGAACGGAATGATGGCGGTTAACACCAAGCCAGGCAACGGGATTCCATCTTCAAAAACCGGTGTGGGTAGCGAAGTAGTAAACAAGCTTGGTTTCAGAGTATGTCCTAATTTCCATATCAAAGCTGTCAATGGACGGAAAGCAGGACAAGAGATCACCTCACCATTCCACCGCAGCAGCAACCCCAGGCCCAAAATCACACCAGTCAGAGTTAGCCCCAACAAATCCATTGAACGCGATTTAGTTTTGATCACTATGGTAGATCCGAAGAGAGCCAGAAGGCCAGTTACCAAACCTAAGTTGATAGCTCCCGACTCATCATATGGACCGGAGTACAGAATTCGAGCAATCTTCCGAACGATAGCTAACGGATGAAAAACCGAAGGAATAAACAAACTATTTAAGCTTGCTCCCCACCAAAGATTATGTTCAACGCCGTGAATATGGAGATGATCTTGATGCACACCTAAAACATAGAGTAAAATTGTTGGAGAAGCGAAGGTCAGAGCAATAATAGTGACAAGCATTATTCGCAAAATTCGCTTGCTCGATAAAAGACGAGGTCCCCATACCCAGAAAACAAGAGCTCCCATGAAGATACCGTATAACGAGGAATTAATAGCGAACCCCCATATTAAACCCGCAGCAATGACAAGTCATCTTTAGCGTTGCAAGGTATTGGATTGCCCCAGCTTTTCAATGGCTAACGCCAGCCAAGGGAGCACCCCAAAGAGCCATGCTGTATGCAGATGACCCTCTAACCGAAACCAGTGGGGGTTCACAAATGTATAAACCAGAGCTGCAATAGTTGCTATTAAAGGCGAAGAAAATGATTTAATAAATAAGAAACAACCAGAGAATGAAACAATCATCGATGAAACAGAGAGCAAATTATATGCAAAAGCAAGTCCGCCGATTCCGTAAAAGGGGAGGGCAAGCAAAAAGAAAAAAGGCGTATGGGCCAATGTTGAAGTATGCCATCCCAAGGGACGAAAAAACAAAAGATGTAAAAAATGGCGTCTTGTGCTCGATAAAAATAGAATCATAATACCATTGAATGCCCCACAACACCTCTAATACATCACCATAGCCAGGAATATATATGAAAATATTTTGTACCCGCCACCTCAAGGCAAAGAGAACCCAGAAAGGGACCCAAAGAACGAGCTTTGAGAGAGTAGGATGATCCTGGATTTTCCTCATCTTGCACTTACCTCAGATTTGTTTGAACTCGTTGGATTCCGGCACCGAGCGCAAGATATCTACCTTGCTCATGCTTCCCCGGCGAAGCGCCGCCAGATAGAAGGCATCACCATCCGCATCCGGTTCGCGTTTCAGACAGGCCCTGTAAACCGCGCTTAATTCAAACAAGAGACGCATCATTGCTCGGATATGGGTCATATTTTCTCCATAGCGAAATGTAGATACTGCTCCCACTTCTGTCGTACCGAAGGCTCAAGGAACTCTTTCACCCGTTCCCGCTCTCGGGCGATAATTCGATTCCTAAGGGTCTCATCTTTTACAATTATATCTACTAGTTCAGCTAATGCCTCGTAGTCTTTCTCCCGAAACAGCACACCCGCTCCTCCCATCGTTTCCGGAACCCCTGCTGCTGCATAGGCCAACACTGGGATGCCAAAATACATGCTCTCTATCAACGGTTTTCCGAATCCCTCATGCTCGCTCATGGAAACATAAATGTCCGCCAGGCGGTAATAGGTAACCAAATCCTGCTGAGAGACATGGCCGGTAAACACCACAGCATCCGCAAGGCCCAGCATCTCCGCTAATTCCTGCAACCATTCTGCGTAGGAAGGCACCCAGGGTGGACCCACCAGGAACAGCCGGGCTTCTGGGTCAATGCGCCGGTAATACCAGAGCAGCTTGATCAAATCCTCCTGTCGCTTGTTGGGAACCAGGCGCCCTACGAATAAAAGTTTCACACCACCGCCCTGATACCGGGACAGTAAATCCGAATTAGGTTCTAGATCATATTGGGCGGGATCCAGAACAATGGGCAAAACGCCGGTATGGGCATACCCGGCGTGGCGCAATTCAGTCTCGTTGAAAGAAGAAACTCCTAAGGCCAATACTGTGCGCTTCCTCAAAGACTGAAGTTGTTCTCTTCCTCTGCTTACCTGTCTGGTCAACGATGGATCAAAAAGCCGAAAAAACCAAGGGGGTGTTACGTTGTGATAAATGATCAGGAAACGCACGTTCTGAGCAAGCAAGTGGTCAACCAGGTCTGAGCCGATGCTGTGATGGAGGATTACCAGTTCGCTGGGCTGGGAAGGGCGATAACTCCGATAGGGCTTTACTTTTCCAAATAGGGAGGGATGGATGCTTTCAGCGTAGATTTCCGATTGAAAACCGGCCTCCCGAAGCCAGCGCTGGATCACAAAAGCCTGGTCTGTAATGGCATCCCCGGGGGTCGCACCAATGATAAACTGGTGGAGCGTCCGTTGATCTCTCATGTCCCTTTCCAGTCCTGCAGGATTTTCTCAAAGCGGTCCAGGATCACATCCCAGGTGTAATTGCTCAACACATAGCGCCTTCCGTTCTCGCCCATCCGAGCAGCCAGTTCTGGATGGGCCTGAAGCCAATCCAGCGCCCCCGCAAAATCCTCGTAGGTCCGAAACCACAATCCTCCCTTGCTACGTTGGACATGCCCTTTCGTAACCGGGCAGTCTTCATGGACCAGCACCGGTCGACCTGCCAGCCAGGCTTCCATAATTGTTATGGAGAAGCTCTCTCGCAATGAGGGCTGACAGAGGGCCAGGGCTCCTCTGTAAAGGGCGGCCTTCTCCTTTTCAGATACAAACCCCAGGTATACAAAAGCTGGATGCCTCGGCGGCTTGATCGGCCCTTCGCCAATCACTACCAGACGAATTCTGCCCTTTTCTTCAGAGTAGCGTCCCACATATTCGTAGAGCAAAGGGACATTTTTTCCTTCTTCTAATCGGCCTGCATACAGGATGTAATCATTGAGTCGTTCACCTTGTGGGTCTATATTCGCCTCAAAGATCGGGCGGATCCCTGCGCCGAGAATCGTGAATCTGTGAAGGTGAACCCGGAGACGATGGATAGCCAACCTGGCTTCTTCGGGGGAAAAGAACATCACTCCCCATACGCTTTCCAGCAGCAATCGAACAGGCTCCAAATACGCATAGGGCTCATCATGAAGACAAGGCCACAGGATGACATGGCTTTCAGCAGACCAAGCCGCGTAGTGAACGAGAGGCACAGGATAAGGTAGTGCTATGATCGCATCATAATTTGCGCTATCGCGCCTAATATGAGCGTATAATGCAGGACTATGAGGACCACTGTCTAACCAATCATAGGCTTCTGCATGAGACAAACATCCCTTTTGTGCCAGTCGAATTTCCAGTTCCACCCAGCGTTCTCGTTTCCACGACTCTACAGGAAACCGGCGGATGATGACTCCGTTTTCATGTTCCACTCCGGCTGGGTAAATGTTCTCCCAGGTATAATGACTATGCGCACAGGTCGTCCAGACCTCGACTTCCCATCCCCGCTGGACTGCTGCCTCGGCGAAACCCCGAGCCTGAGATTCCGCGCCGCCCAGAACTTGAGCGCCATACCGAGGAACAACAATAGCAATTCGCATCAGCTACCCTCTCGAAGCTTGCACAATTCTTCTTCCATAGCCTGGATGCGACGCTGCTGTTCCTGAATTTGGAGCACCATTCGGTTCAGTGTACTGACCAGATGCCGGTTGACCGTTGCTTGTCGTTGGGCCAATTTATTCACGTAAAAAAGAACAAGGTTGTGAGCCTCGCGCCGGATGCGATCCCAAAGAGGCCCCAGAATTGGGATAGAAGACCAAAGGGAAGGAACGATCAGCGACTCCACACCAATTTGATGGTAAGTTTCATTAGCGCGACGCAAGTGGAAATATAGCTCGATGTCATAATCTTCACCCTCAGGCTCACCTGGATAAGCTGCAGCGCCAAAAGTGAGGAAAATCTGCCGAGGGTATCCTAATTCCTCTCGGCGGCGTTGAATCCGCCCCCGGATTTCTTCCATAATACGAGCCGGATCGATCTCTGGATCATGAATTTCCATCAAACCATCATAAGAATCCATGGCCGGCTCCCTCACATTAAACAACTTCGCGAAGCGGTATTCCAAGAATTCATTTACTTTAACCACCAATATTGTTGTTTTACTTTGATTCCAAGAGCAGCCGAGCAATCTCCTGACTCAAAGACAGCGTGTTCTCCATCAAGGATCGTTCTAACCAAAAAATCTTCCGTTTTTGTTCTAGAATTATCTGTTCTTGCCGTTTATTAATTGCTGCCTGTTGCTGGATTAAGTGCCGGATTGCCCATCGGGCAGCCACATTATACCAGGTTTTGCGAAACCAAGCAATCAGAGGCCCAATTATAGGAATTGCCGAGCGGAACTCAAATTCTTGTAAACCAGAGAAAACCATTTGTTCGTCTTGATTCAAATCGTCATTTAAATATATTTCGGTAAGATGATACAATGATCTCAGTGCTAAAAGAACTTTATTGACAGTTTCCTCATCTGCAATCTGCCTCTTCATAAGAACCCGAGCAGCTATCGGCATGGCACTTAGATAAGCTAATCGTAATGGATAAACTCCGATGGTTTTAACAAAATCCAAAATCCTTGTTTTCTCTAGAGGAACAAATTCGGACAAAAATTTTTCTGGTATAAGATATTTCAACACAAAATATAGCCTATTTTTCTCACTAAAATAAAAAAGTTCGCCGGTGTTTTTTAACGAGGAGTTTTCAAAATGCAGTAACAATGATTCATGAATATACCAAATTTCATATCCGATTTGTCGAGCACGAAAACAGAAATCCACATCCTCATAATAAGCGGGCCAGAATCCTTCATCCATATAACCCACATTTTCTAGAACATCCCGCCGAAAAGCCATAGCGGCCCCGGTCACATAGTCTACTGGCCTGGATTCATCCCATTGGCCCTTATCCTGCTCTCCCTGACCATAATGGTGGGCCAGGCCGAGCGGCCATTCAATCCATCCCCCAGCATGCTGAATCGTCCTGCCATCCGGATAGAGCATCTTGCATCCCACAACCCCTATCTTGGTTTTTTGAAGTGCTTTCACGAGGGCCTGAAGCCAACCAGGTTGGACAATAGTGTCTTGATTCAGCAATACCAGAATATCTCCATGAGCCGCTTTGAGACCAGCATTACACCCTCCAGCAAACCCGAGATTCACGGCATTGCGAATCAGCCGCACCTGTGGGTAGCGCCGGGCAATCAACTCAGCCGAACCATCCACTGAGGCATTATCGACTGCAATAATCTCAAAAATCGGATAATCATGAGCTATTAAACTATCTAAACATGCATTTAAATATTCAGATCCGTTCCATATTGGTATAATCACAGAAACCTTTGGCGCAACCATTTTTGGACCTCAACCCTGGTTTGATGGAGCCAGCGCATCAAACGGATAAACCGTCCTTGCTCATATCCTTTTATGAGCGTTCGCAAATAGGTAATCTCGCTTATGTAATATGGGTTGCCTATATGTTCTCCCAACGTCGCTTTATCCGGCGCTCGGCGAGGGGAATGACAGAATTCCATCAAAGGCCGCGCTGCACGCTCCCAGGTCAAATCTTTCCAAGCCTTCTCAAATCGTGTCCGCCAGATCTCTTTCGGGATCTCCAGGAGCTGAAGAATCGCGCTGGCTACGCCCAAATCATCCTCATAATCCACCACGATTCCCAATTGATATCGTTCTATTAGATCGCTAATCGCATCTCCCCGAGTGGCGATAACCGGCAAGCCCGCCCAAATGTAGTCCAGCACCCGGCTACGAAAAGCCAAACGAGCTTCCAGCGTATCCAGATGGAGGGTTATAGCCAAATCGCTCTCCAGCAATACACCTGGCCAGTCGATATATGGGACCCATTCTCCAAAGAAAATAGCCTTATTTAATAATCCAAGTTCCTCCGCTAAGATCTTAGCTCTTTCGTTATGGGTTGGAATATTGACCATCTGAGGATTGGGATGACGGGTTCCGGGGAAAATCAGTCGCACATCCCGGCGTTGCTGCCAGACCCGAGCCACGGCACGGATAGCAGTCAACGGGTCCAGCCAGGGCCAGAGCCCACCTCCCCAGAGAACCACTTTGTCCTGCCTACTGATGCCAGGCCAGACACCCCTTATAACTGGCTTGGTCGCTTGTGGGGGAGTCTCCGGAAGACCGAAAGGGACAACATCCACCAGTTTTCGCAAGGATGGATCCTCGCTAAAAGTGAACGGATTAATCCGCCCATGAGCCTCTAATAATCCTAACAACCAGTCCCGCTGGCGCTCACTGGCGCAAATAAAGAAATCTCCCACCAAATAGGCTTTAGTCAGAGCACGTTGCAAGGCGAGAACATCTCCGCCCAGGAATAAAGATTCGGCCACAAATGGATCATATCCGTCCACTACAATGAAGGAATCAGTATTCCAGATAGCTGGGATCTGGGCAACATACACTGCCGGAATAATCACCACCCGTGCATTCGCTATAGCTTGCTCCAGAAGTGCATCCCTTTCAGAACGGTAAATGATTATGGGAAAGATCCCAGAAACCATGGATCCTTCAGGGACAGCAAGGATTACTCGAAACTCCTGGGCTAAAACCCGTGCTAGATGAAAATAACGAATACCTGGGCCTGCCATCCGATCACCAACAACATCATGGCTAATGATCAAGATATACTTTCGACTTCCAAACATGTTGTATGATATCCTCACAAAACTCACAAAGAGAACCTTAATCGTATAGACTCGATTCGCGAAAAGATCCGAATGAACATCAGCGCCGATGCTCGATTTTCAATAGGATTTACGCTGCTTTCTGCGTATTCCGGTCGTGGTCGGGGGCTTTTCACCCAAGGCCGGAGGACCGGCGAAGGGGATCACCCACCGAGCCCTCCCTCGGCGGCTAATGCCACCGAGGAGCATTTCGCTCCGTGGCATGCCTCTTAGCTATCTGCCGTCGATCGGCATGGCCTCACTCTGCAATCCCATACTAAACCTAACATGAAGAGCGAGAGCTTGCCAAGAGGTAGGGAGGGAGAGGGGGCCCAGGCGGTCATCCTCCGGGAGGCCATCCGGCATTACCGGGCTCATTCCCCTATCCCCTCCATCCAACCGCATAACTCCTATCCGAATTCGTTCGCTATCTATCAACGAGCGCGGAGCCCTCGGAGGGGGCGGGCGAGGGCGGCGCGCAGGACTTCCTCCATGGTCTCCACGAAGATCAGGGTCATCCCCCGGATCTCCCGCCGGGGCAGCTCGACCAGGTCCCGCTGGTTCTTCTTCGGCAGGATCACCCGCTGGATCCCCGCCCGATGGGCGGCCAGGATCTTCTCCTTCAACCCCCCGATGGGCAGCACCCGCCCCCGCAAGGTGATCTCCCCCGTCATCGCCGTGTCCCGCCGCACCGGAATCCCCGTGAAGGCCGACACCAGGGCCGTGGCGATGGTGATCCCCGCTGAAGGCCCATCCTTCGGGATCGCCCCCTCGGGCACGTGAACGTGCACATCCGTCTTCTCGAACCGCTTCGGCCGGATCCCGAAATCGCGCGCCCGGGAGCGCACGTAGCTCAACGCCGCCTGGGCCGACTCCTGCATCACCTCCCCCAGCTGGCCCGTGAGCAGCAAAACCCCCTTCCCCTCCATCAACGTCACCTCCACCGGCATCACCTCGCCCCCCGCCTCCGTCCAGGCCAGGGCCATGGCCACCCCCACCTGATCCGCCTCCTCCGCCCGCCCGTAGTCATACCGGGGCGGCCCCAGATACCGCTCGAGAACGGCCGGGGTGATCACCCGCCGATACGGCTTCCCCTCCGCCACCAGGCGCGCCGTCTTGCGGCAGATGGCCGCGATCTCCCGCTCCAGGTTCCGCACCCCCGCCTCCGAGGTGTATTCCCGAATGATCCGCCGCAGAGCCCCATCGGTGATCTTCAGCGGGATCCCTGCCAGCCCGTTCTCCTCCATCTGGCGGGGGATCAGGAACCGCCGGGCGATCTGCACCTTCTCCCCCTCGGTGTAGCCCGGGAACTCGATGACCTCCAGCCGGTCCCGCAGGGCCGGCGGGATCGTGTCCAGGATGTTGGCCGTGGTGATGAAGAGGACCTTGGAAAGGTTATACGGGATCTCCAGGTAGTGGTCCGAGAAGGCATGGTTCTGCTCGGGATCCAGCACCTCCAGGAGGGCCGCCGCCGGATCCCCCCGGAAGTCCGCCCCGATCTTATCGATCTCATCCAGCATGAAAACCGGATTGATGGTCCCCGCCCGGGCCATCCCCTGCAGGATCCGCCCCGGCAGGGCGCCGATGTAGGTCCGACGATGCCCCCGGATCTCCGCCTCGTCGTGGATCCCTCCCAGGGATATCCGCACGAACCGCCGGCCCAGGGCCTCGGCGATGGCCTTCCCCAGGGAGGTCTTGCCGGTCCCCGGCGGCCCCACGAAGCAGAGGATGGGGCTGCGGCTGCGATCCCCCGCCAGCTTGCGCACCGCCAGGAACTCCAGGATGCGCTCCTTGGCCTTCCTCAGCCCGTAGTGATGCCGCTCCAGCACCTCCGCCGCATGGGCGATGTCCAGGTTGTCCTCGGTCTCCTCGGTCCAGGGCAGCTCCAGGATCCAGTCGATGTAGGTGCGGACGATGCTGACCTCCGGGGAGAGGGGCGGCATCTGGGCCAGCCGGTTGAGCTCCTTCTCCGCCCGGGCCCGCACTTCCTCGGGGAGGTTCTTGGCCTCGATCCGCTCCCGCAGCTCCTGGATCTCCTGGGTGTAGACGTCGACCTCCCCCAGCTCGTGCTGGATGGCCTTCATCTGCTCCCGCAGGTAGAACTCCCGCTGGGTCCGGTCCACCTCCTGCTGCACCTGGGCCTGGATCTTGCTCTCCAGCTCCAGGACGTCCAGGAGCCGCGCCAGCAGGATGGAGAGGCGCAGCAGCCGCGCCGAGGGCTCGAAGATCTCCAGGAGCTCCTGCCGCTCCGCCGTCTTCAGGTTCAGGGTGCTGGCGATGAGATCCGCCAGCCAGCCCGGCTCCTCAATGTTCATGGCGAAGACATAGGCGTCCTCCGGCACCGACCGGTCCAGCTGCACCACCCGCTCGAACTGGGAGAGGACGGCCCGCATCAGGGCCTCGGTGGCCGGCGGCCGATCCGTCCGCTCGAAGATCAGGCGGACGCGGGCCCGCAGGTAGGGCTCCTGCTGCAGGAACTCCACCACCTGGGCTCGCTGCTGGCCCTGGACCAGGACGCTGGTGGTGCCGTCGGGCATGCGCAGCACCCGCGCCACCGAGACCAGCGTCCCCACGGTGTAGAGGTCCTCCGGGGTGGGATCCTCGACCTCCTCCGCCCGCTGGGTGAGGACCACCAGGGGCTCCTCCCGCTGGACGGCCGCCTCCACCGCCCGCAGGGATTTGTCGCGGCCCACCCGCAACGGGGTCACCATGCGGGGGAAAACCACCACGTCCCGCAGGGGGAGGACCGCCGCTTCCACTTGCTCCTCCCCCTCCGCCCGCTGGTCCAGCGCTTCCTCTCCCAGGACCGGCTCCAGCGCCATCCTGCTCTCCCTCGCCCGGGACGTTTCACCTCCCGTCCGCTGTTTCCGGGCATCGGGATTCTATCACAGGGGCCGGGAGAAGGGGGAGTCCGGAGCGCCACCCGGGTGCCGATTGAAATCGGCCTTCAAAGGCGCTCCGCGCCAGGCGTCGGCCTTGAAAGCCGATTGAAATCGGCCTCTTAAGGCGCTGCGCGCCGGGCGTCGGCCTCCGCCGACGCAAAAGAATCTTCTCCCGGTCGGCGTAGGCGACCCACCGGCCGAAGGCCTTTGACGCCGATTGAAATCGGCCTCCTCAGGCGCTCCGCGCCAAGCGTCGGCCTCCGCCGACGCAAAAGGTGCTTTTCCAGGTCGGCGCAGGCGACTCACCGGCCGAAGGCCTTGGTGCCGATTGAAATCGGCCTCTCAAGGCGCTGCGCGCCAGGCGTCGGCCTGCGCCGACGCAAAGAACGCTTTCCCGGTCGGCGCAGGCCGACCGTCGGCCGAAGGCCTTGGCGCCGATTGAAATCGGCCTCCCAAGACGCGCCAGGCGTCGGCCTCCGCCGACGCAAAAGGTGCTTTTCCAGGTCGGCGTAGGCCGACCACCGGCCAAAGGCCCCTGGAGGCCGAATTCATTCGGCGTGCAGGCCGACCGTCGGCCGAAGGCCTTTGACGCCGATTGAAATCGGCCTCCCAAGACGCTCCGCGCCAAGCGTCGGCCTCCGCCGACGCAAAAGGTGCTTTTCCAGGTCGGCGTAGGCCGACTCACCGGCCAGAGGCCCCTGGAGGCCGAATTCATTCGGCGTGCAGGCCGACCGTCGGCCGAAGGCCTTTGACGCCGATTGAAATCGGCCTCCCAAGACGCTCCGCGCCAAGCGTCGGCCTCCGCCGACGCAAAAGGTCGAATTCATTCGACGGAGGAAAGCCCTTCGATGCCTTCCATCGCTTCGAAGGGGGATCCCGGTCGCGCGCCTCGGCGCGCCGGAGCCCCCTTCACCGACCCCCGACCCGGAGGGGAAGGGGATCGACCTCCGGCATGGGCATCCCGCCCCGCGCCGCCCACGCCTCCCGGGCCTCGGCGACCACGAAGAGGGAGCCGGTGACCAGCACCGGCCCGCCGGAGGCCAGGGCCTCCTCAACGGCCGTCGCCACCGTCGCCCGCACCCGAGCGGGGAGGCCGAAGGCCGCCGCAGCGGCCACGAGCGCCGCGGGATCGGCCGCCCGGGGATGACGGGATCGGGTCAGCCAGACCTCCCCGACCAGGGGGCGCAGCGGCCGCAGGATGGCCGCCACGTCCTTGTCCGCCGAGACCCCGAAGACCAGCCCCCAGCGGCGCCCCGGGAAGACCTCCATCAGGGTCTCCGCCAGGCGAGCGGCGGAGGCATCGTTGTGGGCCCCGTCCAGCACCACCGGGGGCTCCTCCCGCAACACCTCGAATCGGCCGGGCCAGCGCACCCGCGCCAGCCCCTCCGGGATCGCCGCATCGGGGAGCGACCAGCCCTGCGCCCGCAGCTGGAGGGCGGCCAGGACCGCCAGGGCGGCGTTCTCCCACTGATGGCGGCCCAGAAGGGGAAGGCGCACCGACCAGCCCGATCCCTCCGGCGGGTGGATCTCCCCCCACTGCCCCGCCGGCGAGATCTCCCGCGGACCATACCGCCATCCATCCAGGGTCAGGAGAGGGGCGCCGCGCTCCGCCGCCACCCGCCGCAACACCGCCATCGCCTCCTCGGCTTGAGGGGCAGTCCCCACCGGGATCCCCGGCTTGATGATGCCGGCCTTCTCAAAGGCGATGTGGGTGAGCGTAGGGCCCAGGATCTCCATGTGATCCATGCTGAGGGCGGTGATCAGGCAGACCGCCGGGGAGACCACGTTGGTGGAGTCCAGCCGCCCCCCCAGGCCCACCTCCACCACGGCGATCTCGACCCCGGCCTCCGCGAACGCGAGGAAACCCATGGCGGTCAGGATGTCGAAAACCGTGAGGGCCGGATCCGCCGCGATCTCGGGCCGGAGGCGCTCAAAGAGATGAACCACGGTCGCAGGGGGGATGGGCTCCCCGTCGATGCGGATGCGCTCCCGCATGGTGTGGAGATGGGGGGAGGTGTAGAGGCCGGTGCGGTAGCCGGCGGCCCGCAGGATGGCCTCCACCATCGCGGCCGTGGAGCCCTTGCCCTTGGTGCCCGCGATGTGGACCACGGCGTAGCGCCGGTGGGGGTCGCCCAGCCGCTCCAGCAAGCTTCGGATCGGCTCCAGGCGGAAAGCCTCCGGGAGCCGGGGCCGGCGGGCCTCGAAATCCGCCCGGCCGAAGAGCTCGGCCAGGACCTCCGCGTAGGCGGTCTCGATGTCGCTCACGACCTGCTCCTCCCGCTCCGGGAGAGCGAACCCGGGGGTGGACAACTGTTGGCAATTTTATTATCATTTATTTCAGCCATGAAACTCTCAGATTGGGCTCGTCAGCAGGGGATAAGCGATATCACCGCCTGGCGGTGGTTTCGGGCAGGAAAGCTTCCTGTCCCTGCCCGCCCATTGCCTGCTGGGACCATCTGGGTAGAAGCGCCTCACCCAGAAGGTATCCCTGTGCGCTATGCCCGAGTGTCCTCCGCTGACCAGAAAGAGGATCTGGAACGGCAAGTTCAACGCCTTCAGGCCTTTGCCCAAGAACAAGGTTGGACAGAGGTTAAAGCGGTGACCGAAATCGGCTTCGGGCTGAACGGAAAACGAAAGAAACTTCTACGGATCCTGCGGGATCCCCAGGTGGTTCGGATTTGACTTGCTGGAAGCGGCTATGGCCGCTTCGGGGCGACATGGGCGTCGGTCGGCCAGGAGACGAGCCCGGCCAGCATGGGAGGCAATGGGATGCAAGTCAAGCAGGCGTTCCGCTTCGAGCTGGACCCCAACCGGGAGGCCCGGATCGCCCTGGCGAAGCACGTGGGCGCCGCCCGCTTCGCCTACAACTGGGGCCTGGCCCGCTGTTTGGAAGCCCAAGCGCGCGGTGAGCAGATCCCCTCGGCGGTGGACCTCCACAAGGACTGGAACGAGTGGAAGCGGAAGCACGCCCCCTGGTGGGTGGAGGTGTCCAAATGCGCCCCCCAGGAGGCCTTCCGGGATCTGGAGCGGGCTGTCCGCAACTGGCGGGAGGGCCGGGCCGGCTTCCCCCGCTTCAAACGCAAGAAGGCTCTGGCGGACAACAAGGCCCGGCTGACCGGCTCCATCCGGGTCACTCCCCGGCACGTGCAGCTTCCTCGCATCGGCAAGGTCCGCACCAGGGAGCGGACGGACCAGCTCCTGGAGCTCCTTCAGTCCGGGAAGGCCCGCATCCTCTCGGCGACTATCTCCCGAGAGGCGGATCGCTGGTTCGTGAGCCTGACCTGCGAGGTGGAGCGCCCGGATCCCGAGCCCCGGGAGATCCGGGGCCCGGAGGATGTGGTGGGCATCGACGTGGGGCTGGAGTCGTTCGCCGTGCTGTCGGATGGAACGCGGATGGAGGCCCCGAAGCCTCTGGCGAAGGCTTTGCGGCTTTTGAAGCAGCGTTCGAAGCAGCTCTCGCGGAAGCAGAAGAAGACGGTGGTGGAACAAGACCCGGAGACGGGTAAGGAGCGGAAGCGGACGGTTTTCTCTCGCAACTACGAGAAGGCCGTGTTGCGTCTGGCCCGGCTGCACCGCCGGGTTCGGAACATCCGCCGGGACTTCCTGCACAAGGTCACCACGGAGCTGGCGAAAGCCAAGCCGGTTCTGGTGGTGGAAGACCTGAACGTGCAGGGCTTGGCGCGGAACGGGAGCCTTTCCCGGACCATTCAGGATGTGGGGTGGGGGGCCTTCCGGCGGATGCTGGAGTATAAGTGCGCCTGGTATGGGGCCGTGCTCCTCATTGCGCCGCGGGACTTCCCGTCCACGAAGCGGTGCTCGCGCTGCGGCTGGGTCGGTCCTGCGCTCCCCCTTTCCCAGCGGGTGTTTCACTGTGGGGCGTGCGGGCTGGAGGTGGATCGGGATCTCAACGCGGCCCTCAATCTGAGAAACTACGGGTTGGCCGCCCTGAAAGGCCCTACCGGGAGTTCCCCGGGAAGTGACGCCTGTGGAGATCCCTCTGGCGGCGGAACGGCCCGTGAGGGTCGGTCTACGAGCCATGGGTCGATGAAGCAGGAAGCAGCCCGTCATGAGTTTCACCCCAGGCGGGTGAAATAAATGACGATGCGCTGCAGAACGGTTGATGGAGAAACCACAAAGCGCGCAGCGACTCCGGCGGAGGATCTGTCGTTTCAATCCCGGGGCATGAAGGATGTATATTTCAGGACCTGATCGACGTCCTCCTCCTCCAGCTCCGGGTAGGCCTCGAGGATCTCGGAGATGGAGCGACCGGCGGCCAGCATCTTTACGATGACACTGGCCGTGATCCGCATCCCTCGAATGGTCGGCTGGCCCATGCAGATCCCCGGGTCCACCGTGATGCGGTCCAGCGGCTCCATCCCGCCTCCTCCCATCGATCCCAGGTCCCGGAAGAGCCTTGCGCGGGCTGATCTTTGGGGGTGTGTCCCGATTTTGTCGGGCCTGGCCGCCTTGTAGGACAACTGCGAGCAGTTGTCCTACGATGTGGGAAGCGAGGACGTGGGTCAGGGCTTCACCGTCCGGGATCCGCTCGATCGTCCGAAGGTCGGCCTCCGCCGATCTCCACCATTCCCGGGCGATCTCCCGACTCATACCACACGATCCCCCTTTCCTGAATCTCCCGGGCCATGGAGCCCCCGTTCCGGAAGAATCGCTCGCTCATCGGCCGCGTATGCACGATCAGATCCATCGGGACGCGCAGCCGGAGGTCCCAGAGCGCCCGGGACACCCGCCGCACCAGCTCCCGCCTCTCCTCGTAGCTTTGGGGCAGAAAATCATCTTTGGTGACGATGTAGAGATCGATATCGCTGTCCTCCGTCGGGTGTCCCCAGGCGTAGCTACCGAAGAGGATCACCCGCTCGGGATCCAGCGGCCGGAGCCGCTCCAGGATCTCTCGCTTCAGGACCTCGATCGCCACCTTCATTCCGCCCCTCTCCCGAATCGGTGGAGAGCCTTCTCGCTCCGCAGATCCACACGCGCCGCCAGCGCCGAAGCCGCCTCCGCCCTCCCGACGTGTCTTCGATCACAGGTCCCGGAAGAGATCCGCGACGTCCACCTCCAAGCCGGGGATCAGACGGCTGCGCACCCGTCCCGTCCCACGCGCTCCCTCTAAAAGCACCAGCCGCTCCCCCTCCAATCCATACACCTCCACCATCCGCGTCTCCGGATCCACCACCCAGTATTCTCGCACCCCTGCTCGCCCGTAGTCATAGCGCTTCTCCAGGAGATCCAGATACGCCGTCGACGGCGAAACCACCTCCACCACCAAATCCGGCGCCCCCTCGATGTGCGTCTCCCGCAGCCGGTCCGCATGCTCCCGCAACACCACCAGCAGATCCGGCTGATACACTGTGTCCTCCCCCAGCTTCACATCCAGGGGCGCGGCATATACCTCCCCCAGCCCGGGCCGGAGAACCGCTTCCACGAGATGCAGGAGCAGACGCAACGAGATCTTTTGATGTTTACGCGAAGGGGATGGGCTCGGCATGGGGACCCCCCGCACGAGGATCCAGTAGCCCGGCTGGCCCTCCGCCCACTTCCGGAAGGCCTCATAGCGCTCAAACCGAACGCCCTCCACCGTCACCGCCCGTGCCATCTTCCCACCTCCCCTCTTCCATTCTACGCTCAGAACCTCCTCCCCTCGAACCCTTTTCCCCGGCGCCAGCGCCAGAGAGCCCGGCGGGTGCTGGCGAAGACCAGGGGGGAAGGCAACCCGTCCGGCGGAAAGAAGCCCGCCTCCAGGGCGTCATCCCCCGGCCGCAGATCCCCCGCAACCGGAACCCCCCGATATACAATGAACACCGCAGGACCCCGGGGATCCGTCGGGACGGCGAAGACGTCCAGCAGGCCGCAGATGCGGATGAGCAGCCCGGTCTCCTCCCGGCATTCCCGAATGGCCGCCGCCACCGGCCCCTCGTCGATCTCCACGAACCCGGCCGGGAGGGCCCAGCCCCCCTTGCCCGGATCGTAACGCCGGCGCACCAGCAACACCTTCCCTTCGTGCTCCACCAGCGCCCCCACCGCCACCTTGGGATCGTAGAACACGATGTAGCCGCAGGCCGGGCAGACCGGTCGCTCCCGACCGAAGAGGAACTGCTGGGCCAGGCGGGCGCCACAACGAGGGCAGAAGACAAAAGGACCGATCATCGGGAAGATCCCGCAACCAGGCCGGCTCCGGGTTTACGCAAAGCCCGTCCCCTCCTCCGGGGGACCTCCATCGGGGGCGAAGCGGAGCACCGGGCCTTCGAGGCACAGCACCCGGCCTTCCCGCTCGCAGGATCCACACAGGCCGATGCCGCACCGCATGTAGGCCTCGTAGCTGAGCTGGGCGGGGAGGCCTCGCTCGGCCGCCAGGGCCCGCAAGGCCTCCAGCATCCCCTCCGGGCCGCATCCGTAGAGGGCATCGTAGGGCTCCTGTTCCAGGAGGCGGCGGGCGACCTCCGGGGCGCGCCCCCTCTCCCCGGCGGAGCCGTCCTCCGTGGCGACGACCACCCGAGCGCCCAGGGCGCGAAAACGCTCCCGATACAGCACGTCCGCGGCGGTGCGGGCGGCGGTGAGGGCGGTGACCTCCATGCCCCGGGCGAGGGCCTCCCGAGCCAGGAAGGCCAGCGGCGCCACCCCATATCCCCCGCCGACCAGCAGGATCCGCCGTCCCTCCAGGGTGAACCCGCGCCCCAGAGGCCCCCGGATCCATACCGGATCCCCCAGCTCCAGATGATGAAGGGCGGCGGAGAAAGGGCCCACCCGCGCCACCGTCAGCCCCACCGGGTCCGCCTCGGCCAGGCTGAAGGGTTTCTCTTCATAGCCGGGCAGCCAGACCATGACGAACTGGCCGGGCTGAGCCGGGAGCCGCAGGTCGAGGATCAGGGTCTTCACCCGCTCGCTTTCCGGGATCACCCGGACCACGCGGGCGGCCCGGGGCGGCCCCCCGGCACCGCCCATGGGGAACCGAATGGGGTTCCCCTCCCATGCCCGCTCCGAGGTCGATTCGCCTACGGGAAGGTTCATCTCCTTACGCCTCTTCGCGACGCAAGCAAGGTTCGCGGTGAAAGCCGCTCCTACAGGGTTGATCTTTGTGTAGGAGGGACTTTCGCCCCGAACCTCCGTCTTCGATAACACGAAGGTCGCGGCGAAAGCCGCTCCTACAACACGGATGCCGAAATGAATTTCGGCTTACGGGAGGGGCTTCAGCCCCGAACCCCTGTCATCGATCCCATAGGGTGGCGGCGAAAGCCGCTCCGACAAGGAGGGGGGCCATCCACGAACGCTTCCTTCGGAGCCTCCGCTTCTCCTCATTCGTGTATGCGTGCTCCATTCGTGGACGGCCTTTCTCCCTCGCCATAGCGAAAAAGGTCGCGGCGGAAGCCGGTTAGGAAGGGCGGAGGATGGCCGGGGTGGCGGCGACCTGTTCGGCCATGGTGCGGATGGCGGCGATCTGCTCGGCGACCTCCGCCCGCCCCTCCTCCCGCATGCGCCCCTCCATCTGCTGCAGCCACTGGAGCCACTCCGGGGTCAGGAGGCGGCGGTTGCGCTCCAGGAGCCGACGGCGCCCCTCCTCGGAGGGGGTGTTGAGCAGGGCGTTGAGCAGCCGCAGCTCGGGCGGCAGCGTCTGCTGCAGAACGGCCATCGCGATCCGCCCCAGGAGGTCCAGGGCCTGGGCCAGCCGGGTCTCCCCCTCCTCCAGAGCCGCCCGGATGTTCATCTGCAGGACATCGAAGAAGATGTCGTCCAGCTCGGCGAGGTGCTGGACCAGCCGCTCCTGCAGCTCGCGCTCCGAGGGGGCGCTCAGGAGCTCCCGGATCAGACGGGCCCGCTCCTCATATACCCGCTGGATCTCCTGATCCACCGCCTCGCGGGCCTCGAGGATCTCCCGGCGCAGGGCGATCAGGCGTTCGGCCTCCTCGGCGCGCCCGGCCTGCTCCGCCTCCTCGATCCGACGCGTCAGGTTCTGGAAGAAGCGATAGTCCAGGAAGGGACGGCCCAGGGCCACCAGGGTCCGGCGGGTCGCCTCATCCGGAGCCTCCAGTAGCGCCTCCAGCAGGGTCTCTGAGCTGGGCGCCCGGGTGAATTTCTCCACCACCTGCGTCCGAGCCCGAACCATCTGCCCATAAGGGGTGAGCTCCAGCAGGCGATCCCGGATGGCCATCAGACGCGCGAACTCCTCCGCCGAGCCCTCCTCCTGGACCGCCGCCAGAGCTTCCTGGAAGAGCCGGAAGAACTCGCCGTTCATCTTCTCGGCGTTCTCCCGGATGATCTCCTCCGCGTCTTCGATGCGCCGGGCGTTCAGGAGGCGATGCAGCAGGAGCGTCCGTTCCTCCATGGCCTTGAGGTCCTCATCTGTGTAGCCATCGGCCCGGAGGATGGCCTCCAGCATGCTCGGGATGGTGAAAAACTCCTTGGGCTGGAGCAGATAGGCCTTGCGCTTCTCCCGGGGCAACTGGCGCAACACCGTCTCCACGAGCTGCCCCACGATACGCTGGCGGTCGGTCTCCTTCAGGTCCGCCTGGATCGGGATGAAGACGAAGGCCAGCTCCTTCTCCGGGTCGTGATACAGGAAGGGCGCGGCGAAGCTCACCCGGTTGCCGCACCGGGGGCAGACGAAGGCGTTGAGACGCCCGGCCAGAAGCAACCGCTTGAGCGGAGGCTCCTCCGAAACGTCGATGATCTGACGGACCGGGACCTGCACCGGCTGACCGCAGAACGGACAGCGGATGGTCATCGGCGTGGGGGGAAAGGGCATGCCGTTCCTCCTCGCACGATCTTGGGTTCTCCACAATCCACACCGGATGCGCCGCGCGGCGTCCGTGGGTTAGATTGTAAACCCGAAGGGTCGATCCGTGAAAAGACGAGGAAGCCCTCCGCTTGCCGGAAAGGAATCAGCGGACGAGGAAGCTCGGCGTCTGCGGGCCCGATGAGGCGAGATGCGCGGCAAGCCGCGCTGGGGGCGATTGAAGGTGCTCCGGCGCGAGGCGCTCAGGGCCAGCTGGAGACCACCTGGGAATACAAAGAGGAGACCGACTGCCCGAACACGGTCAGGGCCACCAGGACGACCAGCGCAATCAACAGGATGAGCAAGCCGTATTCCACCAGCCCCTGCCCCCGCTCCCGAATCCGATTGCGCATCCGGGCTCCACTCCTGAGATCATCGGGTCCTCTCCCGGCCCTGGACCGTTCCGTCCTCGAGGCAGGGAGGCTCTGTTTCTCAGTGTAATCCAGAAGGCCGGGCCGGGCGGTAGGACCTTGGTCATGGGGGTGGCCCGCCCGGGTGCGGCCCGTCCTCCCGGATCAGGCCGGTCAGCTCGGCATAGGGGATGAACTCGAACCACCGGGCTTCCTCTGCAGACCGGGGGAGAGGGGTCGGGCGGCGGGCGGGATGAAGGCCGGCCTCCGGCGGCCAGCGCTTCTCAGAGACCGTCACCGCCCAGCAGGGCCGTCCGAACGCCCGGGCCAGCCGGGCGATGGCCCGCGTCCCTACCTTGTTGACGATCCCCTCCGCATCCCAGGCGTCGGCCCCCACCAGGACCAGATCCACCTCCGGCAGCCATTGCAGGGCCACCAGATCCGGGAGGAGGAGGGCGGAGTGACCCTGGGCGGCCACGTCCTCCGCCATCCGTCGGCCCTCCCCACCGGGTTCCGAGAAGGGGCAGATCACTTCCAGGGGATGGCCCTCCCGGGCGAGGAAGGCCAGGGCACGGAGGACGGTGCCGCTGCGGGAGTGGGTCATGATCACGCGGGCCCTATGCAGGAGGGCCGCCGCGTGCCGGGCCGCCGCCTCCTCATGGGCCTCCAGCCGCTCCCGGAAGGCCCGAGCGGCCGCGGAGAGCGCCGCTCGCGCGGCCGGAGGATCGGGGGCCTCCGCCAGCGCCCGCCGGGCGGCGGCGGCAAGATGCAGCGGCGGGGCCATATCCGGGTGCGCGGCGTGCAGGGCGGCCAGCAACGCCTCCAGCCCGGCGCGGAGGTCCTCCATCCGTTCCGCCGGGGCGGCCTGCGCCCACGCCTCCAGGATCCACGCGGCCTGATCCGCCAGGGCCATGGCCCCCGAGACCCGGTCCGCCTGATACGCCCGCAACCGCTCCTGCCAGTCCACGCCCAAGCCCTCTCCGGCGCCGGATCCTCCCCGCCTCTTAGACGGAGTCGCGTCGGCCCCATTCTGTGGCAAAATCGAACATCGGGAGAGGGGCGAAAGCCCCTCCTACAAAAATTATCATTGCACCGCAACCCCCTGAAAGACGGAGCGCGTGATGGGATCCAACTGGCTGTTCGAATGGGTGGCGCCCTTCTACGACGCGGCGATCCGCTTCCTGGATCCGGAGCCTCTGGCCCACCATCTCGTCCTCCCGGCGGAAGGACGGCTGCTGGACCTCGGCGGGGGGACCGGTCGGGTGGCCTGGGCATTACGCGGTCAGGTCAGCGCCGCGGTGGTGGCGGACGCCGCCCAGGGGATGCTCCGGGTGGCGCGACGCCGCCCCGGGCTCCTCCCCGTGCAGGCCCTGGCCGAGCGGCTGCCCTTCCCCAATGCCTCCTTCGACCGGGTGATCATCGTCGACGCCCTGCACCACTTCATCGACGCCGGGGCCGCCATCCGGGAGGCCGCCCGGGTGCTCCGGCCGGGCGGACGTCTGGTGATCGAGGAGCCGGACATCGGCCGGTGGCCGGTGAAAGGGATCGCCCTCCTGGAGCGGTTGCTCGGGCTGCGAAGCCGCTTCCTCCCCGGGGAGGTCATCGAAGCCCTGGCCCGCTCCTCCGATCTGCAGACCCGAATCGAGCGCGACGCCCGCTCCTTTCGCCTCTGGGTGATCGGCTGGAAGCCACCGGAAGCGTGACGCCTTCCGCTATTGGACCCCGCCCGGCTGCTCCGGCGCCGGGCTCACGGGGAGCCAGGGGGAGGCGGCACCCTCCACCTGACGCTGGGCGGCCTTGAGGGTGTTGACCAGCAACATGGCGACCGTCATGGGGCCCACCCCGCCGGGGACCGGCGTGATGGCGCCCGCAATGGGCGCCACCTCCTCGAAGGCCACGTCCCCCACCAGCCGATAACCCCGCGGATCCTGGGGGTCCGGCACCCGGTTGATCCCCACATCGATCACCACCGCCCCCGGGCGCACCATCTCCCTCCGCACCAGGCCCGGGCGCCCCACGGCGGCGATCAGCAGGTCCGCCTGCCGCGCCAGCGACGCCAGATTGGGGGTCCGGGAATGACAGAGGGTCACGGTGGCGTCCAGCCGCAACAGCAACAGCGCCATGGGAAGCCCCACGATGCGGCTGCGCCCCAGGACCACAGCGTGGCGTCCGGCGATGGGGATCCCGGCCTCCTGCAGCATGGCCAGGATCCCCAGAGGGGTGCAGGGGATGAAACAGGGATCCTTCCCCTTCAAGCCCAGCCGTCCCAGGTTCGCCGGATGGAAGCCGTCCACATCCTTCTCCGGCGGGATGGCCCCCAGGATCTCCTCCTCATCGAGGTGCGATGGGAGGGGCAGCTGGATCAGGATGCCGTGGATCTCGGGGCGGGCAGCGAGGGCCTGCACGCGCTCCCGCACCGTCTCCGGATCCACGTCGGCGGGGAGATGCTCGCCGAAGGCGCGGATCCCCACCTCCGCGCACGCTTTCTGCTTGGCCTGGACGTAGGTCCGGGAGGCCGGGTGATCGCCGATGAGGACGGTGACCAGGCCAGGGACCTGCCCGGTGCGGGCCCGGAAGGCCTCCACCTGGGCTTTGACCCACGCCCGCCAGCGGGCCGCCATCGCCCGCCCGTCCAGGATGCGCGCCGCCATCCCCCGGGTCCCTCCTACCCGGAAGCTCCGCCCGGCGCGGCGCCCTCCCCGGAGGCCCGGGCGCCGGCGTCTCCCATCAGGTTCGAGAGGGGAGCCACCAGCCGGGTGAACTCCATCGGGAAGACGAACTTGGTGGCGGGGCTGGCTCCCAGGGCCTTGAGGGCCTCCAGATACTGGAGGGTCATCGTGTTGGCGTCGAGGGTGCGGGCCACGCTGAAGATCCGTTCCAGGGCCAGGGCGAACCCCTCCGCCCGCAGGATCTGGGCCTCCCGCTCCCCCTGGGCTCGCAGGATGGCGGCTTCCTTCTCCCCTTCCGCCTTCAGGATGGCCGCCTGCTTCTCGCCCTCGGCCACCTTCACCGCCGCCTCCCGCTTGCCGTCGGCCTCCGTCACCAGGGCCCGGCGGTTGCGCTCCGCCGACATCTGCCGGGTCATCGCCTCCAGCACGTCCCGGGGCGGCTGGATCTCCCGGATCTCCACGGCGGTGACCTTCACCCCCCAGCGCTCCGTCACCTCGTCCAGCTTCACCCGCAGGGCCTGGTTGATGTATTCCCGCTTGGCCAGCACGTCGTCCAGCAGGATGTCCCCGATCACCGCCCGCAACGTGGTGGTGGCGATCCCCACCGCCGCCGAGACGAAGTCCCGCACCTGCACCACGCTCTGGACCGGATCCACTACCCGCCAGTAGATCAGGAAGTCGATGCCGATGGGGGCGTTGTCCTTGGTGATGGAGGTCTGCTGGGGGATCTCGCGGAACTGCTCCCGCAGGTCCACGGTGATGGCGCGGTCCACAACGGGGATGAGGAGCACCAGGCCCGGCCCCTTGGCGCCGATGACCTTCCCCAGACGGAAGACCACCAGGCGCTGGTATTCGGGGACGATGCGGATCATGGAGCCGAGGAGGGCGAGGAGGATCAGGCCGACACAGAGCACCAGGACCAGCATGCTGATCAATGCTTCCATCGGGGCCTCCAAACGTGAAGTTCTGCCATCCGACCGCTTTACTGTATTTTACCCGGAGGCGGGGCCGGTCCGGGATTAGAATACAGATAGCCTGAACAGGAGGGGCGGGATCGGTGGGAGAATCCCTGGAGGAGATCGCCCGGGAGGTGATCGCCTGCCGGCGGTGCCCGCGGCTGGTGGCCTATCGGGAGGCGGTGGCCCGGCGCAAGCGGCGACAATTTCGGGACTGGGAATACTGGGGCCGGCCGGTCCCCGGTTTCGGCGACCCCCAGGCCCGGGTGCTGGTGGTGGGCCTGGCGCCGGCCGCCCACGGGGCGAACCGGACCGGGCGCATGTTCACCGGGGACGGCTCGGGGGATTTCCTGATCGCCGCCCTGTATCGCGCCGGCTTCGCCAACCAGCCCACCTCCACCCATCGGGAGGACGGGCTGGTCCTGCGGGACGTCTATCTCACCGCGGTGGTGCGCTGCGCACCGCCCGACAACCAGCCGTCCCCCGAGGAACGGGCGCGGTGCCGGCCGTATCTGGTGCGGGAGCTCCGGGCGCTCCCCCGCCTGCAGGTCGTGGTCACCCTGGGGCAGATCGCCACGGAGGGGTTCATACGGGCGTTGCGGGAGCTGGGTTACGAGGGGCCACGCCCGGCCTTCCGCCACGGGGCGGTGCATCCCCTGGGACCCGGGTGGCCCGTTCTGATCACCTCCTATCATCCCAGTCGCCAGAACACGCAGACCGGTCGCCTGACGTCGGAGATGTTCGACGCCGTCTGGGAGACGGTGAGACGCCTGCTGAAGGATTGAGGAGAAGAAGGCCGCGCCGCTTTCGGAGCATCCAGCGCTGGGGGAGCCGTCCATGAGCGAGCATTGGCCGCATCCGACCGGGGATGTGAGCGAGACGGCCGGCTGGTGGGTGCCGGGCCGGGATCGCACGCAGCGGATCCCACCGCGGCCGACGGCGGGAGGGCCGTCGGGAGGGCCGCCGCGTCCGCCCCGCGCCACCCCGGCGGCCTCCCGCCGCCCCTGGGGCCGGCGCATCCTCGCTGGGTTGCTGATCCTGATCCTGCTGGGCGCCGCGGGGAGCGTGGCCGCCCTGGCCGGCTACGTCTATGTGGCCATGCAGCTGCCGCCGCCGGAAACGCTCCAGGAGCGAGCCCTGAACCTCTCCACCTCGCTGGTGCTCACGGACCGCAACGGGGAGCTGATCGGGGAGATCGCCGACCCCCAGAGCGGGCGCCGCCAGCTGGTCCGCCTCTCGGAGATCTCCCCCTGGCTGATCCGGGCCACTGTGGCCACCGAGGACCCCCGGTTCTGGCAACATCCGGGGTTCGACCCCATCGCCATCGTCCGGGCGATCTACCAGGCGATCCGGGAGGGGGAGGTGGTCAGCGGCGCCAGCACCATCCCCCAGCAGCTGGTGCGCAATCTGATCATCTCCCCGGAGCGGACGCTGCGGCGCAAGATCAAGGAGGCGGTGCTGGCCGCGGAGATCACCCGCCGTTACCCCCGGGAGCAGATCCTGGAGATCTATCTCAACACCATCTACTACGGGAACCTGGCCTATGGCGTGGAGGCCGCCGCCCGCACCTACTTCGGGAAGCCGGCCAAAGACCTCACCCTGGCGGAGGCCTCCTTCCTGGCCGGGCTCCCCCAGGCCCCGGCCCTGTATGATCCCTTCACCCCAGAGGGTCGGGAGCGGGCCCTGCGGCGTCAGCGGGACGTGCTCCGGCTGATGGTGGAGGCCGGCTTCATCACCCCGGAGCAGGCAGAGGCCGCCGCCCGGGAGATGCAGGCGTATCCCTTCCAGAAGCCCCCGGCCGCCTCCCCCGCCCCCGAGGCGCCCCATTTCGCCCTCTATGTGCTGCAGTGGCTGGAACAGACCTTCGGCCTGGACCCCCAGACCCTCCACCGGGGCGGGCTGCGGGTGGAGACCACCCTGGACCTCCGCCTCCAGCGGATGGCGACCCGCGTCCTGCGGGAGCACCTGGCCAAGCTGGCCGATAAGAACGTCCACAACGGGGCCGTGGTGATCCTGGATCCCCGCACCGGTGAGATCCTGGCCATGGTGGGGAGCCCCGATTACAACGACGCCGCCCACGGCGGCCAGATCAACATGGCCATCGTCCCCCGCCAGCCGGGCTCCTCCATCAAACCGTTGACCTACCTCGTGGCCTTCGAAAAGGGGTGGACCCCCGCCACCCTGATCTGGGACGTGCCGACCCGCTTCCCGGACGGGCCGGGGCGATTCTACGAGCCGGTCAACTATGATCGCCGCTTCCACGGGCCGGTCACCGTGCGCTATGCGCTGGGGAACTCTTACAACGTCCCGGCGGTGAAGGCCCTGGCCTTCGTGGGGCTGCCGGCCTTCCTCCAGCGGGCCCGGGATCTGGGCATCACCACCCTCACCCGGCCGGATTACGGGCTTTCCCTCACCCTGGGCGGCGGCGAGGTGCCCTTGCTGGAGATGGTCGGGCTGTATGCGGCCTTCGCCAACGAAGGCCGGCGCGTGCCCCCGGTTCCGGTCCGTCGGATCACCGATGCCTTCGGCCGCGTGCTCTACGAATACACGCCGCCGCCGGGGCAGCCGGTGATGCGCCCGGAGCACGCCTATCTCATCACCCATATCCTCTCCGACAACGAGGCCCGCAAGGCCGCCTTCGGGCCCAACAGCCCGCTCAAGCTCTCACGGCCGGCGGCCGCCAAGACGGGGACCACCAACGACTTCCGGGACAACTGGACGCTGGGCTACAGCCCGGATCTGGTGGTCGGGGTCTGGGTGGGCAACGCCGACAACTCGGAGATGAAGGGGGTCACCGGCATCACCGGCGCGGCGCCGGTCTGGCATGATGTGATGGAAGAGGCCCATCGCATCCTGAACCTGCCGCCCCGGGAGTTCCGCCGGCCGCCCGGGATCATCGAGCTGGAGATCTGTCTGGATTCGGGGACGCGGCCCTCGCCCTACTGCCCCCCCGACCGGCGGCGGGTGGAGGTCTTCGCCGCCGATCAGCCCCCGCCCGGCCCGGAGCATGACCTCTGGCAGCTCGTGGTCCTGGACGGGGCCACCGGGCTGCGTTACGCCGAGGGTTGCCCGGGCCCGCCCATCGAGCGGGTGTTCTACATCGTGCCCGAGGAAGGGCGCTGGTGGGCCGAGCAGCGTCAGATCCCTCAGCCGCCCAGCGAGGTCTGCACTGCGGCCATCCCCCAGGTCATCATCCGATGGCCCAACGAAAGCACCGTGGTCCGAGGCATCGTCCCCGTGCAGGGGACGGTATGGATCCCGGACTTCGCCTACTACAATGTGGAATGGGGCATCGTGGGGGCGGACGGCGTCGCCTGGCAGTGGCTGAGCGGCCCGCATCTGGCGCCGGTCCGCGATGGCCAGATCACCGTCTGGGATACCTCCGGGCTGCCCACGGGGTGGTATGCCCTGCGGGTGACCGCCTTCAACCGCGCCGGGCAGGTCTTCGTCGGAGAGGTGCGGACCTACGTGGACAACGGGATCGTCCCCACACCCACGCCGATCCCGACCGTCACGCCTACGCCGCTCCCCACCCCGACACCGGAGGAGGCCACGCCCGCGCCGACGCCGATCCCCCTGCCGACGCTTCCGCTGACGCCGCTGCCCACCCCGTGACCGGAGTCCGGGTCGATGCAGGCCGATCCCTTGCGGTCTCGGATCGCTCCGGCGCGGCGGGCGCCCGGACCCATCGGTTGTCGGTCTGGGCGCTCACCGCCCGGCCAGAAACACCCCGGCCAGGATCAGCGCCAGGCCTGCGAGAAGCCACCCTGAGAGGGGCTCGCCGAGCCATAGCGCCCCCCAGAGCACCGCGAAGATCGGATTGAGATACACCACCAGGGAAACCCCGATCACCCCGGTCCGCTCGAGCAGCGCATAATACATCACGTAAGCGATCGCCGTGCCCAGGACCGCCAGAAGGATCAGGGCGGCGAGGGACTCAGGGGCCGGGGAGAGCGCCCACGGCCGATCCAGGAGCAGGCTCAAGGGGAGCGCCATCCATCCACCGCATCCCAGCTGCCCGATGGCCGCGTCCACCGGCGGGACCCCCCGCAGCGCCCGTCGGGCGTAGACGGTGGCTGCGGCATACGAGATGGCGGCTGCTACCACGGCCCCCTCGCTGAGCAGATGCGCATGAGCCGCCCGCCGCAGGTCCGGGAACAACAGGACCAGGATCCCCAGGAAGCCCAGGAGCAGCCCGGCCAGCTGGCGCCGCGAGGGTCGCTCCTCCCGCAACCCGATGGCCGTGAACCCGGCGGCCCAGAGGGGCATGGTGGCGATCAGCACCCCCGCCAGCCCGCTGGCGATGGTCCGCTCGCTCCAGGCGACCAGCGTGTGGGGAAGCGCGGCGTTGAAGGCCCCCATCACCAGATAGGTCCCCCAGGGCGGATCCGCCCGGGGGCCCGGACGGAGCCGTCGGAACAGCCCGAGGAGGGCGGCGGCGATCAACAGCCGTCCCGCCACGAACGTGAACGGCGGGATCGTCCGCACCCCAAGGGCGAAAAAGAGATACGAGGCCCCCCAGATGGCCCCCAGCGCCAGCAGGATCGCCATATCCCCCGCGCGCATCCCTTCCTCCCTCCCAGGATCGTCATCCGATGAGCGCACGGGACCGACGCCCATCACCCGGCTCCCTCCTCATCGGAGCTCCCGATGCTTGCCGGATCCCACACGCCCTTTGACGCCGCGCTGAAGCGCCGGTATGGTAGCCCATGTGCGCATTCGTTGGCCCGAGGAGGAGCTTCATGTCCTTTGAAACGAGAAGAGGTCGATCGCTCCCGGTCGGATGGCTCATCACGCTGGGCATCCTCACGCTGATGGGGATGGGCTTGCTGCTCCGCTCGCGACGGCCCCCGTCTCCTTCCCCCACCTTGACCGAAGGAACGCTCCCGTCCTCATCTCCAACCCTTTCCGCCACCCCTGCGCTCCGGGATCTCTGTGCCCCTGAGATGTTGCCTCGGATTCATGCCCCCCGCTTCGAAGGCCCGATCCCCTTCGAGCAGAGCGCCATCGCCTGGTTCGGGCAGGTCTCCCCCACGCGGAACTATACCGACATCCGCGTGGGCTACAACGCCCGCGAGCTCTTCATCTACCTGGCCATCTTTGACCGTCACCTCTGGTATGATGAGAACCCCACGCCGCAGACGCTGACGCAATGGGACGCCGCAACGATCCTGCTGGACACCTCCGGCGGCGATCGGCTTTCTCTTTCGTCATGGCGCTTCGTCGCCCAGCTCTACAGCGAGCCCAGCCCGTCTCGACGGAACGTCGAGCGGGGAAGCGCCGAAGGCTGGAAGCCGATCCACGTTCCGTTCAACGCGGTCCCGGGCTGGCGGGGAAACGCCCTGAACGACGACCGCGAGAGCGACCGGGGCTGGGCCATGGGCTTCACCATTCCCTTTTCCAGCCTGGGCCTGACCTCCGCGCCCCCCGAGGGGACCATCTGGCGGCTGGCCGTTCGGGTTCATGACCGGGATTCCATGGAAGATCCACCCCTCGAGGAGACCTCCTGGCCGCCCTCCGCCTCGCCGGACGACCCAAGCTGCTGGGGCTTTCTGCACTTCGGCCTCCCCGCTTATCACGCCACCGCCGTCCCGACTGGTTACATCCGGATCCGCCGCCCTGTGCGGAACAGCCCCCTCGTCCCGGACGCCAACGTGGGCGGCACCACATCCAACCAGTGTCCCGGCGATGAACACTACATCTGGAACGAATGGGGGAACCGCAACGACGGCCACGCGCCCGACTTCAACATCCAGAATCAATCCGATGTCGCTGACTGGCCGTGCTTCGCTAAATATTACGTGACCTTCCCTCTGGACGCGATTCCGCGGGGGAAGACAATCATCTCGGCTACGCTCACCCTCCATCAGTTCGGCAACGCCGGGGATCCCGGACAGGCCCGGCCTTCATGGATCCAGGTGCTGATCGCCTCGGCGGATTGGGATGAGGAGACCATCACCTGGAACAACGCGCCGCTGGCATATGAGAACGTCGGCGGCGCCTGGGTGGATCCCCTTCTCGAGTGGCCGGGGTGGCCTGGCGTTCCCCGCACCTGGGATGTCTCCTATGCGGTCGCGCAGGCCTATGCGCGGGGCGAGCCGCTGCGGCTGATCCTCTACAGCGCCGATTCGGCTTATCACAGCGGCAAATATTTCGTGTCCTCCGACGCCGAAGACTGGAACACGGAGGGACGACCGCTTCTGGAGGTATGGTGGGGGGAGTCCCGTTGAGGCGGACGATCCGAAAACAAAGGCACGAGCCTACATCCCCACCCGCGCGGGACCTTACAGCGGCTTGAAGGCCTCAAAAGGCTGCCGGCATGCCTCACAATAAAACAGCGCGCGGCACGAGGTGGGCCCGAAGAGGTTCTCCATCCGCGTGCTCGTGGAGCCGCAGAAGGGGCACGGCACCCCCTTCAGCAACTCCGGGGTGATCTCCCCCGCAGACGGCCGGGGCGGCGCGATCCCCAGCTCCCGAAGCGCCTGTCGTGCCCGCTCGCTCATCCGTTCCGGTGTCCACGGCGGCCGATATATCCGCCGCACCTGAACCCGCCGCGCCCCCAGGGCCTGGATGCGCTCGACGATCTCCCGCTCCATCACGTGCAGGGCCGGACACCCCACAAAGGTGGGCGCGAAGTCCACCTCCACCATGTCATCGCCCACCCGGACGTCGTAGATCAACCCCAGGTCCACCACCGAGACCGTGGGGATCTCCGGATCCTTCACCGCCTCCAGCGCGGCGAGGATCGCCTCCCGGGTCAGCCCCGGCCCGTCCGCCCGTCCGTCGTTCACCATGTCTCCCCCATCCCGGAGCGTGCGACCATCTGGAAATCCGTTAGCAGGGCAGTCAGGTGCTCCGTGTGCCGGCCGATCCGCCCGCCGTAAACGGGCTCCGCCTCCGGGATCTTCAGGGAGGCCGCCTCCAGGATGGGACGCACCTCCGCCTCCCAGCGGGCCCGCAGCTCGGCCTCCGGCGGCTGGATCCCCGCCGCCACCCGCAGGTCCTCTCCGGGCGCCGGCTCGAACAGCCCCAGGGCGTGCGGCCATGCCTGCTCCAGAGCCGCCTGCATCCGGCGGTGGCTCTCCTCTGTGGCATCCCCCAGCCGCAGCACCCAGGCCCGGCTGTGCATCAGATGATAGGTCTCCTCCCGGCGGACCTTCGTCGCCGCCGCCGCCAGCGGCGGATAGGCGCTGTTCATCAAGGCCTCCAGGCGGACCTTCTCCGCGTAATCGAAAAGGAACTGGCGGACCACCGTGAAGGCCCAATCCCCCCGGGGCAGCTCCACCAGGGTAGCGTTGCGGAACTCCGGGGGATCCCGGAAGTAGGCCATGCGGTCGGGGTCGGGCCACCCCAGCTCCTGCAGCAACGAATACCAGAGGACCGCATGCCCGATCTCGTCCTGGGCGATGCTGGCCATGGCGATGTCCGCCTCCAGGATGGGGGCATGGCCCACCCACTCCGCGTCCCGATGGCCCAGCAGGACCTCGTCGTCGGCCATCGCCAGAAGAAGATGCCCCACCGCCTCCCGGAGGGGATCCGGGAGCGGAACCGCTTCATTCGGCTTCAGGGAGGGACTGGCCATGGCGCTCCATCCACCTCCGCACCCGCTCCGTCACCCGGAAGCCCCGGGGCTCCCGATACTCTTTCTCCAGAGCGGAGGCGAACAGCTCCTCCGCCTCCTCGGCCCGGGAAGCGTAGATCGCTTCCGCGGGGACCACCCACAGGCTGGCGCAACGGCCCCGACGGGCGAACTGCTCTTTGGCCAGGATCAGGGCCATCTCCGGGTCGGGGGCGTGGACCGCTCCCACGTGGACGTGGGGGTCGCCCCGCTTCTCCTGGAGGAAGACCTCATAGACCGGCCACTGCGTATCGGCCATTGCCCCCTCCATTCGTCCGCTGCGCCGCCTTCGCTGTTAGAGCCTCCCGCACCCAGCGCCCCTCCTCGTGGGCCCGGCGCCGGACCGCCATCCGCTCCGCGTTGCAAGGGCCGTCGCCCTTGATCACCCGCCAGAACTCCTCCCAGTCCGGCTCGCTGAAGCGCCAGTGCCCGGTCTCGGGATCGTAGCGCAGGTTCGGATCCGGGATGGTGAGGCCCAGGCGCAGCACCATCGGCGCGTATTGATCCACGAACTCCTGCCGCAGCTGGTCGTTGGTCTTCGTCTTGATGCGCCAGCGCAGCAGCGTCGGGGTGTGCACCGAGTCGCGGTCCGGCGGGCCGAAGAGCATCAGCGCCGGATACCACCAGCGGTTCACCGCCTCCTGGATCATCTGCCGCTGGGCGGGGGTGCCGGTGGCCAGGGCGACGAAGGCGTCGTAGCCTTGCTTGATGTGGAAGGATTCCTCATAGCAGATGCGCTTCATCGCCCGGGCGTAGGGGCCGTAGGAGCCCTGGGCCAGCATCAGCTGGTTGACCACCGCCGCGCCGTCGATCAGCAGCCCGATGGCCGCCACATCGGCCCAGGTGGGCGTGGGGTAGTTGAACACCACCGAATACTTGGCCTTCCCGGCCAGGAAAGCCTCGATCATCTCCTCCCGGCTGATCCCCAGGGTCTCCGCCGCCCGATACAGCAGCTGGCCGTGGCCCCCCTCGTCCTGCACCTTGGCGATGAGGATCAGCTTGCGCCGGAGGGTGGGGGCGTGCGGGATCCACTTCCCTTCGGGGAGCATCCCCACGATCTCGCTGTGGGCGTGCTGGGAGATCATCCGGATCAGCTGACGCCGGTATTCCTCCGGCATCCAGTCGGTGGGTTCGATCTTCTCCCCCCGGGCGATGCGCGCCTCGAACTCCGCCAGACGGGCCTCGTATTCCGGGCCCTCCTGGGGAGGCGGCGCCTGCTCCGGAACCGGAACCGGATGACCCTGGATGCGGTAGGTGATCATGGGCCCCTCCTTCCTTCACGGATCCGCAGACGGGGATTCCGAGCGAACCAGCCCTCGCACCGCCCAGTCGCTGAAGGCCTCCGCGATCTGATCCGGCGAGAGCGGGCCTTTCGGCTGATACCACACGGCCACCCCGTTCAAGGCGGTCAGGATGAAGCGGGTGATCAGCGGGACATCCAGGTCTGCCCGGAAGACACCGGCCGCGATCCCCTCCCGCAGGATCTCCCGGAAGAGCGCCTCATAGGCGTCCCGGCGGGCGAGGATCTCGCTCCGGCGTTTCGGGCTCAGCGCCCGCCATTCGTGGTTGAAGACCACCGCCGCATCCTGACGCTCCGTCACCACCCGGATGTGGGCGGCCACCGCCATGCGCAGCTTCTCCAGAGGAGGCCGCTCCGAGCGGACGATGGGCTCCAGGCTGGAGAGGAAGGCCTGCGCCGCCTCGTCCACGATCTCCCAGAGCAGCTCCTCCTTGGAGGCGATGTGCGCATAGAGGCTCCCTCCCTGCAGGCGGATCGCCGCCGCGATGTCCCGGATGGACGTCCCGTAGTAGCCGCGCTGGCTGAAGAGCCGCCCGGCCACCCGCAAGATCGCCCTGCGTCGATCGCTCCTGCTTCCTCGCGCCATTTTTGCTAACGAACGTTTGCTTAAATTATAGGGGGGAGAACGGATCCTGTCAAGACCCTCGCCGCAGGGGGGTGTGCCCCAAAACCGTAGGACAACTGCGAGCAGTTGTCCTATAACGCGGCGAGGCCCGACAAAATTGGGACACACCCGCCGCAGGATGCGCCCCAAGGCCGAGGGCGGGTTCGACCTCCGGGGCGCTCCGCACCCGCTTCCTCAGGAGAAAACCGGGCATCGAGGCGAAAGCCCTCCTGCCGGCAGGAACAGCTTCCGCCGCGACCCATTGCTTCTGCAGGCCCAAATTCGTTTCGCCATCCACATAGTAGGCGCGGCTTTCGCCGCGCCCCATCACGCCATCGAAGACGGAGGTTCGGCACGTAAGCCGAAATTCATTTCGGCATCCGTATTGTAGGAGCGGCTTCAGCCGCGACCTCGCTGCCTCGAAGACAGAGATTCGGGGCTAAAGCCCCTCCTACACCTACAAATGACGCGGCCGGCAAAAACCCACCATCGGCCGGAGGCCCATTCCGGCCGATGGCACCTGGCGGTCCCACCCGTTCACGGACCGAGGCGGGCCACTTCAACCCCCATCGCCCGGACATCGTAACCCGGCAATGCCGCCACCGCGGCCCGGAACCGGGAGTCATGCAGGAGCTCCCGGAGCGGGCGGAACCAGGGGTCCTCATACAGATCCTGGGGGATCACCAGATCATAGCGCTCCAGAGCCAGGGGGAGGAAATCCAGCCCCATCGCCGCCGCCGCCGCTCGAATCCCAAGCCCGACGTCAGCCCGGCCGCTGGCCACCGCTGCCGCCACCGCCAGATGCGTCAGCTCCTCCCGATCGTAACCCGAGATGGAGGCCGGATCGATCCCCAGGCGCTGCAGATAGTAATCCAGCAGCACCCGCGTCCCGGCGCCCCGCTGGCGGTTAACGAACCGCACGTCCGGCCGCGCCAGATCCCGGAGATCCCGGATCCCCTTCGGGTTCCCTGGGGCCACCATCAGGCCCTGCTCGCGGTGGGCCAGGGTGACCACCACCACGGGCACGCCGGCCAGGTAGCGGCGAACATAAGGGAGGTTGTATTCGCCGCTCTCGGGATCCAGGAGATGGGTGCCCGCGAGATGACACTCCCCCCGCCGCAGGGCGATCAGCCCGCCCAGGCTGCCGGCGTTCGCGCTCCGCAGCCGCCGTCCCGGCCAGCGCTCCGCCAGGAACTGAGCCATCAGATCCAGCGCCATGTCATGGCTGCCGATGGCCAAAATCGTCCCCTCGATCGCCTCCGGATCCGTATACAGCTCCACCGCCACCGTCTCCCCCTGGTCATAGCCCTCCACGAAGCGGGGGATCCGCAGGATCCCATCCGCCCGCACCAGGGAGGAGAGCACCCCCGCCCCTCGGGAAAGCGGGGCGGCCACATAGCGTCCCCCGACCCGCCCCACCGTCACCCGCACCCACTCCTCATCGCCGAGCGGGGAAAGGAGCTTGCGGGTGAGCACAGCGTCCAGGCGCGGCCGCCGGCGCGGCGGAAGGCCCAGCCAGCGCGCCAGCAACGGTTCCACGAAGATCTCCCCGGTGAGGGCCGCGGAGACCGGGAAGCCGGGGACGCCGATGACCGGGACCGAACGCCCATCCACCCGGAGGATCCCCAAGATCACGGGATGGCCGGGGCGCACCGCCACCCCATGGACCAGCAGCGTCCCGAGGGTGGAGACCACCCGCGCGGTGAAATCCTCGCTGCCCGCCGAGGAGCCGGCGTTGATGAGAACCAGGTCGTGGGTCCGCGCGGCCTCCCGTGTGGCCTCCAGCAGGCGCTCGAAATCGTCGGGAACGATGGGGAAACGCGTGGGGAGCCCGCCCCACTCCCGGACCTGGGCCGCCAGCACCAGCGAGTTGAACTCGATGAGCTCCCCGGGGCGCACCCCGCGGGCCGCCGCTTCCTCCGGAGGGATGAGCTCCGTTCCGGTCGGGAGGATGGCCACCCGCGGCAACCGGCGCACCGGCACGGTCGCATATCCGCACGCCGCGATCACCCCCAGGTCCACCGGCCGCAGGCGGTGATTGGCCGGCAACACCAGCTCGGCCGCCGCGATGTCCTCCGCCACCGGGCGGACGTTGGCCCAGGGGGGGACCGGCTGATAGAGAGTGATCCGGGTGGCCCGCTCCGGGGCTTCCCCATCGAACTGCACCTGCTCCACCGGGACCACCGCGTCCGCCCATGGGGGGAGGGGATCGCCGGTGTCCACATAGCAGGCGCCGATGCCGTCCGGACCGGGCGGGACGGGAAGCACGCGGGGCTGGGTCTCGGTGGCCCCCACGGTATCCTGAGCCCGCACGGCGAAGCCGTCCATCGCCGCCGCCGCATAGGGCGGGACGGAGAGGCGCGCCCAGATGGGCTCCGCGGTCACCCGGCCCAGGGCCTGCTCCAGCGGCACCCACTCTCCGGGAAAGGGAGCGTCGAGGCCCGCTTCCGTGAGGGCCCGCGTGAAACGGGTCCACGCTTCCTCCAGGGGCACATCTTCCAGATAGATCCGGCGTCCCATCGGTGAAACTCCCAGGTGGCAGATCCGAAGGCCTCGCTTCCACCAGCCTTCCGATCCCATCCCTGATCACCCTGTGTCATTCTAACAGGTTTCCTTCCCTTGATGGACTTTAAAAGACGCCTGCGGACAGACGGGGGTTCTCCGCACCGGCCGGGATAGCGATCGAAATGAATTTCGATTTGCAAGCTGACGGCTCAGAGGCCGGGCTCTTCCCCCTGTGCGCCCTCTGGATTCGCGAGGGGCCGCGTGGCGCGGCGTTCGTTCTAAAAAAACGACGGCCCCACCTTTCGGCAGGGCCGTCGCGACCGGATGCCCGGTTCAGGAGATCAGGCGGAGAGGCGGGTCACGTCGTAGGCCTGGGGGCCCTTGGCGGTCTGCCGGACGCTGAACTCCACCCGGTCCCCCTCCTCGAGGTTCCGGAAGCCATCCCCGGCGATCCCGGAGTAGTGGACGAAGATGTCCTTCTCTCCCTGATCGGGGCGGATGAAGCCATACCCCTTGATCCGGTTGAACCAGCGGACGGTTCCCTTCATGCGTGCTTCAGACATCGGAAGAACTCCTTACGTAAAGTTAGGACGAAGCCGGAGCCCAGGCTTCCGTTGTTCTGGAAGGGCTCGAGGACGGACCGGGGGATGGCCAGGGGCCGATCTCCGGGTCAACAAAAAACCGCCGGGCGTCTCGGGCGACCCGGCGGTCTGGCCTTCGACTTCCCTTCCGCGTGTGCTCCTCACGCACCCTCATTCTACCAGATTTCCCCCTCTTGTCAAATCCGGGTTTAGCGGGAAATCGCGGATGCGGAGCCCCGAGCGCGGCGCACCGATCTCAGCGGCCGGAGGATTCCCCGAGCAGGGCCCACACCGCTCGATCCAGCCGACCGTTGCTCACCACCGCCCCCGCATCCCGGAACGTCCAGGGAGAGCCATCCGGGCGATTCATCTGTCCCCCCGCCTCCCGGACCAGCACGGCGGCGGCGGCCACGTCCCATGGCTGCAGCGCCAGGTGGAAATACAGATCCAGCCAGCCCGCGGCCACGTAGGCCATCCCCAGGGCGGCGGATCCGATGGCCCGCACGGTCTGGCAACGCACCGCCAGGTAGCTCAGCCAGGCCAGGACCTGCTCCCGCGTCTCGTTGCGATGCCCCCAGTCCAGCCCGATCAACGCCTGCTCCAGGCGCTCCGTCTCGCTGACCCGGATGGGCCTGCCGTTCAGGAAAGCGCCCCGGCCCCGGGCGGCTGTGAACAACATATCCTGGAGGGGAGCGTAGATCACCCCGACCACCGGCTCCCCTTCCACCAGCAGGCCGACGGAGACGGCGAAATACGGCAGGCGCCGGGCGAAGTTCGTCGTCCCATCCAGAGGATCCACCACCCAGACGATGCCCTGGGCCATCGCCTCCCGCGCTTCCTCCTGGGACGTGCCCTCTTCCCCCAGCACACGATGGGCGGGATCGTGGCGCCGGATCACCGCCACGACGGCCTCCTGAGCGGCCAGGTCCGCCGCGGTCACCCAATCCCGGAACCCTTTCTCGTGCACCTGGCGCGGCATCGGCCAGTGGGCGCGGAGGACCGCACCTCCTGCCAGGGCGGCCTCGATCGCCGTCAGCAGCCAGACCTCCAGATGGGCGCCCGATGGGCTCATGGTCTCCTCCCGCTTATGGGCTCCGCAATCGATCCAGGAGGATCGAAACGGCCGTCCCGCTCTCGAGAAGGCGGAGCGCTTCCTCCAGACGAGGGGCCGCAGGACGCTGATCCGCGGGCTCCTCCTGGTAACCTTCCAGCACCCATTTCATCAGCTGACCCACGAGGCTGTCCGGGCCGGCGAGCTGCTGGAGGCGAACGGCCGCCGTCCGGCGAACCGGAAGGGCCTGCGCCTCCTGCGCCCAGCGGACCTGCACCTCCGGATCCAGGGTCCAGCGGATGAAGGACCACGCGGCGGCCTGCTGGCCTGGATCCGTCGCGGCGATCGCCAGATCCCAGCCCCATCCCGGCAGGATCGGACGGCCGCGCATCCCGGGATCCGGCAGCGGGGCGAGGGCCGGGCGGAAGCGCAGGCGCCCGGCCTCGCTTTCCCGTTCCAGCGTGAAGAGCCAGCGGCTGGAGCCGAAGAGGAGGACCGTTTCGCCCTCCAGGAAGGCCCGCAGCGCCTGCGGGGGATCCGCCAGGCGGGCGCAGCCCACCCGGAGCATCCCCTGCACCGCCTCCAGCAGCGCCTGGGCCTCGGCCTCGGAGCGCCCGGCCAGCCACCCCTGAAGCGTCCAGGCTGCCCGTGGCGCCATCCAGCCCGCGGTGTCCGGGATCCCATCGCCGTTCAGATCCAGCGCGCCCCGCAGGCAGACCTGGCGGATCGCCTCCCAGTCCCCCGGGGGTTGCTCCAGGCCGGACTCCAGCAAGCGATCGATGTCCGCGTAGAGCACCAGCCCTTCCCGAAGGAAAGGGAGGGAGCCCGCCGTCGTGGGGGGCAACAGATCCTGGCGCTCCGCCGCAGAAAGGCCGCGGACCGGATCCTCCATCCAGGGCCTCAAGGGGGTCAGCCGGCCGGCCTGCACGAGGGCGGGGACCGCCTCGGAGGGGATCAGCACGAGATCAGGCCCGCGCTCCGAGGGCTGATGGAGACGACGGAGCAGCTCGGAGGAGCCGGGGAAGGTTTCGATGTAAATCGCCACGTCCGGATGCCGGGCCATAAAGGCCTCGGTCAGCCGAGCCAGGGCAGCCCCCCGTTCGGGATCCAGGGCGTGCCAGAGGACGAGCAGACGGGACGGCCTCCCCAGCGGGGCGCAGGCCGCTGCGGCCATCAGGGCGAGAAGCCCCACTCCCTGTGTCCAGCGCATCCTCCCTCGCTCCTCACGAGCCTAAAATAGGGATGACCATCCGGATTTTACTTCACGCCGCTATCCCATCCCGGGAGCCAGACAGATGAGCACCCTGAAGGTGGGACTGGCCCAGATCTATCCTCGCCTGGGGGATCTGGAGGCGAACCTGGAGAAGCATCTGGAGTTCATCGAGGAGGCGGCGGCGCGGGGCGCCGACCTCGTCGTGTTCCCCGAGCTCTCCCTCACGGGCTACGTGCTGCAGGACCTGACCTACGAGGTGGCCATCCGGCCGGAGCCGGATCATCCGATCCTCCGCCCGCTGCTGGACGCCAGCCGGCGGGTGGATCTGGTGGTGGGGTTTGTGGAGATCGATGAACGGGGACGCTACTATACCGCGGGGGCCTATCTCTCCGGGGGGCAGATGCTCCATCGTCATCGCAAGGTGTATCTGCCCACCTACGGGATGTTCGACGAAGGCCGGGACATGGCCCCCGGCGACCGAGTCCGCGCCTTCCGCACCCGGTTCGGCCGTTTCGGCCTGCTGATCTGTGAGGATTTCTGGCATGTCAGCCCTCCCTACCTGCTGTGGCTGGACGGGGCGGAAGTGTTGATCTTCACCTCCGCCAGCCCCGGGCGCGGCCTGGGGATCCCCGGGAAGCTGGGAAGCGCGCGCTGGGTGGAGCTGGTCAATCAGGCCTACGCCAGCCTCTTCACCGTGTTCGTCATCCATGTCAACCGCGCCGGCTTCGAGGACGGTCAGAACTTCTGGGGCGGGTCGACCATCTTCGACCCCAACGGGGATCTGGTCGTCCAGGGTCCTTATTTCGACGAGGCGCTGATCCTGGCCTCCATCGATCTGGATCAGATTCGGCGGACGCGGATCCGCCTGCCGCTGGTGCGCGACGAACGCCCGGATCTGGTCCTCCGGGAGCTGCGGCGGATCCTCGGATCGTCCGCCCCGGAGGCACGGGATCCCTGACCGTGCGAACAGAGAAGGGGCGGGCAGGAGGACATGGCGCTCCTGCCCGCCCCCGGAGCTTCGCCATTTGGATCCGCCATCGCGCTTCAGCGCTTGGGCGACTGCGGGGCCTTGCGCGCCCGCTTGAGGCCCGGCTTCTTGCGCTCTTTCTCCCGCGGATCGCGGGTCAGCATGCCATGTTGCTTGAGCAACGGCCGCAGGCTCGGATCGATGGCGAGCAGCGCGCGGGCCAATCCCAAACGGACCGCCCCGGCCTGCCCGGTGAGGCCACCCCCCTCCACCTTCACCGTCACGTCCAGCTTCCCCTCCAGCCCGACCAGACGCAATGGCTCGAACAGATGGTGGAGATCCTGCGGGCGCACGAAGTAGTCCTGGACCGGCTTGTTGTTGACAATGAAGACGCCGGTCCCGCCTGTATACAGCCGGACCCGGGCCACGGCCCGCTTGCGCCGGCCCACGCCTTCGACATACGGTCGGCCTTTGAAGGCCTCAAAGGTGATCCCTTCCATCGCCACAGCCATCCCGGCTCCTTTCCTCCATGGAGTTCAGGGGAAAGGGGGCTACGCGCCCCCCTGTCCGGATCGACTCACAGCGGAAGCGGCTTGGGCTGCTGGGCCTGGTGCGGATGCTCCGGCCCGGCATAAACCTTTAACTTCTTGAGCATGCGCCGTCCCAGCCGGTTCTTGGGCAGCATCCCCCAGACGGCCTTCTGGATCACCCGCTCCGGATGCGTCTGCAGCATCCGGCGCAGCGGGATCTCCTTCAAGCCGCCGGGATACCCGCTGTGGCGGTAGTAGATTTTCTGATCGAGGTGCCGCGGGTGAACGGCCACCTTCTCCGCGTTGATGACAATCACATAATCCCCGCAATCCTGGGAGGGGTCGAAATACGGCTTGTGCTTGCCACGCAGGATCTGAGCGATCCGGCTGGCCAGCCGTCCCAGGTTCTGGCCTGTGGCGTCGACGATCCACCACTCGGCTCGGATGTCCGCGGGTTTGGTCACATAGGTTTTCACGGTCCTCCCTCCACCGCATCGGGTCAGGTTTCCGGATCTTCACGTCCGCCCGATCGAGGCCTCCCACCCTCCATCCAGTGGGGCAGGAAGTCCGGCGCCGGCGGGATCGCGATCCGATCGTAGCGTGCCCCGACGAAATACAAGCCGTGGGCAGGGGCGGGGGCGTCCGCCGGGTAGGCCTCCGGGTGCTCCAGGTAGAACCCTGCCGCCTCCGGAGGGCGATCGCCTCGCCCCACCGCCACCAGCACAGCAGCCATGATCCGAACCATATGATAAAGGAAAGCGTCTGCCTCGATCTCGAAGAACACCCAGTTCCCGTTGGCCTCCACCTGCGCCCGGCGGACCTCCCGCACCGTGTTCTGGCCGCGAGGGGGGCGGCCGAAGGCGCCGAAATCGTGGCGGCCCACCCAGGCGGCGGCCGCCTGCTGCATCGCCTCCAGGCGGAGCGGGCGCGGCACATGCCACGCCAGGTATCGCCCGAAGGGATCCCGCCAGGGCCCGGTGTAGATCACGTAACGGTAGGCCCGCGACCGCGCCTCCCGGCGGGGGTGGAAGTCCAGCGGCGCCTCCCCCAGAGCCCAGACCACAATGTCCGCCGGCAGGACGGCGTTCAGGGCTCGCTGGAGATCCGCCAGGGAGTGGCGCCAGGTCACATCAAAGGCCACCACCTGACCCAAAGCATGCACCCCGGCGTCCGTGCGGCCCGCCCCCCGCACCCGGACCGGGACTCCGGTCAGGCGGGCGAGGGCGGCCTCCAGAGTCCCCTGGACGGTCGGCTCATGAGAAGGGGCCAGCCGCTGGAACCCTCGATAGGCTGTGCCGACATATGCGATGGCCGCCCAGACCCGCATCCGCTCCTGCTCGCCCGGCCTGCACGGGCCGCCGGCTTAATCCTGGACCAGCTCCAGGCGCGCCATCGGCGCGGCGTCCCCCCGGCGGAATCCCAGTTTGTAAATCCGGGTGTAGCCCCCGTTCCGATCCCGGTAACGGGGCGCGATCTCATCGAAGAGCTTCTTCACCACTTCCCGGCCGTAGAGCCGGGCCGCCGCCAGCCGACGCGCAGCCACCTGCCGGGAGGGATCCTCCAGGGCTTTCTTGGCCAGCGTGATCAGCTTCTCCGCGTAGGCCTGCACGAACTCCGCCTTGGCCTCCGTGGTCTCGATCGCCCCGTGCAGGAAGAGCTGCGTGGCCAGGTTACGGGCCAAGGCTTCGCGATGATCCTTGTCCCGGCTTAACGTCTTCCCGGCAACTCGATGGCGCATGCTCAGGCCTCCTCGATCTCCTCCTCAGGCTGGGCCAGGTCCTCGGGCTTCAGGAACCCCCGCTCGATCAGCCGTTCGCGCAGCTCCTCCAGGGATTTGGCGCCGAAGTTGCGGACCGAGAGCAGGGCTTCCTCCCCGCGATACAGGAGCTCCAGGACCTGGCCGACGTTGGTGATGCCGGCCCGCCGCAACGGGTTAATCACCCGGGCGCTCAGCTCCAGGCTTTCCAGCGAGGTCTCATAAGCCTGGGGCGGGATCATCGCCCGCACCGGAGCGGGCACCGCTTCCTGCTCCTCCGGGGCCACGAACTCGGAGATCAGGGAGAAATGCTGCATCAGCAGGCGAGCGGCCTCGATCAACGCCTCCTTTGGCCCCATCGTCCCATCCGTCCAGATCTCCATCACCAGGCGATCGTAGTTCGTCCGCTGTCCCACCCGGGCCCGGTCGATCTCGAAGGTGCACCGGCGGACGGGGCTAAAGATGGCGTCCACGGGGATCTCCCCGATGGGCAGGCGGCCGCGCTCCTCGGCCGGGGAATATCCCCGCCCTCGCTCCACCGTCATCTCGATCTCCAGACGGGTCCGCTCGTCGTCCACCGTGAACAGGTAGAGATCGGGGTTGACGATCTCCACCTCGGGCGGGCACTGGATGTCGGCCGCCGTGACCACGCCCTCGCCGGCCACTTCCAGCCGCAGGCGGGCCGGCCCGTCGCCGTAGAGCTTCATCCGGAGCTGCTTGATGTTCAGGATGATCTGGATGACGTCCTCCCGGACGCCCGGGATGGTCGAGAACTCGTGGGGCACATCGGTGATCCGGATGCTGGTCACCGCAGCGCCCGGCAACGAGCTCAACAGCACCCGCCGGAGGGCGTTCCCGATGGTCACCCCATAGCCCTGCTCCAGCGGGCTGATCACAAAGCGCCCGTATGCCTGCGTCAGGATCTCCGCCTCCACTTTAGGCAGAACCAGCGTGACACCCGCCACAAAGGCCTCCTTTTCCGAATCGGGAACGGAACGGGGGGCGCCTGTGAGCCCTTCCCTCCTCCATCATCCCCCAGCGAAGGGAAGGGCCAAGCGGCCGCCCCGGTTTAACGGGAGTAGAACTCCACGATGAGATGCTCCTGAACCCGCGTGTCGATCTCCTCCCGGACCGGCAGGCGCAGCACCTGTCCGGAGAGATCTTGCGGGTTGAGCTGCAACCAGGGAGGTGGCCGATGGCCTTCCAGCCGTTCCGCGAGGGCCTTGAAATACTCTTTCTCTCGGCTGCTCTCCCGGACCCGGATGATATCGCCAGGTTTGACCTGGTAGGAAGGGATGTCCACCTTGCGTCCGTTGACCTCGAAGTGGCCGTGGCGGACCAGCTGCCGGGCCTGGGCCCGGGAGCTGGCGAACCCCAGCCGGTAGACCACGTTATCCAGTCGGCGTTCCAGCAGGATCAGCAACAGGGCGCCGGTCATCCCCCGGGCCCGCTGGGCGATCTCAAAATAACGCCGGAACTGCCGCTCCAGCACCCCATAGATGCGCCGCAGCTTCTGCTTCTCCCGAAGCTGCAGCCCGTAATCCGAAGGGCGGCTGCGCCGGAACTGCAGCTCCCGGCCGTGCTGCCCGGGCGGATAGTTCCGTCGCTCAATGGCGCACTTGGGCGTGAAGCAGCGCTCTCCCTTCAGATAGAGCTTCTCGCCTTCCCGCCGGCACAATCGGCATACCGGTCCGATGTAACGTGCCATTCCCTCCTCCTCACAGGATCTGCGCAGACGATCGAAGGCGCGCGGTTCGGCCCATCGGCCTGAAAGGGGAAGACCTCACACCCGCCGCTTGGAGGGCGGCTTGCACCCGTTGTGGGGGATCGGTGTGACGTCGGTGATGGAACGGATCTTCAACCCCATCGCGTGCAGGGCCCGCAGTGCCGCCTCCCGCCCGGGGCCGGGCCCGTTGATGAAGACGTCGATCTCCCGCACCCCCATGTCCATCGCCTTGCGGGCGGCCTGTTCCGCCGCCAGGCGGGCCGCATAGGGAGTGCTCTTCTTGGAACCCTTGTAGCCGATGGTCCCCCCGCTGGCCCACGTTAAGGTATCCCCGTTGGGATCCGTCACCGTGACGATGGTGTTGTTGAACGTGGCGTGGATGTAAACGTGCGCCCGCGTCACGTTCCGGCGGGCCTTACGACCGCTCCGCGAACCTCGCGCCATCGATCCCTCCTCAGGCAATGTGGATCACCCGGGGAGAGGCAAAGAGCCTCCCCGCCATCTTCACCCCAGCCATCCGGATGATCTCCCCCATCGCCCCGGGCTTGGGCGGCGACGGGGAAAGGGATGGCTTACTTCTTCTTGGCGCCGCGCTTGCGGCCGCGGCCGGGCACCGTCTTCCGCGGACCCTTCCGGGTCCGGGCGTTCGTCCGGGTCCGCTGGCCGCGCACCGGCAGGTTCATTTTGTGCCGCAGCCCCCGGTAGCACCCGATGTCGATCAGGCGCTTGATGTTCATGGCGATCTCGCGTCGCAGATCGCCCTCCACCTTATAGTTCCGCTCGATGGTCTCGCGAAGGATGTTCACCTCGCTCTCCGTCAGATCCTTCACCCGCTTATCCGGGTTCACCCCGGTCTGCTGAAGGATCCGCTTGGCCAGCGAGCGGCCGATCCCGAAAATGTAGGTGAGGGCGATCTCCACCCGTTTATCCCGGGGCAACTCCACGCCTGCGATCCGTGCCATCGCGCATCTCCTCCCTGAACGCTGTCCCGGCGATCCCGATTCAGTCCTCCCCCAAAGTGGCCGGGCGATCCCGGCTCACCCCTGGCGCTGCTTGTGCTTGGGGTTCTCGCAGATCACCCGCACCACTCCTTTGCGCCGCACGATCTTGCACTTCGGGCATCGCCGGCGCACCGAAGGTGTGACCTTCATCGCGCCCTCCTGAAGGACCTGAATGTGTCGGCAGCAAGCGGTGATCTTTTATTTTACCGGAACATGCGGAACTTCTCCAGTTCCGGACGGATCTCGGAGCCCGACAGCGGCTGAACCGGCCTCAGGAGGCGAGCCGGGGATCATCCTCCAGGGCGGTGAGGATGATGGGATCCCCCTCCGTGATCGCCACGGTGTGCTCAAAGTGAGCCGTCAGGCTTCCGTCCAGGGTGACCACCGTCCATCCGTCCTCCAGGATGCGGGTCCGCCAGTCCCCCATGATCACCATCGGCTCGATGGCCAGGGTCATCCCGGGTCGCAGGGGAAGGCCCCGCCCGGGGCGCCCCCGGTTTACGAAAGAGGGGGCCTCGTGAAGGGCCCGCCCGACCCCGTGGCTGACGAACTCCCGGGCCACCTGGAAACCCTGGGATTCCACGGTATGCTGGATGGCCCACTGGATGTCACCCAGGCGACGGCCCACTCGGGCCTGGGCGATGGCCGCCCACAGGGCCGCCTGGGTGACCTCGATCAGGCGCCGGGCCTCCGGGGAGATCTCCCCGACGGGGAGGGTGATCGCCCCGTCGGCGAAGTATCCCCGGAAGTTCACCCCCACATCGATGCTGATGATATCGCCTTCCCGGAGGCGATAGGGCCCGGGGATCCCGTGCACCAGCACGTGGTTGACGGAAGTGCACAGGGTGGCCGGATAGGGCGGTCCGCCTTCGTCCTTCATGCTGGGATACCCCTTGAAGGCCGGGATCCCGCCCCGCCGGCGGATGTAATCCTCCGCCCACCGATCGAGCTCCGCGGTGGTCACGCCGGGCTGGACCAGGGTGCGCATGGCCTCCAGGACCTCGGCCACGATGCGGCCGGCCTCCCGCATCATCCGGATTTCCTGCCACGTCTTGAGCCGGATCCCTTCGGCCGGACGACGCGTTCGAGGGACCACCCAGGGGCTCATGGATCCGCCGTCCTCCGGATCTCGATGGCCTGGAGGAGGGCCGCGGTTACCTCCGGGATCGGTTGCTCCCCATCGATCTCCACCAGGAGCCCCCGGTCCCGGTAGAACGAGACCAGCGGCGCCGTCTGCTCCTGATAGACCTGGATCCGCCGGCGCTGGACCTCCTCGGTGTCGTCCTCGCGCTGGTAAAGGGTCCCTCCGTCCAGATCGCATCGACCGGGGATGCGAGGAGGATTGAACTCGATGTGATAGACCGCCCCACAGGTCCGGCATGTCCAGCGGCCGGCCAGGCGGCGGAGCAGCAGTTCCTCTCGCACCCGGATATAGAGCACGGCAACCAGGGAGCGCCCCATCTCGGAGAGCATCTCATCCAGCGCCCGGGCCTGGGCAGGCGTGCGAGGGAACCCATCCAGGATCACGCCGCCCCGGCAGTCCGGCTGCTCCAGCCGCTCCCGGATCATGCCGATGGTCACATCATCCGGAACCAGCTCCCCCCGATCCATATACTGGCGGGCCAGCTGCCCGAGAGGGGTCTGACGATGCAAGTGATCCCGGAAGAGATCCCCGCTGGCCACATGGGGGATGCCCAGGCGCTGGCTGAGGATCTTGGCCTGCGTCCCCTTCCCCGCCCCTGGGGGTCCCATCAGGATCAGATCGAGCGGCATGGGATCCTTACCCCCTCAGCGGATGAAGCCCTCGTAGTGACGCATCACCAGTTGCGCCTCCAGCTGGCGCATCGTGTCCAGGACCACGCCCACCACGATGAGGAGAGCGGCGCTGCTGAAGAGCAGCACATTGGTCTGGAGCACGGCCCGCACCGGCCAGGGCAGGATGGCCAGGATCCCCAGGAACAGCGCCCCCACCAGGGTGATCCGCCGGGAGATCCGGTTGATATACTGCTCGGTGGCCTTCCCCGGCCGGATCCCCGGGATGAATCCGCCCTGCTTCTGAAGGGTGTCAGCCAGGTTCATCTGCTGCAACATCACATCCGTGTAGAAATAGGTGAAGGCCACCACGGTGATGAAATACATCGGCCAGTAGATATCGCTGAATCCGGAGAAGACGCTCACGATGGTGTTGGCGATGCTCGCCACAATGGCGTTGCTGGAATACTGGAAGAACTGGGCGATGATGGCCGGGAAAGCCAGGACGGACTGGGCGAGGATGAGGGGGATCATCCCCGCCATGTTCACCCGGAGGGGGATGTAGGTGCTGCCGCCCCCGTAGATCCGATGGCCCCGCACCCGGCGTCCATACTGAACCGGGATCCGCCGCTGGCCTTCCTGGATGAAGACGATGGCCGCGACGGTGATCACGGTCAGGGCCAGGAACACCAGGATGCCCAGGGTGCCGTTGCTGGTCCAGATCTGGGCCAAGTTGTAGGGGGCTCGGGCCACGATCCCCCCGAAGATGATCAGGGAGAGCCCGTTGCCGATCCCTTGTTCGGTGATCAGCTGGCCCAGCCAGATGGCGAACATGGTGCCGGCCGTCATCGTCAGGATCACCGTCAGGGTCGGCAGCAGTTGATGAGGAGCGAAGCCGAAGTTGGGCAGCACCGCCCGGCCGGGGGCGCTGAGCAGGTTCGCCTGACCGATGGCGTAGAGGGCGGCCAGGGGGACGGTCAGGAAATACGTGTATTGCTCGAGCTTGCGCCGGCCTTCGGATCCGCCCTCTTTCACCAGCCGCTCCAGCTGCGGCACGACGGGCACCAGCAACTGCAGGATGATGGAGGCGGTGACGTAGGGATACACGCCCATGGCCATAATGGAGAAGTTCGCGATGGCCCCGCCGGAGAGCAGATCCAGGATGATATAAAGCTGCCCGGCGGCGGTGGTGCCCTGGAGCAGCTGCTGCAGAGCGGCGCGGTCCACGCCGGGCACCGGGATGTGGGCGGCCAGGCGGTAGATGGCCAGGATCAGCAGCGTATAGAGGATCTTCCGCCGCAGATCCGGCAGATGCCAGGCGTTGCGCAGGGCGTCCAGCATACGGCCTCCTCGGTCTCCCTTAGCGAGGGATCACCACCGCCTGGCCGCCGGCGGCCTCGATCTTCGCTCGCGCCGAGGCGGAGAAGCGATGGGCCTTGACCACCAGCGGGCGATCCACCTCCCCATCTCCGAGGATCACCACCGGCTCCTCCGGATCCCGGAGCAGGCCGGCCTGGGCCAGGATGAGGGGGGTGATCTCGCTATGGGGCGGGAAACGGTTCAGCTGGCCCACGTTGACCGGCTGGTAGATCACCTTCTCCACCAGGGTGAAGCCCTCCCCCCGCGCTTTGGGCAGGCGGCGGACGAGGGGGGTGCGGCCGCCCTCAAAATAAGGCGGCATCTTGCGATCGCCGGAGCGGGATTTCTGGCCCTTGCGCCCCCGCCCGGCGTAGGTGCCGTGGCCCGAGCCCAGACCGCGGCCCACCCGCTTGCGCGCTTTCTTCGACCCCGGTGCCGGCTTCAGTTCATGCAGCTTCACGCTCCACCTCCTCCACCTGAACCAGATGGCTCACCTTGGCCACCATCCCCCGCACCACCGGGGTGTCCGGCCACTCCACCACATCGTTTAGATGGCGCAACCCCAGGGTGCGCAGGGTGCGGCGCTGACGCTGGGAATACCCGATGGGGCTTTTCACCAGCGTGATGCGCAAACAGCGGGTCCCTTCAGCCTTCATGGCGCCTCCGGCTCCACGGTGGCATCACTTCCTCAACCGGCTTCCCTCGGATTTGGGCCACCTCCTCCGGGGAGCGGAGCATCTCCAGCCCTTTCATCGCAGCGTAGACCACGTTGACCGGGTTGGTGCTCCCCAGGATCTTGGTCAGCACGTCCCGGATCCCGGCGGCCTCCAGGACAGCGCGGACCCCGCCGGCGGCGATCACGCCGGTGCCCGGCGAGGCGGGTCGCAGGATCAAGCGGGTGGCCCCGAACTTGACCTCCACCGGATGGGGGATCGTGGTCCCCAGCAGGGCGATCTTCTTCATGTTTCGACGGGCTCGCTCGGTGGCCTTGCGCATGGCCTCCGGGACGGCGCGGGCTTTGCCGATTCCTACTCCCACCCGTCCGTTGCGATCGCCGACCACAGCGACCACCCGGAAGGAGAAGGAACGACCCCCCTTGTGGACCTTCGCCACCCGGGCGATGTCCACGATGCGCTCCTCGTATTCCACCGTCGGGACTTCCTGGATCTCCGCCATTGTCACCTCGCCCTGTTAGAACTCCAGTCCGGCCTCACGGGCGGCGTCGGCCAGGGCCTTCACCCGGCCGTGGTATTTATAGCCGCCGCGGTCGAACACCACCTTGCGGATCCCCTTCGCCAGGGCCCGCTGGGCGATCAGGCGGCCCACCAGGCGGGCCTTCTCCGTCTTGGTCAACCCATCCAGCTGGCCCCGCAGCTCGGGATCCAGCGTGGAGGCCGCAGCCAGGGTGATCCCCCGTGTGTCGTCGATGATCTGGGCGTAGATGTGTTTCAGGCTCCGGAAGACCGAAAGCCGCGGCCGCTCCGGCGTGCCGAAGACCTTTTTGCGGACCCGTAGATGCCGTCGACGGCGTCCTTCGTCTCGTGGATGCTCCCAGCTCATCCGCTGCTCCTCCATAGGGCCAGGATTCCATCCCTGAGCCCGAGGATATTACTTGGCCTTGCCGGCCTTCCCAGCCTTGCGCCGGATCGGCTCGTCCTCCCAGTGATCGCCCTTCCAGTATGTGTAGCGGATCCCCTTGCCCTTGTAGGGCTCGGGCGGACGCAGGGCCCGGATCTTGGCGGCCACCTGGCCCACCTGCTGCTTATCGATTCCGGAGACGGTGATGATGCGATCGCGGGTGTTCACCTCGAAGGTGATCCCCTCCGGCGGCTCCACAATGATGGGGTGGGAATATCCCAGATAGAGCACGATGGCCTTGCCCATGGGCTCAGCCCGGTAGCCCACCCCTTCGATGCGCAGGTGCTGCTGAAAACCCTGAGTGACGCCGGTGACCATGTTTGCCAGCAGGGCCCGGGTCAAGCCATGCAGGGCCTTGTGCTTGCGGTCGTCCGAAGGGCGTCGCACCACCAGATGGCCGTCCTCGATGGAGATCTGCATCGACGGATGGAAGGTCTGAGTGAGGGTCCCCTTCGGCCCGGTGACGGTCACCGTCGAGCCCTCGATCCGGACCTGGACCCCCGGCGGGATCGGGATCGGCTTCTTGCCTACGCGCGACACGGCTTCCTCCCTCACCAGACGTAGCAGAGGACCTCGCCGCCGACCCCCAGGCGGCGGGCCTGTTTATCGGTCATCACCCCTTTCGGGGTGGAGAGGATAGCGATGCCCATCCCGCTCATCACCAGCGGGATATCCTCCTTGCCCACATACACCCGACGGCCCGGCTTGCTCACCCGTTTCAACCCCGAGATGGCCGGCTTGCGGAAGCGCCGCTCGCCGATGTATTTCAGCTTGATGATCAGCTTCGGCTGAGGCCGATCGTTCGTCACCTGGAAGTCCTCGATGTAGCCCTCCTCCTTCAACACCCGGGCGATGGCCACCTTCAGCTTGGAGCTGGGGATGGCCACCCGGCTGTGCCCCACCATCGAGGCGTTCCGGATTCGGGTGAGCATGTCGGCAATCGGATCCGTCACCGCGCTCATCGGTTTCACTCCTATCCGAATGTTCCCTATCAGACCTGGGAGGGCTTTCCCTGCGCCGGGTTGAGACATGGGCGCGCTCACCAGCTGGCCTTGCGGACGCCCGGGATCAGCCCCTGGAGGGCCAGCTCCCGGAAGCAGATCCGGCACAGGGCGAAGCGACGGATGTAGGCCCGGGGCCGGCCGCACCGGCGGCACCGGTTCCGCACCCGCACCTTATATTTCCGACGCATCTCACGATAAATCATGCATTTCCGGGCCACAGATCCCCTCCGGCATCCGGTGTGGAAGTCCTCCTTCTTACCGCCTATCCTTTGCGGAACGGCATGCCGAGCAGCTCCAGCAGCCGCCGCGCCTCGGCGTCGGTCTTCGCCGTGGTCACAATGGTGATCTCCATCCCCCGGACTTTATCCACCTGGCTGTAGTCGATCTCCGGCCAGACCAGCTGCTCGCGCAGCCCCAGGGTGTAATTCCCCCGGCCGTCGAAGGAATCCGGGGAGACCCCTCGGAAGTCCCGGATGCGAGGCAGGGCTACGTTGAACAGCCGATCCAGGAACGCCCACATGCGGTCCCCCCGCAGGGTGACCTTAACCCCGATGGGGCGCCCGGCCCGCAGCTTGAAGGCGGCGATGGATTTGCGGGCCTTGGTCACCAGGGGCTTCTGGCCGGTGATGGTGGCGATGTTCTGCACCGCATAATCCAGGGCTTTGGGGTTGGTCACCGCCTCTCCCACCCCAACGTTGACCACCACCTTCCAGACCCGCGGGACCTCCATGATGTTGCGATAGCCGAACTCCCGCATCAGGGCCGGGCGGACCTCTTCCAGGTATCGCTGTTTCAGGCGTGGGATCACCTTGGTCGTCGCCTCCGCCATCCTGTTGCCTCCCCGGGTTTCACACGAAGGTAGCCTGACACTTCTTGCACTGGCGCAGCTTGCGCCCCCCCTCCACGACAAAGCCCACCCGGGTGGGGCGATTGCATTTCGGGCAGATCAGCATCACGTTTGAAATATGAATGGGCGCCTCGAATTCGATGATGCCGCCGACCTGCCCGCGCCCGGTGGGGCGGGGGCGCTGATGTTTCTTGACGATGTTGACCCCGGCGACCACCACCCGGTTCTCCTTCCGGAGCACCCGCAGGACCTCCCCCTGAGCGCCCCGGTCGTCCCCGGCGATCACCAGGACCCGATCCTTCCGCTTGATCTTGGCAGCCATAGGCCTTCTTCTCCCTCAGAATTCCGCTTCATAGAGAATCACCCCTTTATCCCGCACGATCCACCCGAGGCCGGTCTCCTGCATGCGCTCGAACTCCTCGGGGGTGTAAACCAGGATCTCGGCGGGCCGCTCGAACTCGACCAGATAGGGCACCATCTCCCGGAGCCGCTCCATGAAGGGCTGATCGGTGCGTTTGATGACGATGATGTCGTAATCGCTCCAGGGATCCGCCTCCCCCCGCGCCCGGGAGCCGAACAGGATGATCCGCTCCGGCCCATAGCGCTTCAGGAGCGCTACCAGCTTCTCCAGATTGGGATCCGGCGGCATCCCCCGGCGCACCGCTCCCCCCTCTCGCGCTCACAGCACCTCCGGGGCCAGGGAGATGATCTTGGTGAAGCCTTTGTCGCGCAGCTCCCGGGCCACCGGACCGAAGATCCGTGTCCCTTTCGGGTTGCCGAACTCGTCCAGGATCACCGCCGCGTTGTCGTCGAAACGGATGGTGGAGCCGTCCGGCCGCCGGTATTCCTTGGCCGTCCGGACGATCACGGCGCGCACGATCTCGCCTTTCTTCACGGTGGCCGTCGGGATGGCGTCTTTCACCGTGGCCACCACCACATCCCCCACATACCCGTAGCGGCGATAGGATCCCCCCAGCACCCGGATGACCAGGATCTCCCGGGCGCCGGTGTTGTCTGCGACCTTGAGGCGGGTTTCCTGCTGGATCATGGATGACCTCCGGCTACTCCGCCAGGATCTCTTCGCCGGGCAACTGCTCCGGCACCGGCTCCACCGGCTTCTGGGCCCGCTCCAGGATCGCCTCCACCACCCAGCGTTTGCGTCGGCTCAGGGGACGGGACTCCACGATCTGGACCAGATCGCCCATGCGGGCCAGGTTCCCTTCGTTGTGAGCCATGAACTTGCGGCGACGGCGGATGACCTTGCCATACAGCGGGTGGCGCACCAGCTCCTCCACCGTCACCACCACTGTCTTATCCATCTTGTCGCTGGTCACCCGTCCGATGAAGCGCTTGCGACGGTCCTTCATCGTCGACCTCCCCGAGCCAGCTCCCGCTCCCGCAGGATGGTGAGCATGCGAGCGATGTCCTTGCGCAGGGCACGGATACGGTTCACATCCTTCAGCTGATTCATCGCCCACTGCAGGCGCAGATGGAAGAGCTCCCGACGGGCCTGCTCCAGCCGGTTGCGGATCTCTTCATCTGACCAGTTGCGGATTTCCTCCGGACGAAGGGCCACGGCTTCCTCCCCGCGTGATCGCATCTGAAAACCGGTAATCAGACCTGCTCCTCGGCCGTGATGATCTGAGTTCGGATGGGCAACTTGTAGGAGGCCTGCCGCAGGGCCTCATGGGCAACATCGGCGCTCACCCCGCCGATCTCGAAGAGGATGCGGCCGGGCCGCACCACGGCCACCCAGTGGTCCACGTTCCCCTTCCCTTTGCCCATGCGGGTCTCGGCCGGCTTGCGGGTCACCGGCTTATCCGGGAAGACCCGGATCCAGTATTTGCCCCGCTGGCGCAGGAAGCGGACGATGGTGCGGCGGGCGGCCTCGATCTGGCGGGCGGTCAGCCAGCATGGCTCCAGGGCCTGGAGCCCGTATTCGCCGAAGGCCAGCTCCACACCGCGGGTCTCCTTGCCCTTCATCCGCCCCCGCATCTGCTTGCGGTATTTGACGCGCTTGGGCATCAGCATCGCTTATCCTCCCCGTTGCGCCGAGGTGACCCGGGCGACCATCTCCGCGGTCTGCTGGACGTAAGCGCCCGGCTCGGTGTCGCCCCGGTAGATCCAGACCTTGATCCCGATCTTGCCCCATTTGGTGATCGCCTCGGCCAGGGCGTAATCGATGTCCGCCCGCAGGGTGTGGCGGGGGACCCGGCCCTCCATCAGGGTCTCCGTGCGGGCCATCTCCGCTCCGCCCAGCCGGCCGGAAACCGTGATCCGGATCCCTTTGGCCCCGGCGCGCATGGCCTGCTGGATCGCTCGCTTCATGGCCCGGGCGTGGCTGACCCGCTTCTCGATCTGCTGGGCGATGCTCTCCGCCACGATGGCTGCCTCCAGCTCCGGCCGGGGGACCTCCACGATCTCCACCCGCGCCTTCTTGCCGGTCATCTCCTCAATGGCCTGGCGCAGCTGCTTGATCCCCAGGCCCTTGCGCCCGATGACGATGCCGGGCCGGGCGGCGTGGATGTAGAGGTTGATCTGCTTGGGGAAGCGCTCGATCTCAATGCGCGCGATCCCCGCCTCCTTGAGCTGCTCCTTCACGAACTGACGGATCTTGAGATCCTCGTGGAGCAGCTCCACATACTCCCGGCCCTCGGCATACCAGCGGGCCAGCCAGTTCTTGGTGATCCCCAGACGGAAGCCGATGGGATGAACTTTTCGACCCAAGATGACCTCCTCTATATCTCAGCGGATCCCCTGCGGCAGCCGGCTCATTCGCTCACCCGCTCCTCCAGGACCACCGTGAGGTGCGTCGTCCGCTTGAGGATCGGGCGGACCCGACCGCGGGCGGCGAAGCGGACCCGCTTGTAGCGTGGTCCGTCGTCGGCCCGGATGTCGACCACATAAAGGTCCGCGGGCGACAGACCGTAGTTGTTCTCCGCGTTGGCCATGGCGGAGCGGATAAGCTTCGCCACGTAGCGCGCCGCCTTCTTGGGCGTGAAGCGGAGCACATCCAGGGCTTCCTCCGCCCGCATCCCCTTCACCAGGTTGCAGACCAGGCGCGCCTTGTAGGGCGAGATCCGAATGTAGCGGGCAACTGCCCGAACCCGATTGGCCATCGTCCATCCCCCTCCAGGTTCTCCCACGGGGCCTTACCGCACCCCCGTCTTCTTCTCCTTCACCGTATGCCCCCGGTAGGTCCGGGTGGGGGCGAACTCGCCCAGACGGTGGCCCACCATCTGCTCGGTGATGTAGATCGGCACGTGGCGCCGGCCGTCGTGGACCGCGATGGTGTGGCCGACCATCTGGGGGAAGATCACCGAGGCGCGCGACCAGGTGCGGATCACCCGCTTCTCGCCCCGGCGGTTGAGCTCCTCGATTTTCTTCAGAAGCTTCGGATCGCAATAGGGACCCTTCTTCAGCGAACGGCCCATCGCCGATCACCTCCCTTTATGCCTTCTTCTGCCGGCGCTGGATGATATATTTGTCCGTGGCCTTGTTGCGCCGGGTCTTCTTGCCCAGGGCATGCTTGCCCCATGGGGTCTTCGGGTAGGGCAGGCCGATGGGCGCCCGCCCCTCGCCGCCCCCGTGGGGATGATCCCGCGGGGACATGGCGGAGCCACGGACGGTGGGGCGGATGCCCAGCCAGCGCTTGCGGCCGGCCTTGCCCAGGCGGATGTTCGCGTGCTCCAGATTCCCCACCTGGCCAATGGTGGCGTAGCACTCCAGGCGGACCTTCCGGATCTCCCCCGAGGGCAGGCGCAAGATGGCGTAGCCTTCCTCTTTGCCCAGCAGCTGCGCCGCCGCCCCCGCGGCCCGGGCGAGCTGCCCGCCGTGGCCCGGATACAGCTCCACGTTGTGCACCAGCGTTCCCACCGGGATGTTGGCCAGGGGCATGGCGTTGCCCACCCGGATCTCGGCCTGGGGTCCGCTCATCACCACATCCCCCACCTGCAGGCCCAGGGGGGCCAGGATGTAGCGCTTCTCCCCGTCCGCATATTGCAGGAGGGCGATCCGGGCGGTGCGGTTGGGATCATACTCGATGCTGATCACCTTCGCCGGGATCCCCTCCTTGTCCCGACGCTTGAAGTCGATGATCCGGTAGAGCCGCTTATGGCCGCCCCCTCGATGGCGGACGGTGATCCGTCCCTGGAAGTTGCGCCCGGCGTGCTTCTTCAAGGGAACGACCAGGGACTTCTCCGGCTCGTCCTTGGTGATCTCCTCGAATGTGTATCCGGTCGCGTTCCGGCGACCGGGCGTCGTCGGTTTATACACCTTAATTCCCATCGGGCATCCCCTCCCACGCCCTCGAGGTCTCGCGCTCCGGATCAGACCTCGAAGATATCGATGGTCTGGCCGGGGGCCACCTGAACGATGGCCTTCTTCCAGCCTGGACGGCGCACCACTTGCTTGGGCTTGCTGCTCAGGATCCGCGCCCGCCAGTCCCGCCGCCGCTTGGCGGGGACGTTGATGATCCGCACCGCCAGCACCTGGACGTTGAACAGTTTCTCCACCGCCTGCTTCACCTGCTGGCGGTTCGCCCGGGGATCCACCTCGAAAACATACTGGCCCATCTCCTTCAGGCGAGTGGTCTTTTCGGTGATGACGGGCCGCTTGATCACCTCATACAGATCCATATCCCATCCCCCCACTCAGGGCTCAGGCTCAGGCCGCCGATGCGGCACCCGCTGCGGGCAGGGCGAACTTCTTCCGCACCACCGGACGCGTCAGCCAATCCTCGATCATCGCCAAAGCGTCCAGCGGGATGATCAGGGTCTCATATTTAAAGAGATCCCGGATGTTCAGGCACATGGCGTGCAGATAAGCGACGTTGGGCAGGTTGCGGACCGCACGCCGGACGTTCTCGTTAGGCCCGGCCAGGAGAATGAGGGCGCTTTTGCCCACAGGGAGCCGCGCCAGGACCTCCTTCATCAGCCGGGTCCGTGGCTCAGGCAACTCCAGGCGGTCCAGGATAAGGATCTGGCCCTCCCTGGCCTTGACGGAGAGGGCTGAGCGCAGGGCCGCGCGACGCATCTTCTTCGGCATCCTCTGCTCGTAACTGCGCGGCCGCGGCCCGAAGACCACCCCTCCGTGATACCAGTGGGGGGCGTCCCGGCTTCCCTGGCGGGCCCGCCCGGTGTGTTTCTGCGGCCACATCTTCCGGCTGCTGTAATGCACCTCCCCCCGCGTCTTGGTCTTGTGGGTCCCCAGCCGGGCGTTGGCCAGCTGCCGGACCAGGGCCTGATGCATCAGGGGGATGTGGATGGGCGCCTCGAACACCTCCGGCCGCAGCTCGACCTCCCCCACCTGTTGCCCTTCGATGTTCCAGACTGGAACCCGCATCGTGCGATCTCCTCTTCAAACGGTTCACATCCATGCGAACAGGCAGGCGCTCCCTGCCCAATCCCGCGGTCGATCTTCTTAACTTTTAGAGAGACCAAGATAATCGTCGATGCGCTCTCTTTAATTCGAAAACTGCGAGACAGATGCTCGAAATAAATTTCGAGTTACTTCAGTTAATAGGGGCGCTTGGCCTGCCGGATGATCACCAGTCCGCCTCGGGGGCCGGGGACGGCGCCCTTGAGGGCGATGAGATGGCGCTCCGGATCCACCCAGACCACCTGGAGGTTGCGGACGGTGACCCGTTCGTTCCCGTAGTGGCCGGCCATGCGCTTCCCCTTGATCACCCGCCCGGGATCCGTGTTGGTGCCGATGGACCCGGGTGCCCGGTGTCGGTCCGACTGGCCGTGGGTTTTCGCCTGGCGGGCGAACCCGTGTCGCTTGATGCCGCCGGCGAATCCCCGCCCCTTCGACCAGCCGGTCACATCCACCCGCTCCCCCGGGGAAAAGATTGAGACCGTCAACACCTGCCCCTCCTGGTATTGAGAAAGAAGTGCCGGGTTGGGCAGGCGGATCTCCCGGAGCACCCGCAGGGGAGGCAGGTTCCGCTTCACCAGATGCCCCAGCTCCCCCTGGGTCAGGCGGCGAGGCTTGGTCTCCTCGAACCCCAGCTGGATCGCCGCGTAGCCGTCCCGCTCCGGGGTGCGCAGCTGCGTCACGTAACACGGCCCCGCCCGCAGGACGGTCACCGGGACCACCTCGCCCTGCTCGTTGAACATCTGCGTCATTCCGATCTTGCGCGCCAGCAAGCCCTTCATCGCCGAAGCCTCCATCAGGGGACTGGCGCCCGAGCCGGGCCCATCATCCCCGGGATCAGATCTTGATCTCAATATCCACGCCCGCCGGGAGGTTCAGGCGCATCAGCTGATCGATGGTCTTCGGATCCGGATCCAGGACGTCGATCAAGCGCTTATGGGTCCGGATCTCGAAATGTTCCTGGGAATCCTTATCGATGAACGGCGAGCGGATCACCGTGAACCGTTCCCGCTTGGTGGGGAGCGGGATCGGCCCGATCACCCGCGCGCCGGTGCGCTCCGCCACCTCCACGATGCGGCGGGCGGATTCATCCAGGATCCGGTGATCGTAAGCCTTCAGACGGATGCGCAACCGCTGCTTGGCCATCGCGCTCACCTCTCCGAGTTCAGCGGGCCAGGGGTTAGTCGAGGATTTTGGTGACCACGCCGGCGCCGACGGTGAGGCCGCCTTCCCGGATGGCGAAGCGCAGCCCTTCCTCAATGGCCACCGGCGCAATCAACCGCACCCGCAGGTTCACATTGTCCCCCGGCATCACCATCTCCACCCCCGCCGGCAACTGAATCTCCCCCGTCACATCCGCCGTCCGAAAGTAAAACTGCGGCTTATACCCGCTGAAAAACGCCTTGTGCCGCCCCCCCTCCTCCTTCTTCAACACATACACCTCCGCCTCAAACTCCCGATGCGGCTTGATCGTCCCCGGCGCCGCCAGCACCATCCCCCGCTCCACCTCCTCCTTCGCCACACCCCGCAACAAGCACCCCACATTGTCCCCCGCAATCCCCTCCTCCAGCGACTTGTGAAACATCTCAATGCTCGTCACCACCGTCCGCTTCACCTCCTCCCGCAGCCCCACAATCTCCACCTCCTCCCCCGGCCGTATCCGACCCCGCTCAATCCGCCCCGTCACCACCGTCCCACGCCCCTTAATGCTAAACACATCCTCAATCGGCATCAAAAACGGCTTGTCCACCTCCCGCACCGGCTCCGGAATATACTCGTCCAGCGCCCGGATCAGCTCCCAAATCGGCCGATACTCCTCCGCCTCCGGATCCGTGCTCTTGCTCTCCAGCGCCCGCAACGCACTCCCCCGAATCACCGGCACCTCATCCCCCGGATACCCATACTGGCTCAGCAAATCCCGCACCTCCAGCTCCACCAGCTCCAGCAACTCCGGATCATCCATCATATCCACCTTGTTCAAAAACACCACCATCGCCGGCACGTTCACCTGCCGCGCCAGCAGCACATGCTCCCGCGTCTGCGGCATCGGCCCCTCCGGCGCCGCCACCACCAAAATCGCCCCATCCATCTGCGCCGCACCCGTAATCATATTCTTGATGTAATCCCGATGCCCCGGACAATCAATGTGCGCATAATGCCGCCGCTCACTCTCATACTCCACATGCGTAATGTTGATCGTAATCCCCCGCAACCGCTCCTCCGGCGCCTTGTCAATCCGCTCAAACGGCACAAACTCCGCTAACCCCTTCAACGACAACACCTTCGTGATCGCCGACGTCAGCGTCGTCTTCCCATGATCAATATGCCCAATCGTCCCCACATTCACATGCGGCTTCGCCCGCACAAACACCGCCTTCGACATCGCTCGCCTCCTTATAAATGTTCTGAGTTCTGAGACAAATCGCCCGGATTATCGACCGACGGGCTTCTTTTCGCCGGCGCGGATGATCCCCTCCGCGATGTGGGGCGGCACCTCGGCGTAGTGATCGAACTCCATGGAGAAGGTGCCGCGGCCCTGGGTGATGGAGCGAAGGGTGGTGGCGTATCCGAACATCTCGGCCAGGGGGACCAGGGCGCGGATGGACTGGACGCCTTTCCCCCGGTTTTCGATCCCCTGGATCTGGGCCCGGCGGGAGGAGAGATCTCCGACTACGTCCCCGGTGTAGATCTCCGGAACGATCACCTCCACCCGCATGATGGGCTCCAGGAGGACGGGAGCGGCCTTCTCGGCGGCGTTGCGCAGGGCCAGGGAGGCCGCCACCTTGAAGGCCATCTCCGAGGAGTCCACCTCGTGGTAGGACCCACCCACCAAGGTGGCCCGGATGTCGGTCAGGGGATACCCGGCCAGCACCCCGGCCTCCATGGCCTCGATCAGGCCCTTCTCGATGGCCGGGATGAACTCCTTCGGGATGATGCCGCCCACCGTGGCGTCGATGAACTCAAAGCCCTTGCCCCGCTCCAGAGGCTCGAAGTCGATGATCACGTGCCCATACTGGCCCCGACCGCCGGTCTGGCGCACGAAACGGCCCTCGGCGCCCTTCACCGGGCGGGTGAAGGTCTCCCGGTAGGCAACGCGGGGACGGCCGACGTTGGCCTGCACCCGGAACTCCCGCTTCATCCGCTCGATGAGCACCTCCAGGTGCAGCTCGCCCATCCCGGAGATGATGGTCTGACCGGTCTCCGGATCCATACGGACCCGGAAGGTAGGGTCCTCTTCGGACAGCTTGCGCAGGGCCTCGCTCAGGCGGTCCTGATCGGCCAGGGTCTTGGGCTCGATGGCCACCGAGACCACGGGCTCCGGGAAGGTGATGCTCTCCAGGATGATGGGAGCCTCCGGATCGCAGAGGGTGTCCCCCGTGAAGGTGTCCTTCAGCCCCAGCGTGGCCGCGATGTCTCCGGCGTAGACCTCCTTGATCTCCTCCCGACGGTCCGCGTGCATCCGGAGGACGCGGCCGACCCGCTCCCGCTTGTTCCCGCGCGTGGAGTTGGTGATCTGCTGGCCGGCGGTGATCTTCCCGGAGTAGACCCGGAAATAGACCAGGCGGCCCACATAAGGATCTGTGACCACCTTGAAGACCAGGGCGGCCAGGGGGGCCTCGTCGGAGGCAGGCCGGGTTTCCTCCTGGCCGGTGAGAGGGTTGACGCCCTTCACCGGCGGGATGTCCACCGGGGAAGGCAGGTAATCGACGATGGCATCCAGCAGGGGCTGGATGCCCTTGTTGCGAAGGGCCGAGCCGCACAGCACCGGGACCACCTTCCCGGCGATGGTAGCCCGGCGGAGGGCCGCCCGCAGCTCCTCAGTGGAGATGGGCTCCCCCTCCAGGTATTTCACGGTGAGGGCATCGTCGGTCTCTGCGATCCGCTCCACCAATGTCTCCCGGGCTCGCTCCGCCTCCTCCCGGAGCTCCGGGGGGATCGGCTCATAAACCATCTGGGTCCCCAGCTCGTCGACCCAGTAGATCGCCCGCATCTCCAGCAGATCGATCACCCCCCGGAAGTCCGCCTCGGCCCCGATGGGCAACTGGATGGGGACGGGGTTCGCTCCCAGGCGGTCCCGGATCATCCCGATGGTGTTCCAGAAATCCGCCCCCACCCGATCCATCTTGTTCACGAAACAGATGCGGGGCACCCCATACCGGTCCGCCTGGCGCCAGACCGTTTCGGACTGGGGCTCCACCCCGTGGACGGCGTCGAAAACGACGACACCCCCGTCCAGCACACGCAGGCTCCGTTGGACCTCGGCGGTGAAGTCGATGTGCCCGGGGGTGTCGATGATGTTGATCTGGTGCTCCCGCCAGTAACAGGCCACGGTGGCTGCGGTGATGGTGATCCCCCGCTCTCGCTCCAGCTCCATGTAATCCGTCACCGTGGTCCCCTCATCCACGGAGCCCAGCTTGTAGGTCCGCCCGGTGTAAAACAGGATCCGTTCCGTCGTCGTGGTCTTGCCGGCGTCGATATGGGCGATGATTCCGATGTTTCGGATTTTCTCAATCGGGACTTCCCGTGGCATCTTCTCAGATCCTCCCCGATCAGCCGAGCTCCCTCTGAAATGTTCTCCGTGATCCAGCAATCATACCCGCGGCGGAGGCGCTTTTCGGGCCACCGCCCCTGAGATCTTCTTCCCTGCTGGCGGGAAGCGCGCCGGTTGTTCAGCGGCAGGGTCACGGCCCCTGGGCCGTCGCGCCTGCCGCGCCCTGCGGGTCCGGTTCCTGGCTCCCGGAACCGCTCACCAGCGGTAGTGAGCGAAGGCGCGGTTGGCCTCGGCCATGCGATGGGTGTCCTCACGCTTCTTGACGGCTGCCCCGGCCCCGTTGGCCGCGTCGATGAGCTCGGCGGCCAGCTTCTCGATCATGGACTTGCCCGGGCGCTCCCGGGCGGCGTTCACGATCCAGCGCAGGGCCAGGCTGACCTGGCGATCCGGCGGCACCTCCAGAGGGATCTGATACGTGGCGCCGCCGACCCGGCGGGGTCGGACCTCGAGGAGAGGCTTGGTGTTGGCCAGGGCCTTCTCAAAGATCTCCATGGCCGGCCGGCCGGTGCGGCGCTCGATCAGGTCGAAGGCGCCGTAGACGATCCGCATCGCCAGGCTCTTCTTGCCGTTCATCATCACCTTGTTGATGAGCTTGGCGACCAGGACGCTGTTGTAACGAATGTCCGGCGCGATTTCCCGTTTGGGCGCACGACCCCGTCGCATCGTCCTCCTTCCTGCGGGTCCGGGTTTCTGATCCGAATATCTGCCAGGGGATGAGGCTCCCACCCCAGAGGATCACACCGCACATACATCGGATCCAGCCGCCGATGCGGCCCAGGCCGCCGGCGCGCGGAACGTCCCCGCGGCCGGACGGCGAAAAGAGGATCCCGGGGAAGCACCCGCCTGGCAGACGCAACAAGAGATTATAACGAGGGGGAAAGGGATTGTCAAACTCCATTCGCGCGGACACCGTGCCGGGAGATCGTCGCCCGATAGGGCGGCCGGAAAGGCGCAGCGTCCATCCCGGGAACGGGAAGGAGCGTATCCCCGCCGGAGGGGCCTCATCGATGCCCAATCCCGGCCCGCGACCCCGGGGTGCTGCTCCCTCCCAGCCCATTCCACACCCGGGGCGTGGATTCACATCCTCTCATACAATGGGCCGATGGAGGGATAGACCAACCGGGGAGGATCCCGATGGCTCAGGAACCCGACCGCAACCTGGCCCTGGAGCTGGTGCGGGTGACGGAGGCCGCTGCCCTGGCCGCCGGCCGCTGGATGGGCCGGGGGGATCGCGAGGCTGCGGACCGCGCCGCCGTGGAGGCGATGCGCCTCATGCTCCGCTCCATCGACATGGACGGCGTTGTGGTGATCGGCGAGGGGGAGAAAGACGAAGCCCCGATGCTTTACAACGGCGAGCGCATCGGCAACGGCCGCCCCCCTCAAGTCGACGTCGCCGTCGATCCCATCGATGGAACCCGGCTGTTGGCGCTGGGACGGCCCGGGGCCCTGGCGGTGATCGTCCTCTCGGAGCGGGGAACGATGTTCAGCCCGGGCCGCATCGTCTACATGCACAAGCTGGCCGTGGGGCCCGAGGCCCGGGAGGTCATCGACTTGGACGCGCCGGTGGTTGAGAACCTGCGGCGCATCGCTCGGGCGAAAGGGAAGGACGTCGACGACCTCACCGTGGTGATCCTGGACCGGGAGCGCCATGCGGATCTGATCCGGGAGGTCCGAGCAGCCGGGGCGCGGATCAAGCTGATCCCCGACGGGGATGTCTCCGCCGCCCTGATGACCGCCTTCCCGGACTCCGGGATCGATCTCCTGATCGGGATCGGGGGCTCTCCGGAAGGGGTGATCGCCGCCGCTGCCCTGAAATGCCTGGGTGGGGAGCTCCAAGCCCGGCTCTGGCCGCGGAACGAGGAGGAACGCCGCTTCGCCGCCGAAATGGGCTACGATCTCCACCGCATCCTCACCGCCGACGACCTGGTCCGCGGTGACAACATCTTCTTCGCGGCCACCGGGATCACCGATGGGGAGATCCTGCGAGGGGTTCGCTACACCGGGACGGGGGCGCGGACGCACTCCCTGGTGATGCGCTCCCGGTCCGGGACCATTCGATTCGTCGAGGCCCATCACCGCTGGGACAAATTGATGCGGATCAGCGGTTACCCATACGATCGAGGCGCAGACGAAGCCCCTCGATGAGGGCGCTGAGGGAGGCGGGGATCTCCCGGAAGCTCCACCATATCGCCCGGTTCCCGTAGGACGAGCGATCCGCCGCCAGCCCCACGGCGTCGATGCCGGCCGACGCGCACAGCCAGAGGGCGCGATCGAGGTGGAAACGCTGGCTGACCACCACGGCCCGGGTCACGCCGAAGACCTCCCGGGCCCGCCGGCATGAGTCCAGGGTCCGCATGCCCTCGGGGTCCAGCCGGAGGGCGGCATCCGGGACGCCCAGGCGCAAGGCCAGGCGGCGCATGGCCTCCGGCTCGTTGTAGTAGGGGGAGGAGCGGCCGTCCCCGCTGAGCAGCAGGAGCTCGACCTTCCCGAGGTGATAGAGGGCGGCCCCGGCCCGAACCCGGTCGGCCAGCACGGCGGTGGGGGAGCCGTCGGCGCGCAGGCCGGCCCCCAGGATGAGGGCCGCCGGCCGGGATGGAACCTCCTCCGGCCGTTCGTAGATCCGATGGCGGCTGTAGAGCCCCAGGAAGAACCGGGCGGCCACCGGCGTCGCCGCGATCAGGGCGATCAACACGCCCACGTATCCCCAGCGCATCTCCCTCTCCCCGGGCTACGGGAAACGGCCTCTGAATCCACAGGGAGCCCCCGGAGGGCCCCGGACTTTCGAACTATCCTCTCCCATGGATCCCGGAGGTAAGATGAGGAGGGATCCTAACCCGGAGAGATATCATACCGGATCTTTGAGAGGAGAGAGCCCGTGGAGGTGTTCTCCCTCACGGCCGTCTGGCTGACGCTGATCCTGTTGCTGATGGCCGGCCTGCTGATGAGCGGGGCGCTGCGGCCCGATCTGGCGGCGCTGATCCTGGCCCTTGGGCTTTCCTTTAGCGGTCTGCTCTCGCCGCAGGAGGCCTTCAGTGGGTTCAGCCGCTCCGCCGTCATCGCGCTGATCGCGCTGTTCATCCTCACCGCCGGCCTGAACCGCACGGGAGTCTCCCGAGCGCTGGGGGAGCGTCTGAGCCGATGGGCGGGGGATTCCCCCATGCGGCTGGTGGCCGGGATGACGCTGCTCAGCGCGTCGCTCTCCGTGACCATGAACTCGGTGACCGCAGCGGCGGTGGTCATGCCGATGGCCGTTCAGGCCGCCCGGCGGATCGGCCTGGCCCCTTCCCGCATCCTCATCCCCATCGCCTACGGCGCGCTGCTCGGGGGAATGCCGACTCTCTTCACCACCGCCAACCTGCTTCTCAGCGGGCTGATGCGGGACCACTACGGCCGATCCCTGACCATGCTGGATTTCATCCGGGCCGGTCTGCTCCCAGCCGCCCTGGGGTTGCTCTGGGTGATCGGAGTCACCTGGCGCACCCTCCCGGAACGCTCCCCGGCAGGACAGCTGATGCACCTGCACCGGCTGAACCGGGAGCTGGCGGAGCTCTACGGTCTCAAGGATGGGCTGGTGGAGCTTCTGGTCGAGCCGGATTCGCCGCTCTGTGGGGTCTCCCTGGTGGAGAGCCAGCTGGCTTCGCGGCACGGCGTGACGGTCATCGGGATCCGCCGCAGGGGACAACTGCTCCTTTCCCCGCCCAGCTCAGAGGGTTTGCAGGCCGGGGATGTGTTGCTGGTCGCCGCCGGCCCGGAGGGCACAGCGCCCTTCGAGCAGGCCCTCCGGGACCTGGGGCTCCGCCCGCTGCCCCGTCCGGTCTCCCCGGAGGTGCTGGAGGAGGGGGAGGCGGGCCTGATGGAGGTCCTTCTCTCCCCCCACACGACGTTGATCGGCCGGACGTTGCGGGACCTGCGCTTCCGGGAGCGCTACGGTCTGCAGGTCTTAGCCATCTGGCGGGAGGGGCGGCCGATCCGGGCCCGGCTGGCGGACGAACGTCTCCGCTTCGGCGATGCCCTCCTGGTTTACGGTCCATGGGAACGTATCCGCCTGCTCCAGGGCGATCCCGAGTTCATCGTCCTGCAATCCAACGGGGAACCGTTGCGGACCTCCCGCCGGATCCCGGCCATCGCGATCATGGCGGGGGTGATCCTGGCCTCAGCCTTGACATCCCGCTCGGTGGCCGAGGTGACGATGGCCGGGGCGGTGCTGATGATCCTGGCGGGATGTCTGACGATGGAAGAGGCGTATCGGGCCATCGAGTGGCCCACGGTGTTCATGGTGGCCGGGCTGCTGCCCCTTTCCATTGCCATGACGCGCACCGGGGCCGCGGAGGGGCTGGGGACGGTGCTGCTGCATGGCCTGGCGGGGGCGCCTCCCTGGGTCAGCGTGCTGGTCTTCACCGGGATCGCCGCCGCCCTCACCCAGGTGCTCTCCGCCTCGGTCACCGCGGTGGTGTGGGGGCCCATCGCCCTGCGGGCGGCCGCGACCCTGGGCGTCCCGCCGGCGGAGATGGGGCTGGCGGTGGCCCTGGCGACCTCGGCGGCGTTCCTCACCCCCATGGCCCATCCGGCCAACGCCCTGGTGATGGGCGCCGGCGGTTACCGACCCCGGGATTTCCTGCGAGCCGGATGGCCGCTCTGGCTGCTCTCGGTTGGGGCGATCACGGCATCGACGGTGGGATGGGAATTGGGACTTCCCCGGTGAGCGGGATCGGCTCCAGGGCGGTGTAGTAAGGGGCTTCCGCGCACGCCCGGCAGAGGATCTCGCCGTCCCGCACGATCTCCCGCCCGTCGTTGATGCCCTCGCCGCAGCGCGCGCAGAAGACCCGACGGATCGGATGGCCAGGCAGATCCTCCGGAGGGATCTCCACCCGGACCCACCGGGCGTAGAAGAGGTCTTCGTCGGGCATGATGCGATAGGCGTGGCGTTGGGCGGCGGCCCGGCTGAGGCCCGGGGGGGCCAGATGCAGGGCCGTCTCGCGGGCATCATCCCGGGCCACAATCCGCACCGCCCGACCGGTCCGGGTGTCCACGAAGGTCGCGGCCGCCTTCCCGTAATCGATGTGCTTGAGGGTCCGCCGTCCGAGCCGGCAGCCGGTGACGGTGGCGATAGCGTCGGTCAGGCAGCGGTCGATCTCCACATAGACGATGAGCCGACGGCGATCCGCGGGGTCCTCGGGATTCAGACCCAGCAACCGGCATCCCAGGAGGGCCATTCGGACGCCGAGGATCTGGCCCGGGCAGAGGTGGCCGTGGAACGCGGCGGCCTCTTCCAGCCATTCGTCGAGGGTGCGCATGGCGTGCCTCGTCAGGGATCCAGAAGCGATCGTGTCCCCCATCACGAAGGCTTGTCCGGCTTCGTCTCCCCTTTTTCCTCCTCCGAGGTCAGACCGCGCCGGAACTCCCGGATGCTCTGGCCGAGCTCCCGGGCCAGGTTGCTCAGGCGACCGGGCCCGAAAAGCAGCAGGGCGATCAGAAGGATGATGATCAGCTCGGTCGGTCCCAGACGGAACGGCATCTTGTCCTCCAGCACGCGATAGGTGAAGGCCCCCGCGGGGGCCCTTCTCCATCATACGCCAGTCGCTCCAGGGAGGGAATCCGCGGGGCTTCCGCGCGGAGGGGCCGGGCGGGCCTCCCCGACACCCGGCCCCGTCCCTCCGCGCCGTGCAGGGACGCAAGGTCTTATTCCACCAGCAAGAGGAGGGGGTTCTCCAGATAACGCCGGAAGGCTTGAAGGAAGCGGGCCACCTCGGCGCCGTCGGTCACCCGGTGGTCCGCCGACACGGTCACCTTCATGCGCTGCCCAATGGCGAGCTGCCCGTTCTTCACTACGGGCACCTCCCGGACGCTTCCGACGGCCATGATGGCGGCTTCCGGGGGATTGATGATGGCGATGAAGTGCTCCACGTCGAACATCCCCAGGTTGCTCACGGTGAAGACGCTGCCCTCGATGTCCTCGGGGCGCACCTTCCCGCTCCGGGCTCGTTCCACCAGCTCCTTGCTTTCGCGGGCGATTTGAGCCAGAGGCTTGCGATCGGCATCCCGCAGGACCACGGTGATCAGCCCTTCCTCCAGGGCCACGGCGATGCCGATGTGGATGGCCTCGTGGCGGACGAGGCCACCTTCCTGGTAGGAAGAACGCAGGGCAGGGAACTCCCGAAGGGCCAGGGCAGCGGCCTTTACCACCATATCGTTCACGGTCACCTTTCCGCGCTCCCCCAGGGCCTCGTTGATCCGCGCCCGCCAGGCCATGGCCTCGTCCATATCCACCTCGACCGTGACATAGAAATGGGGCGCGGTCTGCTTGCTAACGGTCATCCGCCGAGCGATGGCCTGCCGCAACGGGCTGACGGGCACCGCGGTGGGCGCGGGCGTGGGAACCGGGGCGGGCGCTGGGGTTGGGATGGGCGCGGCGGCCGGCGGAGGCGGGGGGGCGGCGGCCGGCGCGCGGGCCTGGAGGTAGCGATCCACGTCGCGCTTCACCACCCGCCCTCCCGGGCCGGTGCCGGGGATCTCCCGCAGGTCGATGCCGGCCTCCCGGGCCAGGCGACGGGCCAGGGGGGAGGCCTTCACCCGCCCGCCGGGAGGCGGGGTGGGCGCCCCAACCGGAGCCGGCGCAGGCGCGGGTGGAGGAGGAGTGCCGGGCGCAGGGGTGGGGAGTGGTGGTCCCTCCCGGACGGCCGGGGCTGCGGCGGGGGCTTCCACCGGCTCATCCGGGGCGGCGATGATGGCGATGGGCGTGCCCACCGGCACCGTGGTCCCTTCTTCGATGAGCACCGCCTTCAGCACCCCGGAGGCCGGTGCCTCGAACTCGATGTTCACCTTCTCCGTCTCGATCTCCGCCAGGGGCTCGCCTGCCTTCACCGGCTCCCCCACCTTCTTCAGCCAGCGCAGCAGCTTCCCTTCTACCATATCGAAGCCCATCTTGGGCATCGTCACCGTCGTCGCCATCCCGGAACCTCCCGCCCGGCGTGTTCCTCAGCGCAACAGGAGCTTCACCGCCTTCACCACATCCTCCGGCCAGGGAAGGACCGCCCGTTCGTGGTGCTTGTTGTAGGGGAGCGGGACTTCGCGGCTGCCCAGACGCATCACCGGGGCGTCCAGCTCATCGAAAGCGTGCTCCTGGATGCGGGCGGCGACCTCAGCGCCCACGCCGAAGGAGCGCCACTCCTCGGTGACCACCAGAGCCCGATGGGTCTTGGCCACGGATTCATACACCGGCTCCATATCCAGCGGGCGCAGCGTGCGCAGGTCCACCACCTCCACCTCGATGCCCTCCCGGGCCAGCTGCTCCGCCGCCTGCAGGCTGGCCTGCAGCATCCGCCCGTAGGTCACGATGGTGCAATCCCGCCCGACACGTTTGATTTCGCTTTTGCCGATGGGGACGACGTAATCCCCATCGGGGACCTCGCCGCGCACCGGGTAGAGGGCGGTGTGCTCGATGTAGATCACCGGATCCTCGTCCCGCAGGGCGGCCTTCAGCATCCCCTTGGCGTCGTAGGGGGTGCCGGGGTAGACCACCTTCAGGCCCGGCACGTAGGCGAAATAGACCTCGAAGGTTTGGGAGTGGGTGGCGGCCAGCTGGCCCCAGCCCGCCGGCACCCGGATCACCAGAGGCACCTTGAACTGGCCGCCGAACATGTAGGACATCTTGGCCGCGTGGTTGACGATCTGATCCAGGGCCAGGAGGATGAAATTGATGGTCATGATCTCCGCGACCGGGCGCAGGCCGCCCAGGGCCGCCCCCAGGGCCACCCCCACGATCGCCGACTCCGCGATGGGAGTGTCCCGCACCCGTTCCTCCCCGAACTCCTCGTAGAGGCCGCGGGTCACCGCATAGGTCCCCCCATAGGCTCCCACATCCTCTCCCATGATGAACACCCGGCGGTCCCGCTGCATCTCCTCCCGCAGGGCCTGCCGGATCGCCTCACGGATGGTCATCACCGGCATCGCGTGCCCTCCATGGCAACGGATCAGGATCCTGAGGATTGATCCCAGAGCCGGAGGAAGCGCTCATCGCCCCGCCAGTCCCCCACCGGGTTGGCGTAGATGAAGTCGTAGATCTCCTCCAGGGGCGGATCCGGGCTCTCCTCGGCGAAGCGCATCACCTCCTCCATCTCGCGTTCCACCTCTTCGTGGATCGCGTCCAGCCGGGCCTCCGGGATCCCCTCGACCTCGATGAGGTGCCGGCGGAACCGCTGGATGGGATCCCGTTGCTTCCACTGCTCGACCTCTTCTTTAGTTCGATAGAGCTCGGGGTCGGCGACGGAGTGGCCCTGGAAGCGGTAGCAGAGGGCCTCGAGGAAATAGGGGCCGTTGCCGGCGCGGGCCCACTCCACGGCGCGGGTCGCCGCCTCGTAGACGGCCAGGACATCCATACCATCGATCCGCTCGGCGGGGATGTTCGCCATGCAGGCCTTCTTGTAGACCTCCGTGACCGCGGAGGCCTTCTCGATGGCCACGCCCATCCCATAGAGGTTGTTCTCGCAGAGGAAGACCACGGGGGTCTTCCAGAGGGCGGCCATGTTCAGGGCCTCGTAGAACTCCCCGATGTCCGTGGCGGCATCGCCGAAGATAGCCATCACCACGCGCGGCTCCCCCAGATAACGGGCGGCGAAGCCCAGGCCCACGGCCATGGGCAGGTGCCCGCCCACGATGGCGTGCCCGCCCCAGAAGTTATGCTCCCGGCTGGCGAAGTGCATGGAGCCCCCGCGGCCCCGGCTGCAGCCGGTGACCTTCCCATACAGCTCCGCCATCAGGACGCGAGGATCCAGCCCCCGGGCGATGGCGTGGCCGTGATCCCGATAGTGCGTGATGAGGTGGTCCTCCGGGCGGAGGGCGGCGATGGCGCCCACTGCGACAGCCTCCTCGCCGATGTAGAGGTGCAGGAAGCCGGCGATCTTCCCCTGCTGATACGCGATGCGAGACAGCTCCTCAAAGCGACGGATCAGGACCATCTGGCGGTAGAAGGAGAGCTTGGTCGCCACGTCAAGCGCCGCGGCCGGCGCTGCAGCCTTCGCTGCGTTCCCTTTCCCACGACCGCTCATCCGGGACCTCCCCTTATGTGCGCTCGATTCGACCGGACGTCCTGGGGGCTCACCCCAATTTTGCAATTCGGTGTGATTATAACATATCGGGCGCAACAGGGTCCGATTTTGCCGGACCGGGATCCGACGCCCCGAATGGGGCCGGGTTAAAATTAAATCCCGGGCGGAGCGCCTCGGTTTTCCCTCCGCCCGATCCGATCCATCTCCGATGGAGGAGGTGGTCCCGTGGAGGAGCCCAAGGAGGTGATGACGGAGAGCGCGGGGGAGAACACGGCCCCCGCGATGTCCCCGGAGGCCCCGGCGGCGGAAGCCGAGGTCTCCCTCGTGGAACAGCTGGAAGCGTTGCGAAAGGAGCTGGAGCAGGTCCGGGCCCAGGCCCAGGAATACCTGGAGGGCTGGCAGCGGGAGCGGGCGGCCTTCGCCAACTACCGCAAGCGAGTGGAGGCCGAGCGGGCCCAGTTCGCCGCGGAGGCCACCGCCCTCTTCATCCGCAAGCTGCTGCCGATCCTGGACGATTTCGAGCGGGCGCTGCGGACCCTCCCGGACAACCTGCGGCATCTCACCTGGGTGGAAGGGGTGGCCCTGATCTACCGCAAGCTGCAGCTGGCCCTGGAATCGGAGGGCGTGCGGCCCATCGAGGTGAAGCCCGGCGATCCCTTCGACCCGATGCTGCACGAGGCGGTGCTCTACGAGCCGGCCGAGGGGTTCGAGGACGGGCAGATCGTGGAGGAGCTGCAGCGCGGCTACAAGCTGGGGGATCGGGTGTTGCGGCCGACCCTGGTGAAGGTCGCCCGCAAGGCCGAGCCCGGGTCGGAACCCTCAGCCGCAGAGGGCGGATAAGGCGCCATGGCGACTTTCCGGAAGGACTACTACGAGATCCTCGGCGTCCCACGCAACGCCACGCTGGAGGAGATCAAGCAGGCCTATCGACGGCTGGCCCGCCAGTATCACCCGGATGTCAACAAGTCGCCGGACGCCGAGGAGAAATTCAAAGAGATCAACGAGGCCTACGCCGTCCTCTCCGATGAGGAGAAGCGACGGATCTATGACATGTATGGCCACGCCGGGCTGGAAGGGCGGGGGCTGCGCCCGGAGTCGGCGGATTTCACGGACCTCTTCGCCGATCTCTTCGAGGATCTCTTCGGATTCGGGGTCCGCACGCGGGCACGGCGGGCGCCCCGGCGCGGTGCGGACCTTCAGACCGAGGTCACGCTGACGTTCGAAGAGGCCGCCCGGGGCGTGGAGAAGGATGTGGAGGTCGTCCGCCACGAGCCATGCCCGCGCTGCCGGGGGAACGGCGCGGAGCCCGGGACCGGCCCGGCCCGCTGCCCGACCTGCGGCGGCATCGGCGAGGTGCGGCGGGTGAGCCAGTCCTTCCTGGGCTCTTTCGTCCAGGTCACCACCTGCCCGACCTGCCAGGGGGCCGGCGAGGTGATCGCCACCCCATGCCGGGAGTGCGGCGGGGAAGGGCGCGTGCTCACCCGTCGTCGCCTCGCCGTCCGCATCCCGGCCGGCGTGGACGACGGGATGCAGATCCGCATCCCCGGGGAGGGGGAGCCGGGGGAGAACGGCGGGCCGCCGGGCAACCTTTACGTCCAGGTCAAAGTCCAGCCTCATCCCTACTTCCGGCGTCGGGGGGATGACCTGATCGTCCAGGTGGCCATCAACGTGGCCCAGGCGGCTCTGGGGGATCGCATCCCGGTCCCCACCCTGGAGGGCGAGGAGCTGGTGGAGATCCCGCCGGGGACCCAGCCGGGGCATGTGATCCGGCTGCGGGGGCGGGGCATCCCCCACCTGCGGCGCAACGGCCGTGGGGACCTGCTGGTGGTCGTCCAGGTGGAGATCCCCACGCGCCTCACCCCGGAGCAGCGACGGCTCTTTCAGGAGCTGGCGCGCACCCTCCCGGCGGGGGGCGCGCAGAAACCGGAGAAAGGGTTCCTGGAGCGCCTGCGGGAGCTTCTCGGCGGATAAGCGGGGGCGCATCCGATGCGCTGGCTGGAGATCTCGGTGCGGGTGCCCACGGAGCTGGCGGACAACATCGCGGAGATCCTCTCCCGCTACGCGCCCCACGGCATCGCCTACGATTACGGCCCCATCGAGGCCGATGAGGCGGACTGGGAACGCCCTCGCCGGCCCCCACCGGTGCTCACGGTGCGGGCCTACCTGCCGATGGTTGGAGACTGGGAGACGGCGCGGCAACGCATCGAGGAGGGGTTCTGGCATCTGCGTCAGATCCTCCCCTTTCCCCCACCGCAGTTCCGGGAGCTGGATGAAACCTCGTGGGAGGAGGCGTGGAAAGCCCACTACGATGTGCTGCGGGTGGGCCCCTTCGTGATCAAGCCCAGCTGGCGGACCGCGCGGCTGGAGCCGGGGGATGTGCTCATCGAGCTGGATCCGGGGATGGCCTTCGGGACCGGCACCCATCCCACCACGCGGATGTGCCTGCAGGCCCTGGCGGAGTGGCTCCGGCCCGGCGATCGGATCCTGGACCTGGGCACCGGGTCCGGGATCCTGGCCATCGCCGCTGCCCGGCGGGGGGCAGGCCGGGTGTGGGCGCTGGACATCGACCCGGTGGCCGTGCAGGTGGCGCGGGAGAACGTGGAGCGCAATGGAGTAGCGGACCGGGTGGAGGTCATCCAGGGCTCCCTGGAGGAGGCCCGCGCCCTGAGGGAGCGGTTCGATGGGATCGTGGCCAACATCGTGGCCCCGGTGATCGGCCGTTTCTGTGAGCAAGGGATCGCCCACCTGCTGCGGCCGGGGGGATGGATCGTGGTCTCGGGGTTCTTCCAGGGAGAGCAGGAAGGGACCGTCCGTCAGGCCCTGGAGGCCGCCGGCCTCACCGTGGCGCGCCGCTGGGCCGAGGAGAGCTGGGCCGCCCTGGGGGCGCGGCGGGAGATGGAGGCCCGCTACGCGCCATGATCCGGTCCTTCGCCGGCTTCCGCGCGAAGCCGGCCGAGCTCCTCCCGGATCGCCTCCACCACCTCCTCATTCCAAATCCGCTTCCGACCGCCCTTCTCGGTGATGGAGAACACCACAAAGACCTTCCCACCCTGCTCCTGCTGGAAACGCGCGTGGGATCGCCCCATCCACTCATGCCATCTGTGGGCCTCCGGGGCCTGCTGGTCAGTGATAGGCTTCACCTGGATTTCAGCCCGGAGCTGCTCGCTGATCTTCACGTAGAGCCTGCGAGCGACCTCCGCGAGATGCTCCCGCATATCATGGCCCAGAAGAGGTCCTTCCGGACGGACGTTCTCGAAGTAATAGCGCTCCCAGTCCTCCAGGGTGCGTGGAGCACAGGCTTGGATCGATTCGGACAGCCGGCCGACATAGCGAGGGCGGTTGAACTGCCAGCGGTTGAAGGCGATGTTCAGCACCCATTCTTTAGAGGATCGCAGTCCGTCGCTCCTCCGCAGCGAGGAACCGCTCGCGATACCGATGGAAGGTTGAGCGATCGGCATCCGCCAGCCCCATCTCAATCATCTTGCGGTTCACGAAAAGCCGATTCGTCAGATAGAGATAAGCCGGCATCGGCGCGTTTTTTCCTTCAGGAGGTTGATCAAAGCGCAGGTGGACGGGCTTGCCCAACACGAACTTTTGCAAATAATGGATCGCCGCCTCACGACGCTCCGGAGGCACCCGGATTCCGAGCAGCTGCACCACCAGCCCGTTCTGAAGCTGCAGGGTGTGCTCATCCAGGACCGCCACCACCCGGAAGGTGGCTTCTTCATCGAAGCATAGGAGGCCGGGGTCCACCCGCGGCTGGGCGTCCTTCACACGGGGGATGTAATCCGGAGGCGGATCGACCGGCGGCTGTTCCTGCTCCCGCCGGAGGATCCGCACTGAGGGCGCGAACAGCGCCGACGCATGAAGGCCCAGCTTCTGGCGGATGATCGGCTCGAAGGCCGGCTGGATCTCATAGCCGATGGCCTTCCGACCCAGGTCGAGGGCCACCTTCACCGTTGTGCCGCTGCCCAGGAAGGGATCCAGCACGGTCTCTCCAATGAACGAGAACATCCGGATCAGCCGGCGAGGCAGCTCGTCCGGGAACATGGCCTCGTGAAGGGTCTGACGCTCACCGCCGAAAGACCAGTGGCCGCTGAAGAAAGCCTTCCATTCTTCCCGTGTCATCCGGGAGGCCTCCCGGATCTCTGGAGGAACCGGCTCCGACCGACCGGGCTTTTTGAACAGCAGAATGAACTCATAATCCAGCTCCACGATCCCGTTCGGGGGATAGGGGAAGGAGCCCATGACCACTGCCCCGCCGGTGGTGCGCATCGTGGTTTTCTTCTGCCAGATGATCGCTCCCATGTAGTCGAAGCCGATGACCTCGCACTGGGCGATGATCTCCGCATGGAGCGGGATCACTTTATACTGGCCGTAAATGACGGCCCGCGCGAACTGATCCCCGATGTTGATGCACAGACGGCGACCCGGCCGCAAGACCCGCCATGCCTCCCGCCAGACCCGGCTGAGATCCATTAGATACTCGTGGAGGGTTTGCCCGTAGCCAATCTGGCCCTTTACGCCGTAGTCCTTGATATGCCAGTATGGGGGGGGAGGTGACGATGAGATCCACGCTCTCATCCGCCACCTCCGCCATGTTCCGGCTGTCTCCGATGACGATCAGGGCTTCCACATCCATCATCGCGCTCCTCGAAGTTCATCCCACCCAAGCCCGGAAAGCGTCCGAAGCTCCCTCCATTATAATGATAGCCCGGGCTCCTGAGCGAAAGTCGCGGCTGAAGCCGCTCCTACAAGTGAGGGGAAACAGGATGATCGTTCCGCCTTTATCGAAGTGGACCCTCGTCCTATTGCAGGCCTTTTTCCGCTGGCTGTATCACGAAGGGGCGTGGGCCTACGAGGGGGTGGCGGCGCTGGTCTCGATGGGGCGCTGGACGCACTGGGTGACCCGGGTCCTGGATCAAGTGGAGGGAACCCGGGTGCTGGAGCTCGGCCACGGCCCGGGGCATCTCCTCGCCGCGATGGCCCGCCAGGGCCTCCACCCCGTCGGCCTGGATCCCTCCCCGGCGATGGGACGGTGCGCCCGTCGGCGGACAGGCGCATCGGTTCCTCTGGTGCGGGGACGCGCCCAGGCGCTTCCCTTCCGGGACGGATCCTTTGACACAGTGGTGACCACCTTCCCGGCCCCCTTCATCCGGGAACCCCGCACCTAGCAGGAGGCAGCCCGGGTGCTGCGCCCCGGAGGGCGCGTGGTGGTCCTGTTCGCCGCCCAGCCCCCACCCTCTCTCGTCGGGCTCCCCTGGCGATGGCTCTACCGCCTGGCCGGGCTCCGATCTCCTGAAGGCCATCCGGAGGCCCTCCTGCGCGACCCGGCCCATCCGGCGGGGCTGGAGGTCGAACCCTGGACGTTCACCGATGGGGCCTGGACCCTCCACGGGATCCTGGCCCGCCGGCCGCCATGCCCTTGAGCGCTTTCACCGCAACAGGAACACCCACTCTCCCTCCATAAGCGCTTCCCGGGCCGCCTGACGCCCCGCCTCCGTCAGGCGGAGGCGTTCGCCCTCCCGGATCACCCACCCCGCCTCCTCCGCCCGCCGGATCACCGCAGCCGTGAAGCCGGGCTTCCAGCGCAGATGCTCCGGGAGATGGGCGAGGGCGCACTCCTCTGCCTCCGCCGGGGTGCCCTCATGGCTCAGCAGATGGACCGCCAACAACTGCTGAGCCAGGCGCCAGCGTCGCTGCGTCGCCTGACGGCGCCGCGCGATCCACCCGTGGCGCGGCCCCCCGATCCAGGCCAGGGCGAACAGGAGACCTCCCGCCGTCGCCATGGCGCCCGCGATGGAGACATCCAAGGCATTGGCGAAGCCATATCCGCCCATCGCCATCGCCACCCCCAGCCCGACGGATCCGAGGAGCATGCGATCCAGGCGATCGGTCAGGAGGTAAGCCGTCGCCGGCGGAGCCACCAGCATCGCCACCACCAGCACCACCCCGGCGACGTCGAAAGCCGCCACCACCGTGAGGGAGGTCAGGGCCATCCACGCGTAGTGCAACCAGGCCGGCCGGAACCCGAAGACATGGGCGAGATCCGGATCGAAGGCGGTGAGCTGGAGCTCTTTGTAGAAAGCGAGGATGAAGAGGATATGCAGGACGAGCAGCGTCCCCATCACCCAGATGCCCCGGGGACCCAGATCCCATCCACCCCATGTCAGGCGATCGAAGGGCGCGAAGGCCAGCTCCCCCAGCAGGACCGCATCGAGGTCCAGGTGGATGGAACCCGCGCCGCGGGCGATCAGCACCACCCCCAGGCTGAACATCGCCGGGAACACCAGGCCGATGGCTGCGTCCTCCTTGAGCCGCCCGCTCCGCAACAGGGCGTCCACCCACCCCACCGTCAGCACCCCCGCGCCGGCCGCGCCGAGCAGCAGAAACGGGGAGCGGAGATCCCGGATGATCAGGAAAGCCGCCACGATCCCCAGGAGGACCGAATGGCTGATGGCATCGCCGATGAGGACCATCCGGCGCAGCAGCAGGAAGGCCCCCGGCAGGGCGCAGGCGGCCCCAGCCAGGGCGGCCACCAGGATGATCTCAACCTGCGGGGCGAGCATGGGACTTCCTCCGGTGCAGATACCAGCGGCGCAGAAGCCCACGGCGCGGCGCGATCAGGAGGGAGAGCAAAGCCAGCCCGCAGGCCACCAGGACGATAAGCGGGCCGGTGGGCAGACGGCCGACCCCCGCGCTCATCAGCGTCCCCAGCCCGCCGGAGAGGGCGCCGAACCCTCCGGCGAGGACCACCATCCGCTCCAGACGGTCCGTCCACTGGCGGGCGGCGGCCGCCGGGGCCACCAGCAGGGCGCTCATCAGCGTCACCCCCACCGCAGGCAGGCCGATGGCCACCGTGAGCACCATGAGGGCGGCGAGGAGGACCTCCAGAGTCCCCACCGGCAAGCCGCAGGCCTGTGCGAAGATCGGATCGAAGGCGAGGAGCTTCCATTCCTTCCACAGGAGGAGCAGGAAAACCAGAACGAGGAAGGCCGCTATGGCGATGGCCGCCACATCCCGTCGGAGCATCGTTGCGGCCTGGCCGAAGAGAAAGCGATCCAGGCCGGCCTGAGCGGCCGTCGGCCGCTGCTGGGCCACCGTCAGCCCCACCATCCCCATCCCGAAGAACACGGAGAGGACCAGGCCCAGGGCGGCGTCCGGCTTGATGCGGGAGCGCCGGGGGATCTGCACGGCGAGGAGGGCGCCGATTCCGGAGGAGAGGGCCGCGCCGAGGAGCAAGGGCGGAAGCTCCCGACTGCCGGTGATCAGGAAAGCGAGGACGAGGCCGGGCAGCGCGGCGTGGCTCATCACATCCCCGATCAAGCTCTCCCGGCGGAGCACGGCGAAGACCCCCAGGGCCCCCGCCACTCCACTGAGCAGGCTGGAACCCAGGGCGACCGTCCAGAACGTGGGATCCTGAAACAGTTCCGGAATCATCCCACCCCTCCTGAAGGCAAGGCCGGAGCATGAGAGGATGGAATCGCTGCCCCACGCACGCCTTAGGAGAGAGCGACCGGAAGACCGGCGGCCGCTCCCTGATAGGTCCGGTTCAGGTTCTCCACGGTGAACACCTCCGCCACCGGTCCGCTGGCGACGCAACGGACGTTGAGGAGGGTCACCCAGTCGAAATAGGTCGGCACGGTCTGGAGATCGTGGTGCACCACCACGATGGTGCGGCCGGCCGCATGGAGGCGCTGCAGGACCGCCGCCAGGGCCTGTTCGGTGACCGCATCCACGCCGGCGAAGGGCTCGTCCATCAGGTAGAGATCGGCGTCCTGGGCCAGAGCCCGGGCCACGAACACCCGCTGCTGCTGGCCTACGGAGAGCTCGCCGATCTGCCGGTCGGCCAGGTGGTCCATCCCCACCTGGGCCAACGCCTCCAGGGCCCGTTCCCGATCCGCCGGGCCCGGCCGGCGGAACCAGCCCAGGTGGACATAGCGGCCCATCAACACCACATCCAGGACCGTGGCCGGGAAATCCCAGTCCACCGCGGTGCGCTGGGGGACGTAGCCGATGCGGCGGCGGACCTCCGCGGGAGGGCGCCCGAACAGGGTGATGGATCCGGAAACCGGGCGGACCAGACCCATCAGGGCCCGCAGGAGCGTGGTCTTCCCGGCCCCGTTGGGGCCGACCACAGCCATCCGCACCCCTCGGGGAACCCGCCAGTCCACATCCCAGAGGGCCGGGCGATCCCCATACATCACGGTGAGATCCTCCACTTCGATCGCCCACTCCTTCCGGATCATCGCCGTTCCTCCGAAGGCAGAGGCTCCAGCAGCCCACGGGTGATGGTCTCCACGTTGTAGCGCATCATCCCCGCATACGTGCCCTGCGGGGAGTTGGGGTCGCCCAGGGCATCGGAATACAGCGGCCCGAGGACCCGCACCGCCCATCCACGCGCCCGCACCGCCTCCTGAACAGCCTCCAGGTAACGGAAAGGCACGCTGGTCTCCACGAAGATCGCCCGGATCCGCCGGCGGGCGATGAAATCGGCAAGGGCCTGGACGTCCGCCAGGCCCGCCTCCGCAGCGGTGCTGATCCCCTGAAGGGCGCGGACCTCGAAACCGTAAGCCCGACCGAAGTAGCCGAAAGCATCGTGGGAGGTGATCAGCACCCGTTGCTCAGGAGGGATCCGCGCCACCTCCGAACGGATCCAGGCGTCCAGATCCTCCAGCTCGCGCTGGTAGGCATGCAGCCGGGCCGCGTAGAGATCGGCGTGGGCGGGATCGAGATCCCTCAACGCCTGCGCCACCGCCTCCGCCGCCCGCATCCAGAGGCGGACATCGAACCAGATGTGGGGATCCGGGGTGCCCTCGAACCCTGGAGGATAGCGGAGATCCTCCGGCGGGATCGCCTCCCCAACGGCGACCACCGGGGCCCAGCGGGACATCCCGGCCAGGACGTCGGCCATGCGAGCCTCCAGATGCAGGCCATGGTAAACGATCAGATCCGCCCGCATCAGCTTCCACACGTCGCTTTCCCGCGCCTTGTAGAGATGGGGATCCACCCCCGGCCCCATCAGCGCGGCCACCTCCACCCGATCGCCCCCGATCCGCCGAACCAGGTCCGCGACCAGGGTGGTGGTGGCCACCACGCGGATGGGACGCTGCGCGAGCTCCGCCGCGCGGGCCCGCCGCTCCACCGGAGCGCAGGCGACGATCCCGCTCACCGCCAGCGCGAGCCAGAGCGCCCACCCGCCCCATCGCATCCCCTCCGATCCCCCACCCACGGCGCCCTCCGAGGCGATCGTCTGCACAAGATTTTAGGCTTTCCTAAAATCAGCGTCAAGCACCTCGATCCGTCCCCCCTCTTCTCCGAGCGCCGGCGAACCGCAGAGATGAGGATGTGTGCGCGTCGCCCGTTCCTCCCCTTGCCTCCGGGGGCCATTGCCCGCAACATTAAGAGGGGCGCGTTCTCCTCCTGCGCGTCCGCATCCTCCCGGGAGGAAGCGAGCGATGTCCAGCGTGCATGGGGGACGGCTGGTGGCGAAGGCGTTGAAGGCGGCCGGCGTGGAGGTGATCTTCACCCTGTGCGGTGGCCACATCCTGCCCATCTACGACGGCTGTCTGGACGAGGGGATCCGGATCATCGACATGCGCCACGAGCAGGCGGCGGTCCATGCCGCCGATGCCTGGGCCCGCTTGACGGGACGGCCGGGCGTGGCGGTGGTCACCGCGGGACCGGGGGTGACTGACAGCGTCACCGGGGTGGCCAACGCCTTCCGGGCCAACAGCCCGGTGCTGGTCATCGGCGGGCAGGGGCCCTTCGCCCAGCTGGGCCGCGGGTCGCTGCAGGAGATGGACCACGTGGCGGTGATGCGGCCGATCACCAAATGGGCCGGCGCAGTCTACGAAACCGAGCGGATCCCGGAGTTCATCGAGGTGGCTTTGCGCCACGCCTGGAGCGGGCGCCCTGGCCCCGTCTTCCTGGAGATCCCCCTGGACGTGTTGTTCCGCTTCGTGGACGAGCGGCATGTGAACTTCCCCCGTTTCGACCGCCCTGTGCCGCGGCCCGGGCCGGCGAAGGCGGCGCTGGAGCAGGCGGTGGGGATGCTGGGCGAGGCCGAGCGCCCGGTGGTGATGGCCGGGAGCGCGGTCCGCTGGTGCAACGCCTACAGCGCCCTGGCCCGCTTCGTGGCCGACCTCGACCTCCCGCTGTTCACCAACGGCATGGCCCGCGGGACGCTGCCGCCAGACTCCCCCCAGTTTTTCCAGCACGCTCGCCGTAAGGCCTTCGCGCAGACGGATCTGCTCATCCTGGTCGGCGGGGAGTTCGACTTCCGGCTGCGGTTCGGGCAGGAGATCGCCGCCACCGCCCGGGTCATCCACGTGGACCTGGAGCCCACGGTGATCGGTCATAACCGCCCGGTGGACCTGGGGCTGGTGGGGGACATCGGGGAGATCCTGGAGGCATGGCGCCAGGGCATGCAGGCGCGCTTCCCCGGCCGGCGCTTCACGGCGTGGCGCGAGGCGCTGCGGGCCGTCGAAGCGGAGCAGGCCGCCTTCTGGGAGCAGGGGAAGGACGCGACGGACGTCCCCATCCACCCGCTGCGGCTGTGTCACGAGCTGGCCCGCTTCATCGACGAGCGAACCATTGTCATCGGGGACGGAGGGGATATCGTGGCGGCGGCCTCCCGGGTCCTCCCGGTCTACCGCCCGGAGAACTGGATGGATCCGGGGCCCTTCGGCTGTCTGGGAATCGGGGCGCCCTTCGCCATCGCCGCCCAGCTGGCTTATCCGGACCGCCGGGTGCTGGTGCTGTTCGGGGACGGGGCCTTCGGCTTCAACGGGTTCGAGTTCGACACCGCGGTCCGCTTCGGGCTGCCGATCATGGGCGTGGTGGCCAACGACGCGGCCTGGAGCCAAATCCGGCGGCCCCAGATCGAGATGCTGGGGGAAGCCCGGGCGGTGGCCACCGCGCTCGCGCCCACCCGCTATGACCGGGTGGTGGAAGCCCTCGGGGGATACGGGGAGCTGGTGGAGCGGCCGGAGGAGATCCGGCCTGCCCTGGAGCGGATGGCCGCGGCCCGCCGCCCGGCCTGCCTGAACGTCCGCACCCGGCCTCTGCCGCCGGGCGTGCTCTCCGCTCGGTATTTCTAAAGGCTCCGGTTTCACCCCCCCAAGAGGAGGGTTCGGGATGCGGGTGCTTCTCACCGGCGGCACGGGCATGCTGGGGCGCGCGATCCGGGAGGTCTGGGGATCGCAGCCGGGGATCGAGCTCCTCGCCCCGCCCCGCGCGGAGCTCGACCTCGCCGATCCGCCCCAGATCTTCGAGGCCGTTTCGCGCATCCGCCCCGAGGTGATCCTTCACGCCGCCGCCATCGCCGACGTCGACCGTTGCGAGGCCAACCCCGACCTGGCCTTCCGGGTGAACACGGTGGGAACCGCCTGTTTGGCGGCGGCCGCCCAGATGTCCGGTGCCACCCTGATCTTCATCAGCACCGACTATGTGTTCGACGGCACCAAGGGAACTCCCTACACGGAGTTCGACCGGCCCAACCCGATCAACGTTTACGGATGGAGCAAACTGCAGGCGGAGGAGTATGTGCGGACGCTGTGTCCCCGCCACTTCGTGGTGCGCACGGCGTGGCTCTTCGCCCCCTGGGGGCAACACTTCGTCACCCACACGGTGGAACGGATCCGGAAGGGGGAGCCCGTGGGAGGGATCGCCCAGGTCGGTTCCCCCACCTTCGTCCTGGACCTCGCCCAGGCCCTGCTCCGCCTGCTGGAGTATCCGGCCTACGGGCTGTATCACATCGCCAATCACGGGGCGGTCTCCCGCTATGAGATGGCCCGGACCATCCTGGCGATGCTGGGGCGAGATCCAGAGGAGGCTGTGCGGCTCTCGGGGATCTCCGGCCGGCGGGCTCCCCGCCCCGATCGCAGCCCCCTGCGCAATTATGTGCTGGAGCTGCAGGGCCGGGACCCGATGCGGCCGTGGACGGAGGCCCTGGCGGAGTGCCTGGAGCGGATGGGGCTCCGGGTGCGCCATCTCTCGTCCTGAGCAGGATCCCATGCAACCCGACAGGGGAGGACCTGAATGGGCTTGAAAGAACGGCTGCAAGAAGACCTGAAGGCGGCGATGCGGGCGGGGGACGAACCGCGCAAGACCGCCATCCGCATGGCGCTGCTGGCGATCCGGATGGCGGAGGTGGAGGCCGCTCGCCCTCTGACCGAGGACGAGATCCTGAAGGTGCTCCAGAACGAGGTGAAGCGGCGCCGCGAGACCCTGGCGGAGCTGGAGAAGGCGAACCGGCCGGACCGGCTGGCGGCGGAGCAGGCGGAGCTGGAGGTTCTGCTCTCCTACCTCCCGCAGCCTCTCACCCGGGAGGAGATCGAAGCCATGGCCCGGGAGGTGATCGCGGAGGTCGGCGCCGCCTCACCCGCCCAGCTGGGGGAAGTGATGAAGCGGCTGATGCCCCGGGTCCGCGGCCGGGCGGACGGCCGGGAGGTGCAGGAGATCGTGCGCCGCCTGCTCTCCGAGCCGTCCGCCGGCTCATGATCCCACCGGCTCATCATTCGTAGATTATTGGAGCTGCCAGGTCACCTCGATCTCGACGGTGATCTCCAGCTCCCCGGCTGCGACGGGGACAGCGGCCGCCTCGGCAGCCATTCGGGCCATGGGGCCAGGAATGGGACGCGTGAGGGAGGTTTCGCGAACGGACTGCACAGGCCCCAGCTGGGCTCCCAGGGTGGCCGCCAGGGTCTGGGCCCGGGCTTTCGCGTCCTCGGCGGCCAGCCGTCGCGCCTCCATCGCCAGGCGGTCCGGGCTCCCGACCTGGAAGGCGATCCCCTCCACGCGGTTCGCCCCGGCCCCCACGGCGGCATCCACCCCAGCGCCCACCGCCTCCAGATCCCGGAAGATCGCGGTGTAAACGTGGACGACCCGATACACCCGAGGGCCGATGGGCCGGCCGGTTTGCGGATCCCGGGGCTCCTCGATCTGGATCTGGAAGGAGGCGGTCTGGATGTCGTTCTCCGCCACCCCATGGGCCTTCAAGGCGTCCAGCACCGCGGCGGCCCGTCGGTTGTTCTCGGCCAGGGCGGAGGCCAGGGTTTCCCCGGACGTCTCCACCCCCAGGGTGACGACCGCCTGATCCGGGCGCGCCCGCACGGTCCCCACCCCGTTCACCGTCAGCGTGCGCGGGCTTGCCTCTGTTCCCTGAGAACGCACGGCCTGGGCCGATGGCCCCACCGGCACCCCTGCTCCGGGCGCGGAGGGATTCGTCCGGCACGCGGCCAGCAGGATCCCCCCCACTACCCCCAGCCATCGCCAGCGGTTCATATCCGCCTCCCGCTCCTGAAATGTAAGCCGAAGCTCGCTTCAGCATCCGGAGGAAAGACGTTCCGGATCGCCCCGCGGTTCCCGGCCCCCGGACGACGCCGGAGAGCGGAAGAATCCTCAGCGAGCGAACCCCGAGGGGCGGGCGACGAGACGGGTCAGCGCCCCAAGGGTCAGGAGATAGATCAACGCCCCAAGGCCTCCGACGGCGAGGAGGTGAAGGGCTTCGCCGGTGGTGGAATGGGGGAGAGGAAGCCGGGCCCATGCCATGGAGATGCCCAGCGCCATCATCAGGGAGGCGACGAGGACGCGGAGAGCGAGCCGGGACAGGCCGTAGGGGCGCATCGAGCCCACCTGACGGAGCAGCAGGGCCCCCATGATCGCCGCATGGGCGGCCCACTGCACCGAATTGGCCACCGCCAGGTCGGTCACCTGCAGGGGTCGGAACAGCGTGGGGGCCAGGGCGGCCGCAAGGTAGATCCCCACGTTGCAGATCAGCCCCACCAGGGCGGGGGTGAAGGTGTCCTGCCGGGCGTAGAAGGCGAACACCAGCGGCTGATCGACGGCCGCGAAGATCAGGCCGGGCAGGTAGCCCCGCAGCACCCCGGCCACCACCGCCGTGTCTGTGGAAGTGAAGCGGCCATGCTCGAAGAGGAGGGCGATCACGGGTTCCGCCAGCACATACAGGCCGAAGGCGGCGGGGATGATCAGGATCAGCACCATCCGCAACCCGGCGGCCAGGGTGCTCCGGAAGGGCTCCAGATCCCCCCTCCCCTGGCGGGCCTCCACGCTGAGGCGGGAGAGGCGGGGGAGGATGGCCACGGAGATGGCGGTCACCACCAGCCCCAGGGGGAACTGGATCAACGTGGTCGCGTAGCGCATCCAGGCGATGCTGTTCGGGCCGGTGCGGGAAGCCAGGTGGTAGCTCAGCAGGATGGCGACCTGATTGACCGCCAGCCCGAACACGACGGGAAGGTAAAGGCGCAGGATCCGCCGCAAGGCGGGATGATACACGGAGGGGCGGGGCCACAGGCCATGCAGGGCAGGCAGCTGCAACAGCACCTGGGCGATGGCGCCCAGGACCATCCCCAGGGCCAGGGCGAACACCCCGATGCGCGGCCCCAGCAGGAGGGCGGCCGCGACGATGGCGGCGTTGAAGGCGGCCGCGGTGAAGGCCGGCAGGGTGAACCGCTGGAACGCCTGCAAGAGCCCGCCGATGACCCCGGCGGCGGCGAGGAACCACACCGCCAGAACCGTCAGGCGCAGGAGGCTTGCGGTCAGGTCCAGCAGGTGAGGATCCAGGCCCCCGGCTAACAGCCACGCGACCGGCCTGGCCCCGATCTCCACCAGAAGCACCACCGCCCCGATGATCCACCCGGCCCAGACCAGGACCGCCCCGGCCAGACGCCGGAGCTCCTGAGGCTGATCCGCATATTCCCGGAACACCGGGATCAGGGCGGAGCTGACCATGCCCCCGACCAAGAGGTCATACAGCTGGACGGGGACCACCGCTGCGGCCTCGAAGGCGCTCAGCGGCCCGCTGGACCCGAACAGCCCGCTCTTGACCGTCTCGCGCAGCAGGCCGATCAGGCGGCTGGCGACGTTGCCCGCGGCGATGATCATCGCATCCCGGGCCAGAAGGACCGTCTCCGCCTCCCGCCCGGCCATCTGTCGGATCCGCCTGCGGAACCCTTCCCACCGGTCCATGCCGGTCTCCGCGCTGGATTCGGCGGGGGCACAGACGCCCCCCGGGATACCTTCCCCATTTTACGCGCAGGCCGGAACGCGTTCCGCCCTCCGGGCGCTCCGCCCACCCGAGCCCCACGGAAAAGCGCGTGGCCCTGGTCTGCAATTTAGTTGTTTCCACCTAAAAGGATGTTAAAATGGTTTCTAACAGGCGCGACGCCCGCCGGGGTGGAAGCGTCCTTGCCCGGGTTGGGATCTTCCGGCGATTCGGCATCCCAGTGTTTTCGAGGAGCGCCGCGATGGGGCACCCGTATCTCACACCGGATGAATGGCTTTCCCGGCTGGAGCAGCAGGTCCTCTCCGCCTTTCGAGAGCTCCGGGGGTTGTATGAGCAGGAGAGAGCCCGGCGGGAAGAGCTGGAACGGGCCTACCGGCGGTTGAAGGATCTGGACGAGCTGAAGACGACCTTCGTGGCCCGCGCGGGCGCGGAGCTCCGTCAGCCCCTGGGGCTGGTGATCGGCTTCCTGGAAGCGGCCCTCGGCCAGCTTCCATCTTCGGAGATGCCGGACATCGCGGCGATGTTAGAGGGGGCCTTGCGAGGAGCTTATCGGCTGCTGGAATACATCGCTCCTCTCACCGCCTTTGCGGAGTTACACCGCCAGCCGACGGCTTTTGTGGAGCCTCTCCCGCTGGGCCAGTTGATCCATGATCTGCTCCGGGCGGAGCAGCCGACCCTCGCCGAGCGTTCAACGGAGATCCGTCTGGATCTGAGCGAGGAGGCGGAGAACACCCGCGTCGATGGACCTTATGGGGCTTACATCCTGCGCACCTTACTGGATTTCCTTTTCGCCGCTCGTCGAGAGGGAGGCCCCCTGGAGATCCGCGCCCGGATCCGGGAATCCGTCCTGCTGGTGGAGCTGGTCGATCCCACTCTCCGCCTCCCGGCGGAGACGCTGGCCTGGCTGAACGAAGGGGCCGCCGGGATCTCCGGGCCACAACCCGCTCGCCCCCGGGTGGATCCTGCGGTGCTGGGCCTGGCGATCACCCGAAGGGCCGCTCAGGCCTTAGGCGGCGATCTCTTCCTCCGGAGCGAGGGGGACCAGGGGATCACCCTGAGCGTCCTGCTCCCGGCCCGCCCCCTGGGGGTGGAGGATCAAATCGCCCTGCTCAGCCAGGCCCTGGAACGCCTTCCCTCTTCCGAGCCCCAGCGGCCAAGCCCCAGGGTCCCCGAGTAGAAGCTCCGCCGAGGCCCATGGGGGATCGGGAGACAGCATCGCCGGTGGGGGGAGAGACTTCTCCCCCCACCGGGGTGTCCGACGCCTTCAGACGCCCATCGGGAGGGCGGAGGAGCGGAGCGAAGGCGTCTCCGTCTCCGCTCGCAGAGCGGGGAGGACCATCAGGGGGCCCAGGCCGCGCTCCAGGGTGATTTGGGCCGACTCCTCGGGCTGCAGATAGTCCTTGAGCACCTCAACGATCACCTCCGGATCCGCCTCCCCGCAGGTGAACACATCCACGGCTACGTAGGCGTATTCCGGCCAGGCGTGAAGGGAGATGTGGGACTCCGCCAGGAGCACCAGGGCGGAGAACCCATCCGGGACGAAGCGGTGGATTTTCATGTTCAGCAGGGTGGCGCCGGCCCGACGCACCGCATGCTCCAGGACCTGCTTCAGCCCGCGCAGGGGCTCCCGGTTCCGGCATTTCCAGAACTCGGCGATGATGTGCCGGCCCAGGGTGAGCTGGGTGGGGAACGGGGTGGGCGCGGGGGTCATCACCGAGGCGGTGATGGCCATATCCACATCCGGGCTGCGCCACACCTGATCGATGGCGTCCTCGTCCTCGTAAAGCTCCCGCCCTCCCTCGATGACGTAGTCCTCCGGCGGCTGGAACTCCGGCAGCGTCTCCACCCGGAAGAAGGTCGAGCGATACCATGGCGTCCGCGCCGGGCGGGCGAAGGGCGGCAGATCCGGGATGGGCTGCTCGTCCGGGTCCTCCCAGTTGGCGTAGAGACTGAAGTCCGGCAGGATGTGGGTGAAGGTGATGGCGTGCCGGCTGAGGAGCTCCCGCTGCCACACGTGCCACTTGCTGATGTTGGACTCGATGCGGGTGATGCCGAAGTAGCCCGCATGCCCCTCCCCTTTCCGCAGGCACATGAAGCCCTTCTCCAGGAAGAGCAGCAGGCCGTGCTCGGTCTCGGTCGGGTCGGTGAGGAAGGTGTCGAAGCGGCCGAGCAGCTCGGTGGGGAGGCGCTCGGTGAGGCTGCGGCAGTAGACGGTGATGTTCAGGCCGGCCCGGCGGGCGGCCTGTTCGATGAAGTCGCAAAGGCGGCGGTCGATCTCAATCACCACGACCGAGCGGGGTAACCCGGTCAGGGCCAGGGCCAGGCTGGCCAGGTCGTCATCGCCCAGCACGATGATGTCTTTGCCCTCCACATCCCCCTGGGCGACCATGAGGGCGACCCGCCGCATCACCGAGTCGATGGTCTGATAGCCCTGGTCGTAGGCCGCCAGAGGCTCCGGACGGCCCTGGGCCAGCTCCGCGTAGCGCCGCGTCACCTCCGTGAAGAAACCCAGGTCCACCCCGGTCCCCCCGCAGGCGGCGCAGCGGATCTCGGGCACCACCTGAACGCCCAGCTCCCGGGCCAGGGCCTGGCCGCGGTCCGTCAGGAGCAGGCGCTGCCCGTCGAAGGCCAGGAGCCCGTGGCGGAGCAGCTGCTGGACGCCCTCCACCACCCGTGGAAAGGGAAGCCCAGCGGTGCCGGCGGCCTGCCAGGGGTCCCCCTCCCGCACGATGGCGCGCAGGAGGCGGGCCAGCTCCGAGCGCCCCAGGGTCAGGATCTCCCCCGCCATTGTTCACCTCCTTTCCCCGGAATGTTGGCGGCGCCTTCCGGCGCCCGGAAGCGGAGACGGCTCCGCACGCACCGTCCCCTTACAAAGCAAATAGGCAGCACGGGTTCCGCACCCGGCATCATCGGAAGTCCCGACGCATGCCAAAAGCCGGAACGGCTGCCTATTGAGTTGTCGCTTGCCTCAACGCCGCGTAGTTGCACACCAACCCGGCCGGCTTTCCCCACCGGTCCGCAGGTTTTGATTATAGCAAAATGTGCGCAGGCGAACAACATGGCGCAGGCAAGGCAACGCCCGCAGCGGCCTGGATTTCCCGGTTCTCCAGACAGGACGAGCCGGTTTCCACCTTCAGATAAAAGAGGAGGTGGGCAACCGCTCGTCGGTGCCCTGCAACCTATGGGGGACGAATCAAAACCGGCAGACCGGATATCGAGCCCTCAAGGGCCTCCAATCCCTTCCAACGAGGATCCCCCTCATGGGTTCGGATGGCCTTGATCCCATCGGCCTCCGCTCCTGGTGAAGGGATAGAGGGTCCGGTCACACATCACCCCGGGATTTCCACCAGGCGAGCGGGGGAGCGATCTCTCCTCGGTGTGGTCTGGAGGATCCGCAGTGGGCCCTCTCATGCGTGGAGCTCCCGCCGGGCGGAGGACCTGGGTTAACATTGAGGGGAACCTTCCCGCGCGGCTTCAGAACGAATCGGGAGGCATCGCAGTCATGCCCAAGCGGATCGCGATCATCGCCCACGACGGCAAGAAAGGGGAGCTGGTCGAATGGGCCCGGCAGGAGCGGGAGCGCCTGGCCCGGCATCAGCTGGTGGCCACCGCCACCACCGGGCGCACCCTCCAGGAAGCCCTGGGGCTGGAGGTGGCCTGCGTCCGCTCCGGCCCCCAGGGCGGGGATGCCCAGATCGCCGCGATGGTGGTGGAAGGCCGGATCGACGCGGTGATCTTCCTGGTCGACCCCCTCTACGCCCACCCCCACGAGCCGGATATCCGCACGGTGATGCGCCTGTGCAACGTCCACAACATCCCCCTGGCCACCAACCTGGCCACCGCCTCGATGGTGCTGCGCGGCCTGGAGGAGGAATGACCCGACGCCGGCGCTGGCTGCTCTGGCTGCTCCTCGATCTGCTGGCCCTGTCCGCCCTGTTCGCGCTGGACTGGCGGCTGCGGGCCGGGGGACGCATGCCCGCCATGGCCGTGACGCCCACCCCGACCCTCTCCGCCGCGCACTACGCCCGCCGGGCGGAGGCCGCCTATCAGGCGGGAGACCTCCGGAGCGCGGAGGAAGGCTACCGCCTCGCCCTGGCCTTGGAGCCGGAGAACCCGGCGCGTTACCTCCCGCTGATCCGCCTCCTGGCCTTCACCAACCGCCTGGAGGAAGCCGCCGCCTGGCTGGAGCGAGGCCGCCGGCTGGCTCCGGAGGATCCGCGCCTTCTGGGGATGGCCGCGTTGATCCTGGACTGGCAGGGGAGGATCCCCGAGGCGATCCAGGCTGGGGAACAGGCGGTGGCCCGCCTTCCCGAGGAGGCCGCCCTCCACGCTTATCTGGCAGAAGCCTACGCCGACGCCCATCGCCCGCAGGCCGCCCTGGCCGCCGCCCGGAAAGCCCTGAGCCTGGCCCCGGATTCGCCGGACGCCCACCGGGCCCTGGGCTACGTCTACGAGACCCTGGGGCGCTATGCGGAGGCGATGGCGGCCTACCAGGAGGCCCTGCGCCGGGATCCGCTGATGGTGGTGACCTGGCTCGCCCTGGGGCGCAACGCCCTGGTCCTCGGGCAGACCGCCGCCGCCCTGGACGCCTTCCAGCGGGCCGCTGCCCTGCGGCCGGAGGACCCACGGGTTCTGGACGAGCTGGGCTGGCTGTATTACAACCTGGGCCGGCTGGAGGAGGCGGAGCAAACCTTGAGGAAGGCCCGGGAACAAGACCCGGACGACTGGCGGATTCTGTATCACCTGGGGGTCACCCTCTACGCCCGGCGGAAGTATGAGGAAGTGGTGGACGCGAACCATCTGCCGCGGGGGATCGCCCGGCTGCAGGCCGTCCTCCGGGCAGAGGGGAAAACCTGCGCCCCGGAGACGCTGCCGACGGAGCCGCGCTGCGCCCGCCTGGTGGAGATGGCCTACCTGCTGGGTCTCTCCCACTACTATCTGGGGGACTGCGCCGCTGCGCGCCCCTGGCTGGAGCAGGCCCTCGCCATCTCCCCTCAAGAGGAAAACGCTCGGCGCGGCCTCCGGTTGTGCGAGGGCCAGTCCCCCACGCCTTGAGGGAACGACACCGAAGCGCCTATGCGTGAACACCCATCGCCTCGGATCATTCATCAAGGCCAGGCCCCAGGGGGGCGATGTTGCGCCCTGGGGGCTCCGCTGGGGATCCTCCTGATCGCCTTCGCCTTCTACCTGCTCGGGCTGCCTGCGTCCTTTGTCCACAACGATGAAGCCCATGGAGCCGTCGTGTGGATCTACGATCTCCCGGGCACCCTCGCCGCCGTGGCCCGGGACAGCCATCCGCCGCTCTATTACCTCGTGCTCTGGGGATGGCTCCGCCTGGTCCCGCATCCGTTCGCCCTCAAGTTCGTATCGCCGTTCTTCGCATTGCTGGCGCTGGCCCTCACCTACCGCCTGGTGGCGGAGGCCGCCGGGCGTCGGGCCGCCGCGGGGGCGGTGCTCCTGATGGCCTTCAACCCGCTGTTCTTCGCCCTGGCCACCCTGGGCCGGATGTATCCGATGGCCATCGCCGCCGCCGCCCTGGGGTTCCGGCAGGCCCTCCGCCGGCGCGATGGCAGCTGGCTGCTCAGCGCCTGGGTCCTGACCCTCACCCACTTTTACGGCCTCCTTTTCCTCCCGGCCCAGCGCCTGCTGATCCCGGGATGGCGCCCCCGGCTCCGGGAGCTGGGCCGGATGGCCCTGGCCCTCCTCCCCATCGCCGGGTGGTCCCTCTGGGCCCTCGGCCCCTCCATGGCCCACACCGTCCGCACCCTGTCCCGCATCCCGGTTCGTCCCACCCCCCTGGAGGTCCTGGCCAACCTGATGGGCGCCCTGGGGATCGGGATCGGGGCGGACGGGCGGCTGGGGATGCTGGGGGCCCTCGCCGTCGCCCTGGGGATCCTGGCCTCATGGCGGGCCCGACGCCTCTGGGGCGCGATGGCGCTGCCCGTGGGCCTGGGGCTCCTCCTCACCCTGCGTTTCCCTTTCTATGCGGCCCGCTATTTCGCCCCCCTCCTCCCCCTCTACGCCTGGGCCCTGGCCGCCGGCGGGTCGGCGCGGCGGCGCGTGCTGTGGCCGTTGCTGTTGAGCCTGGGGCTCTACGGGATCGGACGGACATGGGCGGTTTACGCCAACGCGCCGATCTACGCCGAGGCCCAGCGGGAGCTCTACGCCACCCTCTTCGAAATGGCCCATCCGACGGACCGGATCGCTTTCCACGGCTACTGGAACCAGGCGGAGATGGCCCTGTTCTACCCGGAGACCCGTCCGCGTCTGCTCCCGCTGGAGGCGATCCGTCCGGCGGACTCCTCGCTTCCGACGCGCACCTGGGTGGTGGGCGTTACCTTCTTCCAGGACCTCTACCGGCCGGTCGTTGAGGCCCTCGCCCGGGAGGGCCCCTTCGACGTCCATGCCTGGTATCCGATGGCGGAGGTCTTTCGCTTCGTCCCCTGGGAGGAACCCGCGCCGTGGCGGCCGACCGGGGTTCGTTTCGAACAGGGGATCGTCCTGGAAGCGGTGGCCTGGCTGGACCCGGTCACGGACCCGGGCGGGAGCATCCGGGTGGGGCTGCGCTGGCGAGCGGAGGGCATCCCTGAAGGGCGTTACGTGGTCTTCCTCCACCTATGGGATGAGCAGGGGCGCTACCGGGCCGGCGTCGATCGAGAGCCGGATCCCCCCACGTCCGAATGGCAGCCCGGGCAGCTCGTCACCCAGACCCTGGCCCTCGCGGCCCCGCCGTTCCTGCCGGCCGGCCGCTATCGCCTGATGGTGGGGCTTTACGAGCGCCTGGGCTCCGGCTGGCGGCGCCTGCGCACGGCGGAGGGCGCGGAGGCCTGGCAGATCGGAGAAGCGGAGATCCGCCCCCGCCTTGCGAGCGCCTTCGCCTCCGGCATCCCCCTGCCGGGCGGGATCACCGTCCGGCCCCAGGGTGCGTGGCGGACGACCCTGGATGGGACGCCACGGTTGCGGGTGCACCTCCTCTGGCAGACGGACCGCCCGCTCCCGGATGACACCCATCGCCTCTGGATCCGGGGTCCGGACGGGACGATGCGGCCCCTGGATCCCCCGGAGGGATGGTTCCCGGGATCCCGGATTGCCGGCGAGGAGGCCGCGGAGATCTGGGAATGGCGGGAGCCGCTCCCCCCGGGGCGCTATCAGGTTTTCTGGGAGGGTGGGGGTCTCTTCCCCCTCTTCGCCTTCCGGATCCCTCCGGAGGGCTATCGGTGGGATTACGACTGGATCTTCCGGAACCGTCTTCCCTGGTAGTCGCTTCGCCGCGGGGGATGGCAAAATAGGGGATAAGGAATCGCACGCGGGAAGCCAAGGAGGGCGCGCTGAACGCGGATTCCGGGACGGCGCTGCGCTTCTTCGCCGGACTGGTCTACTACACCCTGGGGCTGATCCTCCTCCTGCAGTCCCGGGGCCAGAGCCGGCTCCGTCTGGCCCGCAGCCTCCCCTGGCTGGCGGGGTTCGGCCTTCTGCACGCCCTCTACGAGTGGAGCGGGGTCTTCCCGCTGCTGGACCGCGTTCCGTCCGGGGAACTGCTGGCCCTCGGCCGGACGGTGACCCTGGCCCTGGCCTTCCTGTGCCTGTTTGAGTTCGGGGCGGACATCGTGGCCCCACTGGGCCCCCGCTGGCGATGGCTGCGCTCCCTCGGGTGGGGCCTGTTCCTGACCTGGGGAAGCGTGGCCCTGCTCCTCAGCCTCCTCCCCCAGCCCCTGCCCGCCTGGCGGATGGATATTGAGGCCGCCGCCCGGCTCCTCCTGGGCTTCCCCGGCGGGATGCTCACCGCTTACGCCCTGCGCCGCCACACCTTCCACCTGCTCGTTCCCCTGGCCCGTCCCCATATCATCAGCATGCTGCGCATGGCCGGCCTCGCCATCGCCGCCTACAGCGTCCTGGCCGGGCTGATCGGACCGGCGGAGATTTTCCCTCCGCTGAGCGAAGCGACGCTGGAGCGTTTCCTCGGGGTCCCGGTGTTCCTGCTGCGCAGCCTGGCCGGCATCGTGCTGGTCGGAGGGATGCTGCGGGCTCTGGAGATCTTCGAGATCGAGCTGAGCAGCCGGCTGGGCAGCCTGGAGGAAGCTCAGATCCTGGCCAGCGAGCGGGAGCGGATGAGCCGGGAGCTGCACGACCGCACCCTCCAGATGATCTACGGCGCCGGGCTCCTGCTCCGCAACCTCCAGACCCAGATGGAGCCCGCCCAAGCTGCCACCCTCGACCCGGTCATCCGCATGCTGGACCAGGCGGTGCAGAGCCTGCGGGAGATCCTGCAGGAGTGGCAGGCCCGTCCGGCCATGGCCAGCCTGGTGGATGGGATGGAGCGGTTGATCCGCGAATACGGGCTCCCCGCCCTGATGGACGTGGAGACCGACTGGCAGATCCCGGCCGACGCCCAGCTCCCTCCGACCCAGCTCCGCCACATCCTGGCCATCGTCTCCGAGGCCTTGAGCAACGTGGTTCGCCACGCCCGCGCCCGTCGCGTTCGCATCGCCGCGGCGCTGAAGGACGGGCGCCTGCAGATCCGCATCGCCGACGATGGTCGGGGCTTCGGGCCGGAGGCCCAGCCCGGCTTTGGCCTGCGCAACATGGAAGAGCGCGCGCACCTCCTGAACGGGCGTCTGGAGATCCAGAGCCAGCCCGGCGTGGGGACCACCGTGATCTTAGAGATCCCGTGGGGAGGGATCCGTCGGGGGGACCTCTATCGTCCCCTGTGGTCGGGCCAGCCCCAGCCGGAGGAACAGGAGGGGCGCCCCGGCGGTCACGTAGAGGCCAACCAGGAGGTAGCGGAGTAACCGGAGCCCGGGCATCCCGGCGGCCTCCCCAAGGAGGCCGGTGAAGACCATCCCCAGAAGGACGTAAACCGCCCCCAGGCTGACCAGGCCGAGCGAGAGCCGGACGCCGCGCTGCATCCACACCCCTCCGGGATCCAATCCCCCGGAGGCCCGGGATTCAACGAGGACCCCCCAGGCCATCCCCAGCCAGGCGCCCAGAGGCACGGCGGTCTCCCGGGTGGGGTGGAGGAGGAACAACGCCAGGGCCGCCCCGGCAGCCAGGGCCGCTTTCGAAAGGGCGGAATGAGGAAGGCGCCGAACCAGCCCGGGGAACAGACGCAGGGTCGCCAGCGCCACCAGAGCCCCGACGGCCCAGCCGGCCACCACATCGTGCGGGAAGTGCACGCCCAGGACGACGCGGGAGAGGCCGACGAGCAGGATGAGGAGAACCGCAAAGAGGGTGAAGGGCCCGCTGCGGATCATCCCGGCCAGGGTCCCCCACATGGCCGCCGCGTTCAGCGCGTGCCCGCTGGGCAACCCGTAGCCCAGGGCCTCCCCACCCGGCAGCCACACCTGCACCCGGTCGGGCGCGACCTGGAAGGGCCGGGGCGTGGCGAAGAGGTCCTTGAGGACGAACGTGAGATAAGCTCCCAGCAGCAACGCTGTGGCGGCGTAAAGCGCCTCCCGCTTGCGGTAACCCCAGAGCAGCACGGCGAGGATGAGCAGGAAGGCCTGCTCCTCCCCCAGCCAGGTGATCGCCCGCCACAGCGGGAGGGCCCAGGGCGGCTGGAGCGCCTGCAGCGCAACGATCCCCTCGATCTGCCAGCGGATCCAATCCGGCATCCTCACGCCTCCAGGGGGAGAGGTAACGAAGCAGCCCGGGGGGGTGCCTCCACCCCTGACCCTCGTCCGCAGACGCAGTGCTATAGTATATACAAAGGGAAGCCGGACTTTCCATTCCACGTGCGGAAAGGAGGTCCCCATGGCGGTTCGGGTCACCTGGTATGGCCACGCGGCGTTCCTCCTGGAGAGCGATGGCAAGCGTATCCTCATCGATCCTTTCCTGAGCGGCAACCCCCTGGCTCCGGTGAAGGCCGAGGAGGTGCAGGCCGATGTCATCATCATCACCCATGGCCACGCCGACCACGTGGGCGACGCGGTGGACATCGCCCGGCGGACCGGCGCGCTGGTGATCAGCAACTATGAGATCACCTCCTGGTTCCAGAGCAAGGGGGTGCAGAACGTCTGGGCGCTGCACATCGGCGGAGGCCGGGATTTCGACTTCGGCCGCGTCAAGCTGACCCCCGCCCTCCACGGCTCCGTCCTTCCGGATGGCGCCTATGGGGGGAACCCGGCGGGCGTCCTCCTGTATCTGGGCAAGCACCGCATCTACCACGCCGGCGACACCGGGCTCTTCGGGGATATGAAGCTGATCGGCGCGGAGAAGCTGGACCTGGCCCTGCTGCCCATCGGGGACAACTTCACCATGGGGCCCGCCGACGCCCTCCAGGCCGTCCGCCTGCTGAAGCCGAAGGTGGTCATCCCCATGCACTACAACACCTGGGAGCTGATCCAGCAGGACCCCCATGCCTGGGCCCGGAAGGCGAAGGCGGCGGTGAAGGGCCTCAAAGTGGTGGTGCTGGAGCCCGGCGGGACCTTCGAGCTGAAATGAAAAAACCTGCGCCGATGAGGTCCAGTTCCTCTCAGAGCCGGCGGGCCCTATGGGAGCCCGCCGGCTCCGCTCTCGGGGCCTTCCGGATTTCCCGGGCAGGTGATTGCTTTCGGCCACATACATGCAGGGCAAGTGCTCGCAGTTGCCCTACGTAGGGCCTCCCCCTTCTATCCGGCGCCAGTAGCGGCGGCGCAACCATGCCAGGTAGCGGGGGATCAGCTCGGTGTAAAGCCGGTAGAGAAGCGGCCGGACGGGGTAATCCCAGGTCCCGATGAAGCGCACATAGCGTCCCCCGAACCCCCGCTTGAAGCGATATACTCCCCACATGGGATCTGACTCCACGGGCTCCGCCGGTGCTCCCCAGAAGTCATACCGGCGGCATCCGACCGAGCGGGCCCAGCGGATGGCTTCCCACTGCAGGCGGTGGTTCGGCATCTTGTCCCGGTGGCGGTCCCGCGAGGCGCCGTAGAAATACCAGGCGGTGGGCCCGAAGCGATAGAGGATCACCATCGCCACCGGCTCCCCGCCCACCTCGGCCAGGAGCGGCCGGGCGCAACCCGCCTCGTAGAACATCCCCCAGGCTTGCCGGTAGTAAGCCCGCGGTCGGATCACGAAGCGGTCCCGCCGCGCCGTCTCCGCGTAGAGCTCGTAAAGCAGGTCGAAGGCCTCCGGGCCCACCGGCCGCACCGTCACGCCCTTGCGCTCGGCCAGACGGATGTTGTAGCGGGTCTTCGGATGCATCCCGCGCAGCAAGGTCTCCTCATCCGCCTCCAGGTCCAGCCACAGGCTGGCGGGGAACTGCACCGACTCGGCGGCCGGTCGCCACCCGCGACGCAAAAGGATAGTTTTCAAGGGGGCAGCCACCGGAGCCCGCGGCCCCTCCTCCGCAGGGCCCTCCGCCTCCACCACCTCGGGGTCGATCCGCAAGAGGATCCCCCGACTCCGGCGGGCCAGCGCCTCCAGGTCCCGGAGGACGACTTCCGCCGCTTCTTCATCGGCCGGATCCATCAGAGGCCCTCGGGGAATGTAGAGCAGGCGGAACAGGCCCAGGCGGTCCTCCCGGCACAGAACCTGGGCGGCCGCCCGCACCCGTCCGTCCGCATCGACCCAGAGCCAGCGCGTGGGCCGCCAGCCATAAAGAGCCTTGAAGGCCCCCCATGTCCAGCTCTGGAGGATGTGGGGGGAAGGCAGCTGGAGCAGCGCCCGATCCCAGGCCTGCGGATCCTCGATGCGGAGGGAGCGGATCATGCCCGGATCAGCCTCCGAAGCAAGCGGTAGAGCCGGGGGCGATAGACGCGATCGAAGGCGCCTGCCCAGCGGACGATGCGGCCGCCGAACCCCCGCTTGAAGCGATACACGCCCCACAGCCCATCCCGGCGGGCCATAAACTGGGCCTCCAGGATCTCCGGCTCCTCATCCGGGATCCCCCACAGGTCATACAGGCGGCATCCCCGCGCCTTCGCCCAGCGCATCGCCGTCCACTGAAGGGCGTAGGTGGGCATCCTCTCCCGGTGGCGGTCTCCTGAGGCGCCGTAGAAATACCAGGCTCGCTCTCCCCAGGCGAAGGCCATCAGCCCGGCCAGAGGCTCCTCCTCATAGTAAGCCAGCCAGAGGCGGGCCAGATGAGGGACGAAGCGTTCGTAGGCGGCGCGATAATACGCGAAGGTGTGGATGGCGAAGCGATCCCGCTCCGCTGTCCGACGAAGCAGCTCGTAAAATCGGGGGAGATCCTCCGGCCCGGCCTCCCGCACCGTCACGCCCTTGCGCTCGGCCAGGCGGATGTTATAGCGGGTCTTGGGATGCATCCGCTGAAGCAGGGCCTCCTCCTCTCCCTCGAGGGAGACGAGGATGGTCCGCCGGGGCTGCACCGGCGGGGCGGGCTGGAATCCGAAGGCGAGAAGGTCCAGGGTGAGCTCTCCCTCGGCCGCGTCGGGCTCCAGGCGCAGGTAGAGGGCCCGGACCTCCCGGGCCAGGCGGTCCAGGGCGCTCTGCAAGCAGCGGAAGACCTCCGGGCGTTGCCAGTCTCCCACCGGCCCTTTCGGAACATAGAGGATGGAAAAGCCCAGGGGGAGGGAGCGGATCAGAACCTGCAGGCCGGCGCGGGGGAAGCCGCCCTCGATCACCAGCCACCGGCGGGCCTGCCAGCCGAAGCCCGCCTTCAACGTGGCCCAGGGGGCGGTCTGGAGGATGTGCGCCTCCGGATGGGCTTCCAGGAAGGCCATCCAGGCTTCCGCATCCACCTCCCGGACGCCCATCCCCTCCGGCGCGCAACCGCCCCCCGGAGGGACCACAAACCCGCCGTGCGGCTCAGGCTCCCGGTGAGGCCAGCGTTCCGTCATCCGAGGGCGAACCGGTAACCGTGGCCGCGCTCCGTCAGCAAAAAGCGCGGCTGATCAGGGTCCGGCTCGATCCGCTGGCGGAGGCGCCAGATATACCATTTGACGTTCTGGGGATCCACGCTGCCGTCGGGCCAGACGTTCCGGGCGATCTCCTCGGGGCTGAGGGTTTGCCCGGCCCGCTCCGCCAGATAGCACAGCAGGCGGTGTTCCGTCTCGGTCAACAGCCGCTCCTCCCCATGCAGGATCACCCGGGGATACTGGGGATCGATGAGCAGGGCGCCCTCCCCGAAGCGCCAGTAGATCCGCTTGCCGGGCGGCGGCAGGCGAACCCGGCGCAGGTGGGCATCGATGCGGGCCAGGAGCTCCTCCATTGAGAAAGGCTTGACGATGTAGTCATCGGCGCCCAGCTTCAACCCCTCCACCCGTTCCTCCACAGCGGCGCGGGCGGTCAGGATCAGGATGGGCACCGTGGAGACCGCGCGGATCTGCCGGCAGACCTCCAGCCCATCGATATCGGGAAGCATAAGGTCCAGGATCACCAGGTCCGGCTGGTGCTCCTGGAATTTCTGCCAGCCCTCCGTGCCGTTGAAGGCCAGGACCACCTGGAAGCCCCGCCGCTCCAGGAAACGACGGATGAGTTCCGCCAGCTCCGCCTCATCCTCCACCACCAGGATCGTCTCCGCCATCCGCGCCCTCCCCGCGCAGAGATCGAAGGGTCCCGGGAAGCATCCCCATCCTCAGCTTCCAGTATGACATAAGGCACGGAGTTTGAGCAAGGTTAGCCAGCGGAACCCCGAAGTCCTGTCTCGCTTAAGCGCCGGAAGGGAGGATCGGAGGCCCGGCCTCACGCCTCCTCCGCCTCATCGAGGAGGCCGGGCATGGGCCAGATCACCATCCGGTTGGCTTCGACGTCGATCTCCCGGACCACATCCCGGATGGCCGGGATGAGGACCTCCCCGAAGGGGCCCAGGACGACATACACGTCGTTGGCTCGGGTGTAGAGGATCTCCTTCACGCGCCCCAGGTATACCCCTTCGGTGGTGTAGACGTCCATATCCAGGATCTCGTGCTCGTAGAACTCCCCCGGCGGGAGCGGGACGGCCTCCTCCCGCTCGATCAGCACCAGACGTCCCCGCAACGCCTCCGCCGCCTCCCGCGTCTCGCATCCGGGCAACCGCATGAGGACCATCCCCTTGTAATACCGGAAGCGGACTCCCTCGTAGGGGATGGCTTCCTCCCCAATGTAGACCCGCTTGAGCCGTTTCAGCCGCTCGGGGAAATCGGTGAGGATCTCCAGCTTCATCTCGCCCCGGACCCCCCAGGGGCGGGCGATCCGGGCCACGGCGAGGAAACGGGGGAGCGGCTTCCGCATCGCGGACAACCCCGGTCCGACGGCTTACTCCAGGGGCTCAATCCGCAGATCCACCTTCCGATGCGGAGGGGCCGCGGCCCGCATGACCTGACGGATGGCCTCCGCCAGATGTCCCTCCCGGCCGATCAGGCGTCCCATCTCGCCGGGCGGCGCCTTCAGGATGTAACGGATCACCGGCCCCCGGCGCAGCTCCCGGATCTGCACCGCGGAGGGATCGTCCAGCAGGGCCCGGACGATGAACTCCAGGAAGGCCCGCATCGCAGCCTCTCAGCGGGTGGAGGTGCGGGTGCCGGCCTCCAGGGCTGTGGCCTCCGCGACCAGCGCCTCCAGCGGCTCGCCGGCCTTCAGCCGCTCGAAGCGAGCCAGCGTCCCCGTCTTACGGAACAGGATCCGCACCGCCTCCGTGGGCTGGGCGCCTACCCGCAACCAGTGGAGGGCGCGGGCCTCGTTCACCACGATGGTCTCCGGCTCCGTGCGGGGGTTATAATGCCCGATGATCTCGATGAACTTCCCATCCCGCGGCGCCCGCGAATCCGCCACGACGATCCGATAAGTGGGTTCGTGCTTCTTCCCCATGCGCTGCAGTCGGATCCGAACCATCTCCACCTCTCACAGGATGAAGTTTTATCGAGACAACCCAAAGGCTGTCCCGTTCCGAAGCGGAAACGTCATAGGGGGCGGCAGGCCGTCCCCGGGCCTCAACGGAAAAACGGGAAGGGGAAGCCGCCGCGGCCGGCTTTCATCTGCTTCATCAGACGCTGGAGCTGGCGGAACTCGTTGAGCAGCTGGTTGACCTCCTGCACGGTGGTCCCGCTGCCCCGGGCGATCCGCCGCTTGCGGCTGGCGTTCAGGATCTCCGGGTTGCGCCGTTCCTCCGGCGTCATCGAGTTGATGATCGCTTCGATGCGCTTGAACTGGCGATCCGCCTCCTCCGGCGAGAGCATTCGAGCCATCTGACTGTAACCGGGCAACATCTCCAGCAGCTGGGAGAGCGGCCCCATCTTCCGCAACATCCGCAGCTGCTCCCGGAAATCCTCCAGGGTGAACTCGGCCCGGCTCAGCTTGCGGGCCATCTCCGCCGCCTTCTCCGCCTCCACCGCCTCCTGGGCCCGCTCGATCAACGTGAGCACATCCCCCATGCCCAGGATCCGGGAGGCCAGCCGCTCCGGCTGGAACGGCTCCAGCTGATCTGGCTTCTCGCCCACTCCGATGAACTTGATGGGGACCCCGGTCACCGCTCGGATGCTGATGGCCGCCCCGCCGCGGGCATCCCCATCCAGCTTGGTGAGGATGAGGCCGGTCAGGCTCAGCCGCCGATGGAAAGCCTCAGCCGCCCGGACGGCGTCCTGGCCGGTCATCGCGTCGACCACCAGCAGGATCTCCTCCGGCCGGATGGCAGCCCGGATGGCCTCCAGCTCCGCCATCATCTCCTCATCGATGTGCAGCCGGCCCGCTGTGTCCAGGATCACCAGGGTATGTCCGTGATCCCGGGCGAACCGCAGCGCGCGGCGGGCGATGTCCACCGGGTCCGCCTCCGGCCCTTCCCGGTAGACCGGGATGTTCAGCTGCTTTCCCAGGATCTCCAGCTGATCGATGGCCGCCGGGCGGTAGACGTCGGCCGCCACCAGCAGGGGGCGCTGGCCGGCCTTCCGCATGCGCAGGGCCAGCTTCGCCGCCGTAGTGGTCTTGCCCGATCCCTGCAACCCGACCAGCATCACCCCGTGGGGCGGGGAGCCCGCGAGATGGAGCGGGGCCGGGCTGCCCAGGGTTTTCACCAGCTCCTCGTAGACGATCTTGATCACCTGTTGGGCCGGGGTGAGGCTCCGCAACACCTCGGCCCCCACCGCCCGCTCCCGGACCCGGGCCAGGAAGTCGCGGACCACGGTGTAGTGGACGTCCGCCTCCAGGAGGGCCAGGCGGATCTCCCGCAGCGCCGCGTCCACGTCGGCCTCGGTGAGCACCCCCCGCCGCCCCAGGCGGTCGAAGATCTGCTGGAATTTCTGGGTCAGCCCCTCAAACATTCTCTGATCTTTCCCTTTCAGGGGTCCCGGGGCACAGATCCTCCTCGCTAACCCAGGGGGAAATTATAACACAAGCGCGGATCGATCTACGGGTTCGCGCCACCGCCCATGCATCGAGGCGCGGATGGGTCTATGCGCCTTCATCGGGGAGGCTCGCCGGGATGGCGATCGCACCGATGGGAACTCGGCCCCCCATAGACGCCCCGTGCCGGCCTTTGCGCCGATTGAAATCGGCCTTCATCGGCGCTTGCGCGCCAGGCGTCGGCCTCCGCCGACACAGATGCAAAGAATGCCTTTTTCGGTCGGCGCAGGTCGACCGCTGGCCGCAGGCCTTCTGAGGTCGGATTCATCCGGCACGCCCCGCGCCGAGCGTCGGCCTCCGCCAACGCAAAGGATGCCTTTTTCGGTTGGCGCATGCCGACTGTCGGCCGCAGGCCTTCTAAGGCCGGATTCATCCGGCGCGCCCCACCAGAGGGGTCAGGAACGTTCAGAGGGTCACCCCTTTTAGCAGGAACCAGAGGAAGCCCAGGAGGAGCGTGCCCAGGCCGGAGATCACCACGGAGGCGCGCACCCAGGGATAGCGGGCCGGGAGACGAAGGGGCTCCGGCCGGCCCATCCACATGGCCACCACCACCCGCAGGTAGAAATACGCGGAGATCACTGTGGTGATCACCCCGATAAGGACCAGGGCTGTCCACCCGGCCTGCCAGGCCGCCGCGAACAGGAGCAGCTTGGCGAAAAAGCCCGCCGTCGGCGGCACCCCGATGAGGGAGAGCATGAAAAGCGCCATGGCCGCTCCCATCCCCGGGGCGCGGCGGGCCACCCCCGCGTAGGCCTCAAAGGAGTGATCCTCCCCCTCGGGGCCTGCCATGCTCACCGCCACCGCGAAGGCCCCCAGGGTGGCGAAGGCGTAAGCCAGCAGGTAGAACACCACGCCCGGCAGCGCCAGCGACGGCTCCCCCAGCAGGCCCAGGAGCAGATACCCGGCATGGGCGATGCTGGAATAGGCCATCATCCGCTTGAAGTCGGATTGCATGAGGGCAACGATGTTGCCCACCAGCATGGTCGCCGCAGCCATCCACGCCAGCGGCCCCGCCCAGAGAGCCGTTGCCGGCGCCAGACCTGTGAGGAGCACCCGGGCCAGGGCGGCGACGGCCGCGGTCTTGGTCGCCGCGGCCATAAACCCCGTCACCGGCGTGGGCGCCCCCTCATACACATCCGGCGTCCACAGATGGAAAGGCACCGCCGCCACTTTGAAGCCGAGGGCCACCAGCAGGAGCGCCCCGCCGATCCAGACCAGGGGCCGGGCCCCGGGATCCGGCCGCTCCAGCCATGCGGCCAGGTCCCGCAAGTTCGTCACGCCCGTCCCGGCAAAGATCAGGGCGATCCCGAACACCAGGAAGGCCGAGGCGAAGGCCCCCAGCAGGAAATACTTGAGGGCCGCCTCCTCCGATTCGGCCCGGGGCCGGGCGAAGCCCGTCAGCACATACAGGGGAAACGACAGCCACTCCAAGGCCAGGAACACGATGAGCAGATCCCCGGCCACCGCCATCAGCAGCATGCCGGCGGAGGCCAGCAACAGGAGCGCGTAATACTCCCCGCGCTCCAGCCCCCGATCCACCAAATAATGGCGCGACAGCAGGATGGCCATCCCGGTCCCAAGCAGGACGGCCAGGCTGAACCAGAAGGCCGGGCGATCCCACACGACCATCCGATGGAACCCCTCGACGGGCCCCTCGCCGGCCAGGGCGAGGGTGACCCCCAGCCCCGCTCCGGTGATCCCCAGGGCCCCCCAGGCCATCCCATGGGCCGATCCCGGACGCCGGAAGGCTTCCACGAGGAGCAACCCCAGCGCCCCCGCCGTCAGGACGATCGTCGGCCACAGCGGTGTCCACATCATCCCCGATCCCCTCGCTCGATCTCAACGCATCGCGAGCGCCGCCCCAGCCAGGGCAGCCAGCGTTTGCTGCACCGAAGCCTGCATCGCCGCGAAGAAGGGATGCGGATAAAGCCCAATGAACACAATCAACGCCAGGAGCGGCGCCATGATCGCCAGCTCCCGCCCGTTGAGATCCGGCAACCCCCGCCAGCGCTCCGGCAGCGGACCATGCAACACCCGCAGGATCATCGTCAGGATGTAGACCGCCGCCAGCACCACCCCGAAGGCCGCCAGGACCGTCAGCGCGCGGGCCGCCGCCCCCAGGGCTGTGGATCCGAAGGCGCCCAGCAGGATCAGGAACTCCCCCACGAAGCCGTTGAGGCCGGGCAGCCCCATGGAGGAAAACCCCACCACCATCAGGATCCCACCATACAGCGGCAGCGCCTTCCACAGCCCCCCCAGCGCCCGGAAGTCCCGCGTGTGGGTGCGCTCATACAGCATCCCCACCAGCAGGAACAGCCCCCCGGTGCTCAGACCGTGGTTGACCATCTGGAGCAGCGCCGCCTGCACCCCCAGGGGGTTCAGGGCGGAAAGCCCCAGCATCACGAACCCCATATGGGAAACGCTGGAGAAGGCCACCAGGCGCTTGAAGTCCTCCTGGGCGTAAGAGGCCAGGGCCCCGTAGAGGATGGCCACCACCGCCAGGATGGCGATGGGGAGAGCGAGCTCCCGGGCTGCGGCCGGGAAGAGCGTGAAGTTCCAGCGCAGGAACCCGTAGGCGCCCATCTTCAGCAACAGAGCGGCCAGGATCACCGACCCGGCCGTTGGGGCCTCCACATGGGCATCCGGGAGCCACGAATGGAAAGGCCACATGGGCACCTTGATGGCGAAGGCCAGCCCGAAGGCCAGAAAGAGCCAGCGCTGGACCTCCGGGGCGAGCAGCGGGGAAAGCCGCGCGGCCATCCATTGGGGATCGAAGGTCCCCGTCCCGGTCAGCGGGCGGGAGAGGAGCCAGAGGGCCACGATGGCCACCAGCATGAACACCGAGCCGGCCATCGTATAAAGGAAGAACTTCACCGCTGCATACACCCGGCGCGGGCCGCCCCAGATCCCGATGAGCAGCGTCATGGGCACCAGGGTGAATTCCCAGAAGATGTAAAACAGCAAAAGGTCCAGGGACAGGAACACCCCCAGCACCCCGGTCTCCAGGGCGAGCATCAGCGCCATGTATTCCTTCACCCGCTCCTCGATGGTCCAGGAGGCGGCCAGGGCCAGGGGGAAGATCAGGGCGGTGAGCAGCACCAGCCACAGGCTGATCCCATCCACGCCCACTGTGTAAGAGGCGCCGATGGCGGGCGCCCAGACCCAGCGCTCCACCAGCTGGGGCTCCGGACGGGAGAGATCCAAACGGGCCAGGGCCACCAGGGCCAGCCCCAGCGAGATCAGGCTGAACCCGAGGGCCGTCCACCGGATGGCCCTCGTTCGCTCCCGTGGGAGGCCCAGGATCAACAGGGCCCCGACCAAGGGGGTCATGAGGATCGCCGTCAAGATCGGAAACTCCCGCATCCCCTTTCGCTCCCGAAAGCAGATCGTCCGCTTTTGCCAGGGGGATCCGGCTCCCGCTCAGCGCAGCATGAGCAACACGTAGAGCAGCAGGAAGACCGCGCCGAAGAGCACGGAGAGACCATACTGCCGCACGTAGCCGCTGCTCCAGCGACGCGCTTGGGCGGCGGCCATCCCCACCAGGCGGGCCAGGCCGTTCACCGCCCCGTCGATCCCGTAAGGCTCTACCACCGTTGCCACCGCCCGCGCCAGCCCCTGGAAGGGGCGGACGAACAGCGCATCGTAGACCTCATCCACGTAGAGCTTGCGGTTCAGGGCGGTGAAGAAGGCGCCGAGGGCCTTCTGCAAGGGATCCTCCACGCCCGCCGGCCAGGCCTGGGGACGGTAGATCGCCCATCCCGCCCCCACCCCCGCCAGGGCGATGAGGGTGGCCAGGGCGGCCTGCTCGGGATGGAAGGCGGGAGGATGCCCCGGCTCCAGCCAGGCGGCGAGCAGGCCCAGGCCGGGGGCGTTGATCCACCCCGCCACGATGGAGAAGAAGGCGAAGATCCCCAGCGGGGCCGTCATCACCGCCGGGCTCTCCTCGGCATGGGCGGCCTCGGGGCTGCGGGGCGCGCCGGCGAACACCATCCACACCTGACGGGTCATGTAGAAGGCGGTGAGGAAGGCCGCGGCGAGCAGCAACCCGTAAGCCAGGGCGGACCATCCCGCTGTTCCCCGGAGGGCGTTCAGGATCTCATCCTTGCTCCAGAACCCGGCCAGGGGCGGGATCCCGGCCAGGGCCGCCGCCCCGATCCCATAGGTCCAGGCGGTGGTCGGCATCCGCCGGGCCAAGCCGCCCATGCGACGCATGTCATTCGGATCGAAGGGGCCGGATCCTCCACCGTGATGGTGCGCGTGCTCCAGGGCGTGGATCACCGATCCCGCCCCCAGGAAGAGCAAGGCCTTGAAAAAGGCATGGGTGCCCAGGTGGAAGATCGCCGCCGTGGTGGCCCCTGCTCCCGCCGCCGCCACCATATAGCCCAACTGGGAAATAGTGGAGAAAGCCAGAACCCGCTTGATGTCAAACTGCCCCGCCGCGATCAATGCCGCCCACAGGGCCGTGGCCGCCCCCACCATGACCACCACACCCTGGGTCAGCGGGGCCGCGGCGAAGAGCGGATGGGCGCGGGCGATCAGGTAGACGCCTGCGGTGACCATGGTCGCCGCGTGGATCAGGGCGGAGACCGGCGTGGGGCCGGCCATGGCATCGGGCAACCAGACATAGAGGGGGATCTGGGCGCTCTTCCCTGTCACCCCTGCGAAAAGCAACAGCGTGATCAGCGTGAGCAGGCCCGCCTCCACCGCCCCCCGCTCCACCGCCTCAAAGACCGGCCCGTAGCGGAACGTGCCGAAGGTCCAGAAGAGCAGCAGAAGGCCCACCGTGAACCCAAAGTCCCCAATCCGGTTCGCGATGAAGGCCTTGCGCCCCGCCCATGCGTTGTAGGGCACCTCGAACCAGAAGCCGATCAGCAGATACGAACAGAGCCCCACCAGCTCCCAGCCCACGAAGAGGAGAAAGAAGTTGTCGGCCAGGACCAGGAGGAGCATCGAAGCCAGGAAGAGGTTGAGGAACATAAAAAAGCGGCGGATGTGGGGATCGCCCGCCATGTAGCCGATGGAGTAGATGTGGATCAGCGTCCCCACCAGGGTCACGATCAGCGCCATAGCGGTGGAGAGGGGATCGAGGCGGAGCCCCACCTCGACCGCGAGCGGCGGGACGGCCGCCCAGCGATAGAGGGAGATCTCCACCAGACGGGCCTCCGCCGGGCGGGCCAGCAGGGCGGCGAAGACCAGGGCCGAGGCCCCGAAGGAGGCCGCAGCGGCCGCCGAGGCCACGATCCCGACCGTGCGCTCCCGCGTCTGGCCGGTGGAGACCAGGTTGATCAAGAAGCCCAACAACGGGAAGGCGATGATCAGCCACGACCACCCGAACAGCGCGTCCATCTCCCGTCTCCGCTTCAAAGTGAAAGGGCCGGGTCCGGCCCCAGGATCCTCTCGATCCCGCGGATCTCGCCGCTCAGCCTTTCAGGCTGCGCAGCTCATCCACGTTGGTGGTCTGCTTGGTGCGGAAGATGGCCACCATCAGGGCCAGGCCCACCGCCACCTCGGCCGCAGCCACCGTCAACACGAAGAAGACGGCCATCTGCCCCTCCAGCAGGCCGCGATATCGGGAGGCGGCCACGAAGGCCAAAGCGGCAGCGTTCAGCATCAGCTCCACGCACATGAAGACGATCAACGCGTTCCGTCGGATCAGGAACCCCACCGCCCCGATGCCGAAGAGCAACGCGCTGAGGGCCAGATAATGAGTCAAGGTGACCATCCCTCAGCCTCCTGACCGCAGATCCCGGGCCAGCACCACCACCCCGACCATGGCGATGAGCAACAGGATGGAGGTGATCTCGAAAGGAAGCACATGGGTCGTCAACAGCCGCGCCCCGATGGCGGCCGGATCCCCCAGGGGAGCCGGCGGGCTCCCGGCGGGGGCCAGCCCGGCCGGCGCCTGGAGAAAAGCGAACAGCGCCCCCCCGACCAGCACGATCCCCAGACCGACGGCCAGAGGGATCTGAGTGCGCAGACCGATGGCCCCGCCCACCCGCTCCGCCCCGAGCATCATGATCACAAAGAGGAAGAGGACCATCACCGCCCCGGCGTAGACCGCGATCTGCACCATCGCCACAAAGGGAGCGTTCAGAAGCAAATAGAAGATCGCCACGGTGATCAGGTTCAGCACCAGGAACAGGGCGCTGTGCACCGCGTTTCGGGTGAGGACCATCGCCAGGGCAGTGGCCACCGCAACCCCAGCCAGCACATAGAATGCGATCAGCTCCCCCAACGTCGCCTCCCGGGATCGAGATCCGTCGAAAGCAGCGCCGCCTCACACCGGCTCGTTGACCAGCCCCTCCTCCCAGATGGAGCGCGTGCGCAGGGCCGGGTCCGTGGTCCGCTGAGGGGTGCCCGGGACCCCGGGGGGCGGCGGCACCAGCAGCTGCGCCTTGGTCACGATGAACGACTCCCGGGTGTAGCCGGCCGGCGGGATCTTATCCGTCAGCACGATGGCGTTGGTCGGGCAGGCGTCCTCACAGTATCCGCAGAAGATGCACCGCAGCAGGTTGATCTCGTAAACCCGGGCGTAGCGCTCCCCCGGCGAGTAGCGCTCCTCGTCGGTGTTCTCCCCCGCCTCCACGTAGATGGCGTCGGCCGGGCAGGCTGCGGCGCAGAGGGCGCAGCCGATGCAGCGCTCCAGGCCGTTGCTGTAGCGCCGCAACTCGTGAACCCCCTTGAAGCGCGTGCGCAGGGGCCGCCGCACCTCCGGGTAAGGATAGGTCACCGGGCCCCGCAAGTTGGTCTGCAGGAACTCCTGCAACGTGGTCAGCAAACCTCGCAACAGCTCCGCCACCATCGGTTCACCTCGCTTCCCGTCTGCCGGCTCATCCGATCAGCGCGATCACCACCGCCGTCCCCATCACGTTCGCCAGCGCCAGGGGCAGAAGCACCTTCCAGCCCAGCCCCATCAGCTGATCGTAGCGGATCCGCGGCAACGTGGCCCGGATCCAGATGAGGAGGAAGAGCAGCAGGATCACCTTAAGGGTGAAGTAAACCACCCCCAGGGCCGGGTAGAGATCCACCCAGGGTCCCAGATAGCCTCCCAGGAAGAAGGTGGCCATCAGGGCGCTGAAGCCAATCATCTTGACGTATTCGGCCATGAAGAAGAGGGCGAACTTCATGCTGCTGTATTCCGTCAGATAGCCGGCTGTCAGCTCCTGCTCCGCCTCCACCAGGTCAAAGGGAGCCCGCTTGATCTCCGCCAGGCCGGTGAGGAAGAAGATGACCGCCGCCAGGGGTTGATAGAAGATCAACCATCCCCCGCGCTGGAACTCCACGATCCCGCTGACCTGCAACGTGCCTGCGGTCAGCACCACGCTGACGATGGCCAACCCCATCGCCAGCTCGTAGCTGATCATCTGGGCCGCCGCCCGGATGCCCCCCAGCAGCGCGTATTTGTTGTTCGAAGCCCAGCCCGCCAGGGTGACCCCGTAAACGCTGATGGAGGTGATGGCCACGATGTAAAGCACCCCCACGTTCACATCCGTCAGCTGCAGCCGGGTCCGATAGCCCAACAGGGTGAGCTCCGGCCCGAAGGGGATCACGGCGAAGATCATGATGGCCGGCGCCAGGGTGATCAGGGGGGCCAGGACAAACAGGACCCGATCCGCATAAGTCGGGACGAAATCCTCCTTGAAGAACAGCTTAACGGCGTCCGCCAGGGGCTGGAGCAGCCCGTAAGGCCCGGCCCGGTTCGGCCCGATGCGAGCCTGGAAATCCGCCACCAGTTTGCGCTCGGCCAGGGTGAGATAAGCGAAGCCGGTGAGCAAGAGCATCACCAGCACCGCGCTCTTGATGGCCGCCTCAAGCAGAAACGGCCCCATCTCCCACCTCCATCGGCAACGCCACCGGGAGCCCCTCCAGGATGCCCGTCCGCCCGATTCGGGAGGCCGGGGCCAGGATCACCCCGGCCGGAACCGTGGCATCCGGCTCCACCCGGAGCGGGACGCTACCCCCGTTCACCGGCAGGAGGACCGGTTGCCCGTCCCGCAGGCCCAACCGCGCGGCCGTCTCCGGATGCGCCCGCGCCGCCGGCGGGACCATCCGGTTGCGCAGGTGCGGCGTGCGCGCGATCAGCATCCCCTCGTCGTAAAGCCGGCGGACCGGCACCACCAGCACCGCCTCCTCGGAGGGGACAGCGGGAGCCTTCCAGGCCAGCGGCCAGCGGGCCTGAGGGGACTCCGCCTCCGCCGGCCAGACCCGGCCCAGGCCCCCGGTGTTCGGCCGCGCCGTCCCGCCGAAGTAAAGATCCCGCGACGTGCCCACCGGCGGCCATTGGGGCCGGGTCCAGGCCAGGGCCCCGTAATCCATCCCGGCATAGCGGGGGAGAGCGCGGGCGATCTCATCCATCACGGCCTCCGGGGTGAGGTAGAGCCAGCCCGCACCCAGCCGGCGGGCCAGGGCGGTGAAGATCTCCCAGTCCGCCCGGGCCTCCCCCTGCGCCGGGATGGCCTTGTAGAACCGCTGCACCCGCCGCTCCGCGCTGGTGAACGTGCCATCCCGCTCGGCCCAGGATTGGGCCGGGAGCACCACATCCGCGAGGCGGGCCGTCTCGGTGAGGAAGAGGTCCTGCACGACCAGAAAGCCCGCCCGCGGCATCGGGCGGCCATCCCCCAGGGGATCCGCGCCGACCACATACAGGAAGGGAACCTCCCCCGGAAGAGGCTGCGCGCCGATGAAGTCCAGGGCCCCCTGGGTGTTGCCGTGAGGCCAGAGGGGCAACAGCCCGTTCTGGGCCCGGCCCACATGACCGGTCAACGCCAGCAGATCCGCCGCCAGCCCGACGAGGGCCTCCTCGTCGAAAACCCCCTCTCGCCCGAAGAGGAACACCACATCCCGCGCCTCCGCCACCGCCCGGGCGAAGGCTTGCAGGGCCTCCCGCGGGACGCCGCTCCGCCGACCGATCTCGTCCAGGGAATACCCCATCACCGCCTTCCGCAGGGCCTCCACCCCGTCCAGGCGGGGCCGCGCCTCGGGGGCGATGCGGTCCTCCTCGAAGAGCACCCGAAGCGCCCCGATGAGCACCAGCGCCTCGGTCCCATATCGATAGCGGAGGATGGGATCCGCATAGCGCTCGGCCTTCTGCGGGCGGCCGCCGGCCACGATCAGCCGGGCTCCGCGGCGCACCGCCCCTCGGACCCGCAGGAACCAGACCGGGGCCTCCTCCTCCAGGTCGCCCGCCATCACCACGATCAGGCTCCCACGGCCCATCCGTCCGAAGTCTGTGCCCACCCCCACGCCGTAGCGGGCCACCCACTCGGCGCCGGCGATCGGCGGGTCCATCGTGATCCAGGAGGAACCCAGCACCTCCGCAAACAGCCGGCGGAACAGGTAGAGATCTTCGTTCGGCAAGCGATCCCCAATGATCCCGGCCGCCCGGGCCCCCGCCTGCCGCATGGCCTCCGCCACGCGCGCCAGGGCTTCCTCCCAGGAGACGGGGACCAGCTCCCCGTTCCGCCGCGCCAGGGGCTGGCGGAGGCGGTCCTCTGCGGTGGCGAAGTGATGGACGAAGCGGCCTTTGTCGCAGATCCAGATCTCGTTGACCTCCTCGTGCTGGCGCGGCATCACCCGCAGGATGTCCCAGCCGCCCTTGCGGGCCGAGATCCGAACGTCCAGGGTGATGTTGCAACCCACCGGGCAGTGCGGGCAGATGCTGGGGATGGGCGTCATCTCCCAGGGCCGGGCGCGGAACCGGAAGTCCGTGGTGGTCAGCGCCCCCACCGGACAGATGTCCGTGGTGTTGCCGGAGAAGTAGCTGGCGAAGGGAGGATCCGAGAACGTGATGATCTCCATCCCCCGCCCCCGATCCGAGAACCCCAGCACCGGGTCGTCGGCGATCTCCTCCTGGAAGCGGATGCAGCGGCCGCACAGGATGCACCGCTCCCGATCCAGGATGATCAGATCGCCCAGGGGCACCCGCTTCTCCTGGCGCATCTTGTCCCAGTAATCGAAGCGGGACTCGGCGGGGCCGTAACGCATCGTGAGGTTCTGGAGGGGGCATTCCCCGCCCTTGTCGCAGATCGGACAATCCAGAGGATGGCTGGTGAGCAGGAACTCCAGGACCGCCCGCTGGGCCTCCCGGACCTGGAGGGTGTTCGTCCGCACCACCATGCCGTCGGCGACGCGGGTGGTGCAGGCGGTCTGAAGCCGGGGCATCCATCGCACCACCGGCCGCCCCTCCTCGTCCCGGAGGGGTTGGCCGGTGTTCGGGTCCGTCTGGAGCGTCCCGATCTCCACCAGGCACATCCGGCACATCCCGGCCGGCTCCAGCTTGGGATGGTAGCAGAACACCGGGATGTCGATGCCGGCCCGCTTGGCCGCGTCCACCACCAGGGTGCCGGCCGGCACCTCGATGGGTTGATCATCGATCAGGATCCGCACCGTTCCGGCCATCCTTCATCCCTCATCAGCGAGTTCGACGCGAAAGGGTATCGCGCCGGGATGTCTGATCGTCCCTCGCGTCCTCCAGGACCATCCGGCCTGGAGCGGCGCGCCAGCGCCTCCGCCAGATCGGTGTAGAACCGTCGGAAGTCCTCCAGATCCAGAGGCTTAAGGAGAGGCGGGAGGGCCCGCATTCGTTTCAGTTGCTGATAAATGAAGCCCGCCAGATAGAACTCCCTCAGTCCCGGATCCTTCTGACGAGCCAGGATCAGCAAGTGATCGAAATCCAAATCCGTCTCCCTCAAAATGAAGTAGAGATCGATGAAATCCCGCATCTCGCCACGGCTCATCAGGGCCGTCACTTTGTTAGCCGCGATGTTTTCCAGAGAATCCACCCGTATTCCCTCCCACTCCATGGGGGAGCCAAACCATGGTCCGGGATCATACACCAGATCCACCTTGAGAGGTGGCTGATCCCTGGATTCGAAGAGGAAGGCGCGACAGAAAAAGGGCGAGCGGCGCTCGAGCTCCACCGTCAGCCCTTCCCGGCGGGCGATGTCGCTCACCCCACGCTCCACATCCTGCATATCCTCCGGGTTCGGCGTGAAAAGATCCAGATCCTCGCTGATCCGATGGAACAGGTAGAAGGCAGCCAGCGCGGTCCCACCGGTCAGCACGAACCCCCGGGAGAGGGGCATGGCGAAGAACGCTTTAAGCACCCTCTCCTGAAGGGGCGTCAGAAGCGACCTCATATCCCCAGACACGGAGCCCCCATTCCCAGATCTCGCGAAGGTCCGGCGGCCAGATGTAACGGCGGACCACCGGCCAGTTCGCGGCGATCTCAGCAGGCGTGACATATCGCCAGATCTCCTCGAAGGGGGCCTCGGAGACGATCCGCCCGATGAGCCGGGCCCGCTCCTCCGGATCCCCCTCGCGAAGGATTCGCCGGATCTCCTCTTCCGTTAAGTCCCCGCTCCATGCGAAAGACGCCCGAGGCATCGTCCCCTCCAGCCGCCGCGCTGGATCGAAGCGATCGCCATCGCTCTTATCCTTTCTCCCGTGTATTCGTGCTCCCCATCCGCGGACGGCCCCCGCTCATGCAGGCGCTCCCACCGGCGCCTCGATCGTGCGCCGGAGGTAGGCCTCGTATTCCTTCCGGAAGTGTTTCAGGCTGGAGAGGACCGGGCTGGTGGCGAAGTCCCCCAGCGGGCACAGGGTCTTGCCCGCCATCTGGCGAGCGATGCTCTCCAGAAGATCAGCGTCCCCCGGCCGCCCGCGCCCGGCGACGATCCGCTCGTAGACCCGCCGCAGCCAGTAAGTCCCCTCCCGGCACGGCGTGCACTTGCCGCAGGACTCATGCTGGAAGAAGCGGATCATCTTGTAAGCCGCCCAGACGATGTCCACCGTGTCGTCCAGGACGATGATGGAGGCCGAGCCCAGTATGGAGCCCGCGGCCTGGACGGACTCGTAATCCAGAGGCGTGTCCAGGGCGGAGGGAGGCAGCATGGGGGCGGAGGCCCCGGCGGGGAGGATGGCCTTCACCGCGCGCCCCTCTTCCAGGAGGCCCTGCCCGTATTCCTCCCCGAAGATCAGATCCCGGAAGGTGATCTTGCCCAGCTCCGCCTCGTAGTTTCCGGGCCGGCGCACCCGCCCGCTCAGGCAGAAGATCTTGGGGCCCGGGCTCTTCTCCGTCCCCATGGCCCGATACCAGGCCGCCCCGTGGAGAATGATGGGCGGGACGTTGGCCAGGGTCTCCACGTTGTTGACCACCGTCGGCTTGCCGTAGAGGCCGTGGGTGGCCGGGAAGGGCGGGCGCACCCGAGGGTGGCCGATCTTCCCCTCCAGGGACTCCAGAAGGGCGGTCTCCTCCCCGCAGATATAGGCCCCGGCCCCCAGGTGGACGAACATCTCCACCGAGTAGCCGGTGCCCAGGACGTTGCGGCCGATGAAGCCGGCGGCGTAAGCCTCGGCGATGGCCGCCTCCAGCCGACGGGCCACCGAACGGTATTCCCCCCGCACGTAAACGTAGACCCGCTCCGCCTGGATGGCGTAAGCCGCCAGAAGAGCCCCCTCGATCAACTGATGGGGGTTCCCCTCCATGATCTCCCGGTCCTTGAAGGTCCCGGGCTCGGACTCATCGGCGTTGACCACCACGTATTTGGGGAAAACATCCTTCGGCACGAAGGACCATTTCATCCCGGTGGGGAAGCCCGCCCCGCCCCGCCCCCGCAGGCCCGAGGCCTTCACCTCCTCGATGACCTGCTCCGGGGTCATGGCCGTGAGGGCCTTCCGCCAGGCCTCATAGCCCCCGTGGCGGACATACACCTCCAGCCGGTGGAGGTCGGGGATCTCCCGATGCCGCAACAGGATATAGCGCCCCATCACATCCCATCCCGGGAGAGATCTTCCACAATCCGATCGAAGACCTCCGGCGTCACGTTCTCCACAAACTCCAGGTCCACCTGCATCGCCGGCGCACGATGGCACGCCCCGATGCACATCACCGTCTCTAGGGTGAACCGGCCGTCCGGCGTGGTCTCGCCCGGACGCACCCCCAGACGGCGCGTCGCATGGGCCACCAGATCCTCCGCGCCCCGCAACGCGCAGGGGAGATCGTCGCAGATTTGAATCAAATGGCGTCCGATGGGGTGGTCATAGAAAAGAGTGTAGAAGCCCACCACCTCCCGGACCTCCGTGGGGCTGACCCCGGTGATCTCCGCCACCTCCTGGATGCCCTCCTCCGTGCAGTAGCCGTATTCCCGTTGCACCAGGTAGAGCAACGGCAGCACCGCCGAGCGCTTGACCGGATACTTCGCCAGGATCGCCTCGATCTCTTGCGCGTATTTCTCCCGAAGCATCCCTTCCACCTCGATCCGAAGTGGGAAACCCGGCTCGCAGGGGCACGTTCACGCGAGGCCCTGCCCCCCTCACCATTCAACCCGGTATCGACAGGCCGGCTCCCCGCGGCCGCGACAGGACTCTTCCATCACCCGAATCGCCTCCACCGGCCGCTCCAGGACCCAGGCGGTGAGGGCCTCGAGCACGCCGGCGGGAAGATCGCAGCAAGGCTCCGCACAACTCACCCCCACGCAGTAAGGACAGGAGGGGTTTTCCCAGTAAACCCGGTCCCCTTCCCGCCATACCTGAGGGGAGGAGCCGGTCTCCGTGCGGACCACCGCGGCGGCCCGCTGCCAGGCGTTGTAAACCCGCTCCCGGGGTGCCTGCAGGATCCCGGAGACCAGCCGGATCAGGTTCGCCACCCAGCCGTAGGCCTGGAGATCCCGCTGGAGAACCTCATGGCCGATCCGGCGCAGCATCCACCCCCCATCCGGGCCGAAGCGCTCCCGGATCGCCTGGCAGAAGGCGGAGATCTCCTCGAAGGTGATCCCGGGCTCCGGGCTGAGGGGCGGCAAGGCCTCCTCATACCGCGTCAGCCCGGCCTTGCGCAGCGCATCCCGATAGGCCTCCGGCCCGATCAGGGATCGGGCGGCGTCCAGGATCTGCCGGGCGTAGCGATCGGTGATCTGCCCGCTCATCGGGCGCCCTCCCCCAGAGCCTGGGCCAGGAAGGACTCCAGCAGCGGCGTCACCACGTCCGGGCGCTCCAGGTTGGCGATGTGCCCGGCCTCCGGGATGATCTCCAGGCGCGCCCCCGGGATCGCCCGAGCCATCCGCTCCGCCTCATGAGGGGGTCGCGAGACATCATCGGCCCCCACCACCACCAGGGTCGGCGCCCGGATCTCCCCCAGCCGCTCCAGTACCGAGGTCCGGCTGAAGATCCCGCGCCCGATGGCCAAAATCCCCGGCAGGCGCTCCGGCGGGATGGCCGCGAGGGCCGCCTTGAACCGGGCGATGAGCTCCGGGTCCCGCTGGACCGTGACCGGCGAGAAAAAGAAGGGCACCAGCGCCTCCAGGATGGGCGGAGGGAGCGCCCCGGCCTGCTCCACGGCGGCCATCATGGCGAAATAGCGCTGCCGGGATTCCTCCGGCTCCGCCCCCGCATCAGTGTCCATCAGCACCAGGGCGGCGACGGCCTCCGGGTGGTTCAGGGCCAGGCGCATCCCCCACATCCCGCCCACCGAGAGGCCGACCACCGCGAACCGGGAAAGCCCCAGGGCCTGGGCGAAAGCCCACATGTCCTCCGCCAGCTCATCCACCGAGTAGGGCGAATGCGGCGGAGGGTCTGAGCGGCCGTGGGCCCAGATCTCCGGCACGATGCAGCGGTAGGCCCGCGAGAGGACGGCCACCTGGGGCTCCCACATCCGGGCATCCCACAGGTAGCTGTGCCCAAACAGCACCGGGAACCCTCTCCCGTGCTCCTCGTAGAACATGCGGCGTCCGCGGATCACCACCTCCGGCATCCCTCACCTCCTGACTTGAGGAGAGGCCGGCGAACCGGTCCCCTCAGCGATCCACCTCCCCCAGCACGATGTCGATGCTGCCGATGATGGCCACGAGATCGGCCACCAGGCATCCCTTGGCCATGATCGGGAGGGCCTGCAGGTTCACGAAGGAAGGAGCCCGGAAATGGACCCGGCGAGGCTTCGGCGAGCCATCGCTGTTGATGTAAACCCCGAACTCCCCGCGCGGGGATTCCACGGCGTGATAGACCTCGCCCGGCGGCGGGCTGAAGCCCTCCGTCCAGAACTTGAAGTGATGGATCAGCGCCTCCATGCTCCAGGCCAGCTCCTCCTTCGGCGGCGGCGTCACCTTGCGGTCCGGGGTGATGTAAGGACCCTTGGGGAGACGCCGCAGGGCCTGGTCGATGATGCGCAGGCTCTGGCGCATCTCCTCGATGCGCACCATGAAGCGGTCATAGACATCCCCGTTCTCCCCCAGCGGCACATCGAACTCGAAATGATCATAAGAGGAATACGGCTGGGCCTTGCGGACGTCGTAGTTCACCCCGGAGCCCCGCAGGGAGGGGCCGGTGACGCCCCAGGCGATGGCGTCCTCCGGGGAGATCACGCCCACCCCCTTCGTCCGCCGGAGCCAGAGCGGGTTCTTCTTGAGCAAACGCTCGTATTCGTTGATCCGCGCCGGCATGATCTTCAGGAAAGCCCGCACCGCTTCCTCGAACCCCTCAGGGACGTCCCGCCACAGCCCGCCGACCCGGAAATAAGAAACCATCATCCGCTGGCCGGAGACCATCTCGAAGATATCCAGGATCATCTCCCGCTCGCGGAAGCAATACAGGAACACGCTCATCGCCGCGATGTCCAGGGCATGGGTCCCCAGCCAGACCAGGTGGCTGGCGATGCGCTGCAGCTCTGTCAGGATGACCCGGATATACTGGGCCCGCAGGGGGACCTCCACCCCCATCAGCTTCTCCACGGCCATCACGTAGGCCAGGTTGTTGGACATCGGGGAGAGGTAATCGATGCGATCCGTGAGGGGGATGATCTTGGTGTAGGTTTTGGACTCGCAGTGCTTCTCGATGCCAGTGTGGAGATACCCGATGTCCGGGACCACGGAGACGATGGTCTCCCCGTCCAGCTCCACCAGCAGGCGCAACACGCCATGGGTGCTGGGATGCTGGGGCCCGACGTTGAGGAGGATGGTCTCCCCGCGCAGGGCGCGCTCGGAGACCAGATGCTTCAGCTGCTCCAGGGTGAACGCCTGAACCTCACCTTCCCGGATGGCCATGGCCGGCCCTCTCATTCCCGCGCGTAGGGTTTGCGGGCGTCGATCTCCCGCCAGTTGAAGGAGAACTGAACCGGCTCCACCACCAGCGGGTGATCCCGCCGCAGGGGATGCCCCTCCCAGTCCTCCGGCAACAGAATGCGGCGCAGGTCGGGGTGGCCCTCGAAGCGGATGCCGAAGAGATCATAGACCTCGCGCTCGTGCCAGTTCGCCGTGGGCCAGATCCCGGTCACCGTAGGGACCACCGGGTCCTCTTCCTCCAGGAAGACCTTCACCCGCAGCCGGAGGTTGTGCGGGAGGGAGTAAAGATGATAGTTCACCGCGAAGCGGGGACGCTCCGGCCAGTAATCCACTGCGCACAGGTCGGACAGGAAATTGAAGCGGCACGCCGGATCATCCCGCAGGAAGCGGCAGATCTCCACCAGGGCCTCCCGGCGGACCACCAGGGTGGTCTCTCCCCGGAACTCGATGACCTCCTGAACCGCCTCGCCGAACCGCGCGCGCACCCGCTCGATCACCTCAGGGATAGGCACCGCCGTCCTCCTCTTCCCAGGGGTCAGGCAACATCCTGCGCATGGCCGGTGGGAGCCCCTCGATCGCCCATCAGCGGGATCGGCTCCCCCGGCGGATCTTCTCGTGAAGCCGCATGATGCCGTCGATCAGGCCCTCCGGGCGCGGGGGGCAGCCGGAGACGTAGACGTCCACGGGGATGATCTCATCCACCCCCTGGACGATGGCGTAGTTGTTGAAGACGCCGCCGGTGGAGGCGCAATCGCCCATGGCGATCACCCACTTGGGCTCGGTCATCTGATCGTAGAGCCGCCGGACCACCGGGGCCATCTTCCGGCTCACCCGCCCGGCCACGATCATGAGATCCGCCTGACGGGGGGAGGCCCGCATGATCTCCATCCCGAAGCGGGAGAGGTCGTAGTGGCTGGCCTGGGTGGCCATCATCTCGATGGCGCAGCAGGCCAGGCCGAAGAGCAGCGGCCACATCGCCCGGGTGCGCCCCCAGGCGGCCACCCACTCCAGGGCCTCCTCCAGGGTGGTCAAAGCCACCCCCATCTCCCCGTTCTTCTGACCCGGCGCCGAAGGGCTGTATCCCGTCAAAGGCTCGCTCACCGCTCCCATTCGAAGGCTCCTTTCCGCCAGGCGTAGACATACCCGATCAGCAGGACCAGGACGAAGAGCCCCATCTCCACGAGGGCCAGGGTCCGCAACGCCCGCACCTGCAGGGCCCAGGGGTAGAAAAAGATGATCTCAATGTCGAAGAGGATAAAAAGCAGGGCGGTGAGGTAAAACTTGACCGGGAAGCGACGCTGGGCCGGCCCGATGGGGAGCATGCCGGACTCATAGGGGAGATGCTTGCGGCGGCTGGGCCGCTTGGGAGCCAGCAGGGCCGGCGCCACCAGGGCCACGCCCCCGATCCCCAGCCCGATCAGGAGCAACATCCCGATGGGCACATACTCCAGCAACGTCCCCGTCGACATCGATATCCCCCTCGGGAACCTTTTGTTCATTTTACCACAAAGGGAGGGAGCGTCAATCTTTCGTGCGCAGCGGAACAAGATTGGGGGGAGGCTGCAAGCCCCGCACGGGGACTCTGAATTTGAAAGAGGTCCTTCATCCAAAAAATGTCCGCAGCGCCGGGCCGATCAACGCGAACGCCCCGAGGAGGTCCAGGTTCACCCCGGCCTGTCGGAGAAGGGCCAAGGGACTGCCCTCATCCATGACCCGGGCGATCAGGCCGGCGGTCCATGCATACCACCCCGCAGCGCATCGTCATTTGTTTCACCGCTGATCCACCTGCCCGTAAGTGGGGGAACGGGGATCCACATCCACCACCGCAAGGGCATCGGGCCGCCCATCCGGGTTCGGGTTCACCGTCGCCACATCGGCCGGGCGCTCCGGGGGCGCCTGCATGGTGAGCCGAGGGGACGGATAGAAGCTGGGGTCGAGCCCCCGGAGCGCCATCGCTCATCTCTGGAAGGGTTAGGGATTCATGGGAACTTCGCGAAGCCGGCCGGTGCGCACGTCGTAAATGAAGCCGCGGATGGCGTCTTTATGGAGCAGGAAGGGGCTGGCCTGAAGCCGCCGGATGGATTGTCGGATATCCTCCTCCAGATCGGAGAAGGCCTCGAAGGCGAAGGGCGGCCGGATCCCGATCTCCGCCTGGATGCGATCCTTTACATCATCATCCCGGAACGTCAGCATGCCGCAGTCCGTGTGATGGATGAGCATGATCTCCCGCGTGCCCAGCAGGCGTTGGGAGATCGTCAGGGAACGGATCACATCCTCCGTGACCACCCCTCCGGCGTTGCGGAGGATGTGCGCCTCCCCCTCCCGCAGGCCCAGGATCCGGTGCACATCGATGCGCGCGTCCATGCAGGTCACGATGGCCAGCCGCCGGGAGGGAGCGGCGGGGAGGTGACCCTGGTCGAAGGAGGCCGCGTAGGCCTCGTTGCGGCGCAACAGCTCATCGATCTCGCTCATCCCCATCCCTCCTTTCTGTTTCCTCAGGGAAAGGCCATATCGCATGCAATGGGCTTCGCTCCGGGCTGACATACAGTCTACAGTCAGCCCACCGGGCAATGTTCCTCACAGATGAAACAGCTCATGCAATCCTCTGGATGGCTCGTGATCGCTCGAAACCAGGGGCGTCACCTCGATCCAAAGCAACTCAAGGGGACATCCCCAGCAGGATGCGGGCCTCCTCGCCCTCCCGGTGCACCTCCAGGACCGCATAGCCGTTCCGCTTGGCCCACGCGGTGACGGTGAACTCGTCGGCGTAGCCTTTCACCCACACCGCCACCGCCTCCTCCAGCCCCAGGCCAGCCAGGGCCTGCTGAACCCGCCCGATCGGGGAATCCGTGCACAGCTCCACCCCGGCCCGCAGATCCACCGTCCGCACCACCCGCGCCATGCCCACCTCCCACTACCGAGGAGCAAAGGCTGGGCGGGAGCGCCGGGCGCCCGCCCAGCCCTTCTGTCGTTCAGCGCTCGATGGGAAGCCCCACCGTGTTGCCCCACTCGGACCACGAGCCGTCATAGTTGCGGACGTTGGGATAGCCCAGCAGATGGCGCAACACGAACCAGGTCACCGAGGAGCGCTCTCCGATGCGGCAGTAAGTGATGACCTCCTTGTCCGGGGTGACCCCTGCCTCCTCATAGATCCGGCGCAGGGACTCGGCATCCTTGAAGGTGTCATCGTCGTTGAGGGCCTTCGACCATGGGATGTTCACCGCGCCGGGGATGTGGCCGCCCCGCTGGGCCGCCTCGTTGGGATACTCCGGCGGAGCGGTGATCTCCCCGGTGAACTCCGCCGGGGAACGCACATCCACCAGGGCCACCCCGCGCTTGCCCAGCACGTTCAGGACGTAGGGCAGATGCGCCCGCAGCCGAGCGTCCGGGTCCTGAGCCCGATAGGTGGTTGGGGGATACGAAGGGACTTCCTCGGTGAGCGGGCGTTTCTCCTCGATCCACTTCTTGCGGCCGCCGTTCAGCAACCGCACATCCGCATGGCCGTAATACTTGTAGATCCAGAAGGCGAAGGCCGCGAACCAGTTCCGGAAATCCCCGTAAAGCACCACGGTGGTGTCGTTGGAGATCCCGGCGCGGCTGTTGAGGGCCTCGAAGGCCTCCTTGCTCAGGATGTCCCGCCGCACTGGATCGTTCAGATCCTTCCGCCAGTCGAAGAGCACCGCGCCCGGGATGTGGCCCAGATGATAGGCGCTGGCCGGGTCATAATCCACCTCCACGATCCGCACCTTCGGATCCTGAAGGTGCTGGGCCACCCACTCGGTGTCCACCAAAGCCTGCGGATCCGCATACGTCGCCATGGCAGGTCCCTCCTGAAGCTCAGTTTTTGGAATCAGGCGGGTTGGGAGAACAACTTCTCTATCCCCCTCCCCCCGAAGGGGATCCGTTTTCCCTGTAAAGGGAAGATCACCTCCGCCAAGGTGGTCTCTTAGGCTCCCCTTCGGTTCTGCTCTCCGCTCACCCCTGGCGGATTGAAAACGGCAACTGACGACAGGGAGAACAGAACCGGTAGAGGGAGGGAGGTTGGGTTGACCGGAAGCGGAGAAGCGGGGGCAGAGGGAGGTCGGTTCCGCTCAGCGGGGCGCGCGTCCCAAGCGGGCGGCCCCCTTCTGCCCCCGCTCAGGACAGATACAGGTGTTCATCGAGGAGATGAGATCCACCCGCTGCGCGATCCGCAACCGCGGAGCGCCCCTCGCGCCAGCCGGTGGATGCCGGATCCCAATCCGCATCGGCGGCCCACGCCTTCCGGGGTTTGTCCATATATGTAGCACGCGCAGGTTTTTCTGTCAAGTCGTTTGAGCGAAAAAGGATGCGGCGGTCACATTCGGCCATCGGGGCATGCCCCGCGTCGACCGGAACGGAGGCGTGGGGATCCCTGGCGTCCTCCCCTGGAACGCCCTCCGGATCTTCCGCGTTATGATAGAAGCGCATCCGCGTTCGGAGGAGGCCATGGATCCCAAAGAGCGGGCGGAGGACTTCTTCTCCCGTTATGCCCCGGCCTACACCGAGAGCGTCTCCCATCGCTCCGGGGAGGATCTGCAGCGGCTGATCGCCATGCTTCAACCTCAGGGCCACGGGCGTTTGCTGGACGTGGCGACAGGCCCCGGGCACACCGCCTTCGCCCTGGCCCCATACGTGGAGGCCGTGGTGGGCCTGGATCTCACCCCGGCGATGGCCCGGGAGTTCCGGCGCCAGGCCGATCCCTTCCCCCGGTCCTTCTTCGTGATCGGTGACGCGGAGGCCCTGCCGTTCCGCGATGGGGTCTTCGAGTGGGTTACCTGTCGGCGGGCGGCCCATCACTTCCCGAAGCTCCCCCGCGCCCTCGCGGAGATGGCCCGCGTGCTCGCCCCGAACGGACGGCTGGGCCTGGTGGATATGATCGCCCCCTCCGACCCGGCCGCCGCCCGCTTCCTGAACGAGCTGGAACGGATCCGGGATCCCTCCCACATGCAAGCCCTCAGTCGGGAGGAATGGCAAGCCCGGATAAAGGCCGCCGGCCTGCAGGTGCGCGCTCTGGAGGTCGTGGAGGAGCTTCTCCCCTGGGAGCGCTGGTGGGCGCCGGTGCCCCCGGACGGCCCGGCCGCCGCCCGAGCCCGCGCCTTCGCCGCCTCCGGCGGCCCCGAAGCCGCAGAGATCCTCCTCCGCCGCTCAGATGGATGGATCATCCGCAAACAGCGGATGATCCTGATCGCATCCCACGCCCCTGCCCATCCCTCTTGAAGGAAAGGAGCGAGAGCCGGTGCGCAGCCTGGTGATCATCCCCACCTATAACGAACGGGAGAACATTGAGGCCCTCATCCGGGCCATCCTGAGCCTCCCCCTGGACCTGGAGGTGGTGGTCGTGGACGATCATTCCCCCGATGGGACGGGGGAGATTGTGGACCGGATGGCCGCGGCGGATCCACGGATCCACGTGATTCATCGGCCGGCCAAGCTGGGCTTAGGGACCGCTTACGTGGCCGGGTTCCGCTTCGGCCGGGCTCGGGGCTACGACCGTCTCCTCACCATGGACGCGGACTTCTCCCACCATCCGGCCCACCTGCCCGATCTCCTCGCCAGAAGCCGGGAGGCGGACCTGGTGATCGGATCCCGTTATGTCCCCGGCGGGGAGGTGATCGACAGCCCGTGGTATCGCCGGCTGCTGAGCCGAGGGGCCAACGGGTTCGCCCGCCTCGTGCTGGGGCTGACCCCCCGCGACGTCACTACCGGCTTCCGCTGCTATCGCCCCCAGGTCCTGGAGGCCATCGCCCCGGAGACCATCCGCGCCGAGGGCTACGCTTTCCTCATTGAGATCACCTACCGGGCGCAGCGGGCCGGCTTCCGCATCGCCGAGGTGCCCATCCGCTTCCAGGACCGCCGCTACGGGCGGTCCAAGATCTCCCGGCGGGAGATCTGGCGGGCCCTGGGCACCGTCCTCCGGCTCGCCCGCGACCGGATCGCCGGATAACCCTGGAGGCTTCGATGGAGTTCGTGGCCTGCAACCTCTGCGGCTCCTCCCGCGCCCGCCTGCGGTTCCCCAGCACCCTGGACCGCCGGCGAAGCCGGGCTCCGGACTTCCGGTGCACCAGCGACGGCTACGGCATCCATCCGCCCATCGTGCAGTGCCTGGAGTGCGGACTGGTCTACACCAACCCCCGCTATGAGACGGCGGAGATCACGGAAACCTATCGGGCGATGGAGGACCCGCTGTATGTCCTGGAGCGGGAGGGCCGGGTGCTGACCTTCGAGCGGCACCTCCGGCCCATCGAGCGGCTCCTCGGACCCGGCCGGGGCCGACGGCTGCTGGATGTGGGTTGCCACGTCGGCGTGTTCCTGGAGATCGCCCAGGCCCACGGCTGGGAGGCCTGGGGGGTAGAGCCTTCCCGATGGGCCGTGGAGGTCGCCCGCTCCCGGGGGCTGCGGGTGGTGGAAGGCACCCTCCGGGAGGCCGCTTTCCCGGAGGCCTGGTTCGATGTGGTCACCATGTGGGACGTCATCGAGCACCTCAGCGATCCGATGGGGGAGCTGCGGGAGATCCATCGCATCCTGAAGCCGGGGGGCTGGGTGGTGATCCATACGATGGACATCGAGAGCCCCTTCGCCCGGTTGCTGGGCCCGCGGTGGCCCTGGCTGATGGAGATGCACCTTTACTACTTCTCCCGGCGCACCCTGCAGCACATGCTGGAGCGAGCCGGGTTCCGCTTCCACCACGCCGCCGCCGAGGGCCGCTACCTGCGCCTGGGCTACCTCGCCACCCGGGTCCGCGCCCTCTTCCCAACCCTGGGCGCGCTGCTGAGCCGGCTGGTCCGGGCCGCGCGGCTGGAACGCCTGCCGGTTTACATCAACCTGGGCGATCTCTTCACCGCGTATGCCTGCAAGCCGGAATGACCCCCGTTGCCCTCGCCTGCCCATCCGCTTAGAATGAAGACAGATGGATCCTCTGCGCCGGAGGTCACCATGAACATCCCGCCGGATCTCCGCTACACCGAGTCCGACGAGTGGGTCCGCCTGGAAGGCGACGAAGCCGTCTGCGGTGTCACGGATTACGCCCAGAGCCAGCTCTCCGACGTGGTTTACGTGGAGCTCCCCGAGGTCGGCCGCACCTTCCGCAAGGGCGAGGTCTTCGGGACCATCGAGTCGGTCAAGGCCGCGGCCGACCTTTACATGCCGATGAGCGGGACCATCACCGCGGTGAACACGGAGCTCGTCCAGAACCCGGAGTGGGTCAACCAGGATCCCTACGGGCGGGCCTGGCTGATCCGGTTCCGCCCCAGCGATCCGGCGGAATACGAGACCCTGATGGACGCGGAGGCCTACCGGGCTCACTGCGAAGCTCGCGCGCACTGAGCCCATCTTCCTCCGCGCAACCCCGAAGTTCCTCGCGCGGGATCATCGTGTTCCGGAGGCGCCGATGCGGTTCATCCCGCACACTGAGGAAGAGCGTCAGGAGATGCTCCGGGTCATCGGCGTGGAGCGCATCGAGGACCTCTTCGCGGATGTCCCGGAAGCCTATCGGTTCCCTCCGCTGAACCTCCCTCCTCCCCTGACCGAGCTGGAGGCCCGCTGGGAGCTGGAGGCCCTGGCGGAGGCCAACACCCACGCCGGCCAATATGCCTGCTTCCTGGGGGCCGGTGCCTACCGCCATTTCATCCCCGCCGTGGTCGATGAGCTGCTCCGCCGGGGCGAGTTCTACACCGCCTACACCCCCTATCAGCCGGAGGTCAGCCAGGGGACCCTCCAGGCGATGTTCGAGTTCCAGTCGATGATCTGCGCCCTCACCGGCATGGAGGTCGCCAACGCCAGCCATTACGACGGCTCCTCGGCGCTGGCGGAGGCGGTGCTGATGGCCCTGCGGCTAACCCGGGGCGAGCGGCCCCGTATCCTTCTCTTCCCCACCATCCATCCGGAATACCGGGCCGTGGTCCGCACCTACGTGCAGCACCTGGACGTCCGCCTGGAGGGGGATGAAGGCTGGACCCGGGAGCAGCTGCGGGAGCCGCTGGCCGTGCTGGAGGCGCTGGAGGCCCGTCTGGATGGGGAGACGGCGGCCCTGGTGATCCCTTACCCCGACTTCCTGGGCCGGGTGCTCCCGCCGGCCCGCCTGCGGGAGACCGCGGACCGCGTGCACCGGGCGGGGGCGCTGCTGATCGCGGTGATCAACCCCATCGCCCTGGCCCTCTTCGAACCCCCGGGGTCCTGGGGGGCGGACATCGTGGTGGGCGAGGGGCAGCCCCTGGGGATCCCCCTGAGCTTCGGCGGGCCTTACCTGGGCCTGATGGCCACCCGGATGGCCTTCGTGCGCCAGCTGCCGGGGCGCCTGGTGGGGGAGACGGTGGACCTGGAGGGCCGTCGGGGCTATGTGCTCACCCTCTCCACCCGCGAGCAGCACATCCGCCGGGAGAAGGCCACCAGCAACATCACCACCAACGTGGGCCTGATGGCTCTGGCGGCCACGATCTATCTCTCGGCCCTGGGCCGGCACGGCCTGCGCCAGGTGGCCGCCCTCTGCTACCACAAGGCCCATTACCTGGCCGGGCGCATCGCCGCCCTCCCCGGCTACGAGGTGTGGACGGAGCAGCCCTTCTTCCATGAGTTTGTGGTCCGAACCCCCCGGCCGGTGGAGGAGATCAACCGGATCCTCTATGAGGACTATCAGATCATCGGCGGCTACGACCTGGGCCGGGCCTACCCGGAGCTGGAGGGCCATATGCTGCTGTGCGCCACGGAGATGAACACCCGGGAGGAGCTGGACGCCCTGGTGACGGCCCTGGGCGAGATCGGCGGAGAAGGACAAAGCCGCGGTTGAAGCCGATCCGGCAGAAGGATGCCGAGGAGGGGCTTTCGCCCCGAACTTTCCATCTTCGATGGCGCGGAGATCACGGCTGCAGGAGAGGCTTTCACCCAGGGCCTCGGCCTTTGATGGCATAAGGGTCGCGGCTGAAGCCGCTCCTACAACCCAGATGCCGAAATGAATTTCGGCTTACGTGCCGAACCTCCGTCTTCGATGACGCGAAGGTCGCGGCTTCTACAGGTTAGGGAGGTGAACCGATGACGGAGCCCTTGATCTTTGAATATTCGGTCCCCGGCCGGCGCGGGGTGGAGCTGCCGGAGCCCGATGTGCCCGAGGCCCCTCTGCCGGAGGGGTTCCAGCGGGCGGATCTCCCGCTGCCCGAGGTCAGCGAGGTGGATGTCGTCCGCCACTTCCTCCGGCTCTCCCAGATGAACTACGGGGTCGATAAGGGCTTTTACCCCCTGGGCTCCTGCACCATGAAATACAACCCCAAGATCAACGAGGAGATGGCCCGCCTGCCGGGCTTCGCCCACCTGCACCCCTATCAGGATCCGGAGACGGTGCAGGGCGCGCTGGCGCTGATGTATCACCTGCAGGAGTTCCTGAAAGAGATCGGGGGGTTCGCTGCGGTCTCCCTCCAGCCGGCGGCAGGCTCCCAGGGGGAGCTGGCCGGCATCCTGATGATCCGGGCTTACCATCGGGACCGCGGGGAGGGGAAGAAGCGGATCAAGATGCTGATCCCCGACTCGGCCCACGGCACGAACCCCGCCTCCTCGGCGATGGCGGGCCTGCGGGTGGTCAACATCCCCTCCGACCGGCGTGGGAACATCGACCTGGACGCCCTGCGGAAGGAGTGCGATGAGACGGTGGCGGGGTTGATGATCACCAACCCCAACACCCTGGGCCTCTTCGACGAGAACCTCCTGGAGGCCATCGACCTGGTCCATCGCTGCGGGGGGCTGATCTACGGGGACGGGGCCAACATGAACGCCCTGATGGGGATCTGCAAGCCCGGCGCGATGGGCTTCGACGTCATGCACTACAACCTCCACAAAACCTTCAGCACCCCCCACGGCGGCGGCGGCCCCGGGGCCGGCCCCATCGGGGCCAGCGAGCGGCTGGCCCCCTATCTGCCCGGGCCCATCGTGGCCATCGATCGGGAACGAACGGTGCGGCCGGACGAACCCTTCTACACGTTCGTCTGGCCGGAGCGGAGCATCGGCCGGGTGCGGGCCTTCCACGGCCACTTCGGGGTCTTCGTCCGCGCCTACACCTACATTCGGATGCACGGCCCGCGCCTGCGGGAGGTCTCCGAGGCGGCGGTCCTCAACGCCAACTACCTCCTCGCGCGGCTGCGGGGGATCTACCCGGTGCCCTACGACCGGCTCTGCAAGCACGAGTTTGTGATCATGGGGAAGATCCCCGGCACCCCCATCCGGGCCCTCGACATCTCCAAGCGGCTGATGGATTACGGTTTCCACCCGCCGACGAACTACTTCCCGCTGATCGTCCCCGAAGCCCTGATGATCGAGCCGACGGAGACCGAGAGCAAGGCCACCCTGGACGCCTTCGCCGAGGCGATGCGGCGCATCGCCGAGGAAGCCCGGGAGGACCCCGAACGGCTGCAGCGGGCTCCGCACACCACCCCCGTCCGCCGGCTGGACGAGGCCCGGGCGGCCCGGAACCTGGTGCTGCGGTATGCGCCCGCCCCGGCCCCACAGCCCGCCTCCGAGCCGCGATAGGCTGCGGGCGGAGAGGGGGTCCCACGCTCCAGGCACTGAGGTGTTCCCTTCGTCAGAAATGGGCCTGCAGGCCGTGGTAAAATGTTTTAACCGGATATGGAAATCGGAAGATCCGAAAGGGGGTGGGGGAAGGATGCGGTGGATGGAGCCGGAGTGGATCACTGTCGTGGAAGGGCCGGCGCCGCAATTTCAACCTGCCCGGGAGGTCTGGGCGTTCTCGATCTACGAAGGGCCCACGCCCCAGCCGGTGGCGGTGTGCCAGATGCGGACCTTCAACGGGGAGAAGATGCTGGAGCGCTGCCGTCGGGCCTGGGGGGAGGGACGCCCGGTGCAGCTGGATTTCCCCGCCCCGTCCGGAGAACGGCGCTGGGCGGACGTGATCGCCGCCCGGGTGGAGCGCTGGCCGGAGGGCGACGTGCTGGTCCTTTGGGTGCGGCGCCCTCGCCCCATGGAGCATCCGGAGAACGCATAGAAAAGGGAGCGGAACCGTGAGCCATGCGCTGCAAGCGTTCATCGAGGCCCACACCCGGCAGGTGGAGCCGCTGGTCGTCGCCCAGTCGGAAGCCTACTGGCGGTTCACCACCACCGGCCGCAAGGAGGATGAGGAAGAATACGCCCGGCTGACCGCGGCGCTGCGCAAGGTTTACGCCGACCGGGAGGCCTTCGCCCGGCTGCGCCGGCTGATGGAGGAGGCCGGGCTCCTCAAAGACGGCGTCTTCACCCCGAACCCCCAGGTCCCCCCTCTGCTCGCCCGCCAGGCCCGCATCCTCTATGACGACTTCCGCGGCCTGCAGATCGACCCCGCCCTGATCGATGCCATCACCGAGCTGGAGAAAGAGGTCGAGGGCGCCTTCAACACTTTCCGGGCCACCCTGCGGGGGCGGCCGGTCACCGACAACCAGATCCGCCAGATCCTGCGGACCTCCGAGGACCTGGCCCTGCGGCGGGAGGCCTGGGAGGCCAGCAAGCAGATCGGGGCGCAGGTGGCCGAACGGCTGCTCCGCCTGGTGGAGCTGCGCAACGAAGGGGCCCGCCAGGTGGGCTTTGACAACTTCTACACCATGAGCCTGGCCCTGGCCGAGCAGGATGAGGGGGAGCTGTTCCGGCTGCTCGATCAGCTGGATCGGCTGACCCGCCCCCTGTTCGCCGCCTATAAGGCGGAGCTGGACGCGGAGCTGGCCCGGCGGTTCGGCGTGGAGGTCGCCGACCTGCGCCCCTGGCATTACAGCGATCCCTTCTTCCAGGAGCCGCCGGAAGCCGGGGATGGGATCAGCCGCCTGTTCGAGGGCCGCGATCCGGTGGCCCTCTCGCGGGCTTTTTATTCGGCCATCGGGCTGGAGATCGAGGACATCCTGGCCCGCAGCGATCTCTACGAGCGGGAGGGAAAGCAGCAGCACGCCTACTGCATCCACATCGACCGCAAAGGGGACGTGCGGATCCTGGCCAACCTCCAGCCCGACGCCTACTGGGCCGAGACGATGCTCCACGAGCTCGGCCATGCGGTCTACGACAAATACATCGACCGGGACCTCCCCTTCCTGCTGCGCACGCCGGCCCATATCCTCTCCACCGAGGCCATCGCCGTGCTGATGGGCCGCCTGATCCATCACCCGGCCTGGCTGCGGCGCTACCTGGGCCTGGAAGAGGGAACCCTTCGGGAGGTGCTGCCTCAGGCCCTCCGGCGCCACCGGGCCAAGCTGCTGATCTTCACCCGCTGGGTGCTGGTGATGGCTCACTTCGAACGCGCCCTGTATCAGAACCCCCGGCAGGACCTCAACCGCCTGTGGTGGGACCTGGTGGAGGAGTTCCAGATGGTCCGGCGCCCGGAGGGGCGGGATGCGCCCGACTGGGCGGCGAAGATCCACTTCAGCATCGCGCCGGTTTACTACCACAACTATCTGCTGGGGGAGCTGGCGGCCTCCCAGCTGCTGATGACGCTGCGGGCGCGGATCGGGGAAGATGAGGCATGGATCGCCTCGCCGGAGACGGGGGCCTTTTTGATCCGGCGCTACTTCCGGCCCGGACGCTCCGTCGACTGGAACACCCTGATGGTGTTCGCCACCGGTTACCCGCTCTCCCCGGAGCCTTTCGCCCGGGATCTGGAGCCGGCGGCGTGAGGGGAGGACAAGCAGCCCGGATCTCTCCCTCCAAGAGGAGCGGATGAACACAGGGGTCCCTTGGCTTTCGGCGCTGACGGGGATCGGGGTGATCGGGGCGCTGCTGGCCCTGATCGGAGCCGCGTGGGCATGGCGGGAAGCCCGCCGCACCCGCTATCTGATCGTGCGCCGCGCCGCGGAGCGGCGGGCGCGCCGCTGGTTCTGGCTGGCCCTCGGGCTGGCCCTCGGCACGGGCGCCCTGAACGCTTTCGCCCGCTCCGGCTTCCACTTGCCCTTCGAAATCCCTCCGCCGGGATGGCCCGGGCCGGCTTCCCCTTCCCCCACACCCTTCTTGGAGGTCCTTCCTTCTCCATCCCCCACACCTCTTGAAGAGATCCCACCAACACCTACATCCCGGCCGACGCCCTCCCCGTCGCCCACCTCGCCGCCGTCTCCCCTCCCCTCGCCGACGCTGCCGTATCCGCCCACCCTGCTGACCCCGCTCCCCTCCGCCGTCCCGGCGCCGCCGAACGCCCGCTTCACGGATCTGGCGCTCACGGACGCCTGCGACGAGCGCGGGCGGCCCCTCCGGATCCCTGTGCCGCCCCCTACGGTCTTCCCCACCGGGACCACTCGGATCTGCGGGCGGTTCCGCGTGGAGAACATGCCCGTGGGGGCGCCGTGGACGGTGGCCTGGTATCGGGAGGGCGCCCTGGAGGACAGCAGCACGCTGCTCTGGGACGGCCGCCCAGGCCAGCCCGGCTACATCTACAACACCCGGCCGGACGGCTTCCCGCCCGGACGATGGGAGGTCCGCCTCTACATCGAGGACCGCCTGCAGATCCGCCTGGAGTTCGAGGTGCGCTGAGGGATCGGTCTATCCCGCGCAGCAGCTCAACCGGGCTACATCCCGCGTGAAGGACTGGGCGCCCAGCCGCAGGCCCTCCGACCAGGTGAGATACGGGAAGAGGGTGCGACCGAGGTCCTGGACCGTGTATCCCGCCTGGAGGGCGATCACGCCGGCGGCGATGGCCTCCCCCGCCTGGGGCATCACGAGATGGACGCCCAGCAGCCGGTCGGTGTTCGCATCGGCCACCAGCTTGATCACCCCGCGGGTCTCGAAGGCGATGCGCGCCCGGGGCACCGCCTCCAGCGGGAGCAGGACGGCCTTCGGCGTCTCCCCTCGCTCCCGCGCCTGCGCCTCCGTCCATCCCACCGAAGCCACCTCGGGATCGGTGAAGGTCACGCGGGGGACGGCGGTGAGATCCAGCGTCCGGTGGTTGCCCAGCAGGGCGTTCTCCGCCGCCACCGTCCCGCTGGCCGCGGCGACGTAGACGAACATGGGCAGGTCCGCGCAGTCGCCGGCGGCGTAGATCGAAGGGTTCGAGGTTTGCATATAGGGGTTGACCCGGATCTCCCCCCTCGGCCCCACCGCCACCCCGGCCGCCTCCAGCCCCAGGTCCTGGGTGTTCGGACGGCGGCCGGTGGCCATCAACAGCTGCTCCGCGGAGACGATGCGGGTTTCCCCGTCTTTCTCGAAGGACACCTCATAGCGGCCGTCGGATCGAGCCGCCCAGATGATCTTCACGCCGGTGTGGAAGACCATGCCCTCTTCCTCCAGGGCGCGCTGCAACGCCTCGCTGATCTCCGGCTCCTCGAAGGGGACGATGCGGGGGAGGGCCTCGAGGACCGTCACCGCGACGCCGGCACGGGCGAAGACCTGGGCCAGCTCCAGCCCCACCGCGTTGGCGCCGACCACGATCATGGAGCGGGGCAGCTCCCGCAGGGAGAGGGCCTCGGTGCTGGTGAGATAGCCCGCTTCGGCCAGGCCCGGGATGGGCGGAGCCCACGGCCGCGCGCCGGTGGCCAGGATCACCCGTCCCGGCGCGTAGGTCGTGCCGTTCACCACCACCGCCCCGCCTTCGGCCAGGCGGCCACGGCCCTGGACCCGGGTGATCTGGGGATAGGCGGCCAGGACTTCTTCATATTTCTCCCGGCGCAGATCCGCGACCAGCGCTTCCTTCTGGGCGATGAGGGCGGCCCAGTGCAGCGCCCCCCGGGCGGTGCTCACCCCCCGGAAGCCATGGGCACCCGCCCGATGGTAGACCTCCAGGGCGCGGATCAGGAACTTCGACGGAACGCAGCCCACGTTCACGCAGGTCCCCCCCAGGGTCCCTGCCTCGACGAGGGCCACGCGGGCGCCCAGCTCGGCGGCGCGGATGGCCGCGGCGAAGGCCGCCGATCCCCCGCCGATGATCAGGAGATCGAACCGGCCATCGCCCCGCAGGGCTGCGGGAGCCTCCGGGAGCTCCGCCCGGACCACCCGGGCCCGATAGCCGGCGCGGGCGACGGCCTCCTCCATCGCGGAATCAGGGACCTCTCCCTCCACGATGGCCTCGGCCTTCCCGGAGGACCAGTGAGGGACCCGGGCGGAGAGCACCCCGGGCACCGAGCGGAGCGCCCGCTCCACATGCCGGGCGCAATCGTCACACGTCATCCCCTGCACCTCCAGCTCCACGCGAACCCGCATCTGATCCCTCCTTCTCCATATCCCCCTCCCGGGGATGGGGATATGCGCTCTCCAGTATAAACCCGTGGGAGGGGGTTGTCAAGCGGAGGGAGGTCCATCGCGCATCGTGCTATCATGGAGGCGTTCGTGCCCAACCCTGAAAGCGCGCGCCCGTATGGATCCCCGGCTGGGAGCGCTGACCCGGCGCATCGGAGGCTGGCTGATCCCGCTGTGGGTCTGGTTCCTGTGGCTCCACCAGGCCTGGCCTGCCCGGGTCTTCTTCACCCGCGCCCCCGCCGGGGAGGACACCCTGGAGGTGATGTGGGCCCTCGCCTGGTATCGACGGGCCCTCTTCGAGCTGCACACCTCCCCGCTCTTCCATCCGCTGGCCTTCGCCCCTCCAGGCTGGCATGTGGCCAAGCTGCACCATGGCCCTTTCCTGATCGCCCTGATGCTCCCCGCGGCCCTGCTGGGCGGGGACGCCTTTGCGGTCCACTTCTTCGGGTGGCTGGTTTACTCCCTGGCCTTCCTCGGCGCCTTCCGCCTCGCCTATCTGCTCTCCCGGGATCGGGGGCTGGCCACGGCGGCGGGGATCGCCTACGCCCTGTTCCACGGCAGCCACGCCGCCATGCGGATCTACGGGGATTACCTGCCGGTCGCGTGGGGTGCCGCCAGCCTTGCTTGGATGGCCTGGGCCTTAGAGCGGGCCCGGGCGATGGGATGGTCCCCCCGGGCGCTGCGTCGGGCCGGGATCCTCTGGGGGCTGGGGATCGCCGGCACCCCTTACCTCATGCTCCTGGGCGGGGCGCTGGCGCTGGTTTACATATGGGGAGCCTGGCGGCGGAAACGCCTCGGGCGCTTTCTGCTCTATGGGGTCGGAACCGCCGTGGCCATCGGCGGCCCGTGGGTGGGCCTCTGGGTTCACGCCATCCGCCAGGATCAGATGCTGGGCCAGACCCTGGAGACCGCCCGGGGCAACGGATATCCGTGGGCCGATGCCCTGACCTGGAACCCCTACCATCCCGGTTCCAGACACCTCCCCCGAACCGATCGCCCCGTTCTCACCCTGGGGCTCGTGCCGGCCGGGAGCAGCCTGATCGGCCTGGGGTGGAGCCAGCTCGCGGGCCGGCGGCTGCGGAGCCGCCGGCTGCTGCGGGCGGCGGCCCTTGGGGCGCTGCTGGCCACCGGGATCGCCCTTCGGGCCGACGCGCCCCTTTCGATCCCCGAGATCCCTGCGGTGCGAAGCGTTTACGAGGGGATCTGGCGCATCGGCCACATCCGCAAACCCGAGCTCTTCCGGGAGCCCTCCCTCCCGGAGGAATGGGCCCGTCAGGCCCTCACCCCGCTGCTGTTGCTGTGGGCCGTGGTGCCGTTCTACGAGGCGGCGGGGACCGTGTGGCGGTTCATCGCCCTCACCGCCCTGGGGCTGTTCATCGGCGGCGCGGAGGCCTGGTCCCGCATCGCCCCGCGGGGGTTCCGGTGGGGATGGGCGGCCCTCTGGCTGGGGGAGGCGCTGATGCGTCCGATCCCCACCCTCCCCTGGCCCTACGCCGTCCATCCTGCCTTCGAGTGGTTGCGGCGGAACCCGGAGCCGGGGGCGGTGATCGACGTCTTCGCCGATCACACGCCGGGGCTTCACCTTTCGCGGGTGACGGTGATGGCCACGGAGTATCACCGGCGCCCGACCCTTTCCGGCTTTCCCCCCTTCCATCCCCGCTGGATCGAGGCGCTGCAACGGGGGCGCGGGCTGCTGTTCCGGCATCGGCCGGACTGGCTGGGCCGCCATGGTTTCCGGTTCCTGGTGGTCCATCGTCCCCCGCCGGACTGGCGGAAGTGGGGCTGGCCCTTTTCCCTGGAAGGATGCTTCGAGCCGCCGTCGGTCCCCTCGCCGTGGGACTATCCGATCTGCATCTTCCGCATCCCGGGCCGCGGGGAGCCGGAGATCACCAACCTCCTGTTGCTCGGCGGCTGGTCGGGTCCGGAGGCGTGGGGGATCTGGGCCGAGGGGACGGAGGCGGAGGCGCTGTATCTGGCGGAAGCGGGGGGAGGGCCGGCCACGCTGGAGCTGGAGGCCTTCCCCCTGTGCCGGGCCGGGGAGCCTCAGCGGCTGGAGGTCCTCTTCAACGGACGGCGTCTGGGGGAGGAATCGTTCCCCGATTGTGGGGAGCGGCGGATCCGCTGGGAGATCCCGGCGGGGGCGATCCGGCGGGGCGTCAACGAGGTGCGCTTCCGGTTCGCCTACGCGGCGCCTCCGCCCGCCGGGGATGCCCGATGGCTGGCGGTGGGGTTCCGGCGGATCTGGATCGCTCAAGGGCCATAGCCGTTCGAGGGAAGACACACAGGGCTTCACAGCTGGAGCTGGCTTTTATGTTAAGATGAAGAGGGGATTCTATAAGGGGGCCGAACGGGGCATGCCCCGGTTGAGCGCTTCGATGGAGGATTATCTGCGGGCGATCTACATCCTGGCCGAGCGGGAGGGGGCGGTGAGCACCACCCGGCTGGCCGAATACCTGAACGTCTCCCCCCCTTCCGTGACCGGGATGCTGAAGAAGCTGGCCCGGCTCCGCCTGGTCCACTACACCCCCTATCGCGGAGTGGCCCTCACGCGCGCCGGCCGCCGCATCGCCCTGGAGGTGATCCGGCACCATCGCCTCCTGGAGCTCTTCCTGATGGAGGCCCTGGGCTACGATTGGGACGAGGTCCACGCGGAGGCGGACCGGCTGGAGCACGCCATCAGCGAGGCGCTGGAGGAGCGCATCGCCGCCTTGCTGGGCCACCCCGCCTACGACCCCCACGGCGATCCCATCCCCACCCGCTCCGGCGAGATCCCCGCTCCCCTCGCCTGCCGCCTGAGCGAGGCACCCCTCGGGGTGGCCTGTGAGGTGCTGCGGGTGACGGATGAGGTGTCCACGCTGCGCCAGGCCGCCCGGGTCGGCCTGCGGCCCGGAACCCGGGTGACCGTCGAGGAACAGGAGCCCGGGGCCGGCCTGCGGATCCGAGTGGGGGATCAGACCCACCGCATCCGACGCCGCCTGGCCGACCGGATCTTCGTCCGCGTGCCGATCCCCGAACCCTTGGAGGAACCCCCACCGGATGCGGCGGCGACGCCTTCGGATCACCCCTGAGCTGGTGGAGCGGATCTGGACGGAGGTGCTGGAGAGCCTCCCGGCGGACCTGCGGGAGGCGGTGGATAACGTGGCGGTGCTGCTGGAGGAGGAGCCCTCCCCGGCGCAGCGGGCGGCGCTGGGGTTGCCCCCCGGGGAGAACCTCTACGGGATGTTCGAAGGGCCCACCCGCGGGGAACGGGAGCGCATGCACATCGCCTGGCCCTCCCGCATTCGGTTGTTCCGCCGCCCCTTAGAGGCCGACTTCGGCCACGACCCCTTCCGGCTGCGGGCGGAGATCCGCCGCACCCTCCTGCACGAGCTGGGGCATTACTTCGGGCTGAGCGAGGAGGACCTGCGCCGGCTGGGGATGGAATAGATCAGGCCCCCCGCTTCCCCACGCGGTCCACGTAGGCCCGGGTGTAGACGTTGATCCGGACGATGTCCCCTTCCGCGATGAATTGGGGGACCAGCACCTCCAGGCCGTTCTCCAGGATGGCAGGTTTGTAGACATGGCTCTCCCGTTCGCGCAGGGGCTGGGAGGTGTGGACCACCCGCAGGTCCACGGTCTCGGGGAAGGCCACGGCGACGGGACGGCCTTCGTGGAACTCCACGGGGATCCGCTGGTTGGGCTGGAGGAAGACCTCCAGGTCGCCGATCATCGCCGCCGGGACGGGGACCTGGTCGTAGGTCTCGGGGTCCATGAAGTAGAACATCTCGCCGTCGTTGTAGAGGTATTCCATCACCCGGCGCTCCAGGGCGACCTCCTCCACCCGCTCCTCGGGCCGGAAGCGCCGGTCCACCACCACGCCGGTGCGCAGGTTGCGCAGCTTCGCGTGGACCACCCCTTTCTGCTGGGCGGTGCCCGAGTGGTAAACCGCCTCGATCACGCGGAACAGGTTCCCTTCCAGCGCAACGGTCATCCCCGGTCGAAGCTCGCTGGCCGCCGGCATCCTTCCCTCCTGACTGCCCGGATGGGAGGCAAGGATCTCTTAATGGATTTTAATCGAAACCGCATCCCCTGGGCCCTATCCCTCCAGCCGGTAGCCGAAGCCGGGCTCGGTGAAGAGGTGCCGGTGATCCCCCGTTTCCCCGAGCTTGCGCCGCAGCCGCCCGATGTAGACCCGAAGGTATTCCACCTCATCCACATACTCCGGCCCCCAGACCCGCTGGAGCAGGAAGCGGTGGGAGAGGGTGCGCCCGGCGTGGCGGGCCAGGAGATAAAGCAGATCGAACTCCTTTCCGGTCAGCCGCAGGGGCTCCCCTCGATGCCAGGCCCGTCGCTGGTCCCCATCCAGCTCCAGATCGCCCACCCGCAGGATCCCGGGCCCGCCGGTTCCCTCACTCCAGCGCATCCGGCGCAGGGCCGCCCGCACCCGGGCGAGCAGCTCCCCCACCCCAAAGGGCTTGGTGAGGTAATCATCCGCCCCCAGGTCCAGCGCCGTGACCTTGTCCGCCTCCTGGTCCAGCGCCGTGAGCACCAGGATCGGGACCAGGGAGGCCTGGCGGATCCGCCGGAGGACCTCCAGCCCGTTCAGCCCCGGCAACAGGATGTCCAGGATCACCAGATCCGGGGCCTGCTCCTCGAACCGCCGCAGCGCCTCGTAGCCGTCCGAGGCCGTCTGCACCTCGTATCCGCGGGCGGACAGGTTGCGGGCGATGAACCGCCGGAGCGGTTCCTCATCCTCCACCACCAGGATCCGCTCGGCCATCGTCGCCCCTCCAGATCGGGAGGGTGAATACGAAGGTTGCACCCGGGCCCTCATCGGCCAGCCAGATCCGACCCCCGTGGGCCTCGATGAAGCCCTTGCAGATGGCTAAGCCCAGGCCGGCACCGGAGGATCGAACCTGGCCGGGGATGCGGTAGAAGCGATCGAACAGGCGCCCTCGATGCTCGGGCAGGATACCCGGGCCCTCATCGCGCACGCGGACGACCACCACCCCGTCCGCGACGCCGGCGGAGACGGTGATGGGCGTGCCCGGAGGCGTGTAGCGGAGGGCGTTGTCCAGGAGGTTCCGAAAGACCACCTCGATGCGCGCCGCGTCCACGTCGACAGGAGGCAGATCCGGCGGCAGCTGCACGAAGATGGGATGGGTGTTCGCCCGGAGGCCCCGGCGGGCCCGGGCGATGAGGGCCTCCAGGGGGTAGGGCTGCCGGTTAAGGGTCAAGGCCCCCGCCTCCAGGCGCGAGAGATCCAGCAGATTGCTCACCAGATGGGCCAGCCGCTCCGTCTCCTCCAGGATGATCTGAAGGAACTCCCGGCGCGCCGCCGGATCCCACTCCACATCCTCCGCCAGGAGGGTGGTGGTGTAGCCCTGGATGGCCGCCAGGGGGGTGCGCAGCTCGTGGGAGACGGCGGAGAGCAGGGCCGATTTCGCCCGATCCAGCTCCCGCTCCACCGTGATGTCCCGGAGGACCAGGATGCGCCCCAGGCGCTCCTCTCCTTCCCCGCGGACCGGCAGGCTCTGGATGCGGAGCTCCCGAGCCCGGGCGTCCCTCTGCCAGCGCACTTCTACTGTTCCCTCATCGGTCCCCTCCAGCAGCCGGGCGGCCTCTTCCGAAGGGGAGAGATGCGGGAGCAAGGCCGCGTAGGCGATGTCGGCGGGGCATCCCGGCGCGCACGGCTCCTCCAGGCCGCACCATTCGGCCGCCCGCCGGTTCATATACAGGATCTCCCGCTCCCGGCTTTCCATGATCAGTCCGTCATGGAGATGCTCGATCAGGGTTTCCAGCCGGCGGGTCTGTTGCTGGAGGAGCATGTCGCTGCGGGCGTAGAGGACGGCGTGCTCCAGGGCGAAGGCGGCCAGGTTGGCGAAGTTCCAGGCCAGGGAGACCTCGTCCTCCGAGAAGGGATGGGGGTCCGGCCGGTAGATCACCAGGGCGGCGGGAGGAACGTGGCGGGCCTGAAGCGGCACCGCCAGGAGCGAACGGAACCCCTCCCGGCGCGCCCGCTCTCGCAGCTCCGGATAACCCTCGACCTCGATATCGGCGATCTGGACGGGGCGGCCGGTCCGGATGGCGCGCATGGTGGGCGAGCGCGGATCATCCGGATGGAAGGAGAGCCCGCGGGCGTAATCCGGGCTCAGCCCGCGCACCGCGCGCACCCGATACCGCCCCGTGCGCTCATCCAGGGTGAAGAGGGCGCAGGTGGGGACGCGGAGCAGGCGCTGGATTTGCTCCAGGATGGTGGCGATCACCGCCTCGGTTTCCAGCGAGGACAGGACGACGCGCCCGGTGTCGAGGAGGGTGCGCAGTTCGCTCAGGCGTCGTTCGATCGCCGCCTGCATCCAGAGCAGCGAGCGGGCGAGGTGCCCGATCTGATCCCCGCGGGCGGTCAGGCGGAGGATGGGCGCGGCGCTGGCCGATCCCGGATGCTCGCCGAGCTCCCGGCTGAAGCGGGCGATGGCCTCCAGCGGGCGCAGCGCCTGATGGGTGAGGAGATACCAGAAGCCGAAGCCGCTGATCAGCACCAGCGTGAGCAGGAGGAGCAGCCCCCGCCGGAACATATAGAGGGTGGCCAGGGCCTCATCGGCGGGGCGGCGCACCAGGATGCGCCATCCGGTTCGGGGAAGAAACAGGGAGGTCGCCACCCAGGCCCGCCCTTCGGGACCCCGGAATAGGCCCGGGGGGACGGCTTCCCCCGGATCCAGCCGGTAGGTCGGATCCAGAGGGATCAAGGGGCCGGAGGCGGCGATCAGCTGCCCGGTGGCGTCATACAGGCGGAGATCCAGATGGTCCCCGGCGATGGTCCGCAGGACCGTGCTGAGGCGTTCCAGGGAGAGATTGAGGGCCACCACTCCGTTGAAGTCGCCCCGCTCATCCTTCAGGGGCATGGCGATCGTCACCACGGGCTTCCCGGTGGTGGGGGAGAGCCATCCCTTGGAGAGCACCGGGCCGTTCCCCTGAGCGGCGGCCTGGAAATAATTCCAGAAGCTGAAATCCCAGCCCACCGTGCTCCCGGGTCCCTCCGGGTAGTGATAGCGCATCAGGCCGCGGCGATCCAGGAGGAAGAGCATCAGGGCGTCCGGGCGGGCGGAGAAGGCGGGGGCGAAGAGGGTTGGGAGGGCGCGGAGGTCATGCCGGCGCACCGCCTCCATCCGGGCGAGGGCCTCCACGGCCTGGATCGCGTCCTGGAGCCAGGCTTCGGTCTCCAGCCCCACCGCCTGGGCCAGAGCCCGATTGGAGGCCTCGGCGTCCCGGAGCAGCCGGTCGGCGCTCCAGAAATGGAACAGGAGGCCCAGGGCGATCATCCAGCCGATCAGCAGACCATAAGCGGCCAGCAACGTGGTCCGCAGATCATGCGGATGCCCCCTCCCCATGGGTCCCCCCTCTCCGATCCGGGGTGTTTACGCGGCGTTTATGCGCGGCGAACGATCGTTTGTGGACATTTTATCCCGACCGCCTAACCTAAGGGATGACGGGCATGCCCCGAACTCCAGTGCGCAGGAGGTTGCGATGGTGCGCGGGCTGAAGTGGATCGGGATCCTGATCGGCCTGGCGCTGCTGGCCGCGTGCGCCACTCCCACGCCCCCGGCGCCCACGGCGACGCCGGCGGGGCCGGCTCAGCCGGCAGCCCAACCCAGCCCCACCCCAGCCGCCTCCCCCACCCCCGCCGTGAAGAAGATCATCCTGGGCTTCACCGCCTCCCAGACCGGCAAGCTGACCAAGGAGTCCAAGGAACAGGTCCAGGGCCTGCAGCTCTGGCTGGAGGACCTCCAGCGGGCGGGGGGCATCCGGCTGCCCGATGGCACGGTGCTCCAGGTCGAGCTCAAGTTCTACGACGACGAGAGCGCTAAGGAACGGGTCCAACAGCTTTACGTCCGGCTGATCAACGAGGACAAGGCGGACTTCCTGATCAGCCCCTACAGCAGCGGCCTGGCTGACGCCGCGGCGGTGATCGCCGAGCAATACGGCAAGATCATGATCACCACGGGGGCTGCCTCCGACAGCACCTATGAGAAAGGCTACCAGCACATCTTCCAGATCTACACCCCGGCCAGCCGTTATCTGACGGGGGCCATCGATTTCCTCAAGAAGATGGATCCGAACGCCAAGCGGATCGCCATCGTTTATGAGAACGAGAAGTTCTCCACCGACGTGGTGAACGCCGCCAAGCCGTATGCGGAGAGCCAGGGCTTCGAGGTGGTGCTCTTCGAGGGCTACGAGACCGGGACCACCGACTTCGGGCCCTTCATCAACAAGATCATGGCGGCTAAGCCGGACGCCATCATCGGCGGCGGTCACTTCCAGGACGGCTCCACGCTGGCCAAGCAGCTGTTCGAGAAGAAGGTGCCGGTGAAGATGATCGCCCTGCTGGTGGCCCCAGCGGTGCCGGAGTTCGCGCAGCTGGGCGACGCGGCGGTGGGTGTGATCGGCCCCAGCCAGTGGGAGCCCGGCGCGAAATACTCGCCGGATTCGGCGAAGGCGGCGGGGCTGCCCTGGTATGGCCCGACGGTGGATCAGTTCGTCAGCGCCTACAAGGCCAAATACGGCTACGAGCCCGGCTATCACGCCGCCGGAGGCTACGCCGCCGGCCTGGTCCTTCAGAAGGCCATCGAGGACGCCGGCTCCACGGACACGGAGAAGGTGAAGGCGGCCCTCGAGAAGATGGACATCATGACCTTCTACGGCCGCATCAAGTTCGACACCGGGAAGGCCCACGGCAAGCAGATCGGCCACGAGATGGTCTATCTCCAGTGGCAGAAGGACGCCTCGGGGAACTTGATCCGTCCCATCGTCTGGCCGGAGGCCGCCCAGGCGGCGACGCCGCTCTATCCCCTGAGCCGGTGAAGCGGCGCGGGCCGGGGGGAGAAGGATCCCCCCGGCCCCGAATCGTTGGGGCGGTGTCGGATCATCGGGTTATGCCATCTGAGGAACTTCGCCATTGATCCGGGAGGAGGCTCGGGTGGATCCGGGAGTGTTGCTGGCCTCGCTCATCGATGGGCTGTTGCTGGGCTTCGTTTACGGCCTGGCCGCCATGGGGCTCACCTTGATCTGGGGCGTGATGCGGGTGATCAACCTGGCCCACGGCCCGATCATCGCCCTGGGGATGTTCGGCGTCTATCTCCTCTTCGCCCAGGCCGGGGTGCATCCTTACGTAGGGCTGTTCGTCGTGGCCCTCCTGGGCCTGCTCTCCGGCGTCCTGATCTACGCCGTCGCCGTCCACCGGGTGCTCAACGCTCCTCACCTCTCGACCTTGCTGGCGACCTTCTCAGTCAACATGATGATCATCGGGGTGGGCACGGCCCTGTTCACCACCACTCCCCGTAACGTCAACCTCTCCCTGGGGAGCCTGACCCTGGGCCCGGTGGTCCTGTTGGGCACCCGGCTGGTGGCCGCCCTGGCGGCGTTGCTGATCGCCGCGGCCCTTTATCTGTTCCTCTACCGGACCACGCTCGGGAAGATGGTGCGGGCGGTGGCCAGCAACCGGGCCGCCGCTGAGCTGATGGGCATCCCCTCCACGCGGATCCTGGCCCTGAGCTTCGGGCTGGGGACGATGCTGGCGGCGACGGCGGGGGGACTGATCGCCACCTTCTTCCCGTTCACGATCCTGTCCGGCGGGACCTACGAGCTGAAGAGCTTCGTAATCTGCGTGCTGGGCGGGCTGGGGAACCCCACCGGGGCCTTGCTGGGCGGCCTGATCCTGGGCGTCCTGGAAGGGCTCATCCCGGTCTTCCTGCCCACCGGCTGGGTCCCCGTCATCGAGTTCGCGATGTTCGTCCTGCTGCTGCTGGTGCGCCCCCAGGGATTGCTGGGAGAGCGATAGGGATCCTTTTGCCCGGGTGAAGGACGATGGAGTTCTGGCGCTCGCGTTCCCTGTGGATCACGCTGATCGTCCTGCTGGGGGTGGGCCTGTGGCCGGTGGCCACCGGCTCGGCCACCCTGCGGGAGGATCTGTTCCTGATTTTCATGCTGATCGTGCTGGCCTCCAGCCTGAACATCCTGCTGGGCTACACCGGATACGTCAACTTCGGCCACATCGTCTTCTTCGGGCTGGGGGGCTACATCGGGTTCTACCTGATGCACCGCCACGGATGGGGGTTGTGGCCGGCGATGGCGGCGGCGGGGGTGGCGACGGCCGCCATGGCCCTGGGCCTGGGCGCGATCATCCTCCGGTTGCGGGGGGCTTACTTCGCCCTGGCCACCATCGGGATCAACGAGGCCGTCCGGGCCTTCGTGACCAACTTCGAGCCCTTCGGCGGCCCCACCGGCATGTCGCTGAACTTCGCCGTTTACAACGCCTACGGCGGGCCCGCCCGCGCCCTCTGGCTCAGCTACGGCACGCTGCTGGCCCTTGCCCTGCTCACGGTGGGGGTGAGCTTTGCAGTGAAGAGCTCCAAATTCGGGCTGGGGTTGATGGCCATCCGGGAGGACGAGGACGCGGCCCTGGTCCTGGGCGTGCGGGCCCCTCGCTGGAAGACCCTGGCCTACGCCCTCTCGGCGCTGTTCCCGGGCATGGTGGGGGTGCTGTTCTTCTTCAAGAACGGGAACATCGAGCCGGGGGATGCCTTCCGGCTTCACCTTTCCATTGAGACCATCGTGATGGTGATGCTGGGTGGACAGGGGACGGTGTGGGGGCCGATCCTGGGGGCCGCGCTCTACGAGCGGCTCCGGGGTTATCTGCTGACCAGCCCCCTGTTCAAGAACCTGCACTTAGCCCTGGCGGGGGCCTTCCTGCTGCTGATCATCCTGTTCATACCGGCAGGCCTGATCGGCTGGCTGCGGGCCCGTTTCCCGGCTCTCCGGAGGATGCTGGCATGAACCTGCTCGAGGTTCAGGGGGTCTCCAAACGGTTCGGCGGGCTGCAGGCGCTGAACCGGGTCTCCCTCCACCTGCGGGAGGGGGAGATCCTGGGGCTGATCGGCCCCAACGGCGCCGGCAAGACCACGCTCTTCAACGTGATCAACGGCGTGTATCGGCCCGAGGAGGGACGGGTGATCTTCTGCGGGCGGGACATCACCGGGCGTCCCCCCTACGAGATCGCCCGCCAGGGGATCGCCCGGGCCCATCAGATCGTGCGCCCGCTGAACGAGCTGACGGTCCTGGAGAACGTGATGGTCGGCGCCTGCTTCGGCCGGGAGAACCGCTCCCTTCGCGAGGCCCGGGAGATCGCCCTGGCCGTCCTGGAACAGGTGGGCCTGGCGGACAAACGGGATGTGGAGGCGGCAAAGCTGAACGTGGCCGAGAAGAAACGCCTGGAGCTGGCCCGCGCCCTGGCCGCCCGGCCGCGCCTGCTTTTGCTGGACGAGGTGCTGGCGGGGCTGAACCCAACGGAGGTCGCCGCCATGGTGGGGGTGATCCGCGCCATCCGGGAGACCGGGATCACCATCCTGATGATCGAACACCTGATGCACGCGATCATGAACGTCTCCGATCGCATCGTGGTGCTGGATTACGGGGAGGTGATCGCGGAGGGCACGCCGCAGGAGATCGCCCACCATCCCCGGGTGATCGAAGCCTACCTGGGCGACCCCCGCCTCTCCCAGAGCCTGCTGGAAGCCAACGGAGGAGCGGGATGACCCTTCTGGAGGTCCGGGACCTGACATCCGGCTACGGAGAGGTGCAGATCCTGTGGGGTCTTTCGTTCCGGCTGGAAGCCGGGCGGCTGACCACGCTCATCGGCGCCAACGGGTCCGGCAAGACCACCACCCTGCGCGCCGTGATGGGGTTGATCCGGCCGTGGCGGGGGGCGATCTTCTTCGACGGCCAGGACATCACGTTGCTTCCCCCACACCGGAAAGCGGCCATGGGGCTGATCCTGGTCCCCGAGGGCCGGCAGCTCTTCACCGATATGACGGTCCAGGAGAACCTGGAGATGGGAGCGGTGACCGGCCGGGCGCGCGCCCGCTTCCGCCAGAACCTGGATTACGTCTTCGATCTCTTCCCCCGCCTGAAGGAACGCCGCCACCAGAAGGCGGGGACCCTCAGCGGGGGCGAGCAGCAGATGCTGGCCATCGCCCGGGCCCTCATGGCCGAACCCCGCGTGCTGTTCCTGGATGAGCCCTCCCTGGGCCTCTCCCCGCTTCTGGTGCTGAACCTTTTCGAGGTCATCCGGCGCCTGAAAGCCCAGGGGCTGACCATGCTCCTGGTGGAGCAGAACGTGCACCTGGCCCTGGCCGTCAGCGATTACGCCTATGTCCTCAGCGGCGGGCGCATCGAGCTGGAGGGCCCCGCCCGCCAGATCGCCCGCGACGACCGGGTCCGTCAGGCCTACCTGGGTCTGTAGGGCTTTGCCTCGCGTTTGACACACCGGCCCCTCCGGTTTATCCTTCTATACGGGTAGGGGGTAACCCGGTTATCGCCCCCTTACCGCCCGGGATCCGGGGAGGATCCCTCGCCGCGGGATTCCGCGTCGAAGGAGGTGAGGCGAGCGATGCCGCTTTACGAGTATCGCTGTCGCGCCTGCGGCGCCGAGTTCGAGCGGCTGGTGCGGTGGAACACCCCGACGGAGGAGATCGAATGCCCCCGCTGCGGCCGGCGGGAGGCGGAGAAGCGTCTCTCCCTTTTCGCCACGGCGGGGACCGGGAGCGAGTCCCGGCGGGGGCCCGCCTGCGGGCCGGTCACCTGAGGGATCCGGTGATCGGGGCCGGTGGCCCCGCTCGATCGAAGGAGCATCCAATGATCCATCTCCCTCCAGATGCGGAACAGCGCCTCATCCGCCGCCTCCGGCGCATCCAGGGGCAGGCCCGGGGGATTGAGCGGATGATCCAGGAGGGGCGGGATTGCCGGGAGGTGCTGGAGCAGCTGGCCGCCCTGCAGGCCGCCGCCCGCCAGGCCTTCCTGTTCGCCTCCCGGTCTTATCTGCAGGCCTGCGCCCAGGAGGATCCGGCCCGCGCGGCCCCGGCGCTGCACGACCTCCTGGAGACCTTGAAACGGTTACCCTCCTGACCCATTCGGCTTCGAGGTCCTCCATGGGGAACTACTGGTGGGAAACGGAAGGCTCGCCGTCGAAGCCTCGGGCGAAGAAGCGCCGGGCGTCCCAAGCGCCGGCCGAAGGCCCCTCCTTGACCTTCTCCCTGCACCCCCCGCAGGAAGCGGAGCAGGCCGTGGAGATCCACCGGGCGGGCGATCCCTGCCCCAACTGCGGGTTCGCCCGTCTGGAATACGACGGGTATTTCAACCTCCACTGCCCGATCTGCGGCTTCCGCACCGGCGCCCGCGGCGCCTGCACCTGATAACCGGACCCACCGGGGGCGGCGCCCCCGCGAACGCAAGGCTCTTTCCCGATCACCCATATCCGGGAGGTTTTCGATGGCCACCGAGATCCGTCTCGATCTGCTGGACCCTCAAGGGATGAAGATGGAGGCCCGCACGCCGAGCGGCCACGCGGTGATCATGGACGCGGCCCCGGACGTAGGGGGGACCAACGAGGGGCCGCGTCCCATGGAGCTGGTGCTGGTCGCCCTGGCCGGGTGCACGGCCATGGACGTCCTCTCCATCCTCCGGAAGAAGCGCCAGCCCCTCGAAGGGTTCGCCATGGAGGTGCGGGCCGAGCGCGCCCCGGAGCACCCCAAGGTCTACACGGATATCGATCTCCTCTACATCGTGCGGGGGAACGTGGATCCTCAGGCGGTGGTCCGGGCGATCGAGCTGTCGGCCACCAAATATTGCTCGGTCAGCGCCATGCTCCGGAAGACCGCCCGTATCCGTTACCGCTACCGCATCGAGCCGAGCAGGCCGGAAGCCTCGCCCGTCGAGGGCGAATACCGGATGGGGGAGGAAGCCCCCGCCCCGGCCGGCACCGCGGATTGATGCGATAGGCGGGGCTTCCTCCCCCGGCTCAAACAAAGAAGAAGGCGATCCCCAGCATGCCGTAGACCGTGAGCAGCTGGGCGCCCTCCAGCCAGTTGGTCTCCCCATCCAGGGCGATGAAGGCCGCGATGGCCCCCGCCATCATCAGCGCCACCAGCTCCAGGGGATGGAAGACCAGGTCCATCGGCCGCCCCAGGGCCAGGCTGGCGAAGACCAGGACGGGGGCCACCAGCAGGGCGATCTGCAGGCTGGAGCCTACCGCGATCTCCAGGGAGAGGTCCATCTGGTTCTCGGCCGCCATCTGGACGGCCACCAGGTGCTCCGCCGCATTGCCGACCAGAGGGATGAGGATGATCCCGACGAAGAACTCCGTCAGGCCCAGGGCGTGCAGGGCCGGCTCCAGGGCGTGAACCAGGATCTCGCTCATGATCACCACGCCCAGGGTAGCCAGGGCCAGGATCCCCAGGGCCTGGGAGAGCGTCCAGCGGGCGTGGGCGATGGCATGCCCTCCCAGAGGCTCCCGGGCGCGCAGGGTGTAGAGCACGCTGAGGATATAAAGGGCCAGCATCAGCCCGGCCACCCCCAGGCTCAGCGTCTCCACCGCTTCCGGATGATGGGCAGCGATGGTGTGGCTGAACAGGGAGGGGATCCCCAGGGCGATGAAGGCGAGGACGGTCATGGTCGTCAGCACCCCCGCCCGCTGGCGGGAGAACCGCTGGACCCCGTGGCGCCATCCTCCGACCAGGAGGCTCAGCCCCATCACCAGCAACATGTTCCCCAGGATGGACCCGGTGATGGAGGCTTTCACCAGGTCCAGCAATCCGGCTCGGATGCCGGCCAGGGCGATGATCAGCTCCGCAGCGTTGCCCAGGGTAGCGTTCAGCAACCCTCCGATGACCGGGCCGGTGCGCGCGGCCAGCTCCTCCGTGGCCTCTCCGATCAGGGCCGCCAGCGGGATCAGGGCCAGGGCGCTGAGGGCCAGTTCAGGGACCGGCCCCGCCCGGAGGAGGGCCGCCCCCAGGGCGAGGGGAACCGCGAGCAGCATCACTCTGGACCACTTCATCGTTGATAACCTCCCGGATGGAATTCCCTCAGGGTCGCGGCGGAAGCCGCTCCTACAGGGAGCGATTTCCCCTGTCCAGCGACGGACGCTTGTTTTCCCGTGCGGGTCGGATGCGCTCCGCTGTAAGGGACCGGGATGATCCTGGGAAACGCCTTCGCTCGACCTGCGAGGGCTTCGCTCCCGTGGCGGAGACCGGCCGAAATTCATTTCGACCTGCGAGGGCAAGCGATCCGCCTTCAGCCTTCAACGGCGGTCTCCAGGCGGCGGACCCGGAGCTTGCGGATGCGGCGCCCGAGGACCTCCTCCACCCGGAACTCCAGGCCCTGATCCGTGAAGACCTCGCCCGCCGCCGGGATGCGACCCAGGCGCTCGTAGACGTAACCGGCCAGGGTGTCAGCGCCCTCGGAGGGCAATGATACGCCCAGCACCCGCTCGGCTTCCTCCAGATCCACCCGGCCATCGAAGAGATAGGTCCGCTCGTCCAGGGGAAGGACCAGGGGCTCCTCGGAACGATCGAATTCGTCCTGGATCTCGCCGACGATCTCCTCCAGGATGTCCTCGATGGTGACCAGCCCGGCCACGCCGCCGTATTCGTCCACCACGATGGCCATATGGACCCGGCGCTGCTGCATCTCGCGGAGGAGGTCCACGATCCGCTTGCCTTCGGGGACGAAATAGGGAGGGCGCAGGAGCTCCCGGAGGGAAGCCTCCCGGATCCCATCCCGGAGCAGCCGGAGGAGATCCTTGGCGTAGAGCACGCCGACGATGTGATCGATGGTGCCTTCGTAGACGGGGATGCGGGAATAACCGGCCTGGAGGATCACGTTGAGGGCCTCCGAGAGGGAGGCGGTCACCGGGATGGCCACCATGTCCGGCCGCGGCACCATGATCTCCCCGACGACGGTGTCGTGCAGCTCGAAGATCGAGACGATCATCTCCTTCTCAGTGGCCTCGATGGCCCCGCCCTCCTCCCCGGCATCCACCAGGGTCCGGAGCCCGGCTTCATCCACCAGGGGGGCCGCCCGCCCATCGGCGCGCGGGCTCAGGCGCGCCGCCAGGCGGCGCAGCGGGGCGAAGAGGCCGCGCAGGGCCAGGAGGGTGAAGGCGGCCGGGATGGCCAGGGATCGAGCGTAGCGGCTTCCCAGGGCTCGGGGCCAGGCCTCGCCGGGACCGTGCAGCCCCCAGGCCAGAGCGAGCCAGAAAAGGAGGATCAGGGCCATTGACGCCCGGCTCTGGAACAGCCCCAGCGTCCCCCACCCGGCCACCGCGAGATCCAGGAAGAGAAGGGTCAGCCGCAGCGTCTGCAGCCGGATGGTGCTGTCCTCAGCCAGGCGGTTCAGCCATGCGGCGAGGAAACGACCCTCTTGCGCCCAGGCCTGACGCTGGGCTTCCGGGAGGGCGAGGATCGCCGCTTCCGAGGCCAGCACCCACGCCCGCAGCGTCAAGCCGACCAGCACCCCCCATCCGAAGACCCAGCCACTCCTGCCTTCCATACGCCTCCTCTTAGGCCGATCCCAACCCCTCGTCCAGGTAGGCTTTGATGTTGTGCTCCACGGCGTAAGCCGCCGCCTCGGCGCGGTTGGAGAGCCCCAGCTTGCTGAGGATGCTGCTCACGTAGTTGCGGACGGTGCCCTCGCTGAGGAAGAGGATCTGGGCGATCTCCCGGTTGGTCTTCCCCTCGGCGATCAGGGCAAGCACGCGCAGCTCCTGCTCGGTGAGGTCCTTGAAGGCGGAGGCCAGGGCGCTGCGGCGGGCGGCCCGCACGTGCCGGAGCAGACGAGGGGTTATGGAAGGATCAATGAGGGCCTCCCCCCGGGCCACTCGTTCGATGGCCATGATGAGCTCGTCGCTGCCGATCTGCTTGAGCACATAGCCGGAGGCCCCGGCCTCGATGGCCTCCAGGAGGAGCTCGTCCTCCGCATAGGAGGTCAGCATGATCACCCGGGTCTCCGGGAGGGCTTCGACGATCCGCCGCGTCGCCTCGATGCCGTTGCCGCCGGGGAGGCGGATATCCATCACCACCACATCCGGACGGTGATCCAGGGCCTTCTGAACCGCTTCGTCCGCCGAGCCCGCCTCCGCTACCACCCGGAAATCCGGGCGCCGCTCCAGCAACGCCCGCAGGCCCACCCGCACCACTTCGTGGTCATCGACGATCATGATCCGGATCGTGCGCATTTGGGAACGACCCTCCGTTCAGGCCGCTTGAGGAAGAAGACGACGCAACCAGCGGGGCTGGCTCATCGCCCGTTCCAGCCCGGCCAGGGCAGCCCGCGCCGCCCGCTCTCCCCGCTCCAGGATCTCCGGCGCCTGGTCCAGGGCGAACACCGGGATGTCCCCGGTGGGGACCCGGATCAGCCAGTCCGGGGGCGTCCGGGCCAGGCGGGCCTCTGTGATCCACCGGGCCATGATGCCCACCGAGCCGAAGACCACCTCCAGCGTCCGGCTCCAGCGCGCCCGCCGGGTCAGCCAGCGGATCAGCAGCGGGCCCGGCAGCTCCTCGGGCAGGCGGCGATCGCCGCCGGACCTCATCGGTCCGGAGAGATCCACTCCGATGACGAAGGTGGCCCCCAGGCCTCGGGCCACATCCACCGGCAACGGGTTGAGGACCCCGCCGTCGATCAGGCGCCGGCCCTGCCAGAGAACCGGCGGGAAGACGCCCGGGAAGGCGCTGGTCGCCAGCATGGCCTCCACCAGCGGACCTCGATCCAGCCAGATCTCCTCTCCGGTGTCCAGGTCCACCGCCACCGCTGCGAAGCGAATGGGCAGCTCCTCGATCCGCACATCCCCTACCGCTTCCCGCAGGAGGCGGGCCAGCCCCCGCGTGCTGACCAGCGCCGTCCCATCGGGATCCAGGCGCATGAACATCCGCCAGTGGATGCGCCGGGCCAGGGCCTCGATGGCCTCCGGGGAGAGCCCGGCTGCGAACAGGCCGCCCACGATGCCCCCCGCGCTGGTGCCGGTGACCACCGCGGGCCGCCAGCCCGCCTCCACCAGCACCCGGAGCACCCGGATATGAGCGAAGCCCCGGGCGCCCCCGCCGCTCAGGGCGATCCCCAGCCGATGCCGCCGTCCGAGCTCCCAGCGCATCGTGGGGCCTCCTCCGTCCGAATTTTCGATCTCCCAGGGGAATTATACGGATCCCGAGGAAGTCTTGCGAAAGCCGGGAGGCCGGATGGGCACGAGCGGATCCGCGCCGTGCCTTTTCTTCTGCTATGATCCCCAGGTTCGGGTTACAATTTCGGAAAACCCGTGGGAGGGGAGGACGATGCCCTTGTGGACCCGTCGACGGTTGCTGCGGCAACTCGGGGGGCTGGGCCTGGGCCTGGTGGCCGGGGCCTGCGGGCGGATGCTGGAGACGCTCACCCCCCCTTCCTCCCCTACACCCCGTCCGTTCCCCAGCCCGACGCCCTGGCCCTCGCCCACGGCCACGGCGATCCCGACTGACACGCCCATCCCGCCCTCTCCCACCCCGGCCCCCACGCCGACCAAGACCCCGTGGCCGCCCTTCCCCCGGCCCAGCAAGCTGGGGATCGTCGTCCAGTGGTTCCGGGACGTCCACATCGTGAACCTGATCGTGAACACCCGGATGCGGGTGGTGAAGATCATCGACGATTTCGGGCGGGCACCGGAGATCAAAGCGGCCTCCCCCAACACCGTCCTCATCGGTCGCATCACCCACAACCATAACTTCGGCTTTGAGGAGCATCTCCGGGACGGCCGGACGGATATGCGGGCGGCGGCGGAGTGGTATGTCAACCGGTTCATGGAAATCTATCTGGCGAACCCGCTGATCGACTACTGGGAGGGGCACAACGAGCCCCGTCCCCACAACCATGAAGTCATGCGCCTCTTCGCCCAGTTCGAGATCGAGCGAATGCAATTGATGGCCCAGCGGGGCCTCAAGTGCGCCATCGGGAACTTCCCCAACGGCTCGCCGGATCTGGAGCTGTGGGTGGATTTCCTTCCGGCCCTCCGGACCGCCCGGCAGCTCGGCGGGATCCTGGCCCTTCACGAATACGCCTCCCCCACCCTCGACGCCGGGGTGGATCCCCAGACCGGGGAGGGCTGGTTCACCCTGCGCTACCGCAAGGTCTATCGCTATATGGTCCCCCGGGAATATCAGATCCCCATCGTGATCACAGAGCTGGGGATCGACGACGTCCCCACTTTTCAGGGGCCGCCCTCCCGAGGCTGGCGCAATTACCTGAGCTACTGGGCCCAGCGAGGCTTCGGGGATCCCCATTACTTTTACCTGCGCCAGCTCTGGTGGTATGACGAAGAGCTTCAGAAGGACGATTACGTGCTGGGGGCGACGGTTTACATCGCAGGGGCTTTCGAGGACCAGGCCTCTTACGAGATCATGGTGGAGCCTTTCCGGGAGATGTTCGAAGACTACCTGCGGGCGCATCCGAACCCATGATCCCGGAGCGCTGGGTCCTGGCTTCCGCCTCGCCGCGGCGTCGCGCGCTCATCACGCTCCTCGGGCATCCCGTGGAGATCCTCCCGGTGGAAATCGATGAAAGCCCGCAGCCGGGCGAGGGGCCGCCTGCCTGCGCCGCCCGGCTGGCCCGGGCCAAGGTCGAGGCGGCCCGCCTTCAGGCCCCCGAGGCCCTGATCCTGGCGGCGGACACCGTGGTGGATCTGGAGGGGCAGATCCTGGGCAAGCCGGCCGACGCTGAGGAGGCCCGGGGGATGCTGCGCGCCCTGCGCGGGCGCGCCCATCTCGTCCACACCGCCGTCGCCGTCCATCACCCGCCTTGGGGCGAGACGCGGGTGGAGGTGGCCACGGCCCGGGTGATCATGCGCGCTTACGCCGACGAGGAGATCGAGGCCTACCTGGCCACGGGGGATCCCTTCGACAAGGCGGGGGCCTACGCCGTTCAGCATCCGACCTTCCGGCCGGCGGCGGCCGTCGAGGGGTGCTACGCCGCGGTGGTCGGCCTTCCCCTCTGCCACCTGACGCGGATCCTGCGACGCTGGGGCTGGACGCCGCCCGCCGACCTCCCCGATCGCTGCCAGGCTGCCCTCGCCCACCGTTGCTCCGTTTACCCGGAGATCCTGAACGCCTCTGGATAGCGGGTCGTTGCATTCACAATCCGCCGGCGGGGGTCCCTTGAACGGAGGTATATCCGCGGAAAAGATGGGGCGAACTTCTCTGATCCGCTCTGGAAGGAGAAGGTCATCTCTGTTTCCCTTGAAGGACTTCCAAATACGCCCTCGCGGCCTCCTGAGGATCCGTTGCCTCCATGAGGCCGCCCAGCACGGCGATCCCGGCGGCCCCGGCCTCCAGGCAGGATCGGGCATTCGCCGGGGTGATTCCCCCCAGGGCGATGACCGGGATGGGCACCGCACGCGCCACCTGCCGGAGGGCCTCCAGGCCCAGCGGCGGCCCGTAGTCCGGCTTGCTGACGGGCGTGAAGATCGGGCTCAGGGTGATATAATCCGCCCCCGCCGCCGCCGCCCGCTGCGCCTCCTCCAGGTTGTGCGCGGACACCCCCACCCAGCGGTCCGGGCCGACGAGGCGGCGGGCCTCCGCCACCGAGAACCCCTGGGGCAGGTGCACGCCATCCGCCCCACACGCCGCAGCCACCCCGGCGTGGCCGTTCACCACCACGGCGGCCCCCCATGCCCGCGCCCGCCGCACCACCTCCTCCACCAGCGCGACCAGCTCCGTCTCCGGGAGATCCTTCTCCCGCACCATCACCCAGCGCACCCCCGCCGCGAACAGCTCCTCCAGGAGCTCCAGGAGCGGCCGCCGGGCCCGACGGCGATCGGTGATCACCAGCAGGGGGGGCTGGGGCAGCCTCATATCTCGATGCGATCCTCCATCGGGCTGGACGGCACGGCGTAAAGGCGGCGCGGGATGCGCCCCGCTTCATAGGCCAGCCGCCCGGCCTCAACCGCCAGGCGCATCGCCCGGGCCATCTTCACCGGATCCCGAGCCTGAGCCACCGCCGTGTTCAGCAACACCCCATCACACCCCAGCTCCATGGCGATGGCCACATCCGAGGCCGTCCCCACCCCGGCGTCCACGATCACCGGCACGGTGCACATCTGACGGATCAGCCGGATGTTGTAGGGGTTCAGGATCCCCATCCCGGAGCCGATGGGCGCCCCCAGAGGCATCACCGCCGCGCAACCGATGTCCTCCAGCTTCTTGCAAACCACCGGATCGTCGTTGCAATAAGGCAGGACGACGAAGCCGTCCCTCACCAGCTCGGCAGCCGCCTGCAACAGCTGCTCCGTGTCCGGATACAGAGTCTCCTCGTCCCCGATCACCTCCAGCTTGATCCAGTTCGTCCCCAGGGCCTCCCGGGCCAGATGGGCCGTGAGGATGGCATCCCGGGCGGTGAAGCAGCCGGCGGTGTTGGGCAGGATGAAATAACGGCCCCGGAGCAGCTCATACAGGTTCTCCCCGTCGGCCCCCGGACGCACCCGCCGGATGGCCACGGTGACGATCTCCGTCCCGCTCGCCTCCAGGGCATCCAGCATCACCTGGAGATTGGGATAGCGGGCGGTCCCCAGGATCAGACGCGAACGGAACGCCCGCCCCGCGATCACCAGCGGCTCGCTCATCCCTCACCCCCTCGCTCAGAATGTGCCGCCGCAGAAGCAAAGGCCGCGGCGAAAGATGTTCCTGCAGGCATAGATGCCGAAATGAAGCTCGGCTTACGTAAGGGGCTTCAGCCCCACATCTTCGCCTTCGATAGCCCAAAGTCGCGGCGCAAGCCGCTCTTGCCCCGACAGGCCCACGGTTTACGGGGCCTCATCCGCCGGCCACCGCGTGGACAATCTCCACACGGTCCCCCGGCTGAAGGGCGACGCGCTCCCATTCGGAACGCGGGATCACCGTGGCGTTGACCGCCACCGCGATCCCCGGCCGGTCCGGGTCCAGGCCCAGGCGGGCCAGCAGGTCCCGGATGGTCCCCGGCTGATAGGGATAGCGCTGCCCGTTGACGGTCAGGATCGCCTCCGACGTCCCCGTGCGCTCCATCGCTTCACCTCCCGGATCCCGAAGGGGCAACCGGCGCCCTGGATCGAAACCGCTCCAGGGTGAAGGGCCTGGCGATGTCGGGGAGCTCCCCCCGGGCGATCAGATGGTGGATCGCATAGGCGGTGATGGGAGCCAGCAGGATGCCGTTGCGGTAGTGCCCGGTAGCCAGGATCAGGCCCTCCACCGCCGTCGGCCCCAGGATGGGCGCGTCATCCCGGCTCCCCGGCCGGAAGCCCACCCACATCTCCACGATGGGCAGCTCGTCGATGCCTGGCAGGATCTCCCAGGCCCCCCGCAACAACCGGAAGATGCCCCCCGCCGTCAGATTCGCGTCGAACCCTTTCTCCTCCACCGTGGCCCCGATGAGCAGCCGCCCATCCCGTCGAGGCACCAGGTAGGCGTCCGGCCCCCAGATGACGTGCCGGATCAGCGGGGCCTCCGGGGGCATCTGCACGGCCAGCATCTGGCCTTTGACGGGGCGGACCGGCGGGCGGACCTCCTCGGGGAGACCGGGGATCTGGGCGGACCACGCCCCGGCGGCCAGGATGACGGTGCGGGCCTCCAGGAACCCCCGGGCCAGGCGCACGCCCAGGACCCGGTTCTCATCGATCACGATCCCGGTGACCTCCGTGTGCTCCCGCAGGCGCCCCCCGGCGCGCCGGAAGGCTTCGATCAGCGCCCGGGCGACCTTCCGGTTGTCCACCTGATGATCCTGCGGGCTGTAGATGGCGGCCACCACAGATCGGGAGAGGTGCGGCTCCATCCGCCGCGCCTCGTAGCCGGAGAGCCACTCCGTAGGCAACCCCTGGCTCCGCTGGAATTCATAGAGGAACTTCAATCGTTCCGCGTCGTCCCGATCCAGGGCCACCACCAGGGTGCCTTCGTCCCGGTAATCCACCGGGATACCGGAGGCGGCCTCCAGCTCCCGGGCGAAGTCCGCCCACATGTCGCGGCTGGCCCGCAGCAGGGGCAACAGCCCCTCCTCGCCGGGCTCCGCCTCGGCATAGGGGGCCAGCATCCCGGCCGCCGCCCAGGTCGCCCCCAGGCCCGCGCCCCCGCGCTCCAGGAGGGTGACCGGATGCCCGGAGCGGGCCAGGAACCAGCCAATGGAGAGCCCGCAGATGCCGCCTCCGACGATCACAATCTCCTCGGTCATCGCTTCGCTCCTATCCTTCGTAAGGACAGAGCCCTGTAAAGTCGCTTTCCCGTTGCGGATCTCCGGGCGAAGTCCGGGCGAAGGGAGCAAGGGAGCCGAAGGAGGCAGAAGGGGTGGGATCTGCGGCGCGCCCGCTTTCCCTCCGCCGGCATGATCCGGATCAGGTTCGAGGGGTCGGCGGCGGATTCGGCCGCCCTCTCAGCCCGGCTCACCCGGACTCCCCCAACGGACCCGCGCCCATGCGGAGTTCTAACCCCTTCCGCCCGCGACGTCAACTATTGAAGGGGCTCCCCCAGGGCGCGGCGCAGGCCGGCAAGGTCGGTGATGAACAGCATGCGGAAGAGGAAAGCGCGCAGGGAGGGGCTCTGGGCCCACAGCCGGCGGACCCGCGGGCCGATGGGGTCCTCGGCGCCGGCCGCCCCCTCCTCCGCGGCGTAGGCCCCGTAGAAGGCGAAGTAGGCCTGGTTCAGCTTCCGCAGGGCGTAACCGTGGGCGACGAAAACCCGCCGACGGGCTTCCATATAGAGCTCCGCCCGGCGGACCTCGCCCTGGGCCAGCAGGCGTTCCACCACGGTGCGGGTCTTCGCCAGCTCCCGGCCGAAATCGAAGGCCGGCCGTTCCGGGGGAGCCGGCGCGGGGGCCGCGTCCGCCGGCGGAGACGGGAGATCCTCGGGGTAGAAGCGGGCCAGCCAGGCGCGGCCCATGGCCTTCCCGGCCAGATCGGCGACGGTCTCGTTGATGGTGCGGGCCTCCGGACGATCGTAAAACCACCCCAACGGCCCCATGAAGAGCCAGTGATGGGTCCACTCGTGCGCGATGATCTCCGTGAGCTCGGGCAGCCCGGTGGCCTCCATGATCATCGCCGGGTAGAAGGCCAGGCCGCCCAGGGGCACCACCAGGGAGGAGAGGTTGAGCTGCCCATCCACCCGCCGCTCTAGGCGATCCATCTCGTCGGCGGTGAGGTCGGCCCGCAGGGGGAAGGAGGTGGTGAGGGCGATGCGCTCCCGCGGGGAGAGGACCAGCAGGTTCGGCATGGCCGTCAGGCGGATCTGAACGGGGGGGATCGGCTGGCCCAGGAGGGCCAGCCCCTCCTGGGCCAGGATCACGCCGAGCTGTTCGGAGAGGATGGCCTCGGCCAGAGGACGGAGGGCCTGGGCCCGCCCGTGGGCCGCTTCCCACTGCCTCCGGAGCGCGGCGATCGCCTCCGGTTCCGGCGGGGTCGGCGCGGACACCTCCCGTTCCAGGGCGGCCGCCGCCTCCCGGGCCTCCGACAGGCGCTGGAGGTAGCGCCGCACCGCCCGGCGCTGGGTCTCGTCGTCCAGGAAGGCCTGAGGGTTCGCTACGGAGAGAAGCAGCTTCTCCGCCCAGGCCTGAAGGGCCCATTCCGGGAAGTAAAAGCTTTCCCCCTGAAGCAGGAGGGTCAGACGGGTCTCCAGGGAACGGGAGGGCTCGGAGGCCGGGAGGCTCAAGGTGAGGAGGGCGACCAGCCCCAGGCTTAGTCCGATGCGGAGCCAGCGAACGCCCATAAAGGCATCCCCGATGGTCGCGGATCCTTCCCCCGGCCGGCGCTTCCCCGCTCTGCGGGATCCGGCTCAGATGATCAGCGGCTCCTGCCAGGTCCCCCAGACGGCCTTGAGGGCGCGGGTGATCTCCCCGAGGGTGGCGTAGGCCTTCACCGCCTCCAGGATGTAGGGCATCAGGTTCTCGTTCTCCTTGCGGGCGGCCTCCTGGAGGGCAGCCAGGGTTTGCCCCACCCGCTCGTTGTCCCGCTCCATGCGCAGCTTCTGCAGGCGCGCCCGCTGCCGGCGCTCCCCCTCGGGATCCATCTGGAGGATGGGCGGCTTGACCTCCTCCTCCTCCACGAACTCGTTCACCCCCACGATGATGCGGCGCTTCTCGTCGATCTCCTTCTGGTAGCGATAGGCGGCCTCGGCGATCTCCCGCTGGAAGAAGCCCGCCTCGATGGCGGGGATCACCCCGCCCAGCTCCTCGATCTTGCGGAAGTATTCGTAGGCCTGCTGCTCCAGGCGGTTGGTCAAATATTCCACGTAGTAGCTGCCCCCCAGGGGGTCGACGGTGTTCGTCACCCCGCTCTCGTAGGCGATGACCTGCTGGGTGCGCAGGGCGAGCTTGGCGGCGAACTCGCTGGGCAGGGCCAGGGCCTCATCCAGAGAGTTGGTGTGAAGGGACTGAGTGCCCCCCAGCACGGCGGCCAGGGCCTGAATGGCCACCCGGATCACGTTCACGTAGGGTTGCTGGGCGGTGAGGGTGCAGCCGGCGGTCTGGGTGTGGAAGCGCAGCCACCAGGAGCGCGGGTTTTTGGCCCCGAAGGTCTCCCGCATCTCCCGGGCCCAGATCCGGCGGGCGGCCCGGAACTTGGCGATCTCTTCGAAGAAATCGTTGTGGCAGTTGAAGAAGAACGAGAGGCGGGGCGCGAAGGAATCGATGTCCAGCCCTCGCCGCAGGCACCAGCGGACGTATTCGAAGCCGTCGGCCAGGGTGAAGGCCAGCTCCTGGGCCGCCGTGGCCCCCGCCTCCCGGATGTGGTAGCCGCTGATGCTGATGGGGTTCCACTTCGGCACGTATTTGGAGCCGAACTCGATCATGTCCACGACCAGGCGCATGGAGGGCTCCGGCGGGAAGATCCACTCCTTCTGGGCGATGTATTCCTTGAGGATGTCGGTCTGGGTGGTCCCTCCGATCTGATCCCATGGGATGCCCCGCTTCTCCGCCACGGCCAGATACATCGCCCAGATGATGGCCGCCGGCCCGTTGATGGTCATGGAGGTTGTGATCTGATCCAGGGGGATGCCGTCCAGGAGGATCTCCATGTCCAGCAGGGAGGAGACGGCGACCCCGCACTTGCCGAACTCCCCTTCGGCCATCGGGTCATCGGTGTCGTAGCCGTAAAGGGTGGGGAGATCGAAGGCGATGGAGAGGCCGGTCTGGCCGTGCTCCAGCAGATATTTGAACCGGGCGTTGGTCTCCTCGGCGGTGCCGTAGCCGGCGAAGAGGCGCATGGTCCAGAGACGGCCCCGATACATGGTGGCGTGGATGCCACGGGTGAAGGGGTATTCGCCGGGGAACCCCAGGTCGCGCAGGTAGTCGAAGTCGGGGATGTCGAGGGGCGTGTAGAGGCGGTTCACCGGCTCCCCGGAGACGGTGGTGAAGGTCTCCTGGCGCTCGGGCATGCGGGCCAGCCATTGCTGAAGCGTGGTTTCCTCCCAGCGGTCCCGCGCGGCCGCCAGCTCCCGGAGCTTCTCCCGATCGAACATGGCGCCCTCCTGCCCGGAATCTCTTGCGGCGAGGCTTATCGCCATTATAAGCGGAGGAGAGAGAGGCAACAAACGATCGTCCGGTCTCCCCTCCGGATGGGAGGCGGTGGGGGCGAAGGGGCTCCGACGCTCAGGGCCATCCCCGCCACTCGGTCACCTCCTCGATGGGGCGGCGGGGGGTCTGGCGGGGCGGCGCATCGGGGGCCGGGTAGCCCAGATAGATGAAACCCATGAACTGGGCGTCCTCAGGGAGGCCCAGCCAGCGCAACAGCGAGGGGTGATAGGCAGTCTCTCCGGTGCGCAGATAGGCTCCCAGGCCCATCCCGTGGGCGGCGAGCAGGATGTTCTGGATAGCGGCGGCGGTGGCCACGATGTTCTCGTGGGTCTCGATGGGGTCGCGGCCCTTGAGGCAGGCCACGGCGATGATCACCGGCGCGCGATGGGGCTTGGCCCGCTCCCGGTTCAGCTCCTCCTCGGTGGCCTCCGGCTTGACCGTGCGGAGGATCTGCGCGAAGACCTCGCCCAGCTCGTCCAGGGCGGGGCCGGTCAGCACCACGAACCGCCAGGGCTCGGTCAGGCGGTGGTTGGGCGCGCGCACCGCAGCCCGCAGCAACGTCTCGATCTCCTCTCGACGCGGCCGCTCCGGCCGCACCTTCCCGACCATGCGACGGGTCATGATCGCTTCCAGGACGTCCATCACCGCCTCCCTCCATGGAAGGGCTTTCCAGCGCCCGGCCTCGCCCCAGGGGGACCTGCGGCCGGAACCCTGGAGCGGCGAGCGCCCTCCTTGATCATCCCCGCATTCCGGATTTCTGTCGAAAAGCGGCATAAGCGGCGCGCTCCGGAGCGCCCGGGGCCTTTTCGCCCCTGTTCGCGAAACCCACCATCTGGATCCGATGGACCTCATTTTGCTCTAAACTTTACAAAGTTGTTATAAATTTCACAGATAAATTTCCTTAAACCTTGACAAATTGTATTGATTTGCTTTATCATAATAGTGTCTGTGGTTCCCTTTTTGGGGCTCCGTGGGGCTTCCAAGGTCAGCGTCCTCGACGGCTCCTCCCTGCCGGTCTCTACGGGTCTACAGGTAGTCCCCACGGTCTCGATAGGAGGGGTCCCAACAGGTTGAAGGAGGGGCCCATGGTGGAGCCGGCGCAGGCCCAGCTCTGGCGAGCGCTGGATCGTGTTCTCGATCCTGAGCTGGATCGATCCATCGTCCGGCTTGGGTTTGTGGAGGCGGTGGCGGTGGAGGGCTCATGCGCCCTCGTGACCCTCCGTCTGCCCACGTTCTGGTGCGCCCCCAACTTCGTGTTCATGATGGTGGAGGACATCCGGCGCGCGCTCCTCGAAGTGGAAGGCATCCACACGGTTCGGATCCGGCTGCTGGATCACTTCGCTTCGGAGACCATCGAGGCTGCCGTTCAGGATGGGCGTTCCTTTGAAGAGGCTTTCCCCGGAGAGGCGCAGGGCTCGCTGGATGAGCTTCGCCAGTTCTTCCGACGCAAGAGCTATCTGAGCCGTCATTTCGCCCTCCTGCGCGCGCTGCGCGCCGCGGGTTTCTCTCCTGCGGAGATCTGCGCGATGCGGCTGGCGGACCTCCTTCAGAGGGAGGGGACTTGGTGGGCCCGCCGGGCAGATGGGACGCTGGCGCAGATCGAACCCGGGGAGGTGGTCTCCCGCTATTTGGAACGCCGACAGGAGCTGGGCCTTGACAGCCGCCCGGAAGCCCCCTTGATGCTGGATCCCGAGGGAACCCCGATCCCCATGGAGTCCCTGGAGGACTACCTGCGGCGTAGCCGCGCCAGCTTTTTAAATTTCAGGTCCAATGCATTCCTCTGCCAGGCCTTGCTGGCCAGCCGGAAAGGAGGTGCTCCATGATCCGCGTGAATGGACAGGAGATCTTCGTGATCGACGGACACATGCACTTCTGGGATGGGAGCCCGGAGAACTGGCGAAACAAATACGGGGAAGGCTGGATGCTATGTTTCTACGATTACCACAAGGCCCTCAGCCCCGCCGATTACGTCTGGCCCTTCGATAAATACTGCAAATACGATGAGGAGACGTTGATCCGGGACCTCTTCCTCGAAGGCTATGTGGACATGGGGATCTTTAACTCCACCTATCTCACCGAGTTCTTTAAGAACGGTTTTAATACCCATGTCCAGAACTACGTCCTCAAGCAGAAGTATCCCGAGCGCTTCATCCTGTGCGGCACCTTTGATCCCCGCTGGGGGGAGAAGGGACTGGATGAGTTCCGGCGGATGATCGAGGAATACCCGATCCAGGGCCTGAAGCTCTACACGGCGGAGTGGCGCGGGGAGTCCCGGGGCTGGCGGCTGACGGACCCGATGGCCTATCGCTATCTGGAGCTCTGCCGGGAGCTGGGAATCCGTAACATCCACGTCCATAAGGGCCCGACGATTTATCCGCTGAACAAGGACGCCTTCGACGTGCACGATGTGGATCAGGCAGCCTCCGATTTCCCGGATCTGAATTTCATCGTGGAACACTGTGGTCTGCCGCGCCTGGACGACTTCTGCTGGATCGCGACGCAGGACAAGAACGTCTACGCGGGCTTGGCGGTGGCCATCGCCTTCATTCATTCCCGCCCGCGTTACTTCGCCGAGATCATCGCGAACCTCCTCTACTGGCTGGGACCGGATCGGATCCTCTTCGGCAGCGATTACGCCCTCTGGTCGCCCCGCTGGATCATCGAGAAGTTCATCGCCTTCGAACTGCCCCCGGATATCAAGGAGGAATACGGTGTCGATCTGACGCTGGAGACCAAGCGCAAGATCCTGGGGGAGAACGCGGCGCGCCTTTACGGGATCGACATCGCTGCCCAGCGGGAAAAGCTCCAGCGCGATCCCATCGGCCAGCGGCTGGCTGCTCAGGTGGCGTAAACCCGGATGGATGGAAGGCCCCCAAAAGGAATTCAGGGCCCAAGGCATGATCCGCAAGGATATCCTTGGGCCCTTTAAGATCATTCATCTCGGAGGTCAGCCATGAAAGCGGCCCGCCTCTACCAGTATGACCCGCATTTGAACGTCCAGCTGCAGATCGAGGAAGTTCCGGAGCCGAAGATCACCCATCCCAACGAGGTCATCGTCCGCATCGGGGCCGCCGGCCTCTGCCGAACCGACCTGCATATCATCGAAGGGGTCTGGCGGAGCATTCTGGATCCGGATGGCAAACTGCTCCCTTACATCCCTGGCCATGAGAACGCCGGCTGGGTGGAGGAGGTGGGAAGTGCGGTCACCTCTGTGAAGCCAGGGGATGCGGTGATCTGTCACCCATTGCGCACATGCGGGGTGTGCCTGGCCTGTCGCCAAGGCGAGGACATGTATTGCGAGAACAGCACCTTCCCCGGCCTGAACGCCGATGGCGGGTTCGCGGAGTATCTGGTGACCAATGAGCGGGCCCTGGTGAAACTCCCCGAGGGCGTGACCCCCGCGGATGTGGCTCCCCTGGCCGACGCCGGCCTGACCGCCTATCGGGTAGCCAGGCGGGCCGCCAAACAGCTCCCGCCGGGGACGTTCTGTGTGATCGTGGGGATCGGCGGGCTGGGCCACATCGCCCTTCAGGCGCTGCGCGCCCTCTGCAGCGCCCGCATCATCGCCGTGGACATCTCCGAGGCCGCCCGCCAGCTGGCCCAGGAGCTGGGGGCGGATCACGTCCTCCCCGGCGGCCCGGACCTGGTGGCCGAGGTCCGGGAGCTCACCAAAGGAGGGGCCCACGTGGTCATCGACTTCGTGGGGGAGGCCGGGGTTGAGCAGCAGAGCTGGCAGATGCTGCGGCGGGGCGGGACCCACTTCGTGGTGGGCTACGGCGGCAAGCTCGAAGTCCCCACGGTCCAGATGATTTTCAACGAAATGACCATCGCCGGGAGCCTGGTGGGGAACTACACGGAGCTGGTGGAGCTGATGGACCTCAACGCCCGCGGGCTGGTCCGGGTGCACACCCGCACCTACCGCCTGGACCAGATCAACCAGGCCATCGATGACTTCAAGAACCGCCGCTACATCGGCCGCGCGGTGATCATCCCATAGGAAAGGGGGTCAACGATGTTCCCGGCACCTTTCGAGTATGTTGCCCCATCCACCCTCGATCAGGCCATTCGCCTCCTGCAACAACACGGTCCGGACGCCCGGCTTCTCGCCGGGGGGCAGAGCCTGATCCCCATGATGCGCTTCCGGCTGGCCAACCCGAGGGTCCTCATCGATCTCCATCGCATCCCCGGCCTGGACTTCCTGGAAGAGGCACAGGGGGTCCTCCGCATCGGGGCCATGGTGCGCCATCGCACGGTGGAGCGAGCCCCTCTGATCCAGCAACGCTACCCGCTCCTGGCGGACGCGGCACGGGTCATCGCTGACCCCATTGTGCGCAATCGGGGCACCCTCGGGGGCTCCATCGCCCACGCGGATCCAGCAGGAGATTGGGGGGCAGCCCTCCTGGCGGCGAAGGCGGAGGTGGTGATCACCGGCCCCCGGGGCCGCCGGATCCGCCAGCGCGCCATGCCGCTGGAGGAGTTCTTCGTCGGGCCTTTCATGACGGCTTTGGAACCCGGCGAGATCGTGACGGAGATCCGGGTTCCGGCTCCCGGGCCGCGGGAGGCAGGCGCTTATCTCAAAATCGAGCGCAAGGTGGGCGATTTCGCTGTGGTCGCTGTGGGAGTCCAGATCGCCCTCGATGCGGACGGGATCTGCCGGAAAGCAGGCATTGGGTTGTGCGCGGTCGGGCCGACCTCGTTGCGGGCGCAGGAGGCGGAGGAGTGGTTGGTCGGCAAGCGGTTGGATGAGGCTGTGATCGCCCGCGCGGGGGAGCTGGCCGCCGCAGCCTCTCAACCCAACAGCGATACCCGGGGGCCTGCGGAATACAAACGGGACATGGTGCGCGTCCTGACGATCCGGGCCCTCCGGAAAGCCCTGGAGCGCATCCCGGGGGCGTGAGGGGAAGAAGACGGGAACCTGCTCCATCTCGTTGAGATTCGGGAGGGAACGATGCCGGCTCGCAAAGGAAAGCGGACGACCGGAGCGCCGCGAGTGCCCACACGCAAGGCTGCGGAGGCCGTCCGGCCCGCAGCCCGCCAGCGGATTCGTGTGACTGTCAATGGCCGTCCCTACGAAGCGGAGGTGGAGGCGCGCACACTCCTGGTGTATTTCATCCGGGACACGCTGGGGCTCACAGGAACCCATGTGGGCTGTGATACGACCACCTGTGGGGCGTGCACGGTCCTCTTGAACGGGGAGGCAGTCAAAAGCTGCACCATGTTCGCCGTCCAGGCCGACGGGGCAGAGATCATGACCGTGGAAGGCTTGGCGAAAGACGGCGAGCTGCACCCCCTGCAGAAGGCATTTTGGGAACACCATGGCCTCCAGTGTGGGTTCTGCACGCCCGGTATGCTGATGGCCGCCTACGCCTTCCTGAAAGAGAACCCTCGCCCCAGCGAGGAGGAGATCCGCATCGCCATCTCCGGCAACCTGTGCCGATGCACAGGATACATGAACATCGTCAAAGCCATCCAGCACGCCGCGCAGGAGATGGCCGCCCGCTGAACATCATCCTGTCGCTCAGGAGGTCGTCATGACGACCACAGGGCAAGCTCACGCCGTTCTGGGCCATCCAGTTCGACGGAAGGAGGACATTCGGTTCATCCAGGGCCGTGGACGCTACCTGGATGATATCGTGCTGCCCCGCATGGCCTACTTGGCCCTGGTGCGCAGTCCCCACGCTCACGCCCGTATTCGATCCATCCGCACGGATGCCGCGAAAGCGATCCCCGGCGTGCTGGCGGTGATCACCGGGGAGGATTTGGAGGAGCTCGGCCTGGCCTGGATGCCCACCCTGGCCGGGGATAAGCAGATGGTCCTGGCGGTGGGCAAGGTGCTCTTCCAGTATCAGGAGGTCGCCGCGGTGGTGGGGGAGACCCGGGAGGCAGCGGTGGATGGGGCCCAGGCGGTGGAGGTGGATTACGACCCCCTCCCGGTGGTGGTGGATCCCTTCCGGGCGCTGGAGCCGGACGCGCCGGTTCTGCGAGAGGACCGGGAGCAGAAAACCAACCACATCTGGCACTGGGAGGTGGGAGATCGGGAAGCTACCGAAGAGGCCCTGCGGCGCTCCGATGTGGTGATCCGGGAACGCATCCGGTTCCAACGGGTCCATCCGGCCCCGCTGGAGCCATGCGGCTGCATTGCGGACTTCGATCGGATCACCGGCCGCCTGACCCTTTATGTAACCTCCCAGGCTCCTCATGCTTACCGGACGTTGCTGGCCCTGGTGACCAAGCTCCCCGAGCACATGATCCGGGTGATCTCACCGGACATCGGTGGGGGATTTGGAAACAAGGTGGCGGTCTACCCGGGCTATGTGTGCGCCGTGGTAGCCTCGATGATGCTGGGACGCCCGGTGAAATGGGTGGAGACACGCACGGAGAACCTGACCTCCACTTCCTTCGCTCGGGATTACCATATGATGGTGGAGCTGGGAGCCACCCGGGAGGGGAAGGTGACGGCCTTGCGAGTGAAGACCATCGCAGACCATGGCGCCTTCGACGCCTCGGCAAACCCCAGCCGTTTCCCCGCCGGGCTGTTCAGCATCTGCACGGGCTCGTATGACTTCCCGGTGGCCTTCGCCGAGGTGGATGCCGTCTACACCAACAAGGCCCCTGGCGGGATCTCCTACCGCTGCTCGTTCCGGGTGACCGAGGCCTCTTACCTGATCGAGCGGGCGATGGACATCCTGGCGGATGAGCTGGGGATGGACCCGGCGGAGCTGCGGCGGCGGAACTTCATCCCGCCGGAGAAGTTCCCTTATCGCTCGGCTCTGGGCTGGACCTACGACAGCGGCAATTACATAGCGGCCCTGGACCGGGCCCTGGCGCTGATCGGCTATGAGGAGCTCCGGCGGGAACAGGAGGAGCGTCGGCGTCGGGGCGAGCTGATGGGCATCGGCATCTCCTCCTACACGGAGATCGTGGGGGCCGGGCCGAGCCATACCTTCGACATCGCCGGCCTGAAGATGTTCGATAGCTGCGAGATCCGGGTCCATCCCACCGGCAAGATCCTGGCCCGCTTCGGCACCCGTCATCAGGGGCAGGGCCATGAGACGACCTACGCCCAGATCGTCGCCCATGAGCTGGGGGTCTCAGTGGAGGATGTGCTGGTCGAGGAAGGGGACACCGACACCGCCCCCTACGGCCTGGGGACCTATGCCAGCCGCAGCACCCCCACGGCAGGGGCAGCGGCAGCCATGTGCGCCCGCCGCATCCGCGAGAAGGCCCGTAAGATCGCCGCTCATCTGCTGGAGGCGGCGGAAGAGGACATCGTCTGGGAGGAAGGGCGCTTCATCGTCCGGGGCGTCCCCGGAAAGTCCGTGACCTTCCCTCAGGTGGCCTTCGCCGCCTACACCAACCCACCTCCGGGGATGGAACCGGGTCTGGAAGCTGTTTACTACTACGACCCCCCGAACCTCACCTTCCCCTTCGGAACCTATGTTTGTGTGGTGGACATCGATAAGGGGACCGGACAGGTGAAGGTCCGGCGGTTTGTGGGCGTTGACGATTGTGGGACGGTGATCAACCCGATGATCGTGGAGGGCCAGATCCACGGCGGTCTCACGGAGGGCTTCGCCATCGCCTTCATGCAGGAGATCGCCTACGATGAGAACGGCAACTGCCTCTCCTCGAACTTCACGGAATACCTGATCCCCACCGCCGTGGAGACGCCGCGGTGGGAGCTGGACCGCACAGTGACGCCGTCCCCGCATCACCCGCTGGGGGCCAAGGGGGTGGGCGAGTCGGCCAACGTGGGCTCCCCGGCCGCCTTCGTCAACGCCGTGGTCGACGCACTATCCCATATGGGGGTGCGTCACATCGACATGCCGATCACCCCGTGGAAGATCTGGAAGATCCTACGGGAACATGGGATCACCGAATGAATATAGAAAGCGCGGGGGTGGGGCGGATGCTTCAGACGCCTGCCCCATCCCCGGCCGGATAGGCAGGGTAACCTATTCCACTTCCACTAAGGATTGAGGATGACGTCCGATGAGCTGGCGTCTGAGCGGGGGGCTTCGGCTGGATGAGCTGATCCGGGATCTGGAGGCGCGTGGGGAGGCGTTCGTGATCGCCACAGTGGTGCGCCGGCAGCCTCCGGTATCGGCGCGCGTAGGGGATCGAGCGGTGATCACCGCCGATGGACGGATCTACGGTTGGGTGGGCGGGGGCTGCGCTCATGATCTGATCCTCCGGGAGGCCCAGGCCGTGCTGGCGAGCCGCCGACCGCGCCTGCTGCGCATCACACCGGAGGCGAGCGGGGAGGACATCGAAGAAGAAGCCCGCACCGTGGCGACCATGGCCTGCCCCAGCCAGGGGGAGTTGGAGGTCTTCCTGGAGCCATGGGTCCGGGAGCCGCAGCTGTTGATCTTCGGGGAATCCCCCCTGGCCCAGGCCCTGGCCGTGTTCGGCCAGGCTTTGGGATACGAAGTCACCCGGGTGGTCCAGCGAATGTCCTCTCCGGAGGAGACATCGGGGATCCGGCTCACGCCTCTGGAGGCCATGCCTGCTTTCGCCCCGAACGACGAGCTCTATGTGGTGGTGGCCTCGATGGGCCACTACGACGAGGAAGCCTTGGCGGCCGCCCTGCGCACCCCTGCCCGCTACATCGGCCTGGTGGCCAGCCGCCGTCGGGCCCAGGCGCTCCTTAACTTCCTGCAACAGTCCGGGTGGTCCGAAGCGGACCTGGGGCGGATCCGGGCGCCGGCCGGCCTGAACTTGGGGGCCGTGACCCAGGAGGAGATCGCCCTCTCGGTGATGGCGGAGATCATGCAGGTGCGCCGGCAAGCCATGGCTGAGCCGATCACGCTTCCGGAACCCAGCCCAGCACGGGCCCGGGACCCGGTTTGCGGGATGGAGGTGGAGATCCCTACGGCTCGCCACGCAACGGATTGGGAAGGGCAACGTTTCTACTTCTGTTGTGCTTCCTGCCGGCAGGCCTTCCTGGCCGACCCCACCCGCTACCTAGCGGCAATGGGATAAGAGGGAGGGCACCCCTACGCCTCCTCGTAGAGGCGCTCGCCCCGGTGGAGGCGCTCGGCGATGCGGTAGATCTGCTCCTGGGCCCGCCGCGTGGGGGCGTGGGCAGCCAGATAGCGGGCAGCGGCGATCAGGAGGAAGGGCTCCCATCGGGTCCCTCGCCAGATCGCGGATTCCCGGAAGGCTGCCTCCACCATCTGGATCGTGTGGAAGTCCCGGTCCTCCCGCAACAACGCATGCCCTAAGGCGGCCCGCACCGGGCTGGCCTCCCCTCCTGCCTGCAGGCAACCGGCCACCACGGAGGCGGCCTCCTGCACCGCCCCCTGCCGATCCAGGAGGGCGGCGAGGGTTGCCGTCACGCGATTGGGCATCCCTGCAGGGGCACGGGGCTCCGGGAGAGGGACCGACGGGACGTTCAGGAACCGATCCAGGTAGACGCTCATAGCCGCGTCAAAGACTCCCCGCAGGAGGGCAGGGGAGGGGAACCGGCGCATCGCTTGGTGGACCGCGTGAGCGAAGCTGAAGGTGTGCAGGGCGGTGTCCCAATCGCCGTGTTCGTTGTGCAGGGAGAAGTGAACGATCCGGAGCGCCGCCGCCAGGGCGACCGTCCCGGCCACCTCCGCCCAGGGCGCTCCCTCTCGAAGCGCCCCGAGCAGGGCGTCGACGATGGCTTCGGGATCCTCCCCCAGCAGCACCGGGATCAGCGCCTCCGGCCCGGCCCAACGCCCCTCTGGGGATGGACGGAGGGCCGGCAGCGCCTCGAAGGCCCGCTCCAGGAGCCCCACCAAGTCCACCGGATGGCGCCAGGCGACGCTCTCCTCCATCCGCTCCCCCCGCACCAGGACCGGGACGAGGCTGGTCAGCACCAGGTCTGCGTCCGCCCACCCCGCGATCTCCAGAGCCTCGAAGGCCTTATTCGCGAAGTCCAGGGCGTGGCCGACAGCCAAGTAACGGTGATCTGTGGCCGCGGCGAAGATCATCTCAGCGATGATAGCCGGGGGCAGGCCGGCTGCAATGGCAGAGGCCAGGCAGCGCTCTGCCCCCTCCGCATCCCGCACCTCCACGAACTGCTGGAACCACCGATGGAGGCGATCCGGATCGGCAGCGCCTGGGAGGGGGCGGACTGGGAGACGTGGAGGGGAGTCCTCCGCATCCGTGGCCACCGCCGCCAGGCCGTGGTAGAGCGCCCGCGGCCGGTCCGAAGGGTCCAGGTCGGAGAGCAGATTCATCATCGCCGTGAGGATCGTCAGCCCGGGCCCCCAGCCGTCCCGCCGGTGGCGCACGCCGAAGTTCAATCCGATTCGGAAGATCTCAACCGGGTCCTCCCCGAGCTCCAGAAGGCGCAGGACCGTCTTGGCCAGGACCAGGGGCAACCCGTGTTTCAATCCATCTTCCAGCCGGACCCGGGCGCGCTCCCGTGCATCCCCCGAAGGGGATAGGTTCACCCACACTTCATCGCCCCGGATCTCCACCGGGAACACCGTCAGATCATCGGCCCACAGATCGAAGGTCCCTCCCGTCTGCAGGTCGAAGCGGGCGTGATGCCAGTGACAGGTGAGCAGGCCATCCCGCAAGGTTCCCCGGTGAAGGGGGAAGCCCATATGGGGGCACCGGTTGTCCACGGCGTAGATGCGATCCCCTTCGGCGAAGAGGGCGATGGTGTAGCGACCGGCCTGGACAACATAGACGCCTGCGGCCCGCACCTCTGGGACGCGCGCGACCTGAACCCATACCTCCCGGGGAGCGCCCATTTACGCCCAGCCCTCCAGCACCGCCTTCACTTTGCTCATAAAAGCATCCGCCTGGGCGCCGTCGATGATGCGATGGTCAAAGGTCAGGGTGAGGTAGACCATGGGGCGGATGGCCAGGGCATCCCCCTGAGGGGTCTCCACGACCACCGGGCGCTTATGGACGCGCCCCACGCCCAGGATGGCGCAGTTGGGCTGGTTGATGATGGGGGTGGCGAACAGGCTGCCCGATACGCCGTGGTTGGTGATGGTGAAGGTGCTGCCCTGGACCTCGTCGGGCTTCAGCTGACGCTTGCGGGCCCGCTCCGCCAGATCGTTGACCGCCCGGGCCAGCCCGATCAGGCTATAGGTGTCCGCGTTCTTGATCACCGGCACGATCAGCCCTTCCTCCCCCAGGGAGACCGCCACCCCGATGTGGTAAACCTTGTAGACCCGGATCCCCTCCTCGGTCCACGTGCTGTTGAGGATCGGGTAGGCTTTGAGGGCAGCCAGGGCGGCCATGATGAAATACGGCGTGAGCGTCAGGCGCACCCCCTCCCGCTCGAAGGCCGCCCGGTTGGCCTCATAATGGGCCATCACCCGGCTCATGTCGACCTCGAAGACGGTGGTGACATGGGGAGAGGTGTGCTTGGAGCGGACCATGTGCTCGGCGATGGCCCGACGTATCGAGGTGAGCGGGAGGATCTCATAGGGCATCGCCGGGGCAGCGGGCGGGGGCGGCGGGGCCGCGGGCGCAGGAGGCGCGGCCGGGGCCGGAGCGGCCCGCAACACCTCCTCGGTAGGCCGGAACAGCTCCCCGGTCCCCGGCTGCTCCCAGGGCGGCAGCTCCGCCTCCCGAGGGGCTGTCGGAGCGCCGACGGGTTGGAGCTTCATCCGCTCAATGTAAGCCAGGAGATCTTTCTTGGTGACGCGGCCGCCCTCCCCGGTGCCCGGGACCTTGGAGAGATCGATCCCGTATTCGGCGGCCATCTTCGCCACCACCGGGGAGATGCGCGGACCACCCTCCCGGCGGCCCGCCGGGGCCGGCTCCGGGGCGGGCGGGAGACCAGCGGCTGCGGGCGCGACGGCCGGGGCCTCCTCCAGGGGCTCGATCTCCCCACCGTGGCCCACCCGGTAGGGCCGCTCGGGGACCGGCTCCCCCGGCTGTCCCACCATGGCGATCAGCGTCCCCGCCCGCACAGTGACGCCCTCGGGGAAATAGATCTTGAGCAGCACCCCATCCGCCGGCGCCGTCACCTCGGTGGTCACCTTCTCCGTCTCCACCTCCAGCAGGGGCTCGAACTGACGGACCGGCTCCCCCTCCCGCTTCAGCCAGCGGAGGATCTTCCCCTCCACCACGCTCTCTCCCAGCTGGGGCATGATCACCTGGGTCGGCATCGGAAGGCCTCCTGAGGAGGATGGCGGGCGTCCCTCAATATCGAGCCAGGCGCCGGATGGCCTCGGCGATCTTCTGGGGGCTGGGCATAAAGAAGTCCTGCATGGGCGGGCTGAAGGGCACCCCCGGCACATCCGGCCCCGCCAGCCGCATCACCGGGCCGTCCAGGTATTCGAAACCTTCCTCGGCCAGGATGGCCGCCACCTCCGCCCCATAGCCCAGGGTCAGGTTGTCCTCGTAGACGATGAGGGCCTTCCCCGTCTTCTTCACCGAGTTGAGGATCGTCGTCTTGTCCACCGGGGCCAGGGTCCGCAGATCCACCACCTCCACGTCGATCCCCTCCTTGGCCACCATCTCGGCCGCCTGGAGGGCGTAGTAATGCATCATCCCGTAGGCGAAGACGGTGAGGTCGCTCCCCTCCCGGGTCACCTTCGCCGGGCCGATGGGGACGATGTAGTCGCCCTCAGGGACCTCCCCCTTGATCAATCGATAGCCTTTCTTGGGCTCAAAGAAGAGCACGGGGTTCGGATCGCGGATGGCCGCCTTCAGCAGCCCCTTGGCGTCGTAGGGGTTGGAGGGGATGACCACCTTCAGGCCGGGCACATGGGCGAAGAAGGCCTCCACGCTCTGGCTGTGGTAGAGACCGCCGCTGATCCCACCCCCGTAAGGAGCGCGGATGACCATGGGGACGTTGTAGACGCCCCCGGAGCGGTAAAAGAAGCGGGCGGCCTCGTTGACGATCTGGTTGAAGGCGGGATGGATGAAATCGGCGAACTGGATCTCACAGATCGGGCGGAAGCCGTTGAGGGCGGCCCCGATGCCGATGGCCACGATGGAGAGCTCCGCCAGCGGGGAGTCGATCACCCGCCACTCCCCGTATTTCTGCCACAGGCCCATGGTGGCCCGGAACACCCCGCCCCGCGGACCCACATCCTCCCCGACCACGAAGACCCGCGGATCCCGGGCCATCTCCTCATCTATGGCCTCCCGGATCGCCTCGATCAGCGTCTTCTCCGGCATGTTCTTCCCTCCAAACGTTCGTTCGAGAAAAAGAACGACCTATCCGGGTTCGACGAAGACGCGGGGCGCTTTCACTCCCCCCACCAGCCGGAGCGGTCCTCCGTGGCGAAGACAGGGGCCAGGGCCTCCTCAGGGGCCGGATAAGGGGCTTCCTCCGCCTGCCGCTGGGCCTCGTCCACCTCCGCCCGAACCCGCTCCTCCAGCTCGTCCTCCTCCCGCTGGGTGAGCAAGCCCCGCCGGTAGAGATAGTCCCGCAGCCGCGGCAGCGGATCCCGCAGCTTGCCCTGCTCCACCTCCTCCCGCGTCCGGTAGGTCCGGTCGTCATCATCGGACGAGTGAGGCGTCCACCGGTAGGTCACCGCCTCGATGAGGGTTGCCCCCTCCCCCGCCCGCGCCCGGTCCACCGCCTCCTTGACCACCTGATAGACCTCCAGGACGTTTCCGCCGTCTGCGACGGCCCCATGGATCCCGTAGGCGGCGGCCCGGTCGGCGACGCGCTTCACAGCCATCTGCTTCCAGACCGGGACGGAGATCGCATACTGGTTGTTGTGGACCAGGACGACGAGGGGGAGCCTGTAGATGCCGGCCCAGTTCAGGGCCTCGTGGAAGTCGCCCTCGCTGGTGCTGCCCTCACCGGTGGAGGTGAGGACCACCCGCATCTCCCGGCTCACCCGGAACCCGGCGGCCTCCAGCTGGGGCCGGAGCTTCTGCTTGAGGATCTCCGCGAAGGCGATGCCGGCGGCCTGAGGGAGCTGGGTGGCGACGGGGCTGGAGCCGGAGATGATGTTCAGGTGGCAGAGGCTGAAGTGGGAGGGCATCTGGCGGGCGGCGCTGTGGGGATCGCCTTTCTTCCCGTAGAGGGCGAGCATGAACTCCACCGGCTTCATCCCTAGGGCGATGGAGAGGGCGAGGTCCCGATAGTAAGGGTGCACGATGTCGAACCCTTTGCGCAGGGCGTAGGCGGCCCCCACCCCGATGCCTTCGTGGGCGATGCCGGAGATGTGGAAGGGGACGCGGCCCTGGCGCTGAAGAACCCAACAGCGCTCGTCGAGCCGGCGGGAGAGGAGGAGGTGGTAATACATCCGGAGGACGGTCTCATCGGAGAGCCCGAGGTCCTCATGGCGCTGGGTGATCGGAAGGAACTCTTTTACCTCGACCGCCATCGCTGCCTCCTGAGCGGTTGTTCATCCTGAGGCTGCCGCTTCTTTCTTTTCCCTCCACTGGCGCTCCATCTCCATGTAATGATCGGGGTAGATCCCGGTGTAGCGGAGGAACCTGGGGATGGGATAGCGGATGCCGCCCTTGTGGGTGCCCTCCAGCCCCTCGACGATCCACTCGATCTTGCTGTTCGGGATGGTGAAGGCCATCTCGTCGTCCTGGGCCTGGCCGAAGACCCGATCGCCGTAGCAGGGGAGGATGACCTGGCACTCATCGGTCTTCATGGCGGTGATCACCGCGTCGGCGCAGTCGATGCGCCCGGAGAAAGAGGAGGTGAGACGCCCTCCCGTCTTCCAGAGACGGGCGACCACCAGGCGCATGACTTGGGCGGAGTTCCCGTAGATGAGGATCACATGGGGCTCGAAGGTGGTGCGATGGAGGGGAGCGGCGACGACGCCTTCCCACTGGCGGTATTCCCATTTGTCGACCTGGGCCTCGCTCACCGCTCCGGCGGCCGGGGTTTCCGTATACATCCCGGCGCAGGTCATGCCGTTGAGGTAGTAATCGAGCAACGGTTCAAAGCCCCACACGGCTTTGGCGAGGGGGCAGGAGAGGTCCTCCCCTCGCATCCCGATGATCCAACCGTAATGACGGGCGATGGCGAAGCCCTGACAGATGGCGATCTGCTGGCCGAAATCCCGTTTGGGGAAGCGGGTCTTCTCCGGCCACGGCTCCCCCGGGGCGATCATCCGGATCGCCACCGGGAAGGTGGCCGGGCGCACGTGAGCCTGAAGGGCCTCCTGCAGGCGTTGAAGCCTGTCCAGCATCCCGGCCTCCTGTGAATGGAAAGGTGCCCCTCCCGCGCCACGGCTGGAGCCGGACGCCCCGGCCGCCCGATTTCGATCTCAGGGTTCATTGTAACTCAAGGGGGAACCCGATGACAAGGCCCGCGACATGTGAGGGATGTCCCGGGTTGCTGGTGCGGTCGGCCTGGGCGCCGAATGAATTCGGCCTGGGGAGGCCTTCAGCCGATGGTCGGCCTGCGCCGACCGGAAAGCCCCCCTTGCGTCGGCGGAGGCCGACGCCCGGCGCGCCAGCGCCTTGAGAGGCCGATTTCAATCGGCGCGAAAGGCCTTTCGGCCAACGGTCGGCCTGCGCCGACCGAAAACACCCTTCGCGTCGGCGGAGGCCGACGCCCGGCGCGCCAGCGCCCCGGAAGGCCGATTTCCAATCGGCGTGAGATCGAAAACACATCCCTCGCATCGGCAGAGGCCGCTCTCCGGGTAAGCCCCGATGAAGGCGGAAGGACCTGTCCGGGCATCCGCGCCTCGATTCGTGGACGCCATTGGCCCGCCGAATCAGTGGCTTGGTTAAAATGAAGAGCGGGCGCCTCCTTCATCGGGCTATGGGTTCATCCGGTGGGGTGCCGCGCCCCCGGATCGCCGCGAGAGACAGCCATCGCCATTTGTGGAGCCTTCCAATGCCGCTCCCGAATGCCGGAAACGCCTACGTCCCTTTGTCCAAGATCACTCGATATCTGCTGTCGGAAACACACAGCGTCGGCAGGGCAAAGGCCAGGTTCTTCCGTGCCCTTGGGTTCAATGAAAGACCCAGAGCTTCTGCAGGAGGCGCTCCTGGAAGTTGCTCGGGAGGGCCTCGGGAGAGGCATCCTTGAGACGCCATACGGCAGCAAATATGTCGTGGATGGTCAGCTGCGGACACCAAAAGGGGAATTGGTGTGGATTCGAACGATATGGATTGTGGAAGCGGGTCAAGATCAGCCGCGGCTGGTTACCGCCTATCCTCGAGAGGAGGAATGAGCGATGATCCGAGAACTAGACAGTGTGGTACTGATGCGGGATCTGCCGGAGCACGGCTTACGGGCCGGAGATGTAGGAGTCGTGGTGCACGTTTACGGGGAGGGGATCGGATTCGAGGTGGAGTTCGTGACGGGCGACGGGAAGACGGTGGCGGTGGTTACCCTGAGCCGGGATGAGGTTCGGCCGATCGGAAAGGAGGAGATCCTGCACGTGCGGACCCTGACCTCCACCTAAGGGAGGGACGCCTGGCCGGCCGCCGGCGGCCGCGCTGCCGTCAGGGCCTCTATAATTGGATGCGCATCACCTCTTCGAGGGAGGCCTCCATGGGGCTGCTGGATGGGAAGATCGCCTTGATCTTCGGGGTGGCGAACGATCACTCCATCGCCTGGGGCATCGCCAAGGCGATGCATGCGGAGGGGGCCACCCTGGCCTTCTCCTACGCCGGGCCGGCCCTGGAGCGGCGGGTGCGTCCCCTGGCGGAGAGCGTGGGGGCGTCCTTCATCGAGCCGTGCGATCTGAGCGATGACGAACAGATCGCCGCCCTCTTCGAGAAATACCGCCAGGCCTACGACCGGCTGGACATCCTGGTCCACGCCGTGGCCTTCGCGAAGCGGGAGGAGCTGAGCGGACCGTATTACCTGACCTCCCGCGAAGGGTTCCGCATCGCGATGGACGTGAGCGTGTATTCCTTCACCGCCCTGGCCCGGGAGGCCGCGCCCCTGATGAAGAACGGCGGGGCGCTGCTCACCCTGACCTACTACGGCTCGGAGAAGGTGGTCCCGCACTACAACGTGATGGGCGTGGCCAAGGCCGCCCTGGAGGCCTCGGTCCGTTACCTGGCCTATGACCTGGGGCCGAAGGGCATCCGGGTCAACGCCATCTCCGCCGGCCCCATCCGGACCCTCGCGGCCACCGGCATCCCGGGGTTCCGTTCCCTTTACAGCCTGTTCCGGGAGATCGTCCCCCTGCGGCGCAACGTCACCATCGAGGACGTGGGGGCACTGGCCGCCTGGCTGTGCAGCGACCGGGCGGCCGCCATCACCGGCGAGGTGATCTTCGTCGACGCCGGGTATCACATCCTCGGCGTCACCGAGCGCCTGGTGGAGGAGCCGGCGGAGGCCCGTTGACGTGGGTGTGTCCCAATTTGGTCGGGCCTGGCCGCTTTGTAGGACAACTGCGAGCAGTTGTCCTACGATTCTGGGACACACCCGTTGACGGATCACCACCGCCCGGAGGCGAAGCGGAGGGAACGATCCCATGGGTTTCTGGAAGCGTTCGACAGCTTCTCGGGAAGCGCCTCTCTCCCCGGAGGCCCGGCGCCAGCGGTTGTGGGAGCGGGCGATGGGCCGCCTCCGGCCGACCCTGCCGTCGGATTCCCCCTCCTGGGTCCTGGGCGAGGCCTTCGACGTGGAGAACGCCCTGGTCTGGTTCGACGTGGTGATGCGGGTCGGCCCGGGGTGGGTGCGGCGGCGCTATCGCTACGACGGCGAGGTGGATGTGCTCTACTTCAGCGGCGAGGTCCCCTTCCCGGAGGGTGAACTGGACCGGCTGCCACCGGAGCGGATGGTCTGGCCCACTGGTTCCCTCCTCCGCCCGGCTTCCGCCAGCATCGAAGAGCGCCCCAGGCTTGCCGGATCCCAGGGAGAGGGCTATAATTGAAAACGGATCGGGACGTGGCGCAGCCAGGTTAGCGCACTGCAATGGGGTTGCAGGGGTCGGCGGTTCAAATCCGCCCGTCCCGACTGCGGGGGGTGGTCCGAGGGGGCCACCCCCCGCGTGTTCCCAGCCCCCGTCCCTTGCCCGTGTGGAGGATTCGAGTGTCCCGCCTGCTTCCTCGCGGACCCCGAGTCGGCCTGTGGTTGCGGGGCGCAGGGCTCATCGCCCTGGCCGCCGGCGGCCTCCTCCTCTTCCCCCATCTGTGGCCCCTGGTGGCCGAGCGGGAGCGGCTGGAGGCATGGCTGGCGGCCAACCGGGCGACGGGCGTCATCCTCCTCATCGGGTTGAACGCCCTGCAGGTGATCCTCGCGCCGTTGCCGGGGGCGTTGCTGGGGTGGATCAGCGGCTACTGGTTCGGGCCCTGGTGGGGCTCCCTGATCACCTGGATCGGGGTCAGCCTGGGCAACGGACTCACCATGGCCGTGGCCCGTGTCCTGGGCCGCCCGTTGCTCATGGCCGGGCTTCCGGCCCATCGGCTGGAACGGATGGATCGTCTGCTCCGGCGCTACGGATTGGTCCTCATCCTGATCGTCTTCCTGTTGCCCTTCACGCCGGACGATCTCCTGGCGTGGGCCGTCGGGCTTTCTCCGCTCCCCCTCGGCCCCGCCTTCGCCGTGAGCACCCTCGCCCGTCTGGTCCACGTGCTGATCGCCAACGCCGTCGGGGCCTATCTGCGCTCCGGGGATCCGCTCTGGCTGGGGATGGCCGCCGCCCTCAGCCTCGGGGCCCTCGCCCTGGCATGGCGGCTGGCGACGGCTTCCCGTCTCCCCCTCTCCGCCCTCTACGATGATCGCTCGGGATGACGATCCCCAGATCCCGGAATTCGGCTATAATCTTCGTGAAGGGTTTTACAATCCGAAGGAGGAATCCCCATGCGCCCCAAGATCACGATTGTCGGTGCGGGGAACGTGGGCGCCACGACGGCCCACTGGCTGGCGGAGCGGGAGCTCGGGGACATCGTGCTGGTGGACATCCCCCAGACCGAAGGCATGCCGAAAGGGAAAGCCCTTGACCTCATGCAGGCCGGTCCCATCGTCGGCTACAACACCCGCCTCATCGGGACCACGGACTACGAGCCGACGGCGAACTCCGACATCGTGGTCATCACCGCCGGTGTTCCCCGCAAACCCGGGATGAGCCGGGAGGACCTGGTCAACGTCAACGCCAACATCATCCGGGACGTGATCAGCAAAGCGGTCCCTCTCTCCCCGAACGCGATCTACATCGTGGTGACCAACCCGCTGGACACCATGACCTACCTGGCCTACAAGCTCTCCGGCCTCCCCCGGGAGCGGGTCATCGGGCAGGCCGGGATCCTGGACAGCGCCCGCATGCGCACCTTCATCGCCATGGAGCTGGACGTGGCGGTGGAGAACGTCCAGGCCATGGTGCTGGGCGGACACGGGGACGAGATGGTCCCGATGGTGCGCTTCACCACCGTGGCCGGCATCCCCATCTCCATGCTGCTCCCCAAGGAGAAGATCGACGCCATCGTTGACCGCACCCGCAAGGGCGGCGGGGAGATCGTGAGCTTGCTCAAGACGGGGAGCGCCTACTACGCCCCCGGCGCGGCGGTGGCCCAGATGGTGGAGGCCATCCTCAAGGACCAGAAGCTGATCGTCCCCTGCTCGGTGTATCTGCAGGGCGAATACGGCCTCCACGACATCTGCTTCGGGGTCCCGGTGAAGCTGGGCCGCAAGGGCGTGGAGCAGATCATCGAGCTGCCCCTCAACGAGGAGGAGCGCGCCATGCTCGAGCGGTCGGTCCAGCTCATCCGCAGCACCATGGCCGCCCTCCAGCCCGCCTGAGGCGATGCTCCGGCTGCCGGCCTTTGCCACCCTTCGGGCGGGGCGGATCCTCCTGTGGGGGGTCGCCCCGCCTTTCTCCTCAGAAGCGCTTCGGGGGATCCTTTCACGCCGCGGGGAGGAGATCCTCGCCCCCGGCCCCGTGGAGGTCGCTTTGGCTTTCCCCGAGTGGACTCAGCCCCGGCGGGTGATCCCCCATCAGGTCCGTATGGAACGCGGCGGGGTGATCCGGGCCCCGTGGGTGACCCTCTGGCTGGCCCGCTTCGGCTATGAGGAGCCCCGGGCCGAGCTGGCGGGGATGACGCCGGAAGGGGAGCGGGTGGAGCTCCTGGTGCGGGACCTGGACCTGGATGCGATGGAGGCCTACGTCGCGGCGCCGACCTGGCAACGTTGCGCAGGGGGAGTGTGGGTGGAGGCCGGGCCCGCTCTGCAGATCCGCCCGGATTCGGAAGAGGACTGGGCGGCCGCCTGGCTGGAGCGGATGCTCCCCCCGCCTGTCGCCCAGGTCCTGGAGGGGCTGCGCCAGGAGGCCGCCCGGCGGGGGATGCCCTGGCCGGTCCTGTATCGGGCCCGGGAGAACCGCTTTGACGGGGAGAGCCGTCGGCAGATTGAGGAGATGCTCCTTCTGGCCCGCGCCCTGCGCCGGCACCGGCTGACCCTTCCCCAGCTGGAGGCCCTCGCGGAGGCGCCACTGGATCTGTAAGATCAGCGAGGCTCCCCCCGGAGGGACAGGAGCTGGCGCCACCGCGTCTGGAACTCGTTCAGGACCAGGAGGGCCTGCAACGGGGTCATGTTGACCAGATCCAGCCCGAGGAGCTCCTGCAGCAGGCGGTAGGCCTCCTCGAACTCCCGGGGGAGGGCCGGGGGCTGCTCCGGTCGGGCGGCTGGAAGCTCCGGGCCGCGCCGGGCGCCCTCGAGCTCCGCCAGGATCTGCTGCGCCCGCCGGATCACCCAGTCCGGCAGGCCGGCCAGGCGGGCCACATGGATCCCATAGGATTTGTCGGCTGCCCCCGGCACCACCCGCCGCAGGAACACCACCTGATCCCCCACCTCCCGCACCGCCATGGTCAGGTTGCAGGCCCCTTCCAGCTGCTCCGCCAGCCGGGTCAGCTCATGGTAATGCGTCGCGAAGAGGGTCCGGGCCTGCACCTCATCGTGGAGGGCCTCGGCCACCGCCCAGGCCAGGCTCATCCCGTCATAGGTGCTGGTCCCCCGCCCCACTTCGTCCAGGATCACCAGGGAGCGGGGGGTGGCGTGGTGGAGGATGTAGGCGGTCTCCATCATCTCCGCCATGAAGGTGGAGATCCCGGCGGTGATGTCGTCGCTGGCCCCCACCCGGGCGAAGAGACGATCCACCACCCCGATGCGGGCGGAGCGGGCGGGCACGAAGGAGCCCATCTGGGCCATGAGGGCGATGAGGGCCACCTGCCGGATATAGACGGATTTGCCGCTCAGGTTGGGGCCGGTGAGGATGATCAGGCGGCGGGCGTGGCTGAGCTCTGCATCGTTGGGCACGAAGGGCTCGCCGGGCGGGAGGCAACGCTCGACCATGGGATGGCGGCCCTCCCGGATCTCAATGCGGTCGCTCTCCTCAACGATGGGGCGCGTGTAGCCGTAGCGGGCGGCGGCTTCCGCCAGGGCCTGGTAGACGTCCAGCTCGGCCAGGTGGCGGGCCACCCCCTGCAGGCGCTCGATGTGCTCGGCGACCTTGCCGCGCACCTCCACGAAGAGCTCGTATTCCAGGTCCTCGATCCGCTCCCGGGTCGCCAGGATCTCCGTCTCCCGGGCCTTGAGCTCCGGGGTGACGAACCGCTCGGCGTGGGTGATGGTCGCCCGCCGCTCGTAGTCGGCGGGCACCTGGTTGGCCTTCGATCGAGGGACTTCGATGAAGAACCCGAAGATCTCGTTGTAACGGACGCGGAGGCTTTCGATGCCGGTGCGGGCTCGTTCCCGCTGCTCCAGCTCCGCCAGCCAGCGCCGGCCCTCCTCCTCCGCGCGGCGCAGCCGGTCCAGCTCCTCGTGGTAGCCGGGCTTGATCAGGCCGCCCTCCCGGAGCAGGATGGGGGGATCATCCACAATGGCCCGGTCGATCAGCGAGACCACCTCCACGCATGGATCCAGGGCGTCCCGCAGGGCCTGCAGGCGAGCCGATTGAACCCACAGCAGCCGGCTTCGGATCTGCGGGATCCGCTGCAGCGTCCGCTTGAGGGCCACCAGGTCCCGGGCGTTGGCGTTGCCGAAGCCGATGCGGCCTACCAGCCGCTCCACGTCGTAAAGGCCGTCCAGCAGCCGCCGCAGATCCTGGCGGAGCAGGGCGTCGCGGACCAGCTCCTCCACCGCATCCAGGCGCATCCGGATGGCCTCAATGTCCACCAGGGGCTGGAGGAGCCAGCGGCGCAGCAGCCGTGCCCCCATGGCGGTCACCGTATGGTTGAGGACGGCGAACAGGCTCCCCTCCGTCCGGCGCTCCCGGATGGTCTCGGTGAGCTCCAGGTTGCGCCGGGTGATGGGATCCAGCCCCATGAAGGCATCCCGATGATAGGTGCTGAGGTGGCGCAGGTGGCGGAGGTCGGAGATCTGGGAGGATTTCACGTAGTGGAGGGCGGCGCCGGCGGCGGCGATGGCCCAGGGCAACCCCTCGCAGCCGAAGGGCTGCAGGGAGGCCGCCCCGAAATGTTCCAGGAGGGATCGACGGGCCTGCTCCGGGTCGAAGGCCGCGTCGGCCACCGGGGAGATGCGGACGGTGCGCTCCCCTTTCAGGCGGGCGATCCAGGCCTCCTCCCGCGCGCGGGATTCCGGGAGCACCAGCTCGGCCGGGCTCAGGCGGGCCAGTTCCTCCATCAGAGCCTGCTCCGCCTCCGGACCCTCCAGCTGAGTGGTGAAGAACTCCCCGGTGGAGAGATCCATGGCCGCCAGGCCGAAGGCCTGGCCGTCGGGGGATGGGGCGACGGCCGCGAGGTAGTTCTCCAGCCGGTCCCGGAGCAGCGCCTCCTCCACCACCGTGCCCGGGGTGATCACCCGCACCACATCCCGCTTGACCAGGCGCTTGACCTTCTTGGGATCCTCGAGCTGCTCGACGACGGCAACCTTATAGCCCTTGGCGATGAGCTTGCCGATATACGAGGTGACGTGGTGGGCCGGGACCCCGGCCATGGGGAGGCGGACGTCCTTGGAGAAGGCACGGGAGGTGAGGGCCAGCTCCAGCTCCCGGGCGGCGATCTTCGCGTCCTCCTCGAACATCTCGTAGAAATCGCCCAGCCGGAACATGACGATGGCGTCGGGGAAGCGGGCCTTGATGCGGCGATATTGGGCCAGCATGGGGGTCTCCGCGCTCATCCCTCCTCACCTC